>CAJWHM010000060.1 GCA_913041125.1 uncultured Bacteroidota bacterium | reverse complement strand
AAACCAGTAAAAACTGTTGTATCAAAAATTTTTGATACAGGAAAAGAAAAAAGTAGAAACATAAAGCATGAAATTGCAAAAAAAGTTATATAAAGTAGATTGAATGATGATTTTCTTTCTAAAAAAAACTCGTTTTTTATAAGCTTAAGAATCATTTTTCATCCTTAAAATCTTCTACTGAAATTGAGTTATCAAAAATGGATTGTTTTGTATTTTGATGAGAAGAATAAATAATAGATTTATTTTTTGATTTAAAATCCTCAAAAACATTATTAAAAATTTTAATTCCCTCTTTATCTAAATTACTAAATGGTTCGTCAATTAGGAGGTAATCCCAATTTAAATTCATGGCAATACAAAGCTTATTACGCTGCAAATTTCCTCTAGAAAGAAATTTCAACGGCATGTCTTTAAACTGTTTAATATTGAGTTTATCAAGTGAATCATTGAATGATGGTTCATCATAATTTTGATTATAATATGTTGCAACGACTTTTAAATTTTCTTCGATTGTTAGATCTCCAAAGATATTTAACTTATCACTAAGAAAAAGATGACCATTAGGACAATTAAAATTGATAGAACCTGAGTCAAAATTCATTAATCCTGATAAACATTTAAGAAAAGTTGTTTTACCTGAACCGTTATTTCCAATTATTACACAAATTTTTCCCAATTCGAGATTGAAGTGAACATTCTTTAATATTGTTGTGTTTGAAAAAGATTTGGAAAGATTATGTACTTGTAACATTATTTCATGTGCTTTATTAAAGGCCAAAATACATAGAAAATTACTACTATAAGAAGAAAGAATATAAATGATTGATTAAATATTTCCATTTACTTGCGTCTCCTTGAAGGCCAAAAAGCAAATAATGAACCAATAACCATCAAAACTCCTCCAATCCATACCCAATTCACTAATGGATTAATCATTATTTTAAAGTATCCAATATTTTTTTGAGCATCATATGCTGAGAATATTGAGTAAATATCCTTTTGAATAGTGCTATAAATATCTAACTCACTATGAGGTTGTCTCTTTTCTGGATCTGAATTCCAATAAAAATAAATTCTTTTTTCAGGTTTAAGATTTGTTAATAATTGATTATCACTGTCAACTACATCAATATCGCTTAAAAATGCATAATGATTATCTCGTGCTTCACTTTTAATACTATTTAATTTGAAAACATAATTTGAAAAATAAATCTGTTCACCTGGTGATAAGCTAAATTCCTTCTCAACTTCAAAAGCTCTACCAATAAACCCAATGAATAATAAAACAATTCCAATATGAACTATATATCCTCCATTTTGATGCCTATTACTTAAAAACATTTTAATTACGGAGCTGAAAAAATTAGATGATCTATTATATTTTTTATATGACTTATAAAATTCGCCTAAAATTGAGCTTAAAGTAAAAGATACTCCCATTATAGCAACCAAAACATACAATTGAAATGATCCTGACAAAATAATATAAATTAATCCAGAGAAAAAACTTAAGATCATGGGCAATTTAAATCTCGATAATAAAACACTTTTTGAAGTAGATTTCCAAGAAAGTAAAGGTCCAATTCCCATTAAAAATAATAATACAAGTCCTATAGGAATATTCAACTGATTGAAATAAGATGCTCCAACATAAATTTTATTACCATCCCAAGCTTCGGATAAAATTGGAAATAAAGTACCCCACATAATTGTGAAACACATCAGAATTAAGATTAAATTATTATAAAGAAATCCACCCTCTCTTGAGCTAAATGAGTCAATTTTATCTGGAGTATCTAAGTAAGACTTTCTTCTTAAAAACCAAAATATAGTATAAAGAATTAAAAGTGATAGAAATGTAAAAAACATTGGTCCAAGATTTTCAGCGGTAAAAGAGTGTACAGAAGAAATAACTCCACTTCTTGTAATAAATGTACCAAGAATAACTAAAATAAATGTTGAGGTAGCAAGTAAGAAATTCCATTTCTTTAACATTCCTCTCTTTTCCTGAATCATAGATGAAT
>CAJWHM010000059.1 GCA_913041125.1 uncultured Bacteroidota bacterium | reverse complement strand
ATATTGGATATCCTTATACAAAATTTATGAATGCAATTATGGAGGTTGATCAATCAGCCTCGTTAGTAATGATGAGTGAGGAAAAAGCTAATCAATTTAAAATTCCAAAAGAAAAAAGAATATATTTACATGGGTGTGCTGATATAAATGAGGTATGGAATGTAACTGAAAGACCAGAGTTGCATTCATCTATGGCAATAAAACTTATGGGAGAAAAAGCATTTTCAATGTCTAAATGGAATATTGATGAAATTGATTTTATAGATCTATATTCTTGCTTTCCTAGTATGGTTGAACTTGGAAGGGAGGCTTTAGGAATAGGTCTCAATGATAAAAGAAATTTAACAGTTACAGGAGGACTTCCATATTTTGGTGGGGCAGGGAATAATTATGTTACTCATTCAATTGCCACAATTATGGATAAACTTAGAGAAAACCAAGGTTCTAAAGGACTTTGTACGTCAAATGGTTGGTTTGCTACTAAGCATGGAATAGGGCTTTACTCTAGTGAACCTTTTGAGGGTGAATGGAAGAGGGAAAACCCTGATAATTATCAAAAAAATATAGATAATCTTCCAAAGCCAATAGTTGAAGAAAATCCTTTGGGAGATGCGAAAATTGAAACTTACACTGTTGCAAATGGAAGAGATGGACCTCAAATGGGAATCATAATAGGCAGGCTTAATAAAAATAATAGTAGATTTATTGCAATAACGAAAAATGATAGTGATCTTGATAAATTAATGAATGAAGAATGCTTAAACAGAGATTGCAGCGTTAAACAATTTGATGATGGTTACAGCATTGTAAGCATAAATTAATGATAAATATTTATTTAATTCGTCATGGAAAGGCTTCATCAGGTTGGGATACAATGGACCCTAATCTTGATTTAACAGGAAAAAAACAATCTGATAAAATTGCTTTAAAATTATCACAAATTGCAAAAGAACCTTTTGATGTTTTCTCTAGTCCTTTAAATAGGTGTATAGAAACAGCCGAACCATTCTCTAAAATTAATAACAAGAAAATTAAAATTGAAAATAGAGTGGTTGAGATACCGTCTCCAATAAAAAATTTAAAAAAAAGGGTTGTATGGCTTAAAAGGGTTTTACCTCTTACATGGAATGAACTTGTATCTGATAAAGAATCTAGGGACTCAAAAATTGATTATTTTTTATGGAGAGAGAATATTTTAAAGTTTTTTTTATCACTAAATAAAGATACATTTATTTTCACTCATTATTTAGTTATTAACTCGGTAGTTAGCCATTTGAGAAAAAGTGATAAAGTTGTTTTTTTTAATCCCGATAATACGTCTTTAACCCACCTTTCTTTATCTGATAAAAAATTAAAAATTATTTCATTGGGAGATGAGGCCTCGACTTTAATAAATTAAAAGCAATTTTTTCAAAGAGTTTATAAAATGGAAAATATTTTTATTAGAAATATAAGTAATACGGATATAGAAGATGTTAATTTACTTTATAATTATTACATAAGGGAAACAGCTTTTACTTTTGATATTAAAGAAAAAACATTATCAGAAAAAAAAGAATGGTCTAAAATTTTTAAAAAAGATAGTCCGTATCAATGCATTGTAGCTTACGACAATGATATTCTTATTGGTTTTGCAAGTTCAAGGCCTTTTAGAGAAAAGGAGGCTTATAAATCTTCAATTGAAACAAGTGTTTATATTAGTGAGAACTATATTGGTAAAGGCTATGGAAAGCTGCTGATGGAAGATCTTTTTAACAAAATAGATAGGTGCCATTTAAATAGAGCTTATGCATTTATAACTGAACCTAATAATGCATCTGAGAAACTTCATTTGCTTTTAGGCTTTAAAAAAATTGGCGTATTAAATAATGTTGGAAAAAAATTTGGAAAATTTTGGAATGTTGGGATTTTTGAGTATTTCTTTGAATAAAATAATAATTACTCTGGATATTCTTTTAATGTACTGATAAGAAATCATTATTAATTATGCGGGCGTGGTGGAATTGGTAGACACGCAGGTTTTAGGTA
>CAJWHM010000058.1 GCA_913041125.1 uncultured Bacteroidota bacterium | reverse complement strand
AGAATTTATAAGAGAAAAAACTTATTGGTCTAAATTATGTTTAATACAAATTTGTACTCATGATAAAGAAATAATCATTGATCCATTGGAAAATGATATTGATTTAAAGCCGTTTATTAAAATTTTAAATAAAAAATCTATTTTAAAAGTCTTGCACTCTGGAAGGCAGGACATTGAAATTTTTTACAAAATGTCTGGAAAAATTCCTCAACCAATCTTTGATACTCAAATAGCTGCTATGGTATGTGGTTTTGGTGAGTCAGTGGGTTATGAAAAACTTGTTGATAAAACTCTTAACAAGAAAATAGATAAATCATCAAGATTTTCAAATTGGGCGAAAAGACCACTTTCAAAAAAACAATTAAAATATGCTATTGGAGATGTGACGCATCTTTATGAGATATACCCTATTTTAAACAAAGAAATTATTGAAAAAGATAGGACTGATTGGTTAGAGGATGAATTAAAAATTTTACTATCTGAAAATACTTACGATGTAAGTCCAAAAAATGCTTATAAAAGATTAAAAATTAGAAGTTATGATATAAAAACTAGAGCCATAACTTATCAACTGGCATTATGGCGAGAAAAAAAAGCTCAATTAAATAATGTTCCTAGAGGTAGAGTTTTAAGAGATGATATTATTTATGAGCTGGCTTCGATAAAACCCAAATCAATTGATGAAATTAATAGTATGCGATCCTTATCAAATGGATTGAGATTAAAAGAAGAGGTTAAAGAGGAAATTATTGATAATGTTTTGATTGGTTTATCTATGAAAGATAAAGACCTTCCAAAGCTTCCAAAAAAAAGAAAATTACCTCATGGAACAAATAGTAGAGTTTCATTGTTAAAAATTCTTTTAAATTCAGTTTCTGAAAAATATGAGGTTGCTCAAAAACTCATTGCATCTACTCAAGATTTAGAAGACTTAATCGCAGATGATAATGCTGATATAAAGACACTAAAGGGTTGGAGATATGAATTATTTGGTAAGAAAGCTATAGAGTTTAAAAACGGTAAAATAGCTATAATAATGAATAATAATAATATAGAGCTAAAGGAACTATAAAGCCCTAGTCTATTAAGGCCTTTATTAATTTTATAGAGACTGATTTTTTTTGTGAAAGAGAAACTTTATCAATAAGCTCTATAATTTCTGAAACCCCTAAATAAGATCTCTCAATTCTTTGCATAAGAAAGTTTACTGTGTTTGGCTTTACTAAAAGTTGACGATCATTAAATAGTTTTATTATTAAAGCCTCCATTAATGTGTCATCAGGCTCTTCTATAAATGCAGTATTCATAGCCTCAAGCCTTGAAACTAAATCTAAGGTTTTGAAATTTAATTTTGATACTTTTAGAGACGAAGTTAATAACAAAGCCTTACTTAACTCTTTGGAGAGATTAATAGAATGAAATAAAAAATCCTCCTTTTGTTTAGAATTAAAATTATTTATATCTTCAATGATAAGAACATCATTTGCGTTAAAAATATTATATATATCTCTATTTTCTGAGCTTAAAAAAGACCAGTTAATTCCTTCTAGACTTTTACAAAGTACATTTACGAGGTGAGTTTTTCCACAACCTTTTGGACCAATCAAGATACCACGCTTAATTGGCTCTTTATAAAAATTATCAATAAATTCTACTGCAGATTTATTCCTAGCATTTACAAGAAAATCCTCTCTATCAAGAGCGGTTCTTTTTGGCATTTCAATAGTTAATTGTGAGTTATCATTTTCAATTTTCATGATTTTCACTCGCTGAGATTATGCCAATATTCTTCAACCATAATACCAAGTAAATACCCCAAGATAATGACGTAAAAAAGCCAATTATATAAGAAAAATAAGGAATTATAATACTTCCAAGAGTATTCAAATTGATAAAGTTTGATAAATTCAATAAAATTAAGCAAATGTATAGAATTTGAAGAAATGTGTTAATTTTACTTGAAAAAATTGGTTCGATTTTTAAATCACTTTCCATAAGCCAAGAAATAATTACAGCACCCAAAATTGCCAAATCCCTTGATACTATTAAGATCAAAAGCCATGAAGGTATTA
>CAJWHM010000057.1 GCA_913041125.1 uncultured Bacteroidota bacterium | reverse complement strand
ATACTTATCAATTTTATTTTCATTAATTATGATATATTTTTTATGGAAATATTATAGAAAATTTTCTGATTAAATAAATTCTGAATATTCATTAACTTGCGGCGTGTTTCAATTAGTAAAACTTCAATACAAGTCTTTTTTTAGATCAGCTTCAATGGGCGGGAGCTTATTTGCAAAAATATTTGCATGGTTAGGTATTATATACTTTACGTTAATGGCGATAGCTATTGGGTTTATTCATGGAACAGGAACTAGCGTATTAAATCCAGATGCTGATAATATTGAATTCCCATTTGAGTGGATTAATGAAAATTTAATTTATGCTTTTGCTTATTGGATAGTTCTTCGTTATATCCTTCAAAAAATTCCAATTGTCAATATCAGACAGTTGTTACTTACGCCAATGAAAAAAAGTAAAGTGATAAGATTTGCAGTCAATAGAACTAATTTTTCAACTTTTAATTTAATGTCAATTTTCTATTTGGTTCCTTTTTCATTGACTGTGTATTCAATGGGAGATTTGGATTCAAATAAATTAATTTTTTGGAATATTTCCATTATAGCCATAGTTTATATAACGAATTATTTAAATATTGTATTAAATAAGCGGGACTCACTTGTCTTAATTATTGCTGGAGTTCTTATTTTATTTAGAGCTTTAGAATATTGGGATTTTTTAGACTTTACTGTTTATTCAAAAATTATTTTCACCAGCTTTTACAATCAACCAATTCTAGTTTTGATTCCAATTGGACTTCTTGCATATACATATTACAGCGTAATTAGATTCTTTCGATTTGGACTATATATTGATACTGGTTTACAAGTTCAAGTAGCTGAAGCACGTCAAGATGATTTCAAATTTTTAAATCGTTTCGGAGAAATGGCTAAGTTTTTAAGAAATGATTTTAGATTGATAAAAAGATCTAAAAGAGCAAGGAATACTGCACTCATGGGCATAGGGTTTGTATTGTACGGTCTAATATTTTTATGGGCTCAAGATATTTACGGAGACACAATGTTAATTTTTGGATACTTGTTTTCAACTGGTGGATTTATGTTTACATTTTGTGGATTAGTTCCAAGTTGGGATAGCCAACACTATTCTTTCATGATGTGTCAAAATATTAAATACATTGATTATTTAAAATCTAAATGGTATTTAGGATGTTTAGGAATTGGTATAGCAACTCTTTTGGCTTCACCTATATATGCTTATTTCGGACTATTTCATTTTGTGGCAATTATTTGTTGCGGAGTATATAATTTAGGTTTGAACTCATATCTGACTTTATGGGCTGGAGCGTTTACAAAATCAAAAGTTGATTTAGATTCAATGAAAAATGCAATGGGAGATTCAAAAGCTTTTAATTCAAAAACTTTGCTATTGACAATTCCACAAATGGTAGTTCCAGTAGTTGTTTATTTGGTTGTTTCGAAATTTTTTACTCCTATGATAGGATGTTTTGCAATTGGAATTTTAGGAGCAGTTGGGGTGTTTTTTAGAAAGCCTGTTTTCAAACTTATTATACAAACATATAAAACTGAGAAGTACTCTACTTTATCAGCATATAAAGAAACCAATTAATTATGATTAAATTCAATAACATATCTAAGACTTATTCAAAACAAACAGTGCTTGATGTAGAATCACTGGAAATTCAGCCCGGCCAGGCATTTGGTCTTGTTGGTAATAATGGAGCAGGTAAAACTACGTTATTCAGCACATTATTAGACTTAATTAAACCATCTACAGGTGAAGTTTTAAATAATGATATTAATGTACGGACTAGTGAAGATTGGAAAAGTTTCACCTCTGCATTTCTTGATGATTCATTTCTTATTGGTTATTTAATGCCTGAAGAGTATTTCTACTTTGTAGGAGAATTAAGAAATTTTTCAAAAAAACAAGTAGATGACTTTTTAACTGATTTTGAAGACTTGTTTAATAATGAAATTTTAGGCGGAAAGAAATATATAAGAGATCTTTCTAAAGGAAATCAAAAAAAAGTTGGTATTGTTGCAGCATTAATTGGAGATCCAAAGGTTATTGTTCTTGACGAACCTTTTGCTAATCTTGACCCAACTACTCAAATTAGATTAAAAAAAATAATTAAAAACCTATCTAAAAAAGAAGATGTAACTGTGCTTGTTTCCAGTCATGATTTACAAGATGTTACAGAAGTTTCAGACAGAATTGTTTTATTAGAAAAAGGCCTTATAATAAAGGACATTAAAAAAACAACAAAGACTTTAAAAGATCTTGAAAGCTACTTTACAAAAGAGTAATAATCTTCCACCTGAAATTATAT
>CAJWHM010000056.1 GCA_913041125.1 uncultured Bacteroidota bacterium | reverse complement strand
AAGGAATACAAATAAAAGATTTTAACGAAGTAGCGCATTCAAATTTGCTTGTTGATATGTCTTCAGACCTTGGATCATATCCATTTAGTTTTGACAAAGTAAGTTATATATATGCTGGTGCACAGAAAAACATGGGAATTCCCGGAGTAACCATATGTTTAGTTAATAAAGATTTTTTAATTGACGTTGATAATTCGAATTATTTAAATTTAAAAAAACTCACAACATCAAACTCAGTATTAAACACACCACCAACTTTTTCTATATTCGTTCTTAACTTAGTTACTGAATGGATGATAAAGAGTGGTGGTTTAGATTATTTTGAAAAAAAATCTATAAGCCAATCAAATGAACTGTATAAATTTTTAGATGAAAATTCTAATTTATTTGACTTTAGTTCTGAATTGAGATTTAGAAGTAAATCAAATGTTGTTTTTAAATTTAAAGAAGATAAATATAATGATACTTTTATAAAACAAGCTAATGATTCAGGAATAATTGGAATCAATGGACATAGAAGTATTGGTGGAATTAGAGTTAGTTTATTTAACAGTGTTGATCAGCCAATGTTTAATTATTTTATGGATTTTTTAAAAAAATTTATTAATGAAAGCTTATAGTTGAAATTTTCAAACATTAGAGAGTATCTATTTACACCATACAATGTGATGGGGTACTTATCTGATTTTTCAAATTTTGATGAGAGTTTAGTTGACGTCAAACTTCATGAAGAAACAATATTAAAAAATGAAATACAAGATGATACAAATTTTTCACAATTTGAACCAATCGTTCTTTCTCTTTATCCAGATAAAAAAATAAATAGTAAAGTAATTAACTTTGAAACGGATGAGTTAATCCTTTTAGATGGACACCATAGATGGAAATATGCAAACAGAACAGATTCAGTAAATAAATTAAAATGTATACTTGTAAACTTTGATGATATAAAAATTAAGTCATATTTTTTCAGATTAAATGTTAAAAAAGAAGAATTTGAGAATTTATTAATCCAAGAGGGTTTTGAAGAAATTGAAAATAAAAGTTTAGGAATTAAATTTAACGATACTTATTATTCAAATCCTAATCATGAAAATATTTCACAATTATATAAATTTAAAAAAACTCTCCAAGATTCTGAAACAATTACACCTATATTGGATGACTCAGAGGAGACTAATGATTTTTTAAGCTTTACTCCAATTACCCCAAATGATTTACTTTATATTAGTGAATTATTGCCTCCTAAATCCACTTGGATAACTCCGAGGATTTAAATGAAAATTTGCCATGTTATAAATTCGTTAAATAGAGGAGGTGCAGAAAGTCATTTACTCGAGTTAGCTAAAGCACAAAATAATGAAGGATTATTGATTGATATAGTTGTAATTGGAAAAGATAATAAAAATATTTTTTCCATTGAACAAGAACTAAATAAATGTTGCAACAATATATTCAGACTTAATGGTCCAAGAATGTTTAATTTATTTTCATACTTCAAGCTAAAAAATTTAATAAAAAACAATGAGTACGACATCATTCATTCACACCAACCAAGAAGTGACTATATGATACATATCTTAAAAAAGTATGTTTTTTCGAAAAATTTATTTAAGTGGATTGTTTCCATACATGGTAAGTATGACTCATATCTTGACAATAACTACAAGAAGGGTTTTAAATTATATTTTTTCAAAAAACTTCTTAAATCATGGACTTTTGCAGATTCAGTAATTGTCATATCTCACGAAGTTGAGAGTTGGTTAAAAAACCTCACAGAAAAAATTCAGCCGTATGTAATTAATTACTGGATATCAATCAAAGAACACAAAAATATAAATCAGAATCAAAATTTAACTATTGGCTTTTTAGGAAGGCTAAACAAAAATAAAGGTATCGAAGATTTGATTAAATCTTTAAACAATTTACCAATACAATTTAATTTTGTAATAGGAGGACACGGTTCAAATTCATATATTGGTTATCTAAAAGATCAAATGACTTCAGAGCTACAGGAGAAAACTACCTTCCTAGGATACATTGAAGATCAGTCAAAATTTTTTGAAGGTATTGATATATTCGTCTTTCCTTCTTATTCAGAAGGTCTGGGCTTAGTATTACTTGAAGCAATGAGTTATCAAAAAATTTGTATAACTCGAAATCTAGAACCTATGAATCAATTTATAAATGAAAACAACGGATATCTATTTAGTAATAATAATGATTTAAAAGATGCAATATTAAATGCTTCTAATGACTTAAACAATGAAAAAATTTATTTAGAAAAAATCAAGAATATTAAAAAAGTATTAGAAATCTATGACATAAAAAATGTTTTTCCTAAAATATTAGAAGTATATAAGTTATGAATGA
>CAJWHM010000055.1 GCA_913041125.1 uncultured Bacteroidota bacterium | reverse complement strand
AGAAGAATTCAACGCATTCACAGGCTTAATTTTTGGATACGGGTTTAGAATGTTAAATATGGGGGTATTAGTTGACAAAAGTATTTAATTTCTCTCCCGGTCCATCAAAATTACCACAAGTTGTTATTAACAAAGTTGAAAAAGCTGTAAAGGAATATAAAAAAACTGGAAAATCTGTTTTAGAAATTTCTCATAGGAGCTCAGAATTTGATGAATTACTAAATGAAATAAATCTTAATTTTGAAAAGTTATTTCACCTTCCAAAAGATTTTAATGTCTTGCTTTTACAAGGGGGAGCTACTTATCAAAATACTTTTGTACCAATGAATATTCCAAAAAATCGTAATTTAGGTTGCTTAGTAACAGGTACATGGGGAAAAAAAACTGCAGAAGATTATGCAAAAGTATTTAATAATTTCGATGTGTTTGAGGCTAGAGATAGAGAATTAGAAACCTACTTAGATAAAGAATACGCTGGTTTTCAAAATATAGATTTTCTACATTTAACTTCTAATGAGACAATTGAAGGTTTACAAATTCAAAATTTCAACACTATTAATCATAAAAATTTAATAATTGATATGTCCTCAGACTTAGGTTCATACAATTTTAATTTTAATAATTTAAGCTATGTATACGCTGGTGCTCAAAAAAATATGGGGATACCTGGAGTTACAATTTGTCTAGTTAAGGAAGAATTTTTAACTGATTCAGATAATCCTAAATATTTAAATCTTAAGCTTCTAGCAAAATCAAATTCTATTTTAAACACTCCTCCAACTATGTCTATATTTGTACTTAATCTTGTAACAAACTGGATGCTCGAAATGGGCGGTATTGACTATTTTCAAAATAAAGCACATGAACAATCAAAAGAAATATATGATTTTATCGATAGCAATTCAGATGTTTTAGATTGCAAAGTTGATAACAAATATAGAAGTAAATCAAATATTGTATTTAATTTTTTAAATGATGAACATAACAAAGAATTTGTTAATTTGGCTGCTAAAAAGGGGATTATTGGTATAAACGGCCATAGAAGTGTAGGTGGTATAAGAGTTAGTTTGTTTAACAGTATTGATGATCACATGTTCGATTACTTTATGAAATATTTTCAAAATTATGTAAGAGGGATTAAATAATTGAAATTTTCAATCATTAAAGAATATAAATTTGATAAAGATAAAACTGTAGGGTATCTTTCAGACTTTTCACAATATCAGAATGAAGTTGACAAAATTAAACTCCATGAAGAGACTATTACAAAAAATGAAATTTCATCAGGTGTAGATATTGATAATTTTGAACCGATTGTTTTATCACTGTATCCAGAGGAATATTTAGACAGTCAGGTTAAAACATTTGAAACTGAAAAATTAATTCTTTTGGACGGTCATCATAGATGGAAGTATGCAAATAAAGAAAATTCAGTTAATAAATTAAAATGTATATTGATAAATTTTCAAGATATAAAAATTAAATCTTATCTGTATAGCATAAATAACGAAAAAGAAAGTTTTCTTAAATATTTAAATGAAGCAGGTTATTTTAAATCTAATGAAGGAGATTTTGGAATTTTCTTTAATAACGAAAAGTTTATTAATAAAAGCAAACCTAGTTTGATGGATTTATATGGTTTTAAAAAAATTATGCAGAATGAAAATATTATTTCACCTATTCTTGAAGATGTAAGTGATTCTTCTATGCTTATAAAGTTCACAGCATTAACACCAGAAGATTTAATAAATATTGATTTTATATTACCTCCAAAATCTACTTGGATTACACCAAGGCTTTAAATGAAAGTTGCTCATGTAATAAACTCATTGAATAGGGGCGGTGCAGAAAGTCATTTACTTGAGTTAGTTAAAGCACAATCAACTACAGGATTAATTACAGATGTAATTGTTATTGGTGAAGATAGCTCTGATATCTTATCAATTAAATTGGAGTTATCTAATGTTTGTAGGAAAATCTATAGATTGAAAGGCCCTCGTATGTTCAATATTTTTTCTTACATAAAACTTCGAAAAATAATCAGGAATAATTCATATGATGTAATTCATTCACATCAACCAAGAAGTGATTTTATGGTTTATCTTTTAAAAAAATATTTATTTTCAGACAATCTATTTAAATGGATTGTATCCATACACGGAAAATACGATTCTTATCTTAATAACAATATCCAAAAAAAATTTAAGTTATATTTTTTTAAAAAGTTAGTAAAGTCTTGGAATACTGCTGATGAAGTAATTGTAATTTCTAATGAAGTAGAGTCATGGCTAGCTAGTCATACAAAGCTTGTTAAACCACACGTGATTAATTATTGGATTTCTTTAAAAAGTTATAAGTCAGTCGATTTGAATTCTTCTGTCAATATTGGTTTTTTAGGAAGATTAAATAAAAATAAAGGTATTGAAGATCTTATTG
>CAJWHM010000054.1 GCA_913041125.1 uncultured Bacteroidota bacterium | reverse complement strand
AATTAGGAGATAAAAAGAATAAAATTATTGTTATAAGTGAATTAGCTTATAGCTCATTAAATGATCATCAAAAAAACATTTTATCAGCTGAATCAAAAATTGTAAATATTCCAATTCCTACAATTCAAAAATGTGGTGGTGGTAGTGTGAGGTGTATGATTGCAGAGCTAATATAAATTCAATTTGTGAATTGTTTTTTTCTTTATTAAATTGAAATAAAGATAAATCATGAAACAACTAACGATATTTTTAGTCATTTTATTTAATTCTAGTTTATTTGGTCAAGATATAAAGTGGACTACAGTTACAAAAAATGAATACAATCCCGTACAACTCATTTCAAGGGGAGTAGTTACATTAGATAATGGAGATAAAACACCAGAAGCTGATTTATATATTGATTTTCCAGCAGAAAGAATTTATTACAGAAATCCTCTAAATAATGCTATTTTTAGTATTTATAAAAATGATTTTAAATCAATATCTTTAAATGAATATGAAGAAGGAAAAAATGTTGATGATGGAGCTTTTTATGGTGATGTAGGAGAAGAAATTGCTGCAAGTCTTCGAAAAAAATTATATGAAGAAGCTGATTTGAATTTTATAACCATAACATCAGTAAAAAAAGAAGGTTTTTTTACAAGAAATCAGCCAAAATTTGAAGTAAATAATGGAGAATTAGACGTATCAAATAAGTCAAATGTTTCCGCAAAGCTTATAGGAATTAATTTAAGTAGGATTGAATATTTGGATGAAGATGGAGATTTATGGGATAGAGGAAATTATGGAACTTTGTTAGGTGGAGGAGGTATTAGTACAAATTCTGACGATAAAGAAAAAAGAAAAGAAGCTAGAAAATCTGCTAGGATACTTAATATAAATTTTGGTAATAAATTTTTCTTAAATACAAGAGACTTATATAATTATTTTTATGAAGAATATGAAAAGAATTTTTATAAAGCTCTCGATGATTTTAAAAATGATTTTATAGGCATGAACCTGAAAGATTTACTAAAAGAATGGGGCCCAAATTCACAACTTTTTGAATTAGATTCGAATACATTTGAATATGTATGGGTTTTTGAAAGAAAAATTACTGAAAAAGAAAGCTCAACAACTGGAGCTATGAATTCAATAAAAAAAGCATTAACAAAATCTGAATCTCAAACAACTGGTTCAATTTCAACCAGTTATGGTATCAACACAAATGCTAGTAAATATAATTTAGGTGGTTATGGATCAATCATGAATTCTTATACTAAAGTAAATAAGGACTCATTCTTAAATTACTATTCTACAAATGTTACTGCTCAATATTCACAAACACGAACTACTTTTTCATCTCAAACAAGAGGAACAGATATTAGAGTTGATGATTCCAAAAAAATTGGAGTAATTGTAAATAAAGATTTAATTGTAACTGATGTGCTTGAAAAAAATTATTTTCCAACTCCTTACTATGGGGTTGAAATAAGATTTGTAGATGAATAAATGCTATTACTTTAAAGCATATTAATGGGTGATTAGCTCAGTTGGTTCAGAGCACTACCTTGACAGGGTAGGGGTCACTGGTTCGAATCCAGTATCACCCACTTTCTATCAAATAAAAATTTTATATTTAATAAATTAAATTTACAAGTATGAAAAATTATCTATTATTATTTATTACACTTTTTTTATTAAGCTCTTGTGAAGGTGATAAACCATCTGCTATGCATCCTGATTTTGAAAAAAACAAGGAATTAGCAATGAAGTTTATTGAACTACATAGCTCTGAAGACTGGGAGGCACAAGCTGCACTTATTCACGAAGATTTAGATTGGGCTCAGCCTGTTTATGGATCTGAAAATTATGGTAAAGAAGGCCACGTTGAGGCAATGAAAATGTACCAAACTATGTTTGACAATATCAGTTATGAAGCTGATAATTGGTTACCTGGTGTAGATCCTGAAACAGGTATCAATGATGGTAGTGTTAGAACCTATGGAACATGGACTGGCGTTCACACCGAAACTGGTAAGGAATTCACTTTAAAATCGTACCATGCGATGGCCTTTAAAGATGGCCTACTCATTCAAGGAGGAGATTATTTTGATTTTGGTGGATTTATGGCATCTTTTCAAGAGTAAATAAAGTTTATTTACATTAAATAAAAAACCCTCTCAAATGAGAGGGTTTTTTTGTTTTATCTACTCATAAATCTTTTGGCCATTCCAAGCCTCAAAATGTCTAATAATTTTTCCATCATTATCAAATCCGTGATTAAACATCACTGGAAAAACAATATCTTTTCCATCAGACTTTCTTTTTACGTCAACTCTCCACCAAGATTGGACAAAGTTTGGACCAGAATCAACTTCAAAATATCTGATATTCCAAGTATCCATTGATTTAATTTCATAGTTATTATGAAAATTTTCAAATCCATTTTTCAAATCTTCTAAGTTAAGAGGATCATTTCCCCAATCATTAAAAAGACCATTAACAACTACATTTTCATGATAGTCAGTCATCATATTTTCTTTGTCATTTCTTTCAAGAGCTTCAGCAAACTTCCTAACAGTATTAATGTTTGGATGATGGGAAAATATTTTACCATTCTCCATTACTCTTTGACTTTTATTTGTCTCAGTGTAAGGAGCTTGATTTCTGTAAACTCTTGCAAAAGCAACTTGATTATCCTTAT
>CAJWHM010000053.1 GCA_913041125.1 uncultured Bacteroidota bacterium | reverse complement strand
GAACATTTTGGTATGCAAAAAAATGGCATAAAGCTTTAAAAGTTTTATAAATTATATAATGGACTCCTCAATACTAATTACATTGTCAATTCCGGTATTTTTTGGACTTATTCTAATGGAGTTTTTTTATGGAATAATTACCAAGAAAAACAATTATCGTATTAATGATGCAATAACTAGTATTTCCTTGGGATTAATTAGTCGATTTGTTCCAATCTTGGGTTTAGGGTTTCAATATGTGGTTTATAAAGCCATTGCCGAACAATACAATTTAAAATTACTTAATAGTGAAGATGCGTGGGTATGGGTAACTGCGTTTATATTATATGATGTTTGCTATTATTGGATGCATAGGATCCATCATGAAATAAAAGTTTTTTGGGCAACTCACGTAGTTCATCATCACGGAGAAGATTTTAATTTATCAACCGCTTTAAGACAAACAAGCACCGGTTTTTTATGGAAATGGGTATTTTTTCTTCCTTTATTTATAATTGGAATTCCTCCTCATATTTATGTTGCTGTTGCCGGGTTAAATATGATTTATCAATTTTGGGTTCATACTGAACATATTGGAAGGCTTGGATTTTTAGAATATATTTTTGTTACGCCCTCAAATCATAGAGTGCATCATGCTCAAAATGATGATTACTTAGATGCAAATTATGGAGGTGTTTTTATACTTTGGGATAGAATTTTTGGAACATTTATCGATGAAAGATCAGATTTAAAACCTGTTTATGGTACTGTTAAGCCATTGAAATCATTCAATCCGTTTTGGGCCAATATTGAAGTATTTTATCAAATGATTTTTGATTCATATCACACAAAAAAATGGTCAGATAAAATTAGGGTTTGGTTTTCCCCGCCAAGTTGGAGACCAGAGGATGTTTCTCTGAAATTCCCAATTGAGAAAAATGATTTATCGAGCTTTGAAAAGTATGACCCACAAATTGGATTAAGAGAAAAAATATTTGCTGGAACTCAATTTACAGTTATCAATATTATGACAGTGATTATGCTTTTTAATGTTCAGAGCTATGTTTTTAATGAAATTTTTGCAGTAATTATTTTAGTAGTTTTTGCGGCTGTGACCAATTCTTTTATCTTGGATGGAAAAAGAATAGGTTTCAAAGCTGAGCTTCTTAAATCAATTGGTGTTTTAGTATGCCTTCAACTTGGTTACTTTTCTTCTTCAATGAGCTTCTTTATTATGTGTTATGCGGTTTTCACTCTACTAGTATCATCTTTCATCCTATTATCTAATGATAAAAACATAATTTCGCCAGTTTAGCATGGTTAACAATCCAAAAATTGCCATAATTGGTGCTGGTCCATCAGGTATTACTGCTCTTAAAAATTTATCGTCAAATGGGTTTAGTGTAACTTGTTTTGAAATGAATGATCAAATTGGTGGAAATTGGGTATATAAAGATAAAACTGGTCATTCCAGTGTTTTTAAAACTACGCACATAATCAGTTCAAAGAAGTTTTCTGAGTATACTGATTTCCCTATGCCTGATGATTATCCAGATTATCCATCTGGAGCTGAATTATTAGCTTATTTTAATAGTTATGTAGAGAAATTTAATCTAAAACAATTCATAAAATTCAATACCAAGGTAAGCAAGGCCATTCCTTTAAATAATAAATGGAAACTATTTTTTGAAGATTCAAGCGAAGATTTTGATTATTTGATTGTTGCAAATGGTCATCATTGGAGTCCAAGAATACCTGCTTTTGAAGGTGATTTTTCTGGCGAATTAATGCATTCACATCAATTTAAGAATAACGAGTATTTTAAAGATAAATCTGTATTAGTTGTTGGTGGGGGAAACTCTGCATGTGATATCGCTGTTGAGGTAAGTAGGGTAGCTAAAAAAACATCTATAAGTATGAGGAGGGGATACCATTTTATACCAAAATTTATGATGGGAATGCCATCTGATGCTTATTACGCTAAAACATTATGGATTCCGCAACGTATTAGATTGTTTTTACAAAAATTAGCTTTAAAAATTGTTCAAGGATCTTACGAAAATTATGGATTACAAAAACCAGATCATGATATTTTACAATCGCATGCAACTATCAATTCTGAACTTCTTTATTTCATTAAGCATGGAAAGATTACTCCTCAAAAAAATATAAGTTGTTTTCTAGGAGACACAGTTGAATTTATTGATGGTAAGAAAGAAGAATTTGACATAGTCCTTTTTGCAACTGGATACAAAATTAGTTTTCCTTTTTTCAGCACATCAAATATTGATTATGAAAAAAATGATATTGATTTATATAATTTTTGTTTCCATCCTAAATACAACAATTTAATGTTTGTTGGTTTATTACAACCCCTTGGATGTATATGGCCATTATCAGATTTACAATCTCAACAAATTGTAAAATATCTCAAAAGTGAGTGGAAATTACCATCAGATTTTAAAAAAGCAGTTCATGATCAGCAAAATAATATGCCTTATGACTTTATTGATACACCTAGACATAAATTAGAAGTAGATTTTCATGAATTTAGAAAACATTTACAAAATGAAATTAACTAAGGATAGAATGAAGAATGAACCTTCATACAAGATAATTATTTTTTTGCTTGCTGCTTGGATTATTATTTTTTTATCTCTACTAGTTTCATATCAGATTGGATATTAATAAATATTAATTTTAAAATTTAGTTTTTGACATTCAAATATGTAAAGTGTACTTTACAATATGAAAAAATCCATAATTTTAATAAAAACATTATTTACTCTGTTCATCGCTTTAAGCACCTTAACTGCAGCGGATAAATCATATAAAATCTTATCAACTGACATTCAGGCTACCATTAATAATGATGGAACAATAGATTTCGTTGAAACTAGAGAATTTAGTTTTAATGGAAATTTTACATTTGTCTACCAAGTTATTCCTAAAAGAGGATTTGATAAAATATTTGATATTCAAGTTTTTGAAGATGGGATAGCATATTTAAATAAAAATACAAAGCAAGAGAGAACATTTTTAATAGATGAAAGAAAAAACTCTTATAGAATTTATTTATATCATAATTCATCAAATGAAAATAAGAAATTTACTGTAAAGTATTCTTTAGAAAATCCATTTACAATCGGAGAAAAAGATAGTCAATTTTACTGGATTTATTTATCTGATAATTGGGATAAAAAACCTGGAGATCTATTCATTTCACAAAAATTTTCCTCTGAAATTAAGGAAAATGATATTATTTATGATATAGAATATCCATCCAATTCTGATAAATATGAATTTAGAATTGAAAATTCTTCATTATCATTTTTCTCTTCTGAATTTTCAAGTAATAATGAAATGAAGCTTAGAACAGTTTTTCCATCATCATTTTTTGTAAATAAGGAGGTAAATAATGAAAATTTTTCATTAGCAAAATTAGAAGAGAACAAAAGAAATAAAGAGATAGTCCAATACTTTATTGGATTTCTTGTGCTTTTCTCTT
>CAJWHM010000052.1 GCA_913041125.1 uncultured Bacteroidota bacterium | reverse complement strand
AATGAGAAAAATTATGCATTAGGAAGGATTTTATCATTTATGGATCCAACAAGCTCAGCAAGTATAGGATATCAATCAAATCAAGCATTAATAGGTTTAAAACAAGGAGGATTATCTGGAATGGGTATTGGAGAAAGCATTCAAAAGTATTCTTATTTACCAGAGACACATACTGATTTTATTTTTGCAATAATTGGAGAAGAATTAGGTTTTGTTGCAGGAAGCCTATTAATGCTAGTTTATTATATTATTTTTTATAGAGCAGTTCAAATTTCAAAAAGATCAAATGATATTTTTGGAATCATGCTTTCAATTGGATTTGGTTTAAGTATTACAATTTATGCTTTTATAAATATTGGAGTAGTTATAGGATTAGTTCCAGTAACTGGAGTCCCTCTTCCATTTATCAGTTATGGTGGTTCATCATTGATTACAAACCTGATGATGATTGCAATACTTTTGAATATTAGTAAAGCTCAAAGAAAGCTTAATGTAAAAAGATGGAGATTAAGAGTTAATGTCTAAAATGAATATTCTGTTATGCGGTGGAGGAACCGGAGGACATTATTATCCTCTTATGGCAATAAAAAAAGATCTTTATTCAAAGTCAGATTTTAATTTTTCCTATGTCGGAGCTAAAAAAGGTATAGAAAATTCAAAAATAGAAAATGAAAATATTGAATATAAACTGATTACAATTTCTGGACTAAACAGAAAGCTAACTTTTAAATTGATTCTTAAAAATTTAAAATTGTTTATCAATATCATTTTTGGATTTTTTAGCGTTGTAATATTTTTTATTAAACAAAAACCAAATCTAGTTATTTCTACAGGTGGATATTCTTCCTTTCTACCATTAATGGTAGCTAAGATACTGAGAGTTCCATACCTGTTACATGAACAAAATTCATATCCAGGTATTGTAACAAAAATATTTAGTAAAAAAGCAAAAGCTGTTTTTTTAGGATTTAAGAATGCTGAAAAATTTTTGAAGGAATCAAATAATATTTATTCTGGTAATCCAATTCTTATTTCAAGCACAAAAAATATCACTTTAAATGTTTCAGAAAATCAAAAAACGCTTTTAGTATTTGGAGGAAGCCAAGGATCAAAATTTCTTAATGAAAAAATTAAAATTGCTTTAGAGAGCGGTTCACTTGATTTTATCAATATTGTTTGGATAGTTGGAAAAAATAATTACGAATCTTTAAAACATTTAGAACGAAAAAATATTATTATATATGATTATTGCAATCAAATGTCTGCAATATATCAAAATGTAGATTTAGTTTTATCTAGAGCTGGTGCAATGACGATTGCTGAGTTAATAAAATTTAAAAAACCATCAATTTTAGTTCCATTTAAGTACTCTTCTGAAAATCATCAGCATTATAATGCTAAATACCTTCAAGATAATTTATGCTCAAAGCTAATAGAAGAGGATAATTTTAATGAGGATGTTTTTGTGTCTACATTAAAAAATTTATCTCAAAATGATAGAATTTTAGATTCGATGAAAAGCAATTTCAAGAATATTGCTATTCCTGATACTCTATCAATAATCTCAAACTTTATTTTGGAGAAAAAGTATGCTTTATAGCATAAAAAAAGTGCATTTCATTGGTATTGGTGGAATTGGAATGAGTGGGATAGCAGAGCTTTTAAAAAATAAAGGTTTTTTAGTAACTGGGTCTGATATTTCTGATTCTCCAAATGTTCAAAGGCTTATAGACCTGGGAATACATGTTACAATTGGTCATAATGCAGAAAATATTTCTGATTCTGAATTAGTTATTTATTCAGACGCAATCCCCAAAAATAATGTTGAGCTAAAGAATGCTTTATCTAAAAATTTGTTAGTTTATTCAAGAGCTAGAATGATTTCTGAAATAGCTAAATTAAATAATTCTACTGTTGCAATTTCAGGAACTCATGGAAAAACTACTACAACATCAATGGTTGGAAGTATTTTAAAAGCTTTAGAATTAGATCCAACTATTATTGTTGGTGGTGTAGTTAAGTCATTAGAGTCTAATTCAGCTCTTGGTAGTGGAGATACTTTTGTTGTTGAAGCTGATGAGTATAACAAGAGCCTTCTTCATTTAAGTCCTACAATTGCTGTAATCAACAATATAGATTTCGAGCACATTGAATGTTATGAAGATCTTGAAGATTTAAAGGAAACATTTATTCAATTTGCTAATTCTGTTCCATTTTACGGTTCTGTGTGTGCTTGCCTTGATTCAAGTAATGTTGCATCAATTATCAAAAGAATTGATAAACCTTTAATATCATATGGAATTGAAAATAAAGACGTTGATATCAAAGCAGACAATATTCAACAAAAAAATGGAAAAGTTTCTTTCAATGCAAAGATTAAAGACAGAAAATTCTCTGTAAATCTTTCAGTTCCAGGGAGATATAATGTTTACAATGCTCTTGCTGCACTAGCAGTTTGTGAAACCATGGGGATCAATATTGAGAAGGCTTGTAACGCATTAAGCAATTTTGGAGGAGTAAAAAGAAGGTTTGATATAAAGGCAAATAAAAATGTTATGATCGTTGATGATTATGCGCATCATCCAGTTGAAGTTCAAAACGTAGTCGAAACTGTAAAAGAAAATTGGGACACAAATCTAAATGTTGTTTTTCAACCGCATCTTTTTTCAAGAACAAAAGAGTTTTATAAGGATTTTGCAAAAGCTTTGATGAAAGCAGACAATGTTATGATAACTGAAATTTATGCTTCTAGAGAAAATTATGAAGAATCAATAAGCTCAAATTTAATTATAGATGAAATGCTAAGATTAGGTCATAAAAATGTTTCCTTTGTACCATTGAATGAAATAGTTAAAAAAGTAAAATCTATCGCAAGCGATAAAGATATTTTTTTAACAATGGGAGCAGGAAATATTTGGAGATTTGCAGAAGAACTAGGAAAACACTTTAATGATTAAAAATATTATTAAAAAAATTGAAAATAACTCATCTTCATTGTGTTTAGTTGATGAACCGCTCAAAAAGCATACAACTTATGGTATTGGTGGTCCAGCTGATTTGATGATTTTTCCTAAAAGTAAAAAAGATTTAATAAGTGTAATTGAAATAATTAATGAAAATAAAACTAATGTAACAATATTGGGATCAGGTTCAAATATCCTCGTAAGTGATAATGGTATAAGAGGAGCAGTTATTTCTTTAAAAAAATCATTAAATGAAGTTCGTTTAAATGAAAATATTTTATATGCAGAGTGTGGCGCCATGCTTGGGAAGATTGTAAGGTTAGCAGTTAAAAATAATTTAATTGGTTTAGAAAATCTAAATGGTGTTCCTGGAACATTAGGAGGAGCTTTAATAATGAATGCAGGTGCTTGGGGAGGAGAGATTTCTGAAAACTTGATTAATGTTGAACTGATTAATTCAAAGAATGAGCTGAAAAAAGTACCTAAAAAAGATATCAATTTTTCATATAGAAATTCATCATTTAATAATAATGATATTCTATTATCAGCAGAGTTTAATTTAAAAAAAGCTAAAAAAGATTTAATTAAAGAAAACTTTTC
>CAJWHM010000051.1 GCA_913041125.1 uncultured Bacteroidota bacterium | reverse complement strand
CCAACGATTCAGGTGCGTTTAGTAACTCTGCTACTTTACTTAGGAGTTCACTCATACTGGAAGCTCTTCTTCAGTTAATTCGATTGTTTCGGCTTCAGTTATTGGACCGTTTACAACAGCTTTTAAAACCGAAAGAAAGAATAGGAAAAACGGTAAAAGTAAAATTAGAGATAAAAACAAAATCAATGTCAACGGAGTACTTATTAATGACCATAATAAACTAAAACCCTCCCCATAAATCGTGGGATTTCCTGCGTTAGCTCCAGCATTCCATGAATATCCGGAAATAATCCCAATTAAAGCATTTGAAAATAAAGTACCAGAGACTACAAGTTTCAAAAGAAATGAAGTCATAGATTCAATTCTTGTGAATTTTATTTCTCTTCCAAAAATTTTCGGTATTAAATAATAAATAAATGAGACTGTTATCAAAAGACAACTAAATACATACCCATATCTAATTGCGATCTCAAAATTTGTGAGACTTAATATCGGAATAATGTTGGATAAAGATGAAACGATTTGAAAAATATTAGATACTACAAAAATACCGAAAGAAAAGCTTACAAGACCATAGATTATTTTATTTTCATCATTTCTTGATGCCACAGTTCTAAAAAAGTTGACCGTAATAGCAAGTAATGGGAGAGAGAGGCTTATTGATAGGTAAAGTGATATATTTTCTATCCAATTAGGCAAAACAGATCCAAAATAAAATTTGAAATTTGTCCATGGAAGAAGAAATAAAAAACCCCAAAAACCAATTGAGCCAAGTGTTTTACTATATAAAGTACCATTTATTCCCTTTGTGATCATGAAATGAAGTAGTGATAAAAACACAAAAGAATAACCCACATATATATGTGTAGAAATATACATTGCATTGATGAAAAAATTATCACTAAATACTACATAATCTCCTCGGTAGATAATTAATGAAATCAAATAAAAAACACTTGCTCCAAACAAATATTGACTACTGATAAATAACGAGGGCTCTTTTTTTGCAAGTATATTGAGTATTACTAAGCCAACAAATGCAAACAGCATTAGTATTTTAAAAAATAATGTAAAACTTATATTTCCAAAAAAAAGGAAATTTTCGGGAAATATAATTGCTAATAAAAGATCAAGAGATTCAAGCCCAATCACTCCTAAAGAAGTTAAAAAGAAAATAGGAAAAATTAATAATTTTCTTCCAAGTGTTTTTGGTAAGAGATAAACAGTCAAAAATACAATTAGAAACGAAAGAATTAATGAATAAATTATATGATTATTTAATTTTTCTAAAAATCCACTGTTAAGGATATTATTTTGAGGAAGAATATTCGCAAAAACAAAATATGCCTCTTTTGTTAATGCAGTAATTCCAAATAATAAAAGTAATAATGGTGTTAAAACGATAAAGAATTTTGAAAAGGCCTGTTCATTTTTCGGAAAAATTTTTATTCTCATTAATTTAATTAGTAAGTACTCAATTTGATTGTACTTCTAATCCGTAGAAATTCCTCAAATAAAATTAGTAATTTTTTGAAAAAAGTTGGGACATAAAATTTATAATATCCCAGTAATCCTTGATAGAATAGATGTATAAGGTTTTTGAGTATATAGCGTGTTGAGGGAAACTTGTTAAATTTTATATTTGTTAATCGATACAAAATCGGTGTGGCTTTAATATTTGCCGGTGTTGGCGGTATTACTATAGGCGTAATTATTGCACATTTTGCTGGATTCCCAGAAGGCGAAGTAATTGATTATTTTAACTGGATGCCAAGAGGATGGCTGATGCAAACAATCGGTCAATTAATTGCATTTGGTGCTGGTCAATTCTTATTAATCGGCATGGCTATGTTGGCCTGGCAAGAATCAGAACTTACTTGGGCTAGAGCAACCTATTTAGCATTTTTGAGTTGGGTACAGTTTGCTTTAATTTTTGGAGTTTTACCATCAGAGTGGCTTAACTTATCCCAAGGACCACTTGAGTGGAGCAACCAAAGAGAATTTATAAATTTCCCTCCAATTCTATTTTTAGGAAATGAAATAGGTATGAGTCTTGGAGCTTTGAAAGATATTATCCAAGTTGGAATATCAATGGGTGCTCTGATAACTGCTTTTGTTGTTGGTTATTTGATTCAAGATATAAATGAAGCAAAGGAAAAAGGTAAAACAAGAATTTCAGATTATGGAAAAGAGGTTGTGAAGGTAGGTGCTGATGGCTAAATCAGAAGTACTTATCGAAATGCCTGAGTTTGAAAAAAAATACAATTTAGCAATGGTTGAATCTGAAAAGGTTTCATCTAGAGTAAGACCAAAACAGTTTCTCCATATAGACGAAGCAGAGTGTATTTTATGTGAAGGATGCGTAGATATTTGTCCTTGGAAGTGTATTCATTATTTATCAACAGAAGCAATTGAAGACTCTATAAATGTAGAGGCTCCAAGTATGGAAGAAAATGAAACAGGATTCTTTGTTGTTGATGAAGAAGCATGCACCAGATGTGCTTTATGTGTAGATAGATGCCCAACAGGGGTTATTTCACTTGGAAAGTTTGCAGGATCTTTAGCTGATGCTGCCATTAAAAATGGCGTTTATGAGTCTCCATGGGATGAAGACTCAGGTGCAAGAAGTGATCGTCATGGCTATATATATGGAAGACTTTAATGAAAAACGAAAAAATTAAATTCAGAGATCGTATAAAAGACATAAGCGCGGGCCTTGGTGATTCATTAAAAGAGAGTACGCTTTGGGGAAGTATTTTTAGGCCAGGTTCTCCATTCAGAAAAGGTTATTCAGACAGTCCAAGAAATAGATCATATGTTGTGATGAACAACGTCTTATATCACTTACACCCCGTAAAAGTTAAAAGACACGGTGTTAGACTTTCATACACTCTTTGTCTTGGAGGTTTGAGCTTTTTTACTTTTATAGTTTTAACTATCACTGGTATTTGGTTGATGTTTTACTTTAGACCAACAGAAATGGCATATGTCGATATACAGACTTTACAGACAAGCATAGCTTTTGGTTCTCTTGTTAGGAATATGCATAGATGGGCTGCCCATATTATGGTTTTAGTTGTTTTTCTTCACATGTCTAGAGTTTTTTATCACGGGGCCTATAAAGCACCAAGAGAATTTAACTGGGTGATAGGTGTAATTTTGTTGATCTTAACATTGCTTCTTTCATTTACCGGTTATTTGCTTCCTTGGGATCAGTTAGCAATATGGGCCGTTACAGTTGGTGGCAATATGGCAGGCTATACGCCAGTATTTGGACAACAAGTTAAATTTGCATTATTTGCAGGTTTAGAAGCAACAGAAGCAACTTTATTGAGATTTTATGTTTTACATGTTCTGTTTTTACCATTTATTATCGTAATTTTTATGGCTATACATTTCTGGAGAGTCAGAAAGGACGGCGGGATTTCTGGTCCCCTTTAGCAAGAGGTTTTTATGGTTGATATTCCTGAACATTTATTATTGAGAACTGCTGAAGCAAGAGCTAAAGCTTTAGGTATTACAGTTGAACAAGCGTTGGCAGAACTGAAAGGTGAATCAGCTCCTACAAAAATTGAGAAAGAGCCTGAAGTGCTTGACGTTTCACCAGTAGAAACAGAAGTAAAAGAGACACCTCCACCTCCAGCAGCGGAAGTAAAAGAGACACCTCCAC
>CAJWHM010000050.1 GCA_913041125.1 uncultured Bacteroidota bacterium | reverse complement strand
ATTTCAATTTTATTACCATTACCTGTTCTTCTCTGATTTGGTATATTGATTTTCAATTTACCATTGAGATATTTCCCTGTTAATGTATTTTCATTAAATATTTTATTTGGTTTTCCCTCTGAAATTACCTCACCACCATTTTTCCCTGCAAAAGGCCCCATATCAATTAGATGATCTGCCCTTAACATTATTTCTTTATCGTGTTCTACTACAATTACAGAATTACCTATATCCCGTAAAGAAATTAAAGAATCAATTAGTCTGTTGTTATCTCTTTGATGTAGACCAATACTTGGTTCGTCTAAAATATATAATACACCAACTAATTGAGATCCTATTTGTGTAGCCAGTCTTATTCTTTGTGCTTCGCCACCTGAAAGAGATTTTGAGGATCTATTTAATTGTAAATAGTTAAGCCCTACATCTAATAAAAATTTTAAGCGATCTAGGATTTCTTTAATAACCTCTTTAGCTATTTTATTTTCATTTTCACTGAGTTTTTTTGGTAGATTATTAATCCAATCATATAATTCATTTAAATCCATTTTAACAAGATCAGCAATTGTGAATCTTGAAATTTTAAAGTTAAGTGATTCCTTTTTTAGTCTAGAACCTAAACATTTTTCACAAATACAACTGTCCATATACTCACCAGCCCACCTCTTTATGCTTGTTGTTGCCGCTTCATCGTATGCATTTTTTATATAGTTTATAAGTCCTTCAAAATCGATCTTATATGTTCTTGTAATTCCTAATGATTTTGATGGAATTTCAAACTTTTCAATACTCCCGTTTAAAATGATATTTTTAGCTTTTTCAGGTATTGACTTTAGAGGATCATTTAAGTCAAAATTGTAGCACTTTGCAATTGTCTCAATTTGTTTAAATGTCCAGTTATTCTTTTTTACACCAAGAGGGGCGATACCACCTTGTAATATTGATAGATTCTCATCAGGAATTATTTTTTTTTCATTGACTTTATATTGAATACCAAGGCCTTTGCATTCAGGACACATTCCCTTAGGAGAGTTGAATGAAAAAGTATTTGGTTCTGGATTAGGATAGGATATTCCAGAAGATGGACACATCAGATTTCTACTAAAATATCTAACTTTTTCTTTATCAATATCAAGTACCATAATGATATCTTGGCCATAATGCATAGCAGTTAAGATAGAGGCTTCAAAACGCTTATTAAAGTCATCATCTTGTTTTATAGTAAAACGATCCACAACTAATTCAATATCATGGGTTTTATAACGATCAACTTTCATTCCTGGCATTAAGTCAAGTAACTCATTATCAACTCTAACTTTAGTAAAACCTTGACCCATCAATGATTCAAATAATTCTCTGTAATGCCCTTTACGAGATTTTATTATTGGAGATAATAAAGCAATTTTTTTGTTTTGATATTCTTCATATATTAAATTCTTTATTTGTGAATCGGTATAACTTACCATTTTTTCATTTGTTTTGTAGCTATACGCTACACCAATTCTTGAGTAAAGTAGTCTTAAATAGTCATACAATTCAGTTATAGTTCCAACAGTTGAACGAGGACTTTTAGATGTGGTTTTTTGTTCAATAGCAATAACAGGAGACAAGCCATCTATCTTATCCACATCTGGACGTTCCATATTTCCTAAAAATTGACGTACATATGCTGAAAATGTTTCCATATAACGTCTTTGACCTTCTGCATAAATTGTATCAAATGCAAGTGAAGATTTACCACTCCCAGATAAACCAGTAATTACTACAAGTTTATCTCTTGGAATACTTAAATTAATGTTCTTTAGATTATGTACCCTTGCTCCTTCAATTTGAATAATGTGATTGAGTTTTTTCATAAAATTAACTGACAAAAATAGGATATAAATTGTAGACTAGCTGCTTTTCATATTAATAAAGTAGTAAAGCTTCATCGTCTCCTCTTGGATCTGCCCCGGTTGAAATTATTCCTTTATCTGAAACTTTGATTGCATCAACACGACCTATTATTCTATTATATTCCTCCTTTATATCGTATCCTTTTTTTTGTAACGAATCAAATAAATTTCTCTTAAATTTATTAGGTTCAAAAGTTATGATATCAGGTAACCATTGATGGTGAAATCTAGGAGCCGCTACTGCTGTTTGAATATCCATATCATATTCATACACGTTTAAAATAGTTTGCAAAACAGAAGTAATGATAGTTGAACCACCAGGAGTTCCAACAATCATATATAATTTGTTGTTTTTTTCAATTATTGTAGGAGTCATAGCACTCAACATTCGCTTTTGAGGTGAAATAGCATTTGCTTTTCCACCAACTAGCCCAAACATATTTGGAAAACCAGGTTTGCTACTGAAATCATCCATTTCATTATTTAAAAAATAACCTCCTTTTTCCACATAAACTTTTGATCCATAACTACCATTAAGTGTTGTTGTTACTGCAATTGCATTACCCATTGGGTCAATAATTGAATAATGAGTAGTTTCTTCACTTTCTTCCCATGAAATTGTCCCTGGCAAAATTTCAGTTGATTTTGATGCTCTTTCGAAGGTAAAAGATTTCATACGATCATTTAAATACTTTTCTTGAAGCAGCTCATTTTGTGGTATTTTCACAAAGTCAGGATCACCAAGGTATAAACTTCGGTCAGCGTAAGATCTTCTTTCAGCTTCCACAATAATTTGAATAGCCTCCATAGAGTTATGTTTATAGTGACCTACATTATAAGGCTCAATCATTTTCAGAATCTGACCTAAACAAATACCTCCACTTGATGGGGGAGCCATTGAATATATATTTAGATCTTTATATTGAAAATTTATTGGATCTCGCCATACAGGCTCGTAAGATAAAAGATCTTGATGTGTAATAATTCCACCTGTTTCTTGTACTCTTTCTACTAAATCATTTGCAATAGTACCTTCATAAAAACCTGCTTTGCCGTGTTTTGCAATAAGTTTTAAAGTATTTGCTAGAGCTAAATTTTTGACTGTATCATTTTCTCTAAAGTTCTGAGCATAAAATGTGTTTTGCCCATTAATTTTAATAAAATCTTGCTTTTTTTCAGCAAAACTTAATTCCTGTTTTTCTGTAACGATATATCCATTCAAAGCCAAGTTTATGGCTGGTTGAATTAGATCTTTCCATGGTAAAGTTCCGAATTTTTTATGTATTGCTTCTAAACCGGCAACTGTCCCAGGAACACCAATAGCCAGGCCACCTAAAGTACTTTTGTCTGGAACTATATTTCCATTTTTATCTAAATACATGTCTCTTGAAGCAGCTATTGGAGCTTTCTCTCTATAATCGAGGCTTCCTGTTTTACCGTCTGCTGTTCTATAAATTAAAAACCCTCCACCAGAAATATTCCCTGCATTTGGATAACATACTGTTAATGCTAAATCAGTTGCTATCATTGCATCAAAAGCAGATCCTCCTTTTTTCATTATTTCTACTCCAATTTTAGAAGCTTCTTTTCTAGCACTTACTACTGCAGCTTTAATCGATTTTTCTTCAGTGCACCCAGATAATAAAATTGATAAAACTGATATCAATACAAGACGTGTTCTTGTGATGATAGTATTCATAAACTTTTAATTTTGTTTTTTGTGTTATCAATTAATTCATCAAAAAAAATGAAAAAATGATTTTCAAAATAAGAATATTTAATTTTTAAATCATTTATTGAGTCACTTAATTTAGAGGGAAATTTTGTTCTTTTTTCCATTTGACCTAATATATTCTTAAGTCCAGAAATTGATTCATATTGTCCAAACCAGTCGTGACTTACAAGGATAATGATAAATTTTTGAATTGAATCTGAAAAAACAATTGAACTATCTGTTAATTTCCCGTAAAAATTTTTAGAAAATTCATTAAGTGGTATTTTATGATAATGACTCCAGTTCTTTGCCAAAAAATGGTCAAAATACATATCTACAATAACTCTACTATAATGACGATAGACTGGGAACAATTCTTTTACGCATTTTTTAAATCTTAAATGTTGGTCTGTAAATTGGTCTATATATCTATGAAGATAAATTCCTTTTTGAAATTCTCTGGGTAATTCATGTACTTTTTTTCCCTTTATTTTATCAGCAATAAGGTTGCCAATAGCTAAACTAGGGTTATTTCCCGACAAATATACATGAGCCAAAAAGTTCATTTAAATAAATTAGTTTTCGAGAATTTTTAAAATTTTAGTGAAAAAATCAATTATTAAATTTTAATAATTATGATTTTAGTTTCAATATAAGACTGTTTTAATAAAATTTTCGTCGATTAGATTTTTTATACATATTTTTAAAAAAATTCATTTATTCAAACTTAAATTAATGACATTAATAAAATCCATTTCTGGAATAAGAGGCACTATTGGAGGTCTTACAAAAGAAAATTTGACGCCACTTGATGTAGTGCGATTTACAACCGCATATGCTCAGTTACTTAAGGGAAAAAATAAAAGTACATTAACAGTTGTTACTGGAAGAGACGCCCGAATTTCAGGTCCAATGATCCATTCACTTGTAAACCAAACTTTAGTTGGTATGGGAATTAATGTAATTAACTTAGAACTTTCAACTACACCAACAGTTGCTGTAGCTGTACCTATGGAAAAAGCAGACGGGGGAATTATTATCACAGCAAGTCATAATCCTAAGGAATGGAATGCATTAAAATTATTAAACTCTGACGGTGAGTTTATTAATCATTTAGAAGGAATAAAAATCATAGATTTTGTTGAATTTGAAAATCCTGAGTATTCAAAGATCGATTTTTTGGGTAATATCATTAA
>CAJWHM010000049.1 GCA_913041125.1 uncultured Bacteroidota bacterium | reverse complement strand
AAAGAGTAGAAACTGGAGAAATCATTGCATTTACGGGAAATACTGGAGAGCTAACTACAGGACCACATTTACATTTTGAGCTTTGGTATCAGGGAGAACCAGTTGACCCACAGAGTTATATTGAATTCTAGATGAAAACAATAATTGCAATTTTATATGCCCATCTTGTAAAAAGACGAAACAAAAAATGGATTAATAGTCCAATAAAGTGGCAGACAAATACATTTAAAAAACTAATAAAAAATGGTGAAAAAACAGAGTTTGGGAAAAACCATGACTTTGAAAATATTGAATCTTATGAACAGTATAAAGAAAAAGTTCCAATAAGAGACTATGAAGAGCTTAGGCCTTATATTGAGAAAGTAGTTAATGGTGAAATAGATATTTTATGGCCGGGTAAGCCATTATACTTTGCAAAAACAAGCGGAACTACTTCAGGAGCAAAATATATTCCTATTACTAAAGAGTCTATAAAAACACATATTAGATCTGCGCGAGATGCTTTGTTAAATTACTTCCTTAAAACAAAAAATTTCAAACCCCTAAATGGTAAACACATGTTTCTGCAGGGCAGTCCGGAACTAGACAAGAAACAAGGAATATATCACGGAAGGCTTTCCGGAATTAGTGCTCATTATGTACCGAAGCTTTTTCTTCGTAACAGAAAACCATCATGGACTACCAATTGTATTGAAGATTGGGAAGAAAAAGTAGAAGCTGTAATCAAAGAGACAGTTGGAGAGAAAATGACAATAATTGCGGGAATCCCATCTTGGGTGCAAATGTATTTTGAAAAAATTGTTTTAAAAGAAGGCAAAACAATTTCTCAAGTTTTTCCTGATCTTTCACTATATGTATATGGTGGGGTAAGCTATGAGCCGTATCGACAAATTTTTAATAAACTATTTGGAAAGAGTATGGACACTTTGGCCACTTTTCCTGCTTCTGAAGGGTTTTTTGGTTATCAGGACCAGTTCAATCAAGATCAAACAGACCTTCTCCTACTATTAAACAATGATATTTTCTATGAGTTTATAATAGCAGAAGATTTTCTTAGTGGTAAGTATGACAGAATTTCTATTAAAGATGTAGAACTGGATGTAAATTATCTGTTAATAATATCAACATCAGCAGGATTATGGTCTTATAATATTGGAGACACAGTCAAGTTTACATCACTAGACCCATACAGAATTATAGTTTCAGGAAGAATAAAACATTTTTTATCAGCTTTTGGGGAACATGTAATTTCTGAGGAGGTTGAGAAAGCAATGCAGGCAGCTATAAAACTTCATAATGTTGCAATTAGAGAGTTTACAGTTGCGCCAAACATTAATCCTATAGACATGCTTCCGCATCATGAATGGTATGTAGAATTTGAGAATTTTCCAGAGGACATGTCGGCATTTACCAAATCGCTGGATGATGAAATGATAAATCAAAACATATACTACAAAGATCTAATTGATGGGAAAATATTAAAAAGCCTTGAGGTGATTTCTGTAGAAAGAGGAGGATTTAATAACTACATGAAATCTGTTGGAAGACTTGGAGGACAAAACAAAGTACCGAGGCTATCTAATGACAGAAAAATTGCCGATAAATTAAAAACAATAAACGCTTGAAACAAAATATTACACTTAGTTATTCAATAAATAGAAGTTTTGTTAAATCAGATATCTATATTTTTGAGGCACTAGGATATAATGTTCAAAGAATCTTGTCAAGGCCACATAAAAGCACCATATATTTTATATGGAATAGAACTAAAGAACTGCTAAAATCTTTATTTTATATACCTAGTTCAAAAATTGTTATTTCCTGGTTTAATGATTATCATGCCCTAATACCAATTATTATATCCAAAATTTTTTTTAAAAAATCTGTTATTATTGTAGGAGGTTATGATGCGATTGTTGATAATGAAAATAAACACGGAGTATTTTATAAACATAACATACGATCTAAAATAGCAAGACTTAATTATAACTTGGCTTCTGAAATATGGGTAGTTCACAAATCACTTATTAAAGGTTGTGATAAAGCAGCAAGTAAATTTAATGTTATTTCAGGGGTTGAAAATTTCATTCAAAATAAACCACTTAAAATAAAAGAAATAAACACAGGGTATGATTCAAGATTTTGGAATTATGACGAAACAATAAAAAAATCAGGTATTTTAACTGTTGCATTTTTTTCTGATAAAAGAGTCATCAATATTAAAGGCCTAAATAACTTTAATAAATTGGCCTCTTTGCTACCCAATGAAGAATTTTTGATTGTAGGAGAATCTGGAATAAACATATCAGACTACATTAATTTAGAACCAAACGTTAAGGTCATAGGTGTTCAAAATAAATTTCAAATCAAGAGCTTATATCAAAAGTCAAAGTTTTATTTTCAGGGCTCAAGATTAGAGGGTTTACCTAACTCATTATGTGAAGCAATGTTGTGTGGATGTGTTCCAATAGGATCTCAAGTCTTTGGAATACCTGATGCTATTGGTTCAACAGGAATTTTATTTGATCTCGAAAAAGATCTGGAGCAAGTAGCAGATTTTATTAATTCTAATATTGGAACAAAGGAATTCAAAAATGCTAGAAAAAGAATAAAGAAAAAATTCAATCTTGCTTCAAGAATTGAAAAAATAAAAGAAAATATTTGATTTGGAGATAGGAGTGCTAGGATATATTGGTTCAAGAAATATTGGGGATTATATTCAAACCAAAGCAGTAATTGACATGATTCACCCAATTAATCACAAGGTTCTTGATAGAGAGGGGCTTCATAAATTTAAGGGATCTAAGATAAAGACTATCATGAATGGCTGGTTTATGGAAAATCCTAAAAATTGGCCACCAAATAATAATATATCTCCATTATTTATTTCTTTTCATATTAATCCTTCAGCAGAGAGAGACCTATTAAAACCAGAATCATTAAACTATCTAAAGCAATATGAGCCTATTGGATGTAGAGACACTTACACTCAAAACCTACTTCAAAAAAATGGAATTAAATCATACTATTCATCTTGTATAACAACAACTTTTAACAGAGATAAATACATTACTAATAAAACTCAACCTGAAGGGATTATTGTAATTGGGGCATTCGACAGACTAAACCCATCAATTGACTTTAGCTCAATATATAGGTTGCTATTATCACTGATTAAATACCCAATACATAAACTTAAATATCTCCTAAAGAAAATATCTTTTGAAAATCACTTACGTAATCAAAATATAATTGTTAAGAGATACCAACAAATAACAAAAAGAAAAATTTCATCACACAACCAAGGACTTAAGCTTGCTAATGACATGTTGAAAGAAATAGCTAAAAGTGAAATTATAATTACTTCCAGAATCCATGCTGCCTTACCTGCTTTAGCTATGGGCCTTAAGGTAGTCTTTATTAATGAAGGATTAAGTCACAAGAATCATAAAACAAGAACAGCAGATGTAAATAAATTTTTTATGACTGTAAGTTTAAAAGAATTTTTTATGACTAATTTAGACATCATACAAAAAAGGACTGAACATAAAGTATACTTCAAGAAAATCAAAGAAACAATAACTAAATTTATGAATGAATGAATGTTTTGGTTTTAGGCTCAGGTGGAAGAGAGCATGCGATAATCACAAGTTTTACAAACAGTAAATCAGTAAATAAAATTTATGCTCTTCCAGGTAATGGGGGAACCAGTATAATTGCTACAAATATTCAAGGTGACGTAAATGATTTTAAAAAAATTAAAGAAGAAGTAATTAATAACAATATCTCTTTGGTCTTTGTTGGACCAGAGGACCCAATTGTAAATGGTATATATGATTTTTTTAAATCAGACAATTCTTTAAAAGATATTAAAATTATTGCACCAAGCAAACTTGCAGGACAACTTGAGGGTAGTAAAGAATTTGCAAAAAAATTTATGGAGAGGTATAATATACCCACCGCTAAACATGAAACTTTTACAAAAGATAATATTGATCAATCTGATGCTTTTTTGGAAAGCATGAACCCGCCATATGTTCTAAAAGCTGATGGTCTTGCAGCTGGTAAAGGAGTTTTAATTATTGATAATCTTCAGAATGCAAAAGACGAACTAAGAAGTATGATTTTAGACAAAAAATTTGGTGATTCATCATCAAAAGTTGTTATAGAGGAGTTTTTAGACGGAATAGAGTTGTCATGTTTTGTTCTTACTGATGGCAAGAATTATAAAATACTTCCATTTGCTAAAGATTATAAAAAAATTGGAGAGGGAGACACAGGCTTAAACACTGGTGGAATGGGCGCAATATCCCCTGTTCCTTTTTTAGATTATAAGTTTTTGGAAAAAATTGAAGAAAGAATTATAAAACCTACAATTGATGGAATAAAAAAAGAAAACATGGAATACATGGGAGTTGTTTTTATTGGGTTAATTAAAGTTGGCGAAGATCCTTATGTAATAGAATATAATGTCAGAATGGGTGACCCTGAAACTGAAGTTGTTTTTCCAAGAGTAAAAAATGATCTTTTGGATCTTTTTAGTTCAATGGGGACACCCAAATTCAAGGATATAAAATTAAATATTAGTGACAACCATGCTGCAACAGTTATATTAGTTTCAGGGGGTTATCCTGAGTCATATGAGAAAGGAAAAACCATAGAGGGTTTAAATGATTTATCTCAAGTATCTGTATTTCATGCGGGAACTAAAAAAAAGAGTGATTCTTTTATAACGAGTGGTGGGAGAGTCCTAGCAATAACATCAATGGGAGATAATTTTGAATTAGCTCTTAAAAACTCTTACAATCAAATTAATAAAATAAAATTTGATGGGATGAATTACAGAAAGGATATAGGTTTTGACTTACTTTAGAAAAGAATGAGAAGTAATATCATTGTTTTCCTCATCA
>CAJWHM010000048.1 GCA_913041125.1 uncultured Bacteroidota bacterium | reverse complement strand
AAGGAATACAAATAAAAGATTTTAACGAAGTAGCGCATTCAAATTTGCTTGTTGACATGTCTTCAGACTTAGGATCATATCCATTTAGTTTTGACAAGGTAAGTTATATATATGCTGGTGCCCAAAAAAACATGGGAATTCCTGGAGTAACGATATGTTTAGTTAATAAAGATTTCTTAATTGATGTTAATAATTCGAGTTATTTAAACTTAAAAAAACTCACAACATCAAACTCAGTATTAAATACACCACCAACTTTTTCTATATTCGTTCTTAACTTAGTAACTGAATGGATGATAAAAAGTGGTGGTTTAGATTACTTTGAGAAAAAATCTATAAGCCAATCAAATGAACTGTATAAATTATTAGATGAAAATTCTAATTTATTTGAATTTAGTTCTGAATTGAAATTTAGAAGTAAATCAAATATTGTTTTTAAATTTAAAGAAGATAAATACAATGATACTTTTTTGAATAAAGCCAATGATTTAGGAATAATTGGCATCAATGGACACAGAAGTATTGGTGGAATAAGAGTTAGTTTATTTAACAGTGTTGATCAGTCAATGTTTAATTATTTTATGGATTTTTTCAAAAAATTTATTAACGAAAGCTTATAGTTGAAATTTTCAAATATCAGAGAATATTTATTTACTTCATACAATGTGACGGGGTACTTATCTGATTTTTCACATTTTGATGAAGGTTTAATTGATGTAAAACTACACGAAGAAACAATATTAAAAAATGAAATACAAGATGATACAAATTTTTCAAAATTTGAACCAATTGTTCTCTCTCTATATCCAAAGGAAAAAATAAATAATAAAGTAATTAATTTTGAAACAGATGAGTTAATCCTATTAGACGGACACCATAGATGGAAGTATGCGAATAAAACTGATTCAATAAGTAAATTAAAATGTATACTTGTAAATTTTAATGATATAAAAATTAAGTCGTATCTTTTTAGACTGAATGTTGAAAAAGAAAATTTTAAAAATATGTTATTTCAGCATGGTTTTAAAAAATTTGGAAATAAAAGTTTAGCAATTAAATTTAATGATACTTATTATTCAAATCCTAAGTATGACGATATTTCACAATTATATAATTTTAAAAAATTACTTCAAGATTCGGAAACAATCACACCAATATTAGATGATTTGGAAGAAACTAATAATTTATTAAGTTTTAGTCCAATTACCCCAAATGATTTATTATCCATTAAAGAATTATTACCACCTAAATCGACCTGGATAACTCCGAGGATTTAAATGAAAGTTTGCCATGTTATAAATTCGCTAAGTAGAGGAGGTGCAGAAAGTCATTTACTCGAGTTAGTTAGAGCACAAAATAATGAAGGATTATTGATTGATATTATTGTGATTGGAAAAGATAATAAAAATATATTTTCCATTGAACAAGAGCTTATTAAATGTTGCAACAATATTTACAGACTTAATGGGCCAAGAATGTTTAATTTATTTTCATACTCACAATTAAAAAACTTAATTAAAAAAAATCAGTACGACATAATTCATTCCCACCAACCAAGAAGTGACTACATGATATATATATTAAAAAAGTATATTTTTTCAAAAACTTTATTTAAATGGATCGTTTCTATACACGGCAAGTACGACTCATATCTTGAAAATAACTATAAGAAAGTTTTTAAATTATATTTTTTTAAAAAACTTCTTAAAGCTTGGACTTTTGCAGATTCAGTAATTGTAATATCTCATGAAGTTGAGAGTTGGTTAAAAAATCTCACTAAAAAAATTCAGCCATATGTAATAAATTATTGGATATCAATTAAAGAACTCAAAAATATAAATCAGAATCAAAATTTAAGCATTGGTTTCTTAGGAAGGCTCAATAAAAACAAAGGCATAGAAGATTTGATTAAATCTTTAAACAATTTACAAATACAATTTAATTTTGTAATAGGAGGACACGGTTCAAATTCGTATGTTAGCTTTCTAAAAGGCCAAATGACACCTGAGCTAAGAGAGAAAACTACCTTTTTAGGATATATTGAAGATCAATCAAAATTTTTTGAAAGCATCGATTTATTTATTTTTCCATCTTATTCAGAGGGTCTTGGCTTAGTATTGCTTGAAGCAATGAGTTACCAGAAGATTTGCATAACTAGAAATCTAGAACCTATGAATCAATTTATAAATGAAAACAATGGATATCTTTTTAGTAATAATAATGATTTAGGTAATGCTATATTAAATGCATTTAATGATATAAATAATGAGAAAATTTATTTGGAAAAAATCGAGAACATTAAAAAAGTATTAGAAATATATGACATTGAAAATGTTTTTCCTAAAATATTAGAAGTGTATAAGTTATGAATGAATATAAATTTCAAGAAATTGAATCCAAATGGCAGAAATATTGGTCTGATAATAATTCAATAAAATGTGATATTAATTCAAAAGAAAAAAATTTTTATAATCTCTGTATGTATCCTTACCCCTCTGGAGATTTACATATGGGCCACATAAGAAACTACACCATTGGTGATGTCATTACAAGATACAAAATTATGAATGGATTTAATGTTTTATCACCTATGGGATGGGATTCATTCGGACTCCCAGCTGAAAATGCGGCAATTAAAACTGGAATACATCCAAAAACATTTACGGAGGAACGCATACAAAATATGAAAGATCAGATAATTAGACTAGGGTCTCTTTACGAATGGGATAGAGAAGTTGCTGCTCACAGTATGGATTACTATAAATGGACTCAGTATATCTTCATAAAACTTTACAAAAACAAACTAGCTTATAAAAAAGATGCTCCAGTAAATTGGTGTGGTTCATGTAAAACAGTACTTGCAAATGAACAAGTAATAGAAGGCAATTGTGATAGGTGTGACTCAATAGTTGATCAAAAAAATTTAAATCAATGGTTTCTGAAAATTTCTGAATATTCTGATGAACTTCTTGAAGGGTTAAGTCAAATTGGTGATTGGCCTGAAAATGTTAAAGCAATGCAACAAAATTGGATAGGTAAATCTGAAGGCGCTGAGTTTTCTTTAAATATCGATGGTACTCAATTGAGTTTTGATGTATTTACTACAAGACCAGATACTTTATTTGGGATGACATTTGCTGTTTTATCTCCTGAACACCCACTAATGAAAGAAATTCTTCTTATTTCATCAAATAGAGTCGAGTTACAGAAATATATAGAAAACGCTAAAAAGAAATCTGAATTTGAACGAATGTCACTTACTAAAGAAAAGACAGGTGTAGATACAGGTCTTTTTGTAATAAACCCAGTTAATGGTCAGCCGGTTTCTTTATGGATTGCAGACTACGTGTTAATAAATTATGGTACAGGTGCAATTATGGCTGTACCAGGTCATGATCAAAGAGACTACGATTTTGCAAAAAAATATAAAATTGAAATTATTCAAGTTATTTCGGATAAAAGTAGAGAATCTTCAATAGAAAAAGAAGCTTATGTTGGAGAAGGGATTTTAATTAATTCAGGAAAGTTTGATAATCTAGAATCTCACACGGAGGGTTCAAAGAAAATTATTCAATTCTTGGAAGAAAATAATATCGGCACTAGTAAAACAACATTCCGATTAAGAGACTGGTTAATTAGCCGACAAAGATATTGGGGATGCCCTATTCCATTAATTAATTGTGAAAAGTGTGGAATGGTTCCTGAGAATGAAGAAAACTTACCGGTACTACTACCAGATATAGATGATTATAAAAATACAAATGAGTCACCTCTTGCAAAAAGTGAGGAGTTCATTAATACGAATTGTCCAGAATGCGGCTCCAAGGCAATACGAGAAACAGATACGATGGATACTTTTGTTGATTCATCATGGTATTTTTTAAGATTTGTTGATTCAAAAAACAAAAATAAGCCCTTTGATGCAGAAAAAGTTAATAATTGGCTTCCTGTTGATCAGTACATAGGAGGAGTTGAGCATGCAATTCTTCACTTGTTGTATTCAAGATTTTTTGTAAAAGCATTAAGAGATATGAATTATCTAAACTTTAACGAACCATTTCAAAATTTATTTTCTCAAGGGATGATAAATTTTGGTGGTTCCAAAATGTCAAAATCAAAGGGAAATACTGTCGATCCAGAATCTTATTTTGCTACACATGGGGCTGATGCTTTAAGATTGTATATTCTCTTTATGGCTCCTCCAAGTGATGGTGTTGAATGGAACGATGGAGGTATTGAAGGAACAAAAAGATTTTTAAATAAATTTTGGGAAAACATTATAATTTTGTCAAAATTAAAAGAATCAGATGGTTCAAATGATGATGAAAGCATAGTTAGAAAAGTTAATCAAAGTATTAATTCAGTTTCTAATCATCTTGATAAATTTGAATTTAACACAGCTGTATCAGATTTGATGAAATTAAATAATGATTTATCAGATTTTTTAAAAAATTCTGAAAATATATCTAAAAATTCAAAAGATATGATTATAAGAAATATATGTATTCTTTTATTTCCAATGGCTCCTCATATTGCTTCTGAAATCTATGAAGACTATTTCAACGAAGATCTGATAAAGACTGCATGGCCCGAAGTTGATACCAAAAACTTAAAAGATCCTACATATGAACTAGTAATACAGATAAACGGTAAAAAAAGACACACTCGAGAAACTCAAATCGGATTAGAACAATCTGAAGTTGAAGAAATCTGTAAAGTTGAGTTCGATATGAACTTGTCTGAATTTAATAAAATAATTTATATTCCAGATAAAATCATAAATTTTGTTGGATAATGAAATTATTAGTTACAGATTATTTAGTATCAGACTTAAGTCAATTGGATAAGTTTAATTTAAGCCTTGAAAAAATATCAATAAAAGATATTCCAAATCAAGCACAATCTCTTTTTTTCAATGAAAAATTTCAATTTGTTTTTGATGAGTTTGTTACTTTGAGTTCTTTTAATAAATTAAATGTGAACTTAGAAGATAATTATATTTTTCAAATTAAAAAAACAAATTTATCTAAATTTACTTCATTAGGACCCTCTGTTGATGTATTGCACCTTGATTTACAAAAAAAAATAAACTTTTTCCCATGGGA
>CAJWHM010000047.1 GCA_913041125.1 uncultured Bacteroidota bacterium | reverse complement strand
CCCCTAGACTTTGGTTTTAAAGTAAAAGACGACATATCTCCTATTTTAAAAGAACTTAAGGTTTTTGATATTAATAATCATAAACTATCTTCTTCGTATAAAATTAAAAAACTAAAAAATACTTACTACGTGAATGATACAATTTATGCAAATGAAAAAATTGGTTTAGGAATTTATACATACGATCAATCAAATGACGCATATAATAAAAATGGGGTTAACTCAATTAAAGTATTTCTTGACAGTATCTTAATTTATCATTTTAAGCTAGACAAATTAGATTTTTCAAAAAACAAATATATCAATGCCCATATTGATTATGAAGAAAAAGTACTCTCTAGAAAAAAATTCCACAAATGTTTTAAGCTGCCTAATAACTCTTTAAAAAACTACAAAACAATTGTCAATAATGGACATATAAAACTAAATGATAATATAAGTCGTCAAATAAAAATTGAAGTTTATGATTCATATGAAAATAAATCTGAACTTTCGTTTATTTTAAAAAAAGCACTTACAGAGTTTGAAGACAGTTTAAACATATCAGATCAGAAAGAAAGTAAAACTTTTTACTGGTATAATGAAAATAAATTTTCGAATAATAATTTTAAAATTTCAATAAATAAAAATTATTTATATGAAACCATTGATTTTAATTATCTAGAAAAAGACTCTATTGAAGGAGTTTTTGGTAAAGTTTATCAATGTCATTATGAGACAGTTCCTCTACATAAGCCAGCTAAAATATCTATTCGAACAAATATTCCTGAAGAGCTTAAAAACAAAGTATACATTGCAAAAGTTAAGGATAATAAGTTCAGATTTTTTGGAAACAATTGGGAAAATAACTTTTTGACTGCAAAAATCAGTGAATTTGGGGACTTTTCAATTGCCGCAGATACAGTTATGCCAAAAATTACTGGAGTTAATATTTTTCCTGGTAAAAAATTAAAAGGTCAAAAAACCATAAAATGTTTAATTGAAGATAAAGAAAGTGGTATAAAAAAATATGAGGCAAAATTAAACGACAAATGGATTTTAATGGAATATGATCATAAAAGAAAATTATTGAAATATGATTTTAATGAGATTATCCAAAATGGAGAAAATAAATTTATTTTAGAAGTTGAAGATATGCTAGGAAATATTAAAAAATACGCTGCTAAATTCTACCTTTAGCCAGTTCCAAAAATTTATTTTTCAAAAAAACATTTATTTCATCTCTAACTCTTCTGTAGACAATTAATTTTTCTTCATCTGATCCAGTTGCATTAGCTGGATCATCAAAGCTAAAATGTACAAAGTCAGTTTTCTTTGGAAAAACAGGACATATTTCTTTAGCATTATCACAAACAGTTAAAATTAAATCTATTTCTTGGGTTAAATATTCATCTATGTGATTTGAAGAATAATTTGAAATATCAATATCTAATTCAGCCATAACTCTGACAGCATACTTATTAACTGGCTCAGGTTTAGTACCGGCACTAAAAATCTTAAAATTATCGTTAAAATTTTCTAAAAAACCATGCGCCATCTGTGACCTGCAAGAATTTCCTGTACATAAAACTAAAATTTTTTTCATTTGTAATAATATTTTTCTGTTTGCATTAAAATAATCAAAAATAAATTTACTGATGAAAAAACCCAAACTAAAACAGGGTAAAAAATAATGTCGTTTAATGGTTGAATAAACATGAACAACAAAAGAATAAATGAAAACGTATTAATTAATCTTACATACAAATACTCAGAAACTAGAAATATTTGTAAAAAAAGGAAAGATGATAGTATATAAAAAGTTGCTCTCTCTTTAATAATATACTGGGAAACTTCTGAGTAATCCATTTGTATTCCAAAAGCTTCATGAAAATATAGAAAAAGAGCCAATAAAGCTAGATATGGAGATAGAATATATATAGAGTATATTTTATTTGTTTTTGTCATATAAATGGAATGATATAATTATAAAATGTATAAAAACAAAAATTAAATATACAGGCTGAAAAATAAAAACACCTAAAACACAGAAAGTTGGATATACCATAGTTAATGTAAATTCCATAACTATAAATGTATCAATCAATCGAATATAATATTTTTTCGAGATATTGTAAATCTGATAAATTAAGAATGAAGCTCCAATCAAAAAAGCTGATCTCGATGAGTCTTGTCCAGATGGAAAATCATTCAGAAAAAAGAAATATGTTGAATAGAAATAGTTAAATATTCCTAAAAGAAAAAGATAAATTGTTAAAACATAAACAGAATAATATATTTTATCTGAAGATTCTTCTTTCATACATTAATAAAATAAATAATCCAAAATGGAAAACCGCAGTGTAAAGGAGATGATCAATTTGAAATTGAGAAAAAACATATAAATCAAAAATAAAAGTACCTAATTCATAAATAGCAAAAATTGGTAAAAAAGAAATATAAAAATCATTGGATTTAATATAGATACATCTCATTAACATAGCATAAATTATATGAAAAAATCCAATTTTAACAATATTCATTTCAGGATTAAAGACAGAAATTACATTAAATGATGCAGAATATATTTCAGAACTTAAAAAAATACAAGCAATTCCAGAAAAAGCGTATAGGAATGGTAAGATTATTGATGATATTGGTATCTTCTTTTTTATTTCAACGTCCATAGAATGTAAATTTATGAAATTAATATAATAATCTGATAAATCTAAAGTTATAGTCTTGCCATAATATTATACTTTTGTTAAGATGAAGATTCGGATTCTCATATGCTTTCTTGTTTGTGTATCTATAATTTGTAATTCTCAAAATATAATAGGAAATATAACTGACATAAACAGTATGCCTTTGGAAGCTGTTAACATTTCTATCATTGATAAAAAAGGAGGTATTACTTCTGACAAAGATGGAAATTATAATATTCCCATAAAACCTAATCGTTCATATGTTATAGCATACAGCTTTGTGGGATATGAAACTGAAAAGATTAGGATTCCAATGTTAAAAAATGGACAACAATATATACTAAATATTGTTTTAAAAAAATCAAATACATTATTAGAAGACATAATTGTAAAGGATCAGAAAAGTAGAAAAAATAATTTAAGTCGAATAAAAACTAAACACGTTGAAGTTATACCTGGATCAAGTGGAGGAATTGAAGCAGTTTTAAAAACTTTACCAGGAGTTAGCTCTGCAAACGAACTAAGTTCTCAGTATTCTGTAAGAGGAGGTAATTTTGATGAAAATTTGGTTTATGTTAATGGAATTGAAGTATATAGACCATTTCTTATACACACTGGGCAACAAGAGGGTTTGAGTTTTGTAAATACAGATTTAGTTGGTAGTATACTATTTTCAGCTGGTGGTTTTTCAGCAAAGTATGGAGATAAAATGTCATCTGTCTTAGACATAAAATACAAACAACCAAGAAAAATTGCTAGCTCAGTAAGCTTAAGTCTATTGGGAGGTTCTGCTCATATTGAAGGTATTAGTAAAAACAGGAGATTAAGTTATTTGCTTGGTTTGAGATATAAATCAAATCAATATGTACTAAATAGTTTAGATACTGAAGCGGAGTACTCTCCTCGTTTTGCTGATATTCAAACATTTATAAATTATAAATTGAGTACAAATTGGGATATTGGCTTTCTAACTAATTTTTCAAGCAATCAATATCAAATGGTTCCACAAGATCGGAACACAGATTTTGGAACTTTTAATGAGGCTTTGAGGCTAACTATTTTTTTTGAAGGACAAGAATTAGATAAATATGAAACATATTTTGGGGCATTGACAACAAAATACAATCCAAATACAAAACTGAAACTTGAACTTACAGCTTCTGCTTTTCAAACTTTTGAAGAAGAAAATTTTGATATTCTAGGTGAATATTGGCTATATCAACTAGACAATAATTTAGGCTCTGATAACTTTGGAAATGTTGCTTTTGACAGAGGTGTTGGAAAATATATTAATCATGCAAGAAATTCTCTTGATGCAAGAGTTTTAAATTTTTCTCATAAAGGAAATTATAATCAGAATGATATAAATATTAACTGGGGACTAAAATTTCAAAATGAAGTTATAAATGATAAGATTAGCGAATGGACTCTAATTGACTCTGCAGGCTTTACATTACCTCATCCTATTGATAGTATCGGGAATCCTTCAAATCCAAATCAACAAGTGTTAATGAGTAATCTATTAAAAACTGATATAAACATTTCAAGTGTAAGACAATCAGGATACTTAGAATATCTTCAAGACATTAACAATCTATCAATTACAGCAGGTACTAGATCTAGCTTTTGGTCGTATAACAATGAACTTTTAGTTTCTCCAAGACTTTCTCTTGCATATGCACCAAATTGGCAAAAAGATATTGTTTTTAGATTAGCCTCTGGAATTTATTATCAATCTCCTTTTTACAGAGAACTAAGATTTCCAAACGGAGAATTAAATCAAAATATCAAATCACAAAAATCTATACATTATGTTTTAGGGTCTGATTATCTATTTTATAAATGGGGAAGACCTTTTAAGTGGATAACAGAATTATACTATAAAAAACTTGATAATTTGATACCATACAAAGTAGATAATGTAAGAATTCAGTACTTGGCTGAAAATAATTCAAAGGGTTATGCAACTGGAATTGATTTTAAAATAAACGGAGAATTTGTATCAGGTGTTGAAAGTTGGGCAAGTTTATCAATAATGAAAACTGAGGAGGATATAATTGATGACTCTTATATAAATGAAGATGGAAATACTATTTATCCTGGGTATATTGCCAGACCAACAGATCAAAGAGTAAACTTTAGTTTATTTTTTCAAGACTATATACCAGGAAATATGAATTATAAAATGCATCTTAATATGATTTATGGATCAGGTTTACCCTTTGGGCCACCTAAGTCAGAAAAATATGAGGACATTTTAAGAATCCCAGACTACAGAAGAGTTGATGTTGGATTTTCAGCTATCTTAAAGTCTGAAAATAAAAGATCAAAGCTAGGATTTATGAATGTTTTCAATTCAGCATGGGTGAGTGCTGAAGTATTTAACTTATTGGACATCAACAACACTATTTCTTATTTATGGGTTTCAGATGTAGGTGGCAGACAATATGCAGTTCCAAATTACCTAACTAGAAGACAACTAAATTTAAAATTAATTTTTAAGTTTTGACCTAATTCATTTTGTTTGAAATAGAAGAATTGAATATTTCTTTGTATTCAGAAATTTCTCCAAAAAACTCGTCATCAATAGAAATATC
>CAJWHM010000046.1 GCA_913041125.1 uncultured Bacteroidota bacterium | reverse complement strand
GGATGACTACCAACTAAAGTAATATCTGTTCCATGCAATGTTGTTACAATAGGGATTTCAATCCCTATATCGATTAGCATTTTTTTTGCCATGTAAGCTGCGTAAGCGTGAGGTATCGCATAATGAACATGAAGAATATCAATAGAATTAGATCTTACAACATCAACTAATCTACTAGAAAGAGCTAATTCATAAGGCTGATATTTAAATAAAGGATAGTCAGGAACTGATACCTCGTGAAAATGAATTTTAGGATCATTCAAAGCCTCTAATCGAACAGGTAAGTTATATGTAATAAAATGGATGTTATGATCCCTTTTAGCCAAAGCCAATCCGAGCTCAGTCGCAACTACTCCACTTCCACCAAAGGTAGGATAACATACAATTGCAATATTCACATTAAAAGAATTAATTTATTAAAGCCTCATAAACGTATTCTTGAATACGAGTACGAATATTTTTTTCACTAAAAGTTTTATCGTCATTAGGATAGGTTCTGTTTGCTAAAATAACAATTATAATTTCCTTGTCAGGGTCAGCCCATGCATAGGTTCCAGTATAACCTGAATGTCCAAAGCTTTTTTCAGAAACGCAGCCACAAGTAGATTGATGATTTCCAGTTAGTTGTGGTTTATCAAAGCCAACACCTCTTCTATTTCCTTTGGATTTAAAATAAGATTTATTAAAAGCGTCTATAATTTTATTATCTAATAACTTTAAACCATTGTAGTTTCCTTCTTGAAGATACATTAACATCATTGCTGCAACGTCATAGGCATTACCAAATAAGCCTGCATGTCCACCAACTCCAGATTGCATTGCTGCTCCCATATCATGAACATAACCTTGTAATTTCGTTTTCCGAAAATAATTATCAACTTCTGAAGGAACAATATTTTCTTTTTTAAAATATTTTAATGGTTGGTAACTTAAATTATTCAAACCTAATGGTTTAAAAATATTTTTTTTAACTATATTTTCAAATTTGTCATCATATTTTTTTTCAAAATAAAGTTTAAGAATGTAATAGGGTAAATCTGAATATTTTGACTCTTCGTTTTGTAATAGGGTGCTTTTTTTAATTTGTTTATACAATTCCTTATCAAAATCAGTTTTTAAAAATAAATTTGATACAACAGGCAGTGAATATTTTTTTGAAGATTTGGACTGATAAAAAGATTTTTTTGGGTAACCCCTAGAATCTAAAGTTTTTTTGTAAAAAGGAATCCAAGGAAAAAGATAGGCTTGGTGTGAAAGCATATTTTTTAAATTAATATCTGACTTGTTCGTATTTTTCCAATCAGGTAAAAGGTCACTAATTGTAGTTTCAAAATTTATTTCCCCTTTTGAAAAAGACTTAATCACAAGTGGTAATGTGGCCATTATTTTTGTAAGTGAAGCCAAATCATAGATATCATTCTTCATCACATGGCGTTTTTTTTCATAAGTATGATATCCAAAGTTTTTATCATAAACTATTTTCCCCTTTCGTGCAACTAATACCCTCATACCAGGTGTCATTAAAGAGTCAATTGCAACTTTTGATAAATCATCAATCTTGATCATTTTTTTAGAATCAAAACCTAATTCTGAGGGAGAGGCAGAACCAAAACTATTAATGAATTTTATTTCAATACCATCACCCTCTCTGAATGAAGGAGAGACATTTACTGGGAGTTCGCCAACTAATTGTTGTGATCCAAATATTGCTTCAGCACTTAGTTTTTGTGATGTTTTACTATTCTGATAACTAACAATTAAGGCATCTATTCCAATTATATTTTCTAATGCCTCAAGGGCATAAGGCTTTACAAAAATATCTAGAATTAAGGTTTTATGTTTTGCAAGATTAGAAACTAATTCTACTTCTTCTTTAGAAAAATTTGAAGCCATCCAGGGATTTTTATTTGAACGATGGAAACTAACAATGATTGTATCTAGTTTAGTGGTTTTCTTTAATATATTGGAGGTATTAAAATCTTCAATACTTTTTATGTTTGCATACTTACTAATCTGATTTTTAAAGATATTTCCAAAATCATCTCCTAAAATTAAATGCCCATAGTTCTTATTTTTTTTTAGTGGTAGAAGACCATTATTATTTTTTAATAATGTCAAAGATTTAGCTGTAGCCTCATAAATAAGATTATCATCCTCGACTGTATTTAGATCTTGAATTAAATTTTTCGTGTTAACTGATCTATATCTATTCAATCCAGCTTTATATTTCGCCTTAAGTATTTTTTTTACTGAATAAGACAACCTTTTATCTGTTATAATTCCTTTTTTATATGAGTCTTTAATAGCCTTAATACCCTTAGGTATGTTATTTGATATAATAATAATATCATGCCCTGCTAAAAAAGCAGTTAAATCAATATTTTCTGCTTTCGAATATTCAGTAACACCTTTCATATTCATTGCGTCAGTCACAATTAAACCTTTAAAATCAAGTTCTTCTTTTAATATATTTTGAATTACCTCTTTTGATAAAGAAGTAGGTAAACCCTTCCTTGAAATACTTGGAACATCTAAATGAGCAACCATAACTGAGGATAGTCCCTCAGAAATTAATTTTCTATAGGGAGCTAATTCAATATTTTTAATTCGTTCCAAGCTAAAATTAATCGATGGTAATGTTTTATGAGAATCTTGTGAAGTGTCCCCATGTCCAGGAAAATGTTTTCCTGAAGTCAAAATTCCAATTTCATGATGGCCTTTCATAATCGATAAGGCCTTATTAGATACACGATTTGAAGAGGAACCATAAGATCGATTACCAATAATAGGATTTTTGGAATTGGTGTTTATATCTAATACCGGGCTAAAGCTATAATGAATTCCTAAACGCTTTTCTTGTCTACCCATCCGATTACCTATTTTTCTAATAAGTGTTGTATCCTTAATTGCACCTAAAGTCATTGGCCACGGAAAAGAATTTACAGAGTCTAGTCTCATAGCTACACCCCATTCTGCATCCATAGCAATTAGTAGCGGTATTGATGAAGCTTCTTGAAAATTATTAAGCCACTGAGATTGAACAACAGGCCCACCTAGTGAAAAAACTAATCCACCTACCTTATATTTTTTAATTATTTTATATGTATCATTAAAATGTGAGCTGTCACGTTCAGTAAATACCATTGGCATAAATAATTGACCAATTTTTTCATCTAAAGTAAGTTCACCGTAAATACTATCTACCCATTTTTGCTGACCTAATAAATCATTATCTAATAGTGGATCGGTCTGACCAAAAAATGTGATTGGTATTAAAAAATAAATTCTAAATAAAATTTTTATCATTTTTGAATAATATAAATTTTAGTTCATAAATCTATTATGCCAGCTTTCTTTCACGGGGACTTCCCATTTAAGCTTATATTCTCCTACAGTATTTACTAGATTATTAAAAACAACAGTGTTTAGTGAAACTAAATTGTTTTTATACATACTAATAAATTCATTTAGTTTTTTATGATATAAATGTTTGTCTTGTTTATAGAAAACATTCATTTTATCCAATAAATCAACCTCATATTTATTTTCTAACTTTTTTATAAAACGAACACAATTATCAATTGAACAACCACTAGCATTATTAATTTCTTGATTGACTGCTATAATAATAAATCGATCATACCTAAGTTCAAATCCAGTTTCTAAGTTTTGATTATGAGAGGTCCAATTAGATAAAAAATTTTCTAAATCTTTTCGTATAGAGATTATTTCTTTTTGGATAAACTTTCTATTAGATGAATAAACCCAAACCCTTGAATTTAGTGGTAATTTATCAAAGGATACCAACATAAATTATAATTCTTTAGCATTAGCAATAAGTTCAGCTATATCCATTAGGGCTACTTTGTTTTCCATTTCCTTATTTTTAATTCCATCGGATAGCATTGTATTGCAAAAAGGACATGCAGCAGCTATTATTTCAGTATTTGCTTCCAATGCTTGCTCAGTTCTTTTGATATTAATCTCCTTATCCCCTTTTTCTGCCTCTTTGAACATTTGAGCACCTCCAGCACCACAGCATAAACCCTTTGATTTACAATTTTTCATTTCAACTAGCTCAGCTTTGAGTTTTAGAATTAAGTTTCTTGGTGATTCATAAACTTGATTAGCACGACCAAGATAACAAGGGTCATGATATGTTATTCGTTTTCCTTTATAAAGTCCATCTTTGAAACTTAGTTTTTTATTCTTAATTAATTCATCCAAAAATTGAGAGTGATGAAGTACTTCATAAGTGCCACCAAGTTGAGGATATTCGTTTTTTAGAGTATTAAAACAATGTGGACATGTTGTTACAATTTTTTTTACTCCATATTTATCAAGGGTGGAGATATTTTGCATAGCCTGCATTTGGAATAAAAATTCATTACCGGATCTTTTTGCTGGATCTCCGGTGCAAGTTTCCTCCGACCCTAGTACAGCAAAACTTATTTTGGAATCTACTAAAATTTTAACAAAAGCTTTAGTAATTTTTTTAGCTCTTTCATCAAAACTTCCTGCACATCCAACCCAAAAAACTATTTCAGCTTTTTTATTTTTTTCCTTAAGCTCTGCTAATGTAGGGACTTCTATTTTCATTTTTAAGAGTGAGATTGTCCATCATCAAAAACTTCAATAGTTACCTCTTTTTCTATGAGATCGGTAAATTTACCATTATATCTTGTTGCTTTTACTAGATGATTATCAATCCAATGATAATTTCCTCCTCTAGGTTTTCCCATCAATAAACTATGGTACTTAAATCCATTATCCTTTAACCATTTCTCAGTAACCTCTCTGTGGGCCTCAATTCTAGCCGTAAAAAAACAAATCAAATGTCCTTGGTCAAACCATTTATTTAGTGTCTTTAGAGCATCTGGATATAGTTTTGCTGTAGCCATTCTCTCAGGTTCCTCATTGGGTATATCGTCACAGATTGTTCCATCTATATCAACAAGATAGTTTTTAACTCCCTCCGGAAGTACTGGACTTATTTGTTCACCATCTTCAACTTTTTTGTGTAAATAACTTTCTGCTTCCTCTCTTTGCATAATATATTAGTTTAATTATTCGTCAATCCACTGTAAACGATCTTGATTATTAAATGGCCAAGGGGCCCCATTGTTCTCAATATTTGTCATCATGGTATTAAGTTCTTGAGGGGCTGCGGATTTTTCTAGTATTAGATATTGTCTCATGTCCATAATTATTGAAAGTGGATCTATTTCTATTGGACAAGCTTCTACGCAAGCATTACAAGTAGTACAAGCCCACAATTCTTCAGTACTAATATAGTCATTTAGGAGTTCTTTTCCATCATTTTTAAAACTGCCTTTATTTGTTAAAATATTATTACTAACCTCTTCCAGACGATCTCTAGTTTTCATCATTATAGATCGAGGAGATAATTTTTTTCCTGTTTGGCTAGCAGGACATACTTCACTACAACGCCCACATTCTGTACAACTGTATGCATTCATTAATTG
>CAJWHM010000045.1 GCA_913041125.1 uncultured Bacteroidota bacterium | reverse complement strand
TAAGAAAATATATTTTTTCATGATTCTAAAATAGAAAGAAAGGTTTTAAAAGAAAAACCATTCGCATATGGAGGTTTAAAATTGAAAAACTAACTTGTTGTATTAATAAATTATTTCTTATTTTTCTCTTTTCTAATTAATAAATATGAAATAACAACTAGAGATATAATTGAAAAAAGAGGTAAGCCAAGTTGAAAAAAATTTTCCCACCAAACATTCATTTTTAAATTCTTAAAAATCATTTCTTTTTTCGCGTATTACCTAAAATAATAACGAAGCCTCCCCCAAGAATACAGATTAAGGATATTAAAAGACTATTTTCCATTTGATTTAACTATTAAAACCACTTTCCAACTAAATATCCAACTATAAAGGCTATGATAACTAAAACTCTTAATTCAATGCCAAGACTTTTTGCAATAGAGTCAACAGCATTTAAAATTGCTACCTTAATTTTTTCCAAATCCATTTCACAAAATTAAAAATTAGTTTTTATAACATTAATTCTTCCAAACAGTATGTATCACCAACATCATACTTATTATATATTTCTTTACTTACAGCACCAGAAGGAATTGGACTTGCATCAAGACCTAAGTTGTTTTGACTATTATCATTCCAAAAAAATAAATAAACATTATTCTTACTTTCTTTTCTTGTAATTTGAATACATTCATTTTCAACATTGCAGTTAGAAAATATAAATACTAGAAGAAAACTTATGGTTATTTTAATGAACTCCAAAATCAATATTTAATGTATCAAATATAAATAATTGATTTTTTAAAAAATCAAGCTTAATTCATTAAGTTATTTAGTATAAAAACTAAAATCCTTACACAAATATGAAAGAATAACTCGTTTTATTTATAATATTTTACTAATTTGAAAATATGAAAAAAAGAGATTTCATAAAAACATTTGGTGCTATAGGACTAATACCTTTTAGTCAAAATATAAGATATGATTCACTAAACAAAATAGAAAATTTATTAAATACTGAAAATCTATCTGATGATGACTTTTGGAAATTAGTTAGGAGTCAATATGACTTAAATCAAGATTTTATAAATCTTGAGAGTGGCTACTATAATATTATTCCAAAACCTACATTAAAAAAACAAATTGAACATATCAAACGTGTGAATTTAGAGGGTTCCTTTTATATGAGAAAATCTAGATTTAAAGATAAAAGCACAATAACATCTGAACTGGCAAATTTCGTAGGCTGTAATAGTAAAAATTTAGCTATTACCCGTAATACAACTGAATCACTAGATTTAATTATTAGTGGATTTCCATGGAAAAGCGGTGATGAGGCAATCTATGCATATCAAGACTATGGTGCAATGCAAGATATGTTTGAACAAATTGGCAAAAGATATGGTGTAGTTTTGAAAAAAGTATCTGTTCCAAATCATCCAAAAAATGATATGGAATTAATTTCACTTTATGAAAGCCAAATTACAAGCAAGACAAGGTTAATTATGATTAGTCACATGGTAAACATAACGGGTCAAATATTACCAGTCAAAAAGATTTGTGATATGGCACATAGCTATGGCGTTGAAGTTTTAGTAGATGGTGCTCATTGTGTTGGTCATTTTAATTTTAAAATTAATAACCTAAATTGTGATTATTATGGATCAAGTTTACATAAATGGCTGGCCACACCACTGGGTGCTGGATTGTTATATGTTAACAACAAACATATTCCAAAAATATGGCCGCTTATTGCAGATCACGAAAAAGATCCAAACAAAATTCAAAGACTTAGTCATACTGGCACTCACCCTGTTTCAACAGATTTGACAATTATTGATGCTATTGAATATTTGAACTTGATTGGAATAAAGAAAAAAGAGTCTCGTCTACGGTTTTTAAAAACCTATTGGCAAAATGCTCTTAAAAACGAGTCTAACATTGTAATTAATACTCCATTTGATCCTCAAAGAAGTTGTGGTATTGGAAATGTAGGGCTAAAAAATATGAAGCCAGAAACTTTAGCAAATAGACTTTATGAAGAATTTGGAATTTTTACTGTTGCTATCGATTATGCAAATGTTAAAGGTTGTAGAATAACCCCAAATATATTTACTAATAAAAATGAATTAGACACATTTATTGATGCTATGAAATCTCTCGCTCGATCTTAAATTAATGTTTAAAAAGAAATTCATCTATTCTGTTTTATTATTTTTTTTTATCATTTCATTCTCCTTTTGCAATGACAAAGAGATAGAACAAGAGGAAATGTGCATCGATGAGTCTTTAATAGACGAGTTTAGAGTTTGTTATATGATTTATGATCCTGTTTGTGGATGTGATGGTAATACATATTCTAATGATTGTTTTGCAAGTAGTAATGGTATTTTAAATTACTCGAAAGGAACATGTGAATAGAAATAATAAATTTTTTGTGATGAATGCTTTAGATGAAAAAGAAATATTAGATAACTTATCAAAGGTCTCTAAGTGGGTACATAATAATGGTTATTTAGAACGTGAAATTGAGTTTTCAAAATATTTAGATTCTATTGAATTCATTAATAAAGTAGCTATTATTGCTGAAAAACAAGACCATCATCCAAAACTAACGAGTAATTTTAAGTCATTATTAATACAGCTAACAACTCATGATGTCAAGGGAATTTCTCAAAAAGACTTCCAGTTAGCTAAGGCAATTGATACTTTAAAATTATAGTTGAGTAACAACAAGATTTCGCCAACGCACTTTAATTCCACCTCCATCATGAATTTGCAAAGCTATCGAGCCTTTACCTTGGCCTATTTTTTTATCTTTTAGGCTTATCATTTGTGTTCCATTCAACCAACTTTTTATTTTATCACCTTTTACTCTGATACGCATATTATTCCATTCTCCCATTTTTAGAGCCTTATCTTTTTCTTCTTCTGGCTTTATTAACCAGCCTCTTCCATAGGATTCATAAACACCTCCAGTATTACTGCCAGGTGGAGCAACTTCAACCTGCCAACCACTAACTTTTGTTCCATCAACTGTTGAACGAATAAATACTCCGCTGTTCCCATTAGCTTCTTGTTTAAATTCCAGTGTTAATTCAAAATCATCATAGAACTCATTTGTAGACAAATATCCATATTCTTTATCTGGACCACTCTCACATACTAAAAGTCCATCTTCAACATACCAGAGTTCAGTCCCGTGGATCTTCCAACCATCTAAATTTTTACCGTTAAATAGTTCAGTTTGAGCCGTAATATTATTTACAGTCAAAATAAAAATCAATAATACTTTTTTCATTTATATAAGAATTAAAACTCAATATAAAGATTTTTCTTTTTGGTCTAACTTCATATTCAGTATAAAATTATACCTTGAAATAAAAATTGAAGTGAAAAATTTTCTTGTTCTATCTATTCTCAGCGTATTAAAATTATTCCCATTATTTTCGCAGATAAAACCAGATAAAATTGATATTGTTAGAGACAAATATGGTGTTCCACACATTTTCGCGAAGACTGATGCTGAAGTATCTTATGGTTTAGCTTGGGCACATGCTGAAGATGATTTTAAAACTATTCAAATTGGATTTTTAGCAGGTAATAACTTGCTGTCAAAATATATTGGAAATAAAGGTATTGGTGTAGATTTCTTGTCACAATTTATTGGATCAGATAAATTATTTGAGGAAAAATATGAATCAGAAATTAGCCCTGAATATAAACTAATTATAAATGCATATGCTGCAGGAATAAATCGTTATGCAGTTGAACATCCGAAAGAAATTCTAGTCAATGAGCTTTTTCCTTTGACTGAAAAAAAAATGATTCGGTATGCGCAACTTCAATTATATGTCTCATCAAAAGGAGATCAGTGGGTTTCAAAAATTGTAAACAATAAACTTTCGATTGCTCAGCCAAATGAAGAGCAATACAGAGGATCAAATACTTTTGGATTTAATAGTACCAAAACCAAAGATGGTAATACTTACCTCGCTATAAACACACATCAACCACTAGACGGACCAGTTTCATGGTATGAAGCACATTTATGTAGTGATGAAGGAACCAATATAATTGGTGCTCTTTTTGCAGGTAGTCCAAATATTTTGATAGGAGCAAATGAAAATTTAGCATGGGCACATACAGTGAATCAACCAGACAAGACAGATGTTTTTGAGTTAGAAATGCATCCAAATAAGAAATTTCATTATCGCATTGATAATGAATATTTAAAATTAGAAAAGTATAAAGCGGATTTGAGATTTAAAATTCTAGGTATTTCTATCCCGATTAAAAAGAAATATTATCAAAGTATTTACGGTCCAACACTAAAAAATAATTCTGGTTATTATTCTATAAGAACACCTGCACTTTTTGAAATTCGCGCATTAAATCAGTGGTGGTTAATGAATAAAGCAAAGAATTTTAGTGAGTTTTATAATGCATTAAAAATGAAAGCACTACCAGGCTATAATATTGGTTATGCTGATAAAAATGATACTATTTTTTATATTTCAAATGGATTAATCCCAATTAGGAATAAAGGTTACGATTGGGAGAATGTTGTTCCAGGTAATACAAGAAAAACTTTATGGACTAAAAACTACGAAATTGAGGACCTTCCGCAAGTATTACAGCCTAAATCAGGCTACATTTATAATGCAAATCATTCACCCTTTAAATCTTCAGGAAACGAAGATAATCCTGTAGCTTCAAATTTTAGCTCTGATATGGGCTTTGAAAATTATGATAATAATAGATCAACACGTTTAAAAAAACTAATTGAACAATATGATAAAATTGACTACGAATGTTTTAAAAAAATCAAATATGATAATAAATATCCCAAACCATATAAATTTAGTTGGATGAATATTGATCACCTTGATAGATTAGATCCTTATAAATATCCTGATATATCTGTTTTAATAAAAAGATTACAAGAATGGAATCGAAAAGCTGAATCAAATTCTGTTGGAGCAGGAACATTTGCTGTATTATATGACCAATTACGTCCTTTCTATAAAAAACTTCCAGATCCAAAAGTTTTTCCACCTTCTTTTATAATAGAAGCTATACGTAAAACAAAAAAATATCTCTTAAAATATTTTAAGACTATTGATATTACTCTTGGGGATTATCAAAAATTAGTCAGAGGAGAAAAGGAAATTCCCATTTTTGGATTACCAGATGTAATTACTGCAATGTCATCTAAATATTATAAAAACGGTAAAGTAAGAGTGGTTAGTGGTGAATCTTATATAGAGCTTGTGAAATTCACCCCTGAGGGTCCAAAAATTGAGTCTATAATTTCTTATGGTAGCTCAGATCATGAAGATTCACCACATTTTTCTGATCAAATGGAATTATATGCTCAATTTAAAACAAAAAAAATGACATTCAATAGAAAGTTAATCTACAAGGAAGCAAAAAGAATTTACCATCCAAAATGAAAACTTTAACCTAATATTTTATAGAGGCAACCGCATCAACATAAACACTCTCATATTGATTTACAACATTTTCTAAATTAAACAATTCAGCTTGTACTCTGGCTTGTTTTTTAAATACTTGATGTAAATTTTCGTCTTTAAGTAAAGTTAAAGCATTTGTAGTCATATCCTTCACATCTCCTATTTTTGAAACAAATCCTGTTTTATTGTTAATGTTTACTTCTGTTATCCCACCTGCATTAGAAGAAATAACAGGAACACCGTTTGCCATGGCTTCCAAAGCAGAAAGACCAAAGCTTTCTTTTTCAGAAGGCAAAAGAAATAAATCTGAATAACACAAAATCTTATCGATTTCATTACTGTTCCCTAAAAACAATACTTTATCCTCTAATTTATTTTCTTTCACATATTGAATTGCCTTTATTTTTTCTGGTCCCTCACCTACCATCATCAACTTTGACTTTACTTGTTTGGCTACTCCTTCATAAATGGAGATAACATCGAATATTCTTTTTAAGGGTCTAAAATTGCTTATATGTGTTAAAATCTTTTCTTCTTTTTTTG
>CAJWHM010000044.1 GCA_913041125.1 uncultured Bacteroidota bacterium | reverse complement strand
TCTTTTTTTTAGTGGTTGGGTCAAGATTTGTTGGTTACTTTGAGCAGGCTTCTGAAGGACTAATTGATCCAAATATAATTTTTATGGTTGTTCTTCTTAGGTTTCCAGACTTTATAACTTTGCTTATACCTTTGTCTTTTTTTCTTGGAATTATATTGACCATTAGTAGGCTATATGCTGAAAGTGAAATTTATGGTTATTTCTCTGCAGGTTTATCCAAGTTTAATTTAATAAAGTTTTTAGTACCACAATCAATAATTTTCTTTGTAATTACTTTAGGGCTGAGTTTATATGTTGCTCCATATACCAAAGAGCTCTCAAGAGAACTTCTTTCAGTGGATACTTTTCAAGAGCAATTTCAATCAATTAAACCAAAAAAGATAATTAAATTTGCTGATAATAATGGCTTCATATACGTCGAAGAAAAAGATGAAACCTCTTTTAATGAAGTTACAGCTGTTATATCCAATATGGGCTCTTCGTCTCTTGTTCTAGCTGATGAAATGTCTTTCAGCGACTTGAGCTCTAGCCTCGATATTAAATTTAAAAATGGGAGCCTACATCAAGGCGTTTTTGAAGACGATGTTAAAATTGTGTCGAGCTTTATTGAATTAAAAATTCCCCTAGATAAAGACATGCAATCAATTAAGGGCTTATCATTGTCAAAGTTGTTTGATTATTCATCTAGTTCATCCAAGTCAGAAATCTTGTGGAATATATCAATCCCAATAACGATTTTTGTTCTTTTAATTCTTGGTGTAACTATGTCAAAAGTAGAACCAAGACAGGGCAGGCTATCTGTTATGCTACCTGCAATTGCAATTTACATTCTTTATTTGAGTTTGCTCATCCTAGGTAGAGAATTTACTCAAGACAACAGCATAACTCCTCAATACTATTTTTTAATTATTCATATTGTTTTTCTAATTTTAGGATTTTTTGGATTAATAAAATCTTCTGCTACGCAAACAAATTATTTACACAATTTTAAACCTTCTATAAAAATAACATTGATAACAATCAGTATTATTATTTTTTTATGGATGATTAACTAATGAAGATTTTTAATATTTACTTAATTAAACGATCGTTTCTATTTTCATTATTTATTCTTACAGTTTTTGGCGTTCTTGATTCAACATTTACCTTGATATCAGAATTAGAGAATATTTCTCAAAAATATACCTTTTTAAATATATTAAACTATGTTTTTTCTTCAATACCTCATAGGCTGATAGATTTTATTGAAGGGGCATGTTTATTGGGCGTAATGATTTCTTTAGGAATCTCTCATCAAGAAGGAAATTTAAATGTTTTACGATCTGCAGGCCTTTCTCCATTTAAAATAGTTTCTATAAGTTCGGTTGGAGCACTGCTATTGGTTTTGCCCTTGCTAGCTTTGGATGATGTAGCTTTCAAAAAAATCTATCTTAATGCACAGGTAGACAAAAATATGCTTTTAGGAAAAGAATTAAATCAAAATGATTTGAAATGGGTTAAATCAGAAAATTTAGTTTTAAGTTATGAAACTATAATTGATGACAAAATTTTTAATCCCAAACTTATAAAAATAAAACAAAAAGACAAAATCGAGGTCTCCACTGCAGAAAGTGCAGAAATTAAAGAAAATCAATTAATTTTTGAAAACGGAAAAACAGAATATTTTAATCTTCCCATTCAATCAAGAATTACTTTTGACAATATGAATCACCAAGGAATGGAAGAAATATTTTCGTACAGAAAATTATTCATAAATAGCACTATCAAAGAAGACATTCTTTTTAAGTCTCATTTGGATAAGGTCTATTTTAAGACGATATTTTTACCATTTTCTATTTTTATACTCATAACTTTTTTTGGATCACTTGTCTTTACCTCCCTTAGAGATTCTAATCTTGGAGTAAGAATAACAGTTGCTGTTTTTGGGGCTTTTATTTATAGATTAGCTCAAGATCTTTCAATAGGTATCTTTATTTCTTACAACATGCCAATAATGCTTGGAGTAATCATTCCATCTTTATTTGTTGTCATGCTTAGCTTTCATGCATACAAAAAAATTTAGATTTTTTTGTAGCTAGTTCTTGATATACGATCGCTTATAGAAAGATTTTTTTTTGAGATATACATATAAACTAGGGGAATTCCTAAAAGTAAAAAAGTTAGAATATTAAACAGATATCTTATAGAGATTTGAGAAAAAGTTATTTTTTTATTATCAAGACTATATATTTCAAATTTCCATACAGCCATTCCTAGCGTTTTTCCTCCATGTGACCAAAAGTATCCATAGAATGCCCAGGTACTTAGAAAGACAAGAATTGGACCAATCCATTTAATTTCAATAATTCCACCATTTATCCATACTGCTATAGACCCAACAGCAAACCAAACCCCCAATAGTAAAAAAAGGTCATATATTGAAGCAGCTATCCTTTTTAAAGGAAAAACGATATGTGATTTATCAATCATTTTGGTATAGTACAAGATTATTAAAAAAAATAAATTACTATGAATACAGATAAAAGTTTCTTTGGACATCCTATTGGTCTTAGAACATTGTTCTTAACAGAAATGTGGGAGAGGATGTCTTACTATGGCATGAGAGCCTTACTTGTTTTATACATGACAGGTTCTATTACTGGATTTAATCCTGGCATGGGAATGTCAGCAATAGATGCAAATGCGATATATGGTATTTACGTTGGATTCGTTTACTTCATGGTTGTTCCTGGCGGCTGGATTGCTGATAATATTTTGGGTCATCAAAAGGCAGTATTAATTGGAGCCATAATTATTGCATTAGGCCATTTCACACTTGCTATACCTCTTGAACAAACTTTTTTCCTTGGTTTAATTTTAGTAGTTTTAGGAACAGGATTACTTAAAGGCAATATATCCACAATAGTTGGTAAATTGTATTCTGATGAGGATACACGAAGAGATTCTGGTTATACGATTTTTTATATGTCCATAAATATTGGATCAACTCTGGGTTTTTTAATATGTGCCTGGTTGGGTGAAAAAATTGGCTGGCATTATGGTTTTGGTGCTGCGGGAATTGGAATGGCATTTGGCGTATATCAATACATAAAGTTCAAGCATTTACTCGGCGATGCAGGTGAAAAGCCTAATGAGATGGAAGATGCAAAAAGAAATCAGTTAATTAGATGGACAAAAAACAGTTTGGCTCTAATGTTTATAGTTATCGCATTGGGACTAGTTGGAATAATCTCGATTGATCCAAGAACTTTTGCAGAAAACTTTGCTTATTTTTTAACTATAGTTGCAGGTATGTACTTCTTGTATCTATATTTTATTGCTGGGTTAAATCCTAGCGAGAGAAAGAACCTATTGTTATTATTTGTTCTATTTGTCGGGGCTGCTGCTTTTTGGTCTGGCTTTGATCAGTCAGCAAGTTCATTAAGTATTTTTGCAAGAGATTTTACAGATTTATCTGTTGCTGGTTATATCATTCCAATTGGCTGGCTTCAGTTTGCAAATCCTATATTTGTAGTTACTTTTGCACCAATTTTTGCTGGGATATGGGCTAATTTGGCAAGAAGAAACATGGATCCATCTTTACCAATTAAGTTTGCAATAGGTCTATTCTTTATGGCTATTAGTTTCATGGTCATGGTTTATGCAGTTGGTCTTGCAATGGAATCAGCTCCAGTAGGCATGCAATGGCTTCTAATTACTTACTTACTTCAAACTTGGGGTGAGCTCGCCTTGTCACCAATCGGATTATCAGCATTTTCAAAATACTCACCTAAAAGATACATGGGTCAAATGTTTGGATTATGGTTTTTAGCTTCCGCAATAGGAGGGGTTTTAGCTGGATTACTTGGAGGCGATGCAACTGCTGATGGCCTAGATTCTGTCCAACCAATATTTACTTTCATGATTCAATATTATCTAGTTATTGGAATTATTTTAGTTGGCCTTTCATTTCTTTTTAAAAATAAAAAAGAAAAATTAAACATATCTACATAATGTAAATTTTGATTTTGAAAAGCAGAGGTAAAAAAAATCCTGTTAAAAAAAATATGGATAAATTCCATAAGCCAAAAACACATAAAGATAGAACTAAATACAATCGAAAGAAAAAATCTAAAGAGCTTGGTTAAGATTAATAAGAATTTTTTTGTAAATATCTTTAAGGGTCCAAAGTTCGCTAATTTTAATATGCTCATTTATTTGATGAATTGAATCATTCACAGGACCTAATTCAATAATCTCAGTATCCATTTTTGCGACAAAACGTCCGTCAGAGGTACCACCCTTAGCATTCAATTCAGGAGTGTACCCAGTAACCTGTTTTACTGAACTACAAACAATATCTTTAAAAAAATTTACTTTTGTGTAATAGGGGTCTCCATTTAAATACCAATTTAGCTCATAATTAAGCTTAAGCTCATCTAATATTGACTCAAATTGAGACTTTAAACTTTCTTCAGTAGACTCAGTTGAAAATCTAAAATTAAATGTTAGTTCAAGTTCACCAGGAACTACGTTGTGAGCTCCCGTTCCGGCACTAATATTTGAAATTTGGAAACTTGTAGGGTCAAAGGCATCATTACCGTCATCCCAAATTTTTTCATTTAATTTTGAAATTAAATCACCTGATTGCAGTATTGGATTTATAACCTTTTCAGGATACGCAATATGCCCCTGTTTACCTAATATTTTAAGATGTCCTCCAAGTGAACCTCTTCTTCCAATTCTTGCACAATCAGCAACCCTGTTGTTTGATGTAGGTTCACCGACAAGACAGAAATCTATGTTTTCACTGTCCTCAATCATTTTCTCTATGATTTTATCTATAAAACCATCTTTTGAGGTTCCTTCTTCATTAGATGTAAGGAGTATTGCCAATTTAAAACTTACATCCTCAGATGACGTAATAAATTCTTTTGCAGCTTCTATAAAAGCTGCAACCGAAGCCTTCATATCTGCAACTCCTCTTCCATACAGGACATCATTTTCAATTGTTGCTGAAAAAGGAGGGTACTTCCATTTATTCTCAGGGCCACTTGGAACTACGTCGGTATGACCAAGAAAACAAAATAACTTGCCACCATCTCCATAAGTAGCATATAGGTTTTCCACATTAAGATAATTAATTCTTTCACACTTAAAATTATGTTGGATTAGCTCTTTTTCAATTAAGTCAAAACAACCCATATCTCTTGGAGATATAGATTTTATTCTCAATAGATGTTGAAGAAATTCAATCATTTTTATGTAACTCTTTATTGAGTGAAGATTTTCTTTGGTTCTCTTTAGCTATTACTTTTCCTGAAACAGAATCCCTTAAAAATAATAAATTTGATTGGCCTGAAATATCCCTTGCTTTAACAACTTTTGAAGTTTTATTTTTTCCATTCATTAAATGAACTTTTGTACCTGAGGTAACATATAAACCAGCCTCAACAATACAATTGTTTCCTAAAGATATTCCAATCCCAGCATTTGCACCTAAAAGACAATTTTCGCCAATAGATATTTTGACCTCATTTCCGCCAGAAAGTGTTCCCATAGTGCTTGAACCACCGCCAAGATCTGAATTATTTCCAACAACAACACCAGAAGAGATTCTTCCCTCGATCATCGCTTTTCCGAGAGTCCCGGCATTGAAATTTACAAAGCCTTCGTGCATTACAGTGGTACCTTCACCTAAGTAGGCTCCCAGTCGAACTCTACTTGCATCAGCTATGCGAACATTTTTTGGAACTACATAATCAGTCATACAGGGAAACTTATCTACTGACTTTATATTTAGATTATTCTTACCAATCTTTGCTTTATAAAGTTTCTCATTAATTTCACTCAAATCAATTGGACCTTTACTTGTCCAAGCAACATTGGGAAGAGCATTGAACAAGCCATTTAAATTTATTGTATTAGGTAATACAAATTTATTTGATAGTAGCTGTAGCTTTAAATATGCATCAATTGGACCTGAAACATCTTCTTGTAATTCTGATTCAATCCAGTCTACTTCAACAATTTCTTGGAGAGGATTTGTTATTTCTGGTATCTGAGATTCAATAGCAAACCTATCAGATTCTATATTTGGGAAATATACATCTAAGACCTTTCCAGTAGATGATTTATTTGCTATTCCTATTGCCTTGAGTTTCATTTTTAAATTATAGAATTAAATGGCGTTATTCATACAACCATTTCAAGCGACTTAATAATTCTCTTTATTTTTACCTCAGAAATAATTGTATTATCTTCGTTAGTAATTTCAAAAGTATCTTCAACCCTCTCCCCAAGAGTATTAATTCTTGCACAAAATATTGAAATTTTATTTTCATAAAAAACTTTTGCAATTTTCGCTAATAGGCCAATGCTATTAGCTGTTTCGATAGTTATCATGTTTCTATGTTGGACTTCATTAATTGAGTGAGTAATCTCAATCATCTTTACAAAATTTTGTTTTTTTTGTTTTTTTTCAG
>CAJWHM010000043.1 GCA_913041125.1 uncultured Bacteroidota bacterium | reverse complement strand
GTGAAGGATTAATTTTATTAACTAATGATGGTGATATAGTAAACAAAATTCTTCGTTCAAGAAATAATCATGAAAAAGAATATATTGTTACTGTTAACAAGCCAATTACAAAAAGCTTTATCGGAGCAATGGGACGCGGTATTCCAATATTAGACACAATAACAAAAAAATGCTTTGTAGAACAAATTCATAAAACAAAGTTTAGAATTATATTAACTCAAGGTTTAAATCGCCAAATCAGAAGAATGTGTGAGTATTTAGGGTATAAAGTTGTAAAGCTTGTAAGAGTTAGAATAATGAATATAAATCTAAATACCAAAAAAGGTAAGTACAGAGATTTGACAAGCAAAGAATTAAGTGAATTAAAAAAATTAATAAGTAATTCGATAAAAACTTCTTAATTAGAAATAATAAGTTTTATTTTTTGCCCTTCGTTTGAACGGATATTAAATACGGTCTGATCATCGAAAATCAAGTATTGCCCTTTAATACCTGTCAATTTTCCCTCATAGTTTGGGGTTTTAGACAAATTCAAACTTTTTACTTTAGTTGGATATTTATCAACTGGAAATTTAAACTCACTGATTAAAATTTTATCATGTCTAATTATGTAAGGTTTAAGCTCATTAGGAAGAAAATCTAGTGCTTTATTATATTCTTCATTCCAAAAAACAGATTCTGATTCATTTTGTAACATTTTTCTCCAGTTCGTTTTATCAGAATAATAGCTTTTTAAAGCAACTTCACCTAAACCGGAGAGAAAACGGTTTGGTACTTCTAATAATGTGATTGCTTCATGAGCCCCTTGATCTATCCATCTAGTAGGTAACTGACTTTTTCTAGTAATTCCTACTTTAAGATGGCTGCTTAAGGCTAGATATATTATATGAGGTTGTAACTGTATTTTTTTTTCATATTCTAAATCTCTGTCCTCTACCCCAAGATGAGCTTTACTTAATTCAGGTCTCATAATCCAATCACCTGCTGATGGTATTTCAAAAAAACAAGTTTTACAAAATCCTTGTCTAAATAAAACAATGTCTTTATTACAATTTAAACACCTAGAACCAGTATAAGAAATATTAATTTTTTTACCAATGAGTTGATTCATATGAATAAATCCAGTATCCATTTTTATAAAATAATTGATTGGGTCTGATTTTTCGGTAATCATTTTATTTAAGGTGCCTTCAAACATAAACTCATTAATATTTATTTATTTTTACCTCTCAAGATAATAATTATTTCATGCCAATACCCTTATTCAACTCAATTGCATCTTGGATACTTAAAAAAAGAATTCACCAAATGGAATTGTTCATGAAATACCCAAATGAAGTTCAAGGAGAATTATTAATTAATTTACTAAAAACAGCTAGAAAAACTAAAATTGGTAATAAATATAAGTTTGAAGAATTGACAAATTATTTTAAGTTTAGAGAAAGAATACCAATTTGTAAGTATGAAGATATTGAACTTGATATCGAGCATTGTAGAAAAGGAGAACAAAATATTTTTTGGCCAAGTTCTATAAAATGGTTTGCAAAATCTAGTGGAACCACTAGCTCTAAAAGTAAATTTATACCTGTTAGTACAGAAGCTTTAGAAGACTGCCATTATAAAGCTGGAAAGGATATGTTATGTTTATATTTTAATAATAATGAAGACTCGCAGCTATTAACCGGAAAGTCACTAAGACTTGGAGGAAGTAATGAATTATACAGTAATAACAATAGTTATTTTGGAGATCTTTCATCAATTATAATACAAAATCTACCTTTTTGGGCAGAGTTGAGTAGCACACCCAGTAATAAAACATCTCTATTACCTGAATGGGAAAATAAAATGAAGGCAATTGTTAACGAATCAATAAATGAGAAGGTTACAAGTTTAGCAGGAATTCCTTCATGGATGTTTGTACTTCTTCAAAATGTTTTAAATAAGACTGGTAAAAAAAATATTTCTGAGGTTTGGCCTAATGCAGAAGTTTATTTTCACGGAGGTGTAAATTTTGATCCATATAGAAAACTATATCAAAATTTATTTCCAAAAAAAGGTTTTAGGTATTATGAGATTTATAATGCTTCTGAAGGATTTTTTGGAATTCAAGACCAAAATAATTCAAGTGAATTATTACTTATGTTGGATTATGGTATATTTTATGAATTTATACCCTTAGAAGGTACAGTCGAAAATGAAAATAAAATTATCCCTATCTCTGAAGTTGAATTAAACAAAAATTATGCAATGGTAATAACAACTAATGCAGGATTATGGAGATATAAAATTGGTGATACAATTAAATTTACAAGTCTAAATCCTTATCGAATAAAAGTTTCCGGAAGAACAAAGCATTTCATAAATGTTTTTGGAGAAGAGGTTATCATTGATAACACGGAAAAAGTCTTAGCAAAAGTGAGCTTAAAAACTGGATGTACAATTAGTAACTACACCGTAGGTCCAATATTTATGGAAGAAAAAACAAAAGGGTCACATGAGTGGATAATAGAATTTGAAAAAGAACCAAAAGACCTAAATCATTTTGCTAAACTTTTAGATGAAGAATTACAAACGGTAAATTCTGACTATGAAGCTAAGCGTTATAAAAATATGACCCTATTCCCTTTAAAGTTGAACAAAGCTAAAAAGGGTTTATTTTATAATTGGCTTTCTAAGAAAGGTAAGTTGGGAGGACAAAATAAAGTCCCTAGACTTTCTAATAACAGAGAATTCCTAGATGAATTAATTAAGCTAAATAATTAGGATACAGCCTTGAGCTTTGGCAATTCAATTTTTGAGAGTTTTTGGTCAGCATATTGCTTGGTGATTTTTAGGTTTTTAATTTCTGTGTTTGGCATTTCAAACATTGCGTCATTCAAAATAGCCTCACACAAAGAGCGTAAACCTCTTGCTCCTAGTTTGTATTGAAGTGCCTTTTCAACTATAAAATCAAGAGCCCCAGGAGTAAATTGTAATTCAATATCATCCATTTCAAAAAGTTGAATATATTGTTTTATCAAAGCATTTTTTGGAGTTGTTAATATCATTCTTAAAGAAGCTTCGTCTAAAGGATTCATATATGTAATAACAGGAAGTCTGCCTATAATTTCGGGAATCAATCCAAATGATCTGATGTCTCTAGGAGTTAGATACTGCAATATATTTTCTTTATCTAAATCTCTTTTATCAATTGTGGTTTTATAGCCTATGGCCTGTAGATTTAATCTTTTTGATATATGATCATCAATACCATCAAAAGCTCCACCAGCGATAAAAAGAATATTTGATGTGTCTACTTCAACAAATTTTTGGTCTGGATGTTTACGACCGCCTTTTGGAGGTACGTTTACTATTGTTCCTTCTAATAATTTAAGTAAGGATTGCTGAACGCCTTCACCAGATACATCCCTTGTAATTGAAGGATTATCACTTTTTCTTGCTATTTTATCAATTTCGTCAATAAATACAATTCCTCTTTGTGCTTTTTCAACATCATAATCAGCAGATTGAAGAAGTCTAGTAAGTATGCTTTCAACATCCTCACCTACATAACCTGCCTCAGTTAATACAGTTGCATCTACAATAGCTAAAGGAACTTTCAACAAACGTGAGATTGTTTGTGCTAGAAGAGTTTTACCGGTTCCAGTGGGACCAACTAAGAGAATATTACTTTTTTGTATTTCCACATAATTTGTCTTGGATTTATCCTGAAGCAATCGTTTATAATGATTATAAACCGCAACTGATAAAACCCTTTTTGAAACTTCTTGCCCTATAACATAATCATCTAAAAAAGTTTTTATCTCTATCGGGGTTTTTAGATCTAATGAAAGGTCGTCATCTTTATTTTCCTCAGAAGATTCCTCTAAAATGATACCATGAGCCTGAATAATACATCTATCACAAATATGTGCATCTAGACCAGCTATAAGTAATTGTGTTTCCGGTTTAGGTCTACCACAAAAAGAACAATTTAAATCAGGTTTACTCATGGAATTTATAATCTATTTTGAGTCGTTGTCAAGTACTTCATCTACCATACCATAGTCTTTCGCTTCATTTGCTTTCATCCAATAATCACGGTCACTATTTTCGGTTACTTTTTCAAAACTTTGACCTGAATGTTTTGAAATTATTTGATAAAGCTCATCTTTGAGCTTTAAGATTTCTCTAGCTGTTATTTCTATGTCAGAGGCCTGTCCTTGGGCTCCCCCTAAAGGCTGATGGATCATAACTCTAGCGTGAGGAAGAGCAGAACGTTTTCCTTTATGCCCAGCACAAAGTAAAACTGCACCCATAGATGCTGCTATACCTGTACAAATTGTTGCAACATTTGGAGTTATAAACTGCATAGTGTCATATATCCCTAATCCTGCGTAAACACTACCACCAGGAGAGTTAATATACATTTGGATATCTCTTTTTGAATCAGTACTTTGTAAGAAAAGTAGTTGTGCTTGAATAACGTTTGCAACTTGGTCATTTATAGCTGTTCCTAAAAACATAATTCTATCCATCATTAATCTTGAGAAAACATCCATTTGAGCAACATTTAGTTGGCGCTCTTCAATTATATATGGAGTCATACTACTTATAATTTTATCGTAGTACATTGCATTTATACCGTGATGTTTGGTTGCATATTTTTTAAATTCTTTTCCGTAATCCATTTTTAAACTTTTTTCAAAATTAGTGAAATTATTATGCTTAATTGTAAGCTTGTTTTATAAAGGCATCGAAAGCAACCTTTTTCCTTTTTAAAGGAGCCTTTTCAATGAAAAATTTGAGCATTTTATCTCCCATCAATTGATTTGAAATTCTTTTTGTTTCTTCTTTATTTGAAAGCACATTAGATACAATTCCATCTAATTTTTCTTTTTCTGGCATCTGACCATATTGGCCCATCTGTTTTTTAATTAGAGTTTCCGTAAATTTCTTTAATTCTTCAAAAGTCATTTTTAAGTTGTTATCACTTATTATTTTACCCTCAATTAATTGGTATCTTATGCCTTTTTCACTTTTGTTATATTCATCTATTGCTGCTTCTTCAGACATGGGTTCTTTCCCAGAAGAACGAATCCATTTTTTTAAAAAGTCAGAGGGAAGTTTGAATTTTGTTTTTTCTACAATAGTTTCTGAAATATCGTTCATCAATTTTTGATTTGACTGCGGTTTGAATTGAGCCTGCAGGCCCTCTTTTATTTTATCTTTTAATTCTTTTTCAGACTTGACCGTTCCTGGTTTGTATAATTTGTCAAAAAGATCTTGATTTATTTCAGCAGGTATTCTTTCATTTACTTCTTTTATTTCTAATGTTAAATCAAGTTTAGATAGTTTTTTTAAATTTTCATCATCTAAACTTAAAACTCGCTTTGCTGTCGTATTGTCAATAAAAAGTCCCTTTGATGGTAGATTTAAATTAGAACCAACTTCAGATTCATTTAATAATTTTATTGCTTTTCTTGATTTGATATCTTTCATTGAAAAATTAGCCATTGTATCCAGATCAATTTCTTCATTTTTGAATTGAGCATTTATTTCAAATCCCTTTTCAATTTTCTTCTTAGCCTTTATTTTTCCATATTGATTTTGGATATGGTTTATTTGTTCGTCTATCATTTTTTTATCAGGCTCAATCTGATAATGAGTTACTTTTTTTAATACATCGAGCTTGATTTCAAATTTTGGTGCTAAGCCTAATTCAAATTCAAACTGCATGTTTCCATGATTCCAATCAATTGAATTATTTTTCTCTTTAGGAAGCGGATTTCCTAATAATTCTAATTTTTCTTTTTTAATATAGTTGTCTAAATTTTCCTGTATTAATTTATTGACCTCATCAACAATAACTGCTCTTTCATACTGCTTTTTTATCATACCAAAAGGTACATGCCCTTTTCTAAATCCCGGTATGTTAGCTTTTTTTCTATAATCTTTAAGAATAGTATGAACTTTTTGTTCGTAATCTTTTTTATCAATAGAAATGTTGACAACTGCATTAAGTTTATCAATATCAGTTTTGCTAATGTTCATTACATATAAAATTTAGTGCGCAAAATTACATTTTTTTATTCCTTGAGACAATATTTAAATATGAAGTCATCAAATTATTTTACTTTACCTTAAATATAAAAGATAAATAAGTTTATATTTGCAGCTTTGAATTAATAAACGGAAGATCGAGTATCTCCAAAATTAATATGATATGCCAGTAAAATTAAGACTTCAAAGGCACGGAAAAAAAGGTAAACCCTTTTATTGGTTAGTCGCTGCAGACTCTCGTGCGAAAAGAGATGGTCGCTATCTCGAAAAAATAGGGACATATAATCCAAATACTAATCCTGCTAGTGTTGATATTGACATTGACCGTGCTGTAAACTGGTTAGAGAAGGGAGCTCAACCCACTGATACAGCGAGAACACTTCTTTCTTATAAAGGTGCTATGCTAAAACATCACTTAAATGGAGGTGTTAGAAAAGGAGCTATTACTCAAGAAGAGGCTGATAAAAAATTTGATACTTGGATTAAAGAAAAAGAAGAAAAAATTCAGGCGAAAAAAGATAGTTTATCTCAGGCTGATAAAGAATCTGCAAAGAAAAGACTAAATGCAGAAAAAGAAGCCAGTGAAAAACGTTTGGCAGATGCTAAAGCCAAAGAAGAAACTAAAGTAGAAACTTCATCTGAAGAAACTTCTGCTGTTGAAGAAACTTCTGCTGCTGAAGAAGCTCCTGCTGCTGAAGAAACTCCTGCTGCTGAAGAAGCTCCTGCTGCTGAAGAAGCTCCTGCTGCTGAAGAAGCTCCTGCTGCTGAAGAAG
>CAJWHM010000042.1 GCA_913041125.1 uncultured Bacteroidota bacterium | reverse complement strand
TAAAAAAACAAGGGATCTATGAAAAAACTATAGTAGTTTTCTTTAGTGACAACGGGGGGCCAACCAAAAATAATGGCTCTATAAATGCTCCCTTTAATGGTAGTAAAGGGATTTTGTTAGAGGGTGGAATTCGCATCCCATTTGTTATCTCTTATCCTGAAAAATTAAAAAAAAGTATATATAAGAATCCCATCACATCCTTAGATTTAGTACCAACTTTTGTTGAATTGGCTGGAGGAAAAATAACAAATAAAGATAAACTTGACGGGGTAAATATTTTTCCTTATATCACCAACGAAATTGAAGGGTTACCACATCAAACAATGATGTGGCGTTTTACTATTAGTGCAGGTATAAGAAAAGGAAATTGGAAGTTGGTTCGCTTACCTGACAGAATACCATTATTATTTAATTTAGATAATGACCCTTCAGAGCAAGATAATGTTGCTTTAAAAAATATGGATTTGGTAAAATCAATGCTAAAAGAATTAGGAGATTGGGATGTTTCTACTCCTCACATACTATTCTTGGAAGGAGCAAGATGGAGAAGAAATCAGTTGGATTTATATGACAATGAATATCAATTAGAACAACCATCGAACTAATTTGATAAAAAACCATTTTTCATTTAAACCAAAATTATACATTTTTGATCATTTTTAGCAATTTTTGAACAAATTTGACTCATTTTGGGCGTTTTTTAATCATTTTTTGTCAATTTTGGAAGTTTATGATAAAAACTAAATTCTATCACGTATCCTCACAAACCTCAAAAAAACTCATTTCATGAAACCCAGGGGTAAAGTTTTTTAAAAAGTCATCCAAGAGGTTTTAAGATTTAAAAAGTAGGCCGTTTTATTATTTTTCCTTGTTTAAATAACCTTTAAACCTAATTAATTTGTCTCCTCTCTGCTGATAAGTAATCGGTTTCGGATCAAGCAAATCCACGATTTTATCTTTGATTGCGTAGGCAAAAAAATGATTTCCAGCGGGAGTGTAATGACCAATAAAATACCTTTCCATATATTGGTCAAGGCTAAGGTTGAATTTTTTGAAATCCTCTAGATGCATTTCATTCATATCGAAAAAATTAAATCCTTTAGCTTTGATAAAATCAATTATCTCTTTGTCATATCGTGTTTTACCTTTTACCATTTCATAAAGAACATTTACATGATCAAAATGTACTAGCAAAAGCTTCTTACCCTGTTGGTCACAAAATTCACGGGTCTTATCTAAAATGTATTTTGTTGCTTCAAAAGAGTATTTATCTCTTAAAGCTTTAGCGGTGAGCTTCATTTTTTTTGGACTTCTAAAATCTACCTCAGGTAAACCTAAAATCTTTGCGAGTTTTTTAAGCCCCTTTGCATCTATGTCAGAATTTACCATTTCATAACTTAATAAATGAAGTTGCAACATTAAATCATCTTTCAAATTATCATACATAAACTCTGGATCACACATTTTATACATCTCTTTTTTGGAGCTTATTCGATTTTCTTTTTCGACCAGTTTACCTACTTTGAGATCCATTTCAATATTACACCAAAAATTGCCATGAAACATTGTTCCTCCATAATCATTCCAACTTTTATAATAAGAAGCATACCTGCACCTAAAAACACTTCTCACATAGTCATTTCCCCACATGTAAAGAATAACATATTTTGAATTCTTATCGACCTTCTCACGTCTTAATAATCGTCTATAGGCTTGATATATTCCAAACCCTCCCATACCAAAATTTTGAATAGGTTCTCCTAGATGTCCAGCAAGATATTCCTGCCATGTTTCAGAATCACTTACTTGGTGACATTGGGTGAAACTATTTCCATAAGTATTTATTCTGCATGGACGTTCAGAATATATTCTGTTAGTTCTTTTACCATCCTTCATTGAGGTTGAGATGGTATAACTATTGTCAATGCCATCATGAGGCATATGATTTCCCAAAATATATCCAACTTCTGGGTCAAACTGAGCCCAGCTATTTTCATTTAAAAATACATCTAGGACCTCTTTTGGTACGGCACTATTTCTCAAATATTCCTTATATGACTTTTCCCCCTTTGAGTTTGAAACCTCGAAAAGATAATTTGGGACCATAGGTATTAATCCAGTGGCAGCGGCTGTTATAAAATTTGATTTGATAAATTTTCTTCTGTACATAGATGTTCATTTATTAAATAATTCTACTGATCTTAATTATTAATAATTTAATTCAAAGTCTTTAAATTTATAAAAATGCATTCTGAAGAACTAATATGACATCCAGATCTTCAAACATTAATGAAGAAGTTCAAGAAGAAGTTTCCTAAGATTGAACTAAAGATGAATATGACTTGGAAGGATGATATTAGTGATATGCTTATGGACTGGTGGGAGGGAAAAATTGCTTATTATAAATACAAGGGATAGATAAAACTAAAATTATCTATTTTTCGTCATTTTTAGCCATTTTTGGTCAATTTTTGTCAAATTTGACGTTTTTTCAAAGAAATTAAATTCCATCACGTATCCACAGACCCCAAATAAATAACCCCTAAAACAGGTTTAAGTAAGCTTTATTAATTATTTAATTTAAATAGAATAAGATTGGATTTTATTATGTCCATAGGTGTAAAAGAAATATTAAAATTGAAGAATTGCTAATCAACTTAGAAGACACTCTTTGTCATAAATATAAAATAGTTCCTACATTAGAAGGACAAATTAAAGTTTTTTTCATGCAAAACTTCAGCTTTTTTAACCTCGGTATAATTCTGGGATTATTTATTCTAAATATCGCTTGTACTTCTTTTCAAAAAGAAATAAAGCAAAAACCAAATATTCTTTTTTTATTTGCTGACGACCAACGAGCAGATGCACTTGGTATTGAATCAAACCCTTATATCAAAACTCCGAATATTGACAATTTAGCTAAAGGAGGTACCCGTTTTCTCAATTCTTATGTCATGGGTGGTCATCATGGTGCTATATGTGCCCCCAGCAGGGCTATGTTGCTCAGTGGAAAGAGTTTATTTCATGTGTATGACCGTCTTGATGGAGTCAATACACTTCCTAAGTATTTGAACAATTTTGGATATGAAACCTTTGCTACGGGCAAATGGCATAATGGAGCTTCGAGCTTTGAGTCAAATTTTCAACAGGGTAAACAAATTATGCTTGGCGGAATGAGTGATCACTTTGAAGTTCCAGTAAGAAATCTAGACAATAAAAAAAAACTAAGTGCTCCACAAAAAAAAGGTTATTCAACAGATCTCTTTGCTGATGCAGCACTTGAATTTCTAGATCGCTATAAAGACTCGGGTAAACAAGATCCTTTTTTTTGCTATATAGCCTTTACTGCTCCCCACGATCCTCGATCCCCAGCTCTAAACTATTCAAACGCTTATGCAAAGGATGAAATTCCATTACCTGCTAATTTTAGCCCTTTACACCCTTTTCGATTTGATGACTTTAATGTAAGAGATGAAACTTTGGCCCCATGGCCTAGAACACCAGAAGTTATCCAATCTTCTTTGGCAGAATATTACGCTCTTATTCAACACATTGATGATCGGGTAGGAGATTTAATCTCACGTTTGGAAAAGCACGAACTTTTAGATAATACATTGATTATTTATACAGCGGATAATGGTCTTGCGTTAGGAAGTCACGGGCTTTTAGGCAAACAAAACCTTTATGAACACTCTACAAAAGTTCCCCTGATTATAAGTGGCCCAGGCATACCCAAGGGCCAAACCTCTGAAGCTCTAGTCTATCTTTTTGATTTATTCCCCACACTAGTAGACTATTTAGACTATCCAATGCCAAAACAAATTGATGGAAAATCATTGATGAAAATAATTAAAGGAAGTGAAAATCAGGTACGCAATAGTCTTTATACTTCCTATAGAAATACTGTGAGAGCTGTTAGAGACCAAGAATGGAAACTTATTCGTTATCCTCAAATAGATGTAACACAACTTTTTCATTTAAAAAAAGACCCTCACGAGCTACATGATTTAGCTGAAAATCCTGAATATTTTTCAAAAGTAAATGAGTTGATGTCTTGTTTAAATGAACATCGTTTGGCAACAGAAGATACTATTAATATGAACCCTAAATATTTTGAGGAAAAAGTATACGATTATAAAAAACTTGTTCAAAAATTAGACCCTTGGCAGCCTTCTTATATTATTGAAAAATATTTTCCCAAAGGAACAAGAAGATGATTTAGAATAATCCATTCGCTTTGATTTCATTTATTATATCATCAAGAAACTTAATATTTCCATTTACCCCAATCAACTTATATACTTCATTCCTTCTTCTTAATGAATAAGATATGGCGATGATTTAAAAAACCCTCCATATGGGAGGGTTTATAATCTATAATTTTTAAAATATTACCACATATCATCATATGTTTTAGCTTTATTTCTCTCATTATTATAGTGCCTCATTCTTCTGTGAAGGGTGTTATTTACATCTTCTACTTTTCCTCTAGAATTCAAAAATTTCTCAGCTGTTCCATTAGCAAATACCTGAGCTCTTACTTTTTCTAATTCCATCCAACTTTCACCAGACATAGAAACTGAGTGAGTTGCACCTCCAGGATTCCCTACTGTATATGCAGAAAGACTAATCCATCTATCCCCAAAAACCTTTTTATTATCATTTAAAAAAGTTTTAAATGCTTTTACAAATTGTTGTGGATTTTCAACTTTTAAATTCCATTTTTGTCTTGTGTTATGCTTACTTCCATCGCCTTGTCTGTAGGCAGAAGCCCCCGCATATCTTGGCCCATATTTTGTAATATGTTGGCTTGTTCTAGTCCAAAAATTTGGACCTTCAAATTTCGACATCTCTGTTTTTATCCCCCAATTGTTCATATCACCATAACGTCCAACTCGTACATTGAAGTCACCATTTCCAATTCTAATCCAATCGATTACTACTCCTCCCGACTTAAATTCTATATCACCATAGTAATTGTCATAAAGTTCTAAAAATGAACTCATATCCTTTCGAGGAACTTGATATTGACTGATTACGTAAATTATATCCTGTGCAGACAAAGAAACCGTAATCAAAAACGCCGTTGCTATTAATAATTTTTTCATTTTAATTGATTTATGATTGATACTACAATATACAAATAACTTCTTTTGCATATTAATTAGGATTTACCAACAATAAGTGCTACGAAAAGTTATTTTTTGTTTTAACAAGAGAATAATTAGATCCCTGAATTAGGTATTTTGAAGTCTTTGGGAAATTATTAAATATCCAGCAGGATATATTTAATTCTATATTCCAAAAAAAATCGTGTCTTAATTTTAAATAGCTTTCATAATCAGAATATTTATAGTGAAAGCAATATGGCTGAAAATATGAATCAATGATTTTATGATGTCTTCTTAAAAATGATTGAGAAGAAGTAAAAGAAAAAAAATGGATATGCCCCCATCTTACTTTTTGTCTTTTATAGTACCTAAAATTTGACTTTAAATATTTTAAAATATCAAAAAAATTAATTTCTATCGGGATGTTGTAAATAATATTTTTCCCAAGTTTATTTAGAATTTTAGCTGTATACTCTTTACCTTCAATATGTTCTATAACATCAATCATTAAAACTAAATCATAATTTGATTCAGGACATTCATCAATAGAGCAATTAATTATTTTATTAATTAGAGGGTTATTTTTTAATTGTATTTTGAGCATTCGTGTTGATAAATCCAAAGAATGAAACGTAACAACAATTCCATTTTCAAGAAAATAATCTAGAACTAATTTCCCAATCATACCTGCACCTCCACCAATATCTAGAATTTTTATCCTATTATTTTTTACTTGAACAGAACTTAAAAACCTCTTTATGTTTTGAAATTTAAATTCTGAATCTTCAGTATGAAGGGTTGGGTTTTTTTCTATGTAGCTATCATCATTATAAATATCTATCATCAATTTTTATGGTTTGTAATTTTGAAATACTAGAACTACTTTCAAGACTAAGTTCGACTCACTTTTTAATTGATTTATATTTAAATCCAATATTATACAAATTATTCCTGAACTTAATTATGGGGATATTTCGATAATTAAGAAAATATGATTTAAAGAGATAAAATCCAATCAATCAACAATTGAGACCATCTGTCTACTGGTGAATTTAATCTATTCATACCAAACCCGTGACCTCCTTCACTAAACATATGAAGTTCTACTTTTGCGTCTGCTTCAATCCAATCTTGATAAATTTGAACACTTGATACAGGTATTTCTTTGTATTCGTCATTATTCGCACAAGTAATAAACGCTGGAGGTTTGCTGTTAGGAACTTCTTGTTTTTCAACGATATCCATCCAAGGGTAAATAGGAGCTATGAAATTTGGTTGATTTTTATGGGTTGAATTATAAACTGTCTCCATAGTTACTGCACCTCCTGCGGAAAATCCCATCAAACCAATCTTGTTTGGATTAATGTTATATTTTGCTGCGTTTGTTCTAATAACTTCTATTGCTGTCATGGCATCTTTTGAAGAATAAGGTAAAATGATTTTAGCACTATCAATTGCCATTTGAGGTTTGTCCCACAACGTTTCAGCCCAGTCAATTACAGAACCCCTCCGAGGATAGGTTCTATATTTCAGAACTATTGAGGTGATTCCATTTAAAGATAGTTTTTTTGCAAGTTTAACACCCTCCTTTTCATATGCACTAAAAAAAAGTCCTCCTCCCGGACAAATTATCATCGCCTTATCTGTGATCGAATTTCCTTTTGCTCTAAATATATCCATTTCTGGTTTGGAAATATTATCCAGCCAAATACCTTCTTGCTCAGAAACAAGAACCCTATTTTCTTTAAATGATTTTAAATCCCATTCTTCATATTCAAGATGTATTTTTTCTTGAGCAACTATAGACACTGTAAATAGTAAATAAATTAATATTAGTTTTTTCATTATTATGTAGTTTCTAGACAATATGAAAATACAAATAACTTCCTTAACTTAATGAAGAGGATATGCCGATGATATAAAAATAAAACCCTCCACTTGGGAGGGTTAAAATATAGTTTATTATGATTACCAAGTTGAATCTACAAGTTT
>CAJWHM010000041.1 GCA_913041125.1 uncultured Bacteroidota bacterium | reverse complement strand
GATCATCTCCTACAATTTTTCTTCCATCAAAATTTATATTATGGTGATATTTTAAAGCATCCTCACATTGCTTAAGAGCTTTGTCAATAAGTTTTTGATTAATACCAAATTCCCTTGTATATTCTAAAAATTTTATAGCTTCAGAGGTTTTCGAACTCACATTTGATATAGCTTTTGCTTTTTCTAGGTCAATTTCATCATCTACAATAAATTCTTTTAAAACCTCTTCAGTAATTCTAAGTCTGTTTTCAATAGATTTTATATTAAGTATTCTTTTTTCATTCTCCTTAATTTCATTTTGTCTTTTTTGTTCGTAATCACTATAGTGATTTGAATCTGGTTCAGTTTTTTTTAAAAGCCTAATGTATTCCAAGTTTTCATTTTTTGAGTCACCTAAAAAGTTCCATCCATTTACATCATCTATATAACCATTTTTATCATCATCAATATTATTATTTGGAATTTCATCTGAATTAACCCAAATATTTTCTGATAAATCTTCATGTTCAATATCAACTCCTGAATCAATCACAGCAACAATAACTTCTCTTCCTTCTTTATCATTAATTAACTCAGAATATGCTCTATTAACTGACATACCTGGCACTTCATCTTTTGAAAGATCAAGTTTATACCATTGATTTTTTTGATTTTCGTTTAGATCGTTATTATTATACTCTTTATTGTTAGCAGTAATAAATTGACCCTTGAATCTTACTGTTGCACAGTTACAAAAAAATAGCATTAAAAAAAGAACGAAAATATTTTTTACATTCATATTAAAATTTTTGCTAAAAATAGAGAGAATGATTTAAAAAGAAAAACCCTCCATATTGGAGGGTATATAATATTTTGAATTAAAAAATTATTTTTTAGGCTCAGGAAATTTTGATGTGTCATAAAAAGCCCATTCAAATGAAACTTTGTCACCATCCATAGCAAAGGACAAATTTACAGGTATCTTTATTTCTTCATCTGAATCATATCCTTTGGTTGTAAATTCAATCCAAACATGACCAAATTGCCCACCGTTTTCCTGGGTTATTATTTCATATATTCCATCATTAACTGACAATGTCGAAAATAAATTTTCCCTGTTCCATTTATGTTGAACTAACATTTCATCAATACTAATTTGTTTGTCATCATCTTGATACCATACATTGTGTGCAACTTTAGCATCAGATTTAAAGTGAGATCTATAGGTTTCCCAATCACCAGCTGTAAAGGAAGTTATTAGACTTTTTAGTGCATCTATTTGGTTGCCTTCATATTCTAAATTAACATTTGATTTCGTTTGTGGTTGATTGCAAGAAACTAATAAAAGTATAGTTATAAAAAAATTTAGATATTTCATTTTATTTGATTTATAGTTAATGAACTAAATGTACAAATTACTACCTGATTTAATAAAATGGATATTCTGATTATTAAGTTTGTTTCAATTGTTTTTTTATTGTTTTTGAAGCCCTATAAGTAGGATTTATTTCAAAACAGTTTATTAAAAAAAGTCAAAACAGAATAGCAATATTTTTTTCATATACCGAAAAAAACTTTTTGTTACTTAAGTTTAATTCTATAAACTTTAGGATTATCAATAAATCCAGTTGCATACAAGTATTTTTCTTCATCATCAAAAGTACAGTTAGTAATATGTGCAAAATCTATTCTTGCTTTAAGCTCTCCTTCAGGAGAAATTACTAAAAGACCCCCGGGTCCTGAGGTGAAAATATTTCCACTCGAATGAATTGCCATTCCATCGAAATCACTTCCATCTTTATATTTTTGAAACATATCAACTCCTTCATAAAGGATTTTACTTTCTAGGGTTTCCAGATCAATTTTAATTATTTTAGAACTAGAATTTGAGAATGGAGGTCCCATTTTATTTACATAAAGAAACTTTTCGTCTGGAGATATACCAATCCCATTTGGCACTTCAATATCTTTTGAAATAAGTGATATTTTATTTGAATTTATATCCAATTTGTAAACACCGTTAAAGTCTAATTCTCTAAGTTCAGAATCTACAAAACTGAAGGTGTTCAAATCAAAAAATGAAAAAGGTGGATCCGTGAAAAAAATTGAACCATCACTTGAAATGATTAAATCATTTGGACTATTGAGTCTTTTTCCATTATAATTATCAACAACAGTTTCAAAATCTGGATTAGAACTTTCATTATTATTAATCATTGCTATTCTTCTGTCACCATGCTGACATACTATTAGTTTCCCTTCTTCATTTATTACCATTCCATTAGGACCTAATAAACCCTCTCCTAAATTAGGAGCGTATCCTGTATTCCCTCCAGGTGATATAAAATCATTTACTCCATATTCTTCATTCCACCTAAGTATCTTATTTTGTGCAACATCCACGAATAATAAAGATTTTGATTGTTTATCCCAAACAGGGCCTTCAGGTAGTGTTATAGAATCTGCTAATACTTCAATCTTAGAAAATACATCAATTATTGATTCAATTGAATTATCAAAAATCTCAATTTTAGGATTTATTTTCTTCTTAGGTTGGGAGCAAAAAATGAATAAAAAAGATAGAAAGAAATAATAGAATTTTTTCATTAGGGTTTATTTATAGTTAATTATTAAACTAATATATATAGAATGTTTGTAAATGAAAAACCCTCTAATTAAGGGGGTTAAAATGCAAGAAAATTTTAAAAATAAAAATTCTACTTTACAATTATGCTATTTACTTTTGAGTTTAATTTATCCAACCTCCTATCTGTGGTCTTAATTCAGCTCCATAAGCTTTTGCTTTCGCTTTGAGTTCATCTGAAGCATCTCCAGCTATAATAACTTTATTAAGTGAAAAAAGCTTTAAAAATTCCTTAGAGTAGTTGCTTTGTTCAAAGTTATTTAAATGATGAACAAAGTCTGCTGATGTATAATATTTTTCTACCAAATTAACTCTTCTCCCATTAGATGAGATAAAGTAACCAAAGTCATATGTCCCTGGTTCTGTGTCACGAACAAATTTACTAAACCGTAATAAAAATTCTTCTACATCAGATGACGAATAACCCTTATTTACATTTAATTCTGCTAAGCCTAGAACCCTTTTAGAGATTTTATTTGCAGCTTCTGAGGCTTTTAATTCTCTATCTATTAAACTTGGATCAAAAAAATGATACGCTGCAACTATTTTATTTTCTTCGAATCTAAAACCATGATGAACAATTATTTTTACTTCATCACCCGTATATTTACCTTTCCCTGACCACTGAAACCATGCCATTGACCAAACAGAACCATCATTGTATCTAGCAGATGTAAGATTAATCCCTTCTGAATCATTTTGTATATTATCGAATAAATCATGATGCCCAATAGCAGCTTTTAACCAGCCTTCTTTATTAACTTTATTATTGTTAAAAAAATATTCGCCTGAGTCATCTGAAATTAGATCTGCTATTTCCATAAAATTACCCTCTTGATATTTTTTCATTAATTCTTTAGTCATTTGAACTTCTTGACTATTATCGTCAAGTATACCGCTTAAGTTTCCAGATGGAACTTGATTACAACTTGTTATTATTAATAGAACTAACCAAATAAATATTATTTTTTTCATTTTTTGTGTTTGAGATTATTTATTATCTAATATAGATAGAATCGATTTAATAGGAAATAACTTCAATATAAATAAGCTATTTAACTAAATACAAAAATATATTCATGAAATATTGTTTTATCATTATTGAGTTTTAGGATAAATAATTTTTGTTCTCTGGTTAGGTGAACGATCATTTAAAAACTTAAATTTTTCGCCATTAGTTAGCTTAATATCAGCTTTATTTTTTGATGCAGCTGAAATATTAAAATTTGAGATAGTTATATTTTCAAAGTTTTCCATTTCTAGACCATGTGTATAAAAATTGTTGTTTTGTTTTCCCCATTTTACAATTACATTATCTATTTTCAAATCTTGCACCCCTTTAACATATAATGCTGGAATATCGTGTTCAAAGAGACTTTTACCTTTTAATGAAGTTGGTCTCAAATCAAAATTTCCCCCATATTTTTTTGAGTATCTACCTTCTTCAATTTTGATTTTAAGTCTTTTGATATTAATGTTACTAATTTTTGAATCTTTTTCTGAGTAAATTATTATTCCACTTTCAGAATTAGCTTTAATATTTTCAAAAATTATATTACTAATTTTTCCTGCAATACCATTTTTTGTTGATTGTATTGCTGATATATGTATCGGTTCGCTTTTACCCCACCATCCATCAGAGTGTAACCTATTTTGTATACTGATATTTGAAAATTTGATTTTATTTATCGAACTTTTATCTCTGGAAAAAACACCAATACCTCTGTTAGAGTCCGTAATATTAATATTTTTAAAGATTATATTGCTTATTGGTTTTTCTCCATATCCTACTCTGATACCAGAAGATTTAGAGGTTATATTGCAATTACTAAAAATTATATTTTTTGCCTCACTTGACTGATTCCCATATTTAGTTTTACCATAGCCAGAAATAAATCCTGTTACTATTAAAGCATCGTCTCCTGCAATTACATTTGAATTTGTCACAGTTACATTGCTTGAAGAAGTAATATGTATACCATCACTATTTGGGATGAGTATATTATTTTCAATTTTAATATCAGAAATATTTACGTTTTTACTTCCGCCAATTCTAAGTGTCCATTTTGGAGAGTCGGTAAAAAGAATATTTTTTATTGATACATTTTCAGCGTTACTGATAGTCAAAATATGCCCAGGTCTTTCAATAAATTTTAGTGGCCCATCTTCTAAAAGAATAGTGTCACGAAATTCTTCTTTTTGTCTAGTAAATTCTCTTTCAGATATAGAAGGTGCATATCTTGTATTTTGTTTCATAAATAATGTCCCTCTTCCATCAACAGTTCCTTTTCCAGAAAGTGATACATTAATTATATCATTAGCAAAGAAAATACCCATATAATTTTTACCTGAATAATAGTATCCATCTGGCATAACATCATAATCTTTAATATCTGAACTTCCAATTAACTTTGCTCCCTTTTCAAGGTATAAGTTAATATTTGATTTAAGATGTAACGTTCCTGTAACAAATTCTCCTTTTGGAATAAAAACCGTACCCCCCCCTTGACTATGACACTCATTGATAGCCTCATTTATTGCAGATGTGTTTATGAAATCAGATTCTGGTTTAGCACCATAATCTAAAATATTATGTGTTTGAGTCCAGCTAAATTGGATATAACCAAAAATTAGAAAAAGTATTTTATGTCGCATAGTTAAGATTTTAATCAACTGTTACAGCAACTATTTAATTTTATGAATAAATAAAAAACCCTTCATTAAGAAGGGTTTTTAAACCATTACAAAAAATTATTTTGCAAATTGTTCCATTGAAGAAATTTTTCCTTCTAAGTCAAAATAATAAATTTCCATAAGATCTTTCTTCCATTTTCTTCCATTTTTTAAAACTCTGGATTCTGTTCCTCTAACTATTACGCCACTTGCTGCATCTGTATTTGCGATTTTAATTGGAATTATTGCGTTTAACTTCCAGTTTACAGATTTAAATGGTTTAAAAAAGTTATCTAATTCTGATTTTTTGTATTTAACTTTTTGTCCTCTATAGTCATTAAGTGTGAATTCTTCTGCAAATGCATTTTTCATTCCATCTACATCCATTTTATTATAACTAGCAACAAAGTTTTCTATTATTTTTGTTTCATTTCTATTTGAAAAGACAAAAGGTCTTCCAGTATTTGAATTTTGTTCTTTCCCAAAAAACTTACCTCCATATGACATTCCAAAGTTTACAGAATCTATTGCTTTCCATTGCTTAAAACTTTCAACTTTTCCATCATCACCAAGAACAAATGATTCCATTAGGTCAAGTTTTTCATATGATCCATTTTTAGAAATTCTCTCTTCTTTTGACCATGCTATTACCTGTTTGAAGTCACCATTTCTTAAAGGAATTATTTTATAAGGCTTCATCGTTATACTTTCCATTGAATTAAGCCATTTAGAATAATTTTCTTTTCTTGATTCGTTCATATACTCTTGAGAATAATAACTTGATAACTTTTCTACATTTTTTTCAGAATACGCTTTTGCGAGATTTTTTAGCATTTCAACGTCTTGATTTGGGCCAAAGGTATAGGAATTGCCAGAATTATTTCCTTCACCCAACCATACTCCTCCACTGCTTTCACATGCCATATTAGATACAATAAATATTGTAGCTAGAGATTTAATAATTAATTTCATTTTTATTGATTTATGTTAATACTTTTTTCCAAGATATAGATTATTAGATTACATATCAAATACCATGCATTTGATTTATATTAGATTTTCTTTTAAAATAATTAAATTCAAAAATGAGAAACTCACTAGACTTTGATAATAACGTTTTTAAATCACTTTTAGATAAAAGCACAGATCTTATAATTAAAGAATATGGCGCCTTAGATAATCAAATAGGTTATCATGACATTTCACAGAAAGAAGTCGAAAGTTGGTTTAATGAAAAAGTACCAATAAATGGAATGTCAGCAGATGAAGTCTTAAAAATTGTTAAAGAAAAAATTTATGATACAGCAACTGGGAACTTAGGACCAAACATGTATGCATACGTAATGAGTGGAGGAAATCAAATAAGTATCATTGCCGATAAATTAAGTTCTGCAATAAATCAAAATGTTACTAAATGGCATTTAGCTCCAGCAATAACTGAAATAGATAAAAGAGTAATTCAGTGGGCATCAGAAATAATAGGATTTGGTGATAAAGTTGGAGGATTTATTGGTTCAAGTGGCTCATCAGCAAACCTTGACGGTCTTACAGTGGCAAGAAATATTTTTTTTGAGAAACAAAATATTCGAGCTGATGGATTATTTGGGTTTAAGCCTTTTAGGGTTTATTGTTCTGAAGAGACTCATAGTAGTATTGACAAAAGCATTCAGTTGCTTGGAATTGGAACAAATAATTTGAAAAAAATAAAAACAAATGAAGATTTTACAATAAATATTTCAGCTTTAAAAAAGCAGATAGTACTGGATATTTCTAGTGGATTTCTCCCCTTTTGTATTGTTGGAAATGCAGGAACAGTTAACACTGGAGCCATAGATGATTTAGAAAAACTATCTGAAA
>CAJWHM010000040.1 GCA_913041125.1 uncultured Bacteroidota bacterium | reverse complement strand
GACATACTTCACTACAACGCCCACATTCTGTACAACTGTATGCATTCATTAATTGCATTCTGTTTAAATCAAAAATATCACTAACTCCAAATTTGTTAATTATTTCGGATTTTTCTTCTTCAATAAATTTCTCAGGAAAAAGCATCATTTGAACTTCATTTTTTATGTTATAGTTAACATCAAATTTTCCCTTTTTTTCTAAGTTAGAATAGTAAACATTAGGGAAGGCTAAAAGAATGTGTAAATGCTTAGAATAATACAAATAATTTAAAAACATTAAGATGCCAATTATATGTAACCACCAAAAAGTTCTTTCGAATATAATCAGCGAATCAATACTAAATCCATAAAACAGAGGTGTGAAAAATTGTGATATAGGGAAACTCCCAGCTTTTATGTAAGTTGCCACTTCAGCTTGCTGCAATAAACTATCGGTAGTATTCATTGCTAAAAATAAAATCATCAATATTATTTCAAAATAAAGAATATTATCCGCATCTTTCTTTGGCCAACCCTTCATTTCAGGCATCCAAAACCTCTTTATTTTAATTATATTTCTTCTTGACCAAAATAAAATTACTGATACTAAAACAAGAAATGCTAGAATTTCAAAAGATGCTATCATAAAATTATAGAATGATCCCAAATAGGGTGCAAATATTCTATGAGTACCAATAAGTCCATCTAAAATGATCTCCAAAAGTTCAATATTTATTAATATAAAACCAACATAAACAATAAGATGAAGGATACCCGATATAGGTCTACTCACAATTTTAGTTTGCCCGAAAGCTATTTTTAACATTCTTTTGAATCGAATTGATGATTGATCATTCCTTTTGATTTTTTTTCCCAAATTAATGTTGTGGAATATTCTTCTTATGTTTTTAATAAAAAGTCCAATACCAAAAATTAGAACAAAAAGAAATATAGTATTTGGCAGATAAGCCATCAAATTAATTATCGTTATTTTTTTCTTTTCTCCCAAAAATTGAAAAATGAACATATTTTTTGGGGTTACTTTTTAAATCTGATAAAAGGGCCTCAAGAGCTTCTGAGGAGTTTACTAAATTATCATACAGTTTGTTGTCGTTGAGAATCATTCCTGCAGAACCCTCACCTGAATTAAGACGTTCAATTATTTCCTTAAGATGCAAAGATGTGTCTTCAAAGTTTTTAACTGCAGAAGAGAGAGGCATTTGTTTTAAAGAATCAGTTATTTTATTAAGATTTCCTGAAATTTTACTTAAATTATTAATTGTTGACTTTAGCTCTTTTTCATTTGCATTAAGAATGTCATTAATATTTGAAGAAAGGATATTAACATTTTCTATAGTTGAAGCCAATCCTTCAAGAGTCATTTTTAAATTATTTTGTGTTTCATAATTCATAACATTACTTATCCCTGCGAATAAAGAATCAGCTGAGGTTAACAGGCCCTCAATTTTATCTTGTAAAGGAGCTATTTGTTGATTAACTAATTCAGTTAATCCAGGTTTTATTTCAGAAAAGAGTATATCTCCATTTTTTATAATATTTGAAGTGTCATATTTAGGAATAATAGCTATTGCCTTACCACCAATTAGTCCAGCCTCATATAATTGAGCTACACTTTTATTCGAAAAATTCAAATCATCTCGAATACTAAATGTTACTTTAATTTTTGCAAAGTCATCATTAAAATCAATAATCTTAACTTTTCCTACATTTAAACCTCTTATTGTAACATTTGCTCCAACAACTAGACCTTCAACCTCATCATAAAGTGCATGGATAGTTTTTTCATTACTTAATAAGGAAGTCCCCTTTAAATAATTAAAACCAAATATGAAAATTATAATGCAACCTATAATTAGAATTGCTGTTTTTATTTCACGGGATAACTTCAAAATAAAGTGTTTTTAAGAAATACAAATTTAGAAATAATTTCAATAATGTACTATTTTAAAAGTTGTTGTGCCTTAGTTATTGAAATAATTTTATTATTGTCAAATGCAACAATAAATGAATTTGAAAAGCCTTTACTTTTAGCTTCATTTAATTTTATTAGAGCTTTTTTGTATGTTGAAGTTTCACTGTAATAATAACGATATAATTTCCCTGATTTTAATCTAGTGATTGAGTTAAGTCCACTAAAATTATAAGGTTTTAATTCAAGTTTATTTTTGCTAGCTGCAATTTGAACTTTAAATTTTATATTAGACTTTGGCACAACATTAACTTGTTTTTCAACTTGTTTGTCTACAAGTTCAATGTTGTCGTCAATATAACTAGCATCACGGATGTTTCTGTAATTGATAATAGCTTTTGATAAAGCATTTGCCATGTTTTCTTGTCCTTTTGACGAATTTAAATAGGCACCCTCTGATGGGTTTGTTAAAAATCCTGTTTCTACCAGAACACTAGGCATATAGGTGTATTTAAGCACAATGAAACCAGCTTGTTTTACTTTTCTATCTTTTCTTTTAAGGTTATTTACAAAACTCTTCTGAAACGAACTAGCAGCAGCTATACTTTGGTTTAAATAAGTTTGTTGCATTAAAAGTAAACTAATAACAGATTGAGGATCATTTGGATTAAATCCGTCATATTTTTTTTCAAAATCCTTTTCAAGAAAAATTACTGAATTCTCCTTTTGTGCTACTTTAAAATTTCTTTCGTTTTCGTGAAGTCCAAGGACAAATGTTCCTGCACCATATGCCTTAGGCGAAGTGAACGCATCACAATGTATAGAAATAAATAGGTCTGCGTCAACTCTATTAGCAATATTTGCTCTTTCAATTAAATCAACGAATACATCCGTTTTTCTTGTATAAATAACTTTAAAGCCTTTTATTTTTTCTAGTTTATTTCCTGTTTTTAAGGCTATATTCAAAGCTATTTTTTTTTCGTAGTATCCATTTCCCCTATTTCCAGTATCATGTCCCCCGTGACCAGCATCAAGAACAACGACAAAAGGTTTCTCTTGTGAAATAAGATAATTTGGCACACAAAAAAAAGATATTAGTGTTAATAAAGAAGTTAAAATTGTGTTTTTGATTGTCAGCATACAGATAATATAAGGTCGAAATTCTTTATGCTTACTTAAAATTATCATTAATTTTGAAAACTTAAACCATTATCAACAAATTTAGGGTTTATAGCATTGCGAACAAAGTTTTACCATACAGCTTGTTTCTTCCTTTTCATTGGAATACTTTCCTATGGCCAGGAAAAAAGAGAAACAGATTCACAGGAGAGAATTTTAGACAGTCTAAATAAGAATGTAAAAAAACCAATACTATTGGATAAGGTAAAATATACTGCTAAGGATTGTGTTTACATAAACAGGAAAGACAACAAGCTTATTTTATATAACGAAGCAGAGCTTTACTATCAAGATATCGAACTACGAGCTGGTATAATAATACTTGACTACAAAACTAACGAAGTAAATGCTGGTCGCATTGAAATTGATTCAACACTAGTTCAATTTCCTTACTTCAAACAAGCAAATAATGAAGTAAATCCGGACTCAATTCGATTTAATTTTGATACTCAAAAAGCATTAATATGGAATTCTAAATCCGGACAAAATGGAATGGATGTTTATGCTGCAATTACAAAAAAACAAAACGACTCTGTTTATTTCATTAAAGACGCTAGAGTTAGTACAGCAGGAGAATTAATTGGAGGAGATGAAGGTGAAGGTATAGATTATTATTTCAAAGTGAGAAAAGGAAAAATAGTACCAGGCGGTAAAATAATTACTGGATTTACAAATATGTTTATAGCAGATGTTCCAACCCCAGTAGCTATACCGTTTGCCTTTTTTCCTACTACTCAAGACAAGGAATCTGGATTTATAATACCTTCTATAAATGACAGTAACTTAAGAGGTTATGCTGTTCAAAATGGTGGGTATTATCTTGCATTATCTGAATACTTTGACCTATCATTACTGGGAGATTATTATACAAATGGTAGTTACGGATTTAGAGGTGATTCAAAATATAGAAAACGATATAAATATAACGGAAGCTTTAGTTTTAGATACGAGAATCTTATAGATAATGCCCGAGGTTTACCAGAATATTCAAAATCTACAGTATTTAATATACGATGGAATCATTCTAAAGATCCTAAATCGAGTCCTAATTCAACATTTTCTGCTTCTGTAAATTTTGGAAGTAGTGACTATTTTAGGCAATCTGTGAATCAATTAAATACTCCAAACTTTTTAAATAATAATCTAAGTTCCTCTATTTCATATTCAAAATCCTTTCCAGAGTACCCAAGAGTTAATGTCTCTTTAACTACCGCCATGTCTCAAAATTCTCAATCAAAAGCAGTAAATCTTACACTTCCTACTCTTCAAACAACTATGGAAAGAATATTTCCTTTTAAACCAAAAAATGGAACTGCAAAAGGTTTTTTTCAAAATATAAATTTTCAATACGCTGGTCGTGCTGAGAATAGAATAATAACAACCGAAGAAAAATTATTTGGCCCAATGATGTTTGATAACGCAAAATACGGAATGAAACATACAATTCCTTTAAGTACAAATTTTAAATTATTAAAGTATTTAAGTGTTTCTACTAGTGCTAATTACAACGAAGTTTGGACACAAAATATGATAAATTATAATGATTTTGATATAGAAACAAATTCTATAAAAAAAGATACAATTAATAAGATTGGTGCTTTTAGAGAATATAGTTTTAGTGCATCTATGGGAACAACAATTTATGGAACTGTTAATTTCGGTGAAGACAAAAAAATTCAATCAATTAGACATACAATACGACCAACTATTAGTTACTCAAATCGTCCAAGTTTTGAACAATATTATGATACTTATATTATTGATGCTGAAGGGAATACAGCTGAATATACAAGATATCAAAATAGCTTATTTGGAGTTCCAGGGAGAAATTTATCAAATAGTATGTCTATTGGATTAAATAATAACTTTGAAGCTAAAGTTCGTAATGATAAAGACTCCACTTCTAATGAACTTAAAAAAGTAGTTCTATTGAATAATTTTAATATTTCAACAGCTCATAACTTTGCAGCTGACTCTCTAAGATGGACTCCTATTAGGATGGGATCAGGATTTTCACTTCTAAAAGATAAAATGACTATAAATTTTGGAGCAACTTTTGACCCATACGCATTAAATGAAAATAATATTCGAATTAATACATATAATATATTAAATGGTGGTGGTCTTCTACGACTAACAAGTGCAAACATTAATATGAATTATTCAATAACAAGTAATGAGTTAAAGGGTAAAGAGAATGAAGAGGATAATGAAGAAAAATCACAGAGCTATAATATGATTGAATCTACTTCAAGTGGTGGAAGGGATGATGATTTATTTGGAAGAGCAGAGGATTTTTCGGATAGAAGAATGAATGCTGAAAATGATAAACCCGTTCCTAAATATCCAAGCTATCGAACAGAGATCCCTTGGGACTTAACATTTGCTTATTCATTAACTTACAATAATAATAGAAGACAAAGAGATTTTACTAATAACTCATTAATGTTTTCAGGAAATATCGAGTTGACTCCAAAATGGAAAGTTGGACTTTCTTCTGGATATGATTTTAAAGGTAAAGGTTTTACATATACACAACTTAGATTCAATAGAGATTTGAATAGTTGGCGGCTAAATTTTAGTTGGGTACCTTTTAGTGATAGGTCCTCTTGGAATTTTTTTATTGGAATAAAATCTGGCCTTTTAAGTGATATTAAATATGAAAAACAAAGCTTACCGAATAGAACTTATTAACTCAATTTTTATCATTAAATTTATTTAAATTTATAAAGTGAAAAAAGAAATAATTACTACGCTAAATGCACCTGCACCGATTGGCCCCTATAATCAAGCAGTTAAAACTGGAAATACTTTATACATCTCTGGACAAATACCACTAAAAGCTAGTTCAATGGAGCTTCTAAATGGAACCATAAAGGAAGAAACTCAATTAGTTATGGAAAATCTACAATCAATCCTAGAAGCGGCGGGAATGACTTTTGAAAATGTTGTAAAGAGCTCAATTTTTATTGATGACATGAAAAATTTTGGTGAAGTTAATCAAGTTTATGGTGCTTATTTTGATAATGATACTGCGCCAGCAAGAGAAACGGTAGCTGTTAAAACCTTACCAAAATCTGTAAGAATTGAAATTTCAATGATTGCAGTTAAATAACTCTATTCACTAACTAGTTTCTAATAATCTTTTGTGATAGGTAACTAACTCATCTATTGGTCTTTGAACTATTCTTCCCATCCTAAGATTATCTTTTTTTAAAGCATCTTTAATTTCCTTCTCAAGAAAAAAAGCTATAGAACCAATAAAATGTATTGGTATTTTATGTGCATTTTCAAATTGAAGTATTTGATGGTTAATAAAACGTTTTAAACCATTTTTAATTATTTCTTGAAATGGACTGTTATCCTTATGCTTTATCAAAAATCTTGAAAAACTTGCTAAATAGGTATTTGGATTTTCTCTGCGATAAATATTTTCTTTAATTGTATCAGGACTTAAATCGTATTCCTTTTCAAATTCTTTAGCTAAATTATTTGGCATTTCGTTAAAGTAATAGCTTCTAATTAATTGTTTGCCGAAAAAATTTCCACTTGCTTCGTCCATTAATACATATCCTAATGAGTCTACACGTTGTTCAATATTTTTTCCATCAAAGTACGTGCAATTTGATCCAGTTCCCAAAATACAAACAATTGACTTTTCACCTGGTTTTGAAGCAGCATAAACAGCAGCATAAGTGTCTTCTTTTATGGAAATGTCAGCTTTTTTGAAAATTTCATTAAATACTTTACGAATTCTGAGTTGCGGTGATTCAACACCACAACCTGCACCATAAAAATATAAGTGAGTTACTTGCTCCCTGTTTTGATAAAGATCAAAATTATTTATGATTCTTTCTTTTAAAATAGCACTTGATAAAACCTGGGGATTTAAGCCTAACGTTTGGGTAGAAAATAAAATCTTTCCATCATTATCAACAGAGATCCAATCTGTCTTTGTAGACCCGCTATCTACAATTAAAATCATTTTTGATTGGTTTATATTTTATTAATATGTTTAGCCAAATCTATTAATTTATTCGAATAGCCACACTCATTATCATACCAGGAAATAATCTTAAAAAATCCTGAATTTAACTCCATACCCGCCCCAGCATCAAAAATAGAAGTACGAATATCTCCTATAAAGTCCTGAGAGACAACTGCTTCTTCAGTATATCCAAGTATATTTTTTAAATCTGTTTGAGAATGTTTCAACATAACTGATTTAATTTCTTCATATGAAGTTTGCTTTTTTAAACGCACGGTTAAATCTACTACTGAGACATTAGCAGTGGGTACGCGAAACGCCATACCTGTTAGTTTGCCTACTAAAGATGGTATTACTTTGGTTACAGCTTTAGCTGCCCCTGTAGATGCTGGAATTATATTGAGCAAAGAGCTTCTACCTCCCCTAAAATCTTTCTTGGAAGGTCCATCAACTGTAAATTGAGTTGCTGTGGT
>CAJWHM010000039.1 GCA_913041125.1 uncultured Bacteroidota bacterium | reverse complement strand
TTTCTACTGCATATCAGCATAATGGAAAATTACTTTACGTAAATAAAGAAATTATCCCACTACCTTATGATTTTGACATGACAGGTTGGGTTAACCCTAGTTATGCTACTGTAAATACAACTCTTGGAATAAGCTCTGTACAAGATAGAATTTATAGAGGCTTTAAAAGGGATCAAAAATATTTTGATGAGGTTCGTCAACAGTTTTTAGATCAAAAGAGCGAGCTTATGAATTTAGTATCAAGTTTTGAATCTGAGTTTTCTGACCCAAAAGAGTTTAAAACTATGTTTGATTTTATGAATGATTTTTATAACATACTTGAAGATGATTCCAAGTTCAATAAAAAAATTGTAGCTGCAGCTAGAACTAAATAAAATTTCATTTTTTTTCTAAAAGTGCTTGATTCATTTTTTCAAAAATTGCTGTATTTTCATAAATACCCGCAAATAATTTGGAGTAAGGCCCATAACTAAATACAGGTACCATTGTAGCAGAGTGATGATTAGTGTTAAATCGTCCTCTAACCTTCGAATTTTTTAAACTTCCCTTTAGTATGGCAAGACCGCCTGTTTCATGATCTGCTGTTACAATAACAAGGGTATTGCCATGAGTTTTGGCAAAATCCAAAACAGTTTGGATTGATTTGTTAAACTCTTTAAATTCAGAAATCACGTAATTTAAATTTCGATCATGTCCACCCCAGTCAATTTGTGAACCTTCAACTAACATAAAAAAAGGACGGTCTTTAGAGGTCATTTTTTTTAGGCTAACTGAAACCAAATCATCTAGAGCAGGTTTTCTCCCCTCAAGTAAACTAGGCGGCTCGTCATCATATGTTAAAAAGCCAATTTTCTTAGATGTAGAATTTTTAAACTCTTCAATTGAATTGACAAATTCATATTCAGTCATTTCACTGATTAAGTTTCTTTCATCTTTGCGATTTATAAAATGTTTTTTTCCACCACCAATAAATATGTCTATGTCATGTTGACTTAATTGAAAAGCAATTTTTTCATACATATCTCTTGAAATGACTTTAGCATAAAAAGAAGCGGGAGTAGCGTGAACGATACTAGAAGTTGCTATGAGTGTAGATGAATATCCTTTTTCTTTAGTCAGTTCAAGAATGCTAGGATAAGTCTTATTTTTTCCATCAATTCCTATTACTCCATTATAAGTTTTTACACCACATGCCATTGCTGTTCCACTAGCTGCAGAATCGGTAACCAAATTTTCTAAAGCGTGGGTTTTGGAAAGTCCAATGTAATCAAAATTTTCTAGTGCTGTTTTGTTTCCGTTAGCATACATTCCTGAGCTAATTTGGGTTAATCCCATACCATCTCCAATCATTAATATTATATTAGGAGGATTCTCTTGAGATATAACTAACTTAATTGTAAATAAAAAAATAAAATAAAATAAATGGCGCATTAGAAGTATAATAAATCCAAATATACAATTTCGAAATAAATCATAGCCACATGAAATATTATTTGATTTCTATAAAATCACTAAGGTTTTTTAGATTATTATCTTTGATAAAATGAATTACAAAAAAAATAACCCAATCGATATTGTTATTACATGGGTAGACGGGAGTGATAATTTTTTAATAAAAAAAAGAAAAAAATACTTAAAATCTAATTTGAATTATATTCCACCTGGAGCACAACCAACTAGATTTAGTAGTTTAAACGAAATTAACTATTGTCTGATTTCAATTTTGAAGTTTGCTTCATTTGTAAGAAAAATCTTTATAGTTACAGACGAACAAACTCCCAGTATTCATGAAATTGTAAAAAAGTATTATCCAAAACGTATTTCAGATATAGAAATAATTGACCATAAACATATATTTAGAGATTATGAAGATTTTCTCCCAACTTTTAACAGCATTTGTATTTCCAATATGTTGTGGCGAATAGAAGGTTTATCAGATCATTTTGTTTATTTTAATGATGATGTTTTTATTACGCGAAAAATATTACCTGAGGTTTGGTTTAAAAAAGCGCGCCCAGTCTTGAGAGGGAATTGGGTTTTCCCGCCATTTGAAAGATTAATTTGGGATAAATTTAGAATAAATTACCATAAACTTAGATTTGGAAAAAATAAAGAAAAAACCCCTTCCTTTCAGATAAATCAATGGAATGCTGCTCAATTATTAAAATTTAAATTTCGTTACCTAAAATCTAGTCATACTCCATTGGCAATTGACAAAAAAGTTTTGGAAAATTATTTTACCAATAACAAAAAAATTTTAAAGGAAAATTTAAAATTCAGATTTAGGAACTATAAACAATATAATACTGTTGCTCTAGCAAATCATTTAGAATATAAAACAGGAAATAAAAACTTGTCTAAATCTCAAGCCGTTTATATGAGACCATATAATAGAGGTGAAAAATATATAACTCGCAAATTTAAACAGTGTGAAAAAAATCAAAACAATTTATTTATTTGTATACAAAGCCTTGATTTAGCTACACAAAAAGAACAGCAATTGATATTCAAAAAATTGAATTCTTTATTAGATATTCAAATTAATTAAAATGAAAAAGCCAATAGCAATAGTGTCTATGTATCGCGATGACATTTTTTTCGCTGACAAATGGATTTCTTATTATGGTAAAATTTTTGGATATGAACATATCTATCTTTTCGTTGATGGAACTGATCAAAAATTACCAAAAAAAGCATTTAAAATTAATTGTTTTAAAATTCAACATTTATCAATGAGAAGATCAAAAGCAGATAGATATAGGGCCAAAAAGATATCAGAATTCGCTAAAAATCTTTATCCTAGATATAAGGCTGTTTTAGCTATGGATATTGACGAATTTTTATTAATTGATCCTAATTTAAATCAATCTCTTTTTGACTACTTAAATCAAGAATTTAAATATTCTTCACTATCTGGATTGGGGCTCGATGTTGGTCAACATCCAATTACTGAAAAACAATTAGATTTAAATAAAAAATTTTTAAGTCAACGCTCTTATGCTTTATTATCAGATCGTTACACAAAACCAATTGTGAGTTTTAAACCAATAAATTGGGGTTCAGGTTTTCATAGAATTAAAGGAGAAAATTTTTTTATTGATCCTAATTTATATTTATTTCATTTTGGACTGATTGACAAAGAATATGCTTTTTCAAAATTTAATAATAGTAAATTAAATAGTACAGGATGGAAATCACATTTTAAAAAACGTAGTAAGACTTATAAAGTTTTTGAAAATTATATTCCGGTTGATGGAGACGAATTATTTAAAAAGGCTAGAATTTATTTCTCTAATAATAGAAACATTCTAGCATGGAATAAGCCAGCACCTATGAGAACTCCTAATTTAATTACCATCCCTAATCGTTTTAAATTAATAGTTTGATATTATTTAGGTTATAATATTTTTAAATTAGTTAGATGCCTTGGAGAACTTCAACACTTCTATCAATTTTTTTTACAAGTCCTTGAAGAACTTTTCCTGGACCAACCTCAATAAATTGTTTAGCTCCATCAAAAATCATTTTCTGAACTGTCTGAGTCCAAAGAACGGGAGATGTAAGTTGTGCAACAAGATTCTTTTTTATTAATTCTGGATCAATAATACCATTACCATTCACATTTTGATACACAGGACAATTTGGTTTTAAAAATTTAGTTTTTTTAATAGCTTTTGATAGACGTTCCTTAGCTGTTTCCATAAGGGGTGAATGAAAGGCACCTCCTACAGGCAGAATGACAGCTCTTCTGGCACCAACATCAATTGAATTTTTACAAGCATTCTCAATAGATTTTTTTTCTCCAGAAATGACTAATTGTCCGGGACAATTATAATTTGCAGTCACTACTATTCCAGGGGTAGTTTTGCAAATCAATTCTATTTTTTTATCGTCAAGCCCTAAAATAGCTGCCATGGTTCCATGAGATAACTCGCATGCTTCTTGCATTGCAAAGGCTCTTTCCCTCACTAACTTTAATCCATCTTCAAAAGATAGTACTCCTGAAGCGACAAGAGCTGAAAATTCTCCTAAAGAATGACCAGCTACCATTTTTGGTTGAAAATTAGTTCCCATTACCTCACTCATTATAGTTGAATGTAAAAAGATTGCAGGTTGAGTAACTTTTGTTTGTTTTAGAGCTTCAACATTATGACCAAACATTATATCTGTAATTTTAAATTCAAGAATTTTATTGGCTTGTTGAAATCTTTTTTTAGCAGTTACAGATGAATCATATAACTCTTTCCCCATTCCTGGGTATTGAGCTCCTTGTCCAGGAAAAATATAGGCTTTCACTATTAGGATTTTATTTTTTTATATGTTAAATAAGAATAATTATATATACTATCTTGAGTTGAGAAGTGTTCTTCAATACAAAAAAGTTCCCATTTACTTAAATCGATTTCTGGGAAAAAAGCATCTCCATCAAAAATGTCATGAACTCTAGTTAATTCAATTCTATTGGCAATTGGAAGAAATAAATTGTAGATTTCCTCACCTCCAATGATGTAAGGATTTGTGTCTTCACCTGTTAATTCAAGAGCATTTTTTAGGTCATGAGCTACTATTGCATTTTTTGCTCTGTAATCATTATTTCTAGTTAAAACAATATTTTTTCTATTTGGTAGTGCTTTAGGCATGGATTCAAATGTTTTTCTTCCCATGATAATTGAATGTCCTAATGTAAGTTTTTTGAATCTTTTTAAATCATCTGAAATATGCCAGATCAATCTATTGTCTTTTCCAAGCACATTATTTTCTGAAGCTGCTGCAATTAAGGTAATTTCTTTTAGAGAATTTACATCGCTCATCTAATGAAAATATTAATTTTAGGTAAAAATACACTTTTCTACTTCATAGATGACATTAGAAAATTATCCATTATTAAAAAAAGGAACTTATTTAAATACCGCTTATATGGGTTTAATGTCTCTGTCGTTATCTAATTATAGAAGAGATTATGAACAGGGATATTTAAATCAGGGAGATTCTTATAAATTTAACGCAGATAATTTATTATCTGATACTCATGTGAACCTTTCAAATTTTTTTGGGTCCAAGGAAAAAAACACTTTTGTTATTCCTAACTTCTCGACAGGCATAAGAAAGATAACAAACTATCTTCCTTTTAATTTAAATGTTTTATTAATTAAAGATGACTACCCTTCATTAGTAAATGCATTTGATGAAAAAAAATTTAATATTGATAGTATTGATATACAAGAAAATCTAGAGTTAGAAATAGAAAGGAGAATAAATTATAAAAAAATAGATGTTTTGGCTATAAGTATAGTACAATATGCTTCTGGACTTTTGATAGACATAAATTTTTTGAAAAAATTAAAATCTCAGTACCCAGATTTAATTATAATAGGTGATGGGACACAGTTTTTAGGAGCACACAATTTTGATTTTAATTCATCTCCTTTTGACGTTGTAGCTGCCAGTGGATACAAATGGTTATTAGCTGGTTTTGGAAATGGAGTTTTAATAATTTCTGATTACTATTTATCTCGAATTAAAAAAAAGGCTTTTGATTTACATGATGATATTTTTACTGGTCATTTTAATATTTTGAGTGTAGCTAGCCTGAATTTCTCAATTAAAAACTTTCAAAAAAGTGATTTTAATAAGTTAATTAAGCATAAAGAAAAACTTTCAGAAAAGGCAAAAAAAATTTTCTCTGATAACTGTTCAATTGGTGAATGGGTTAAAAATAGAAAGAAACACAGTAGTATATTTATTTTAGAAGGTAATAGAAAATTATATAAAACTTTAATTAAAAATAAAATTTACTGTGTACAAAGAGGAAAAGGTGTTCGAGTTTCTTTTCATTTTTACAATACTGATAAAGATTTAGATAAATTGATAAGAGTTATAAAACAATAATTTTAAACTGCAACCTTTCCTTTGATTAGTGGGTAGGGATCATATCCAATTAGTTCAAAATCATCGTATTTGAAATCAAAGATTGAAGTTATTTTTGAGTTTAATTTAATTTTTGGTAATTTTTTTGGAGATCGAGATAATTGTTCTTGAACTTGTTCGACATGGTTAGAATATAAATGAACGTCACCAAAAGTATGGATAAAATCTCCTGGCTTATAATTAGTCACCTGTGCAACCATCATTGTTAAGAGAGCGTATGAGGCAATATTAAATGGGACACCTAAAAAAACATCTGCGCTACGTTGATATAATTGACAAGAAAGTTTATTGTTTGCTACATAAAATTGGAAAAATGCGTGGCACGGGGGGAGTGCAGCTTTATTATTTGCAACATTTTCTGCAAAAGAAATTTTTGTATCGGGTAAAACACTTGGATTCCATGCTGAAATTAACATTCTTCTTGAATCTGGATTCGTACGAAGCGTATCAATAACCTCTTGAATTTGATCTATTCCTTCGCTATTCCAATTTCTCCATTGATGTCCATACACAGGACCCAAATTTCCTTTGTCGTCAGCCCATTCATTCCAAATTCTCACACCATTTTCTTTTAGATATGAAATATTAGTTGATCCATTAATAAACCAAAGAAGTTCATGAATAATTGATTTGACATGTATTTTTTTTGTTGTTACTAACGGAAATCCTTTGGAAAGATCAAATCTCATTTGATAACCAAATACACTTTTTGTTCCTGTTCCAGTTCGATCTGATTTTTCAATTCCTTTAGATTGCACATGTTTCAGCAGATCTAAGTATTCCTTCATATCTTGACTTTATTCAAAAATAAAATCATTTGTATAAATTGATTAATTAAAAAAAGAAACTTTATAAAAAAAAATTAACAATAGTTAAATCAGCTTTTTCTTTTTGAAAGCTCATCTCGAATAAGAGCAGCTTTCTCGTACTTTTCTTTACTTACAAGTTTTGTAAGTAAAGATTTGAGTTTATTTACGGAAAGTTTTTTTAGATCATACTTTTGATCATTTTTATTAGTTTTATCTGAGATGAAATTTTCTAGCAATTTATCCTCTTGAGTTTTTATTTTATTAAAATTTTCTGAAATTTTAGCCGAAAACCCAGCCTTTTTTAGAATCGAATCGTAAGCAAAAATTGGAGCATTGTATCTCAATGCGAGTGCAATTGCATCAGATGTTCTAGCATCAATTATTTCTTCAATTTTATCACGCTCACATATAAGGCTTGAATAAAAAACTCCATCTACAAGTTTATGAATAATTACTTGCTTAACATAAATCTTAAATCTTTCACCAAAGCTTTTAAAAAGATCATGTGTTAAAGGGCGAGTAGGTTTTACCTCACTTTCAAGAGCAATAGCAATTGATTGAGCTTCAAATCCACCAATTATAATTGGAAGTTTTCTTTCACCTTTTTCTTCATTTAAAATAAGTGCATATGCTCCTGTCTGTGTTTCACTGTAGGAAATTCCTTTAACAGACATTTGAATTAATTTCATACTCTTATTAATTTTTTGCTTTATTTATTGTTGAATAAATTACTGTGCGCTATACAAACGTAATTTTTCAATCTTTATTGAGTAGACATAATAGAATATTAATGTTTAGATTTGTATCCAAATGAAATTTAGACTATGAAAACCATACAATTTAGAGAGGCCATAGCTCAAGCCATGAGTGAAGAAATGAGAAGAGATGAGTCGATATATCTTATGGGTGAGGAAGTTGCAGAGTACAATGGAGCCTACAAAGCATCAAAAGGAATGTTAGAAGAATTTGGTGAAAGACGAGTTATTGATACACCAATTTCTGAGGCTGGGTTTTCTGGAATAGGTGTTGGATCAACAATGACAGGAAACAGGCCTATTATAGAGTATATGACTTTTAATTTTGCATTGGTCGGAATAGATCAAATTATCAATAATGCTGCTAAAATTCGTCAAATGTCAGGCGGACAGTTTCCTTGCCCAATTGTATTTAGAGGTCCTACAGCATCTGCAGGACAACTAGCAGCAACTCACTCCCAAGCATTTGAAAGTTGGTATGCAAATTGTCCAGGGCTAAAAGTAATTGTGCCTTCAAATCCATATGATGCAAAAGGTTTACTTAAGTCTGCTATAAGAGATGACGATCCTGTAATTTTTATGGAATCAGAACAAATGTATGGAGATAAAGGTGAAGTTCCTGAAGGTGAATATACACTACCCATTGGTGTTGCTGATGTAAAACGTTCAGGAAAAGATATTACTCTTGTCTCTTTTGGGAAAATTTTAAAAGAAGCTTTAAAAGCATCAGAGGAATTACAAAAAGAGGGAATAGATGTAGAAATTATTGATTTAAGAACAATAAGGCCTTTAGACTACAATACTATTTTTGAATCAGTCAAAAAAACAAACCGTTTAGTAATTTTAGAAGAATCGTGGCCATTTGGAAACATATCTACTGAAATTACTTATCAAGTTCAAAATGAAATTTTTGATTTCTTAGACGCACCAATTGAAAAAATTAATACTGCAGACACACCTGCGCCTTATTCACCTGTCCTATTAGCAGAGTGGCTGCCAAATTATAAAGATGTTATTAAAGCTATTAAAAAAGTTTTGTACGTTCAATAGCGCAAGAAATTAAACAAATAGTTAAACATAAATAACAATAAAATATTCGAAATTATCATTGGTTTTGTTTTAAAGATTGTTTTACTATTTTTACGCTCACTTTTCAATTAAAATACCAAAATGGAATCAATGATACAATTTTTACCTGCCTTTGGAATACTGGCACTTATTTTCGTTTTTTTAAAAAATAATTGGGTTTCAAAGCAAGAAGTAGGAAACGAAAAAATGGAGCGTATTGCAAAAAATATTGCTGACGGTGCAATGTCTTTCCTTAAAGCAGAGTATAAAATTTTATTAATTTTTGTTGTTGCTGTGGCTATACTTTTATTTTTCAAAGGTCAGGCAGAAAATGGATCTAATGGAATGGTATCTGTTTCTTTTATTGTTGGAGCAGTATGTTCCGCCCTAGCTGGATTCATTGGAATGAAAGTTGCTACAAAAGCAAATGTTAGAACCACGAATGCAGCACAAA
>CAJWHM010000038.1 GCA_913041125.1 uncultured Bacteroidota bacterium | reverse complement strand
AGTTCTTTTTTATATTTAGTTAATTTTTCAATTCCCTGTGGAGTACAGATAGCTCGTAAATGGTATTCAGTAAATTGAATTAATAGGTGTTCATTTTTGTATTTTTCAACTGGGAAAAGTTCAGAGTCTTGTATTCCTCTAATACCATTGTGAAAAATTCTTGTAACAAAATCAATATCTATCTCTGATCTAAAAAGACCTGTTTCGATACCTCTTTTAAGACTTTTAGAAAACATTCCCCCCAATGCAGTGAACTCTTTAATTTGAAGTTTTTGGTAGATGCTTCTGTAATATTTTTGAAGTTGATAAATAGGAGAATTTTTTTCGTTTGATAAATACTTTAAAGCTTCTTTATTCATCTGATATAACTCTATAATTGGATCTTTAGAGTGTTTAGAAATAAACATCATTTTTTCAATTATAATGTCAAAATGTTTCATCACACTAGTTTCAACAAGAGTTTCTTTTTTGGGGAAGTGAGCATATATAGTTTTTTTGGAAACGCTCATTTTTTCCGCTATATCGTCTATAGTAACACTTTTGAACCCAAATTTTGAGAACAAATCAATAGCTTCTGTAATAATTTTTTCTTTCATTTTTTTGCAAAAATAGAAAAGGAAACTTAAAAAACAAAAAAAGTTTCCTAAGTTTCAGCTTATTGTTTTATATAAATCCTACTTTTGTAAAAAAGAATATGAAAGAATTTTCAGCATATTTTGAAAGTTTTAATAATTCATTAGAGGAATTCGTAAAAAAAAATCCCTCAAAAGGCCTTTATAGTCCAATTAATTATCTACTAAATCTAGGGGGAAAACGTTTAAGACCTATTTTAGTTCTATTGTCGGCAGACGCTTTCGGTAAAAAACATAAAAAAGCTATTCCTGCTGCATTAGCAGTTGAGATTTTTCACAATTTCACCCTTATGCATGATGATATAATGGATGAAGCACCTCTAAGAAGAGGAAAGCTTACTGTACATAAAAAATGGAATTTAAATTCGGGAATTCTTTCTGGTGATGCTATGCTAATTCAAGTATATCAGCTTCTTCAAGGTTATGATTCAGAAAATTTAAAAAAGCTTTTAATTATTTTAAATAAAACTGCCCTCGAAGTTTGTGAGGGTCAACAATATGATTTAGATTTTGAAACCCAAACCGACGTTACGCAGAACCAATATTTAGAGATGATACGATTAAAAACGGCTGTACTTGTTGGATGTTCCCTTAAAATGGGTGCTATTATCGGGGGAGCATCTGAAGAAAATGCAAAAATGATTTATGATTATGGGGTCTCGCTAGGAATAGCATTTCAAATACAAGACGATTATTTAGATGTTTTTGGGGATGCAAATTCTTTTGGCAAACAAATTGGAGGAGATATAGTTGAAAATAAAAAAACCATTTTGTATCATCAATCAATGGATAGAGGTTCAAAAAAAGAACAAAAGCTGTTACGAAGCTGGTTCTCAACTAAAACACAAAAAAAATTTACAGAAAAAAAAATAAGTGAAGTAAAAAAAATATTTGAAATAACAGGAGCCAAAACGTCAACTTTAAATTTAGTAGAAAAGTATATAAAAGACGGTTTTAAAAAACTAAACAAAATCAAGCTACCAGATGAATCTAAAAAAATATTTGAAACATTTGGACTTCAATTAATGGACCGTAAGTTTTAAAATAGTCTTTGTAAAAAAGCCTTTACAAACCATAATTTTTGATTTACATTAAATGAAGCCATTATTTTTATTTCTTCTGAAAGTGATGTTTTTCCATCGAGAAAACGAAAAATTCTTAAAGGAGGATTTTTATCAAACATACGACTAAATAGTTTACTGCCTTCTGAATTATAACGTGACAAAACATCTAAAAAAAGTAAATCGTAAAAATTAAATCTATTTTTAATTTTAAATGAATTCAATTTCTTCTTGGTTTTTAAAAAAATAATAAGGCTATTTATATTTCTTATTGTGTTCATAAATGTAAAACCAGTACTAGCTTTTGTCCACCCACCTGCAGTTCCAATATGGAGAAGGCTATTAGAGTTAAATTTATCAAATGGAAAGCAAGTCATTGGAATATTCCCTTTTTCTCTTTCTTCAATTATGTAGTCATATATTCCTTTACTTTCAAGATACGATTTTATCCCTTTTTCATAAGACTCATTTTCCAAAAGATTTTCAGAAAAAAGGGTATACTCTACCAAAGCATAATTTGTCTTTATAGGTAGTACATATAGAAACCTGGTTTCCTTTTCTTGTGGTATATCAAAATCCATAAAAAGAATCTTACCTGGATCAAACTGCGGTTTTTTAGTCTTAATAAACCATCCAACAAAGTGTTGTCTTAATACAGGATATTTTTTTTGATGTAATAAAGGCTCTGGATTATATAAGCTATTGAATACTCTTTTGGATTGGAAATTTCCTTTTTCAGTTATGACCTTAGTTTCATTTTTCTTTGTTTTTATCTCTTTAATTTCTGTTTGTAAATGAAAAGTATTTTTTGTTTTAAGATGATTACTTTGAATTAATTTATAAAATTTGGAAGATCGAAGCATTTTATATTTTAAAGGAGCTAAATCAAAATTTTTTTTAAATCCTTTAGAACGAAACTCAGCATTTGACCACTTTTTTGTTAGAAGATCATCAAAAGTATCAGAGGAAGACTCCCAAAAGCACCAAGTTCTGTCATTTTTATTTTTGACTTCTTTTTCAATTAATAGAACAGAATAATTATCAAAATAGTTATCCTCCCGTAAAGCTTTTAATAGCAATAAACCTGAGGCACCCCCTCCACAAATGATAAAATCAAAATAATTTTGTTCCATACTTTAACTATAAAAGTAACTAATAAGGGACATAGATGTTAAATTATTCCACTAAACTCTATATTTTCGCAAAAAGAAATAGTTTGGAATCAATTATTGAATTTTTCAAAGATACTAATCCTGTTCTTGGAGCTTTTTATGCAACTCTTTTTACTTGGGGTCTCACTGCTCTAGGGGCCTCTCTAGTTTTTTTTATAAAAAAATTGAATAGGGCGTTATTGGATGGACTACTTGGTTTCACAGGTGGGGTTATGGTTGCAGCAAGCTTTTGGAGTTTATTGGCTCCTGGGATAGAAATGAGTTCTGGTGAAGGAATTTTCAAAGTATTACCTGCAGCCATAGGTTTTGGTTTTGGAGCTTTATTTATTTTTGGCTTAGATAAAATTTTACCTCATATACATATTAACTTTAAAGAATCTGAGGGTATAAAAACACCATGGCGAAGAACGACCTTACTTGTATTAGCAATCACTTTACATAATATTCCCGAGGGTCTTGCAGTAGGAGTTTTATTTGGAGGAGTGGCAGCTGGTGTACCTGAGGCCTCAATTACTGGAGCAGTTGCCTTGGCATTAGGAATTGGAATTCAAAACTTTCCCGAAGGTATAGCCGTGTCTATGCCAATGAGAAGACAGGGAATATCAAGATTTAAGAGTTTTTGGTATGGGCAACTTTCTGCTATAGTAGAACCTTTTGCTGCCATTTTTGGAGCTTTAGCTGTTACTTTTTTTACACCTATTCTTCCATATGCATTAGCATTTGCTGCTGGAGCAATGATCTTTGTAGTAGTGGAAGAAGTTATACCTGAGACTCAGCAAGACAAACATACTGACATAGCTACATTAGGCTTTATTTTAGGTTTTATTGTGATGATGACACTAGATGTCTCATTAGGGTAGTTTATTTTTTTGAGAAAGATTCCCAACCCTGAGCGGTAAGCTCAATTTGTTGTCCTAACCCGGAAATAATTTTACAACCATTTTTAATATCGGTAGCATGACCTATGATTGTTAAATAAGGATGATTTTTAATTTTGTCATAGCTATTTTGATGTATTGTAAATAAAAGCTCATAATCTTCACCCCCATTTAGAGCTGCTGTTAAGGGATTTAATTTAAATTCCTCACATGTTAAACTTACTACAGGATCAATAGGAATTTTTTCTTCAAAAAGATGAAATCCTACTTCTGAAGCTTTAGAAAGATGTAATACCTCAGATGATAGACCGTCACTTATGTCTATCATAGAGGTTGGAACTATTTTAAGCTCATGAAGTAAATCAATTATGTCTTTTCTTGCCTCTGGTTTTAATTGTCGTTCTACGCAATAGGAATATTTACTTAAATCAGGTTGAGAGTTTGGATTAACTTTAAATACTGCCTTTTCTCTTTCCAAAACTTGAAGCCCTACAAAAGCACCTCCTAGATCACCACTAACAACCAACAGATCGTTTTCTTTTGCACCCTTACGTTTTACAATTTTATTTTTCGGTCCAGTTCCCAATACTGATACAGAAATTATCAAACCAGTAACACTAGTGGAAGTATCCCCTCCAATTAAGTCTACGTTATAGTTTTTGCAAGCTAATTGGATGCCCTTGTAAATTTCATCTAAAGCTTCAAGACTAAATCTATTTGAAACAGCAATTGAAACTAAAATTTGCTCTGGATAGGCATTCATCGCATATATATCAGAAAGGTTAACTATGATTGCTTTATATCCTAAATGTTTTAGCGGCATATAACTCAAATCGAAATGAATACCCTCAATAAGAAGATCTGTACTAATCAAAGATGGATTTTCTCCGTGTTTTACCATTGCAGAATCATCTCCAATACCCAAAAGAGTTGAATTATTTTTTGGTTTTATAGTTTTTGTTAAATAGTCAATTAATGCAAATTCACCAAGATCACTAAGTTCAGTTTTTGAAGTATTTTTATCTTCTAGCATTAGACAAAAATACACATCCCTCTTAAAAATTAAACTATATAGTGGATCTAGATTTTTATTTAATTTTGAATAGATGAATAAATTAATAATTATTGCTATTCTTCTTCTTTTTGGATGTTCAAAAAAAGAGAATCTAGACGAAATAGTTAATGTTGAATTTCAATTACCTTCAGAATCTGAAAATATTGAAACTAATGAAAGTGTCGAACAAAAGGGTATACCTTGTTTAGATGGTTTTGCAGAGATTTATCCATGTTCTGGTTATGATCTTCTATCGCATATTCCACTTTCAAAATTTAGGAGTGAATCAGCAAATGATAATTGGGGTTGGACCGATCCTAGTTCAGGGAAAGAGTATGTTCTTTCTGGATTAGATGACGGCACAGCATTTATTGACATTAGTGATCCCAAAAACCCAATTTTTTTAGGTAAACTTTTAACAGAAAGTTCACCAAGCCCTTGGAGAGATATTAAAGTATATAAAAATTTTGCATTTATAGTGAGCGAAGCTCCTAATCACGGGTTGCAAGTTTTTGATTTAACTAGGTTAAGAAACCAAACCAAAGAATTTCAAAATTTTTCTGCGGACACCACTCTTTCTGATTTTGGGAATGCTCATAATCTATGGATTAACGAATCTACAGGGTATGCTTATGTTTTTGGATCAAATTTGTATCAAGGAGGACCATTATTTATTGATATAAATGACCCATTAAACCCGGAAATAGTTGGAGGATATGCTGACGATTCCTACTCCCACGATGCACAGATAGTAAATTATAAGGGACCTGACACTGAATTTAGAGGAAGAGAAATCCTTTTTGGAAGTAATAGTGATGGTGGAGAAAACAATCAAATTGTTATCATTGACGTTACTAATAAATCCAATCCTATTAAAATTAGTTCAAAAAATTATTTAGCTAGTGGATATACTCACCAAGGCATTTTATCAAAAGATCAGAAATACTTCTTTCTTGGAGATGAATTAGATGAATTAATTTATGGTACACCAACCTTAACAAGAATTTTTGATTTATCAGAACTTTCAAATCCCAAAATACATTTTAATTATTTTGCACAAGTGAACGCAATAGATCATAATGGTTATATAAAAGAAGATTTGTTTTATATGGCGAGCTATACCGCAGGGCTTAGAGTTTTAGATATAAGTCAAGTTCAAAACAAAAGGGTAAATGAAATAGGATTTTTTGATACATTCCCATCAGATAATAATCCAAAATTTAATGGGGCTTGGAATGTTTATCCTTTTTTTGATAGTGGAGTTATTGCAATCAGTGATATCGATTCAGGTTTATTTTTAGTTAAAGAATCTGAATAAAATGAAAATTACATTGGTTTTTATGTCTTTAATTTTTTTCATCAGATGCGATATTATTGAAGAAACAAATTGGTCTTTTTTACCACCAGTTAAAAATGAATGGGAATCAGTTAATACATTTGGAGGTAGTAAAGAGGATATTGCTAACGCTATTATATTGACTAAAGATGGTGGTTTTGCAATCATTGGAAATACTAAGAGTACAGATGGCGATTTTTATTTTAAAAAACGAGAAGGGAGCGACGTGTTTTTAATGAAATTCAATAATTTATCTGAATTACAGTGGATAAAAACTTACGGAGGTTCTGATGATGACAGAGGACATGGGTTGGTTCAACTCCCTGATGGGGGATATGCATTAGTAGGATACAGTAAAAGTAATGATGGTGACGCTTCAGAAAATAAAGGACAACACGATAATTGGGTAATAAGAACTGATATTAAAGGAGAACTTTTGTGGGAGAAAAGTTTTGGTTTTCTTGGCCATGACCATGCATATAACATAATAAAAACCAATGATGGAGCACTTTTTTTTAATGGATTTTTAGATGTTACTGCTTCTAATGGTTTAGGGCAAAATAAAATTTATTCAAATTCCTCGTCAAGACACGGAGTCGGTGAATTTTGGGCTCACAAAATTGATTTTGAAGGTAATATTCTGTGGAGAAATTATTATGGAGGAACTAATAACGATCGATCTTACGATGCGATAGAAACTTTAGCAGGAGATTTTATTTTGGTCGGAACTTCTGAAAGTCAAGATCAAGATATAAAAAATTCAATTGGAGGATATGATATTTGGGTTATTAAGATTGACAAAAACGGCAAATTAATTTGGGAAAAATCTATTGGAGGCACTGAATATGACAGTGGTACGTCTGTTATTGAGCTTCCATCTGGGGATTTCCTCATTTTAGGTAACTCTTTTAGTACTAATGGTGATATTGTAAATGCATTAGGTTCATCTGATATTGTTTTATCAAAAATTTCCACGAATGGAGAGGTTAAAGAAGTCAAAAATATAGGTACTTCCGCCTTTGAAACAGCAAATTCATTTATCAGACGCCCAGATGGAACACTAGCAATAGTTGGGCACAGTAATAGTGAAAGCAATATTTCAGATTATCAAAAGATAGGGAATGATATTGTACTCTTTTATACTCTTGAAAATGGGGCTATTATTAAGAGAAACAACTTGGGGAACATAGGTTTAGATTCTGGGAATGATTTAGTTTATGATCATAATGGGAGGCTGATTGTAGTGGGCTCTATAGAAAATATTTCGGGAGGAACTTTAAAAAGAGAAAGCAATAAAAATATTTTTGTTGCTACTTGGCATTAAAAGACCTGATTAGAATATTGGTTAAATCAATGACTAGCAAAGAGAAATCAAGAGAATTCCATTATATTTGTAAAAAAAATATTAATAATATTTTTTAATATGATAAAAGTTGCAGAAACAGCTAAAAATAAAGTCTCTCTTCTAATGAAAGAAGAGGGTTTTGATCCCACTAGCGACTATGTTCGTGTAGGAGTGAAAAGTGGAGGCTGTTCGGGGCTATCTTATGAATTAAAGTTCGATAAAACTCTTCATGACGGAGATAAAATCTTCGAAGATAATCATGTAAAAATATTAGTTGATAAAAAAAGTCTTTTATACTTAGTAGGGACAACTTTAGAATACTCAGGAGGTTTAAATGGGAAAGGATTCGTGTTTAATAATCCTAATGCACAGAGAACTTGTGGTTGTGGTGAAAGTTTTTCACTCTAAAATAAAAAAATGGCATACACTGAAGAAGAATTAAAAAAAGAATTAGAAACCAAAGAGTATGAATATGGTTTCGTAACAGATATTGAGTCAGAAACGTTTCCTACTGGACTTAATGAAAAAATTATTAGGGATATTTCAGAAAAAAAGGGAGAGCCTGAGTGGATGACGAATTGGCGTTTGGAAGCCTATTCTAATTTTATGGAAATGGAAGAGCCAGATTGGGCTAATGTGAAATATAAAAAACCTAATTTACAAGAAATATCATACTATTCGGCTCCTAAAAAAAAACCTAAATACGAAAGCCTTGAAGAGGTAGATCCAGAATTATTAAAAACTTTTGATAAACTTGGAATTTCATTAGAGGAGCAAAAGAAACTTGCTGGTGTTGCGGTTGACATAGTTATGGATTCTGTATCTGTAGCGACAACGTTTAAAGAGACGTTAGCTGAAAAAGGAATTATTTTTTGTTCTATTTCAGAAGCTATTCAAAAACATCCAGAATTAGTAAAAAAATATATTGGGACAGTTATTCCTCCGAAAGACAATTATTACGCAGCACTAAATAGTGCAGTATTTACAGATGGCTCATTTTGTTACATTCCCAAGGGAGTTAAATGCCCTATGGAATTATCCACCTATTTCAGAATAAATCAAGCTGGAACGGGACAATTTGAACGTACACTAGTTATTGCTGATAAGTCTAGTTATGTGAGCTATCTAGAGGGTTGTACAGCTCCTTCAAGAGACGAAAATCAATTACATGCTGCGGTAGTAGAACTAATTGCTTTGGATGACTCTGAAATAAAGTATTCAACAGTTCAAAATTGGTATCCAGGAGATAAAAAAGGTAAAGGAGGGGTGTTTAATTTTGTTACTAAACGGGGAATTTGTCATACGAGAGCAAAAATCTCATGGACACAAGTTGAAACAGGTTCAGCAGTAACCTGGAAATACCCATCATGTATTTTAAAAGGAGACAACTCTATAGGAGAATTTTATTCAATTGCAGTTACAAATAACTTTCAGCAAGCTGACACTGGAACAAAGATGATACATATTGGAAAAAATACAAGAAGCACCATAATTTCTAAAGGTATTTCTGCTGGGAAGTCTCAAAACAGTTATCGCGGACTAGTACAAGTTGCTTCACGTGCTAAAAACACAAGAAACTTTTCACAATGTGATTCGTTATTAATGGGTAATAATTGTGGAGCTCATACCTTTCCATACATAGAGGCGAAAAATAATACAGCACAAATAGAGCATGAAGCAACTACCAGCAAAATTGGTGAAGACCAAATTTTTTATTGTAATCAAAGGGGTATTGATACTGAAAAAGCCATAGCTCTTATTGTAAATGGATTCAGTAAAGAGGTTTTAAATAAACTTCCAATGGAATTTGCTGTAGAAGCTCAAAAACTTTTAGAAATTTCCCTTGAAGGATCAGTGGGATAAAAAACAAGAAATGTTAACAATTGAAAATTTACACGCCCAAGTAGAGGGCAGGGCAATATTAAAAGGAATTGATTTAGATGTTAAGGCTGGCGAGGTTCATGCTATTATGGGACCTAATGGTTCAGGGAAAAGTACTTTATCTTCAGTAGTTGCGGGTAATGAAGATTATGAGGTTACTAAAGGTAAAATTTTATTAAAAGGTAAAGATTTGGCTGAATTTAATCCAGAAGAAAGAGCTCATTTAGGTGTTTTTCTTTCTTTTCAGTATCCTGTGGAAATTCCTGGAGTCACTGTTACAAATTTTATTAAAACAGCCATTAATGCTAACAGAAAAGCTCAAGGAATGGATGAAATACCTGCCAGTGAATTATTAAAAAAAATTCGTGAAAAATCAAAAATGTTGGGAATTGACTCTAAATTTTTATCGAGATCATTAAATGAAGGTTTTTCAGGAGGAGAGAAAAAAAGAAATGAAATTTTTCAGATGGCTATGTTAGAGCCATCACTTGCCATATTAGATGAGACAGACTCAGGATTAGATATAGATGCTCTAAAAATAGTAGCTAATGGAGTAAATAAACTTAAGGGTAAAAGCAATGCAGTTGTCGTAATTACTCATTATCAAAGATTACTAGAATATATTGTACCAGATTTTGTACACGTACTTTTTGATGGTAAAATAGTCAAATCCGGAACTAAAGAATTAGCTCACGAACTTGAGGCTAAAGGATATGATTGGATAAAAGAATTAGCCTAAAATGGAGTTTAAAGAGAAATTAATATCATCACATTTGGCATTTGAAGAGGATCTTGACTTGTTTGACACCGTTCATGAGACAAGAGCGAATGCTTTAAAAATATTTGAAAAAAAAGGTTTCCCGTCTAAAAGAGATGAAGCTTGGAAATACACTTCCTTAGATTCTTTGATCAATCAAGATTATTCTCTTTTTCCTAAGTCTGAAATTAGTATAGAATTAAAAGAAGTAAAAAAGTATTTTCTTTATGACACAGACACTTACAAAATTATTTTTATTGATGGTGTTTATAGCCCTTTTTTGTCGAATACAACACACGATGGGTTAGATGTATGTTTAATGTCAGCAGCTTTATCTAAACCAAAATATAGAAAAATTATTGACAATTATTTCAATAAGATTTTACCAAATGAGGATAGTTTAACAGCATTAAATACTTCTTATGCCAAAGAGGGAGCATTTATTAATATCCCAAAGAATACTATTGCTGAAAAACCAGTAGAGATTATCCATTTTTCATCTGGTAAAGAAGAATCTTTATGGCTTCAACCAAGAAATTTAATTGTATTAGACAGAAACTCTCAAGTTCAGATTATAGAACGTCACCAAAGTCTAAAAACACATCCAGTAGTTACAAATAGTGTCACAGAAATTTATCTACATAACGATGCTTTTTTAGATTATTATAAGCTGCAAAACGATCTTACTTCTGCATCTCTTATTGATAATACTTTTATTCAACAAGAAAAAAATAGTCATGCAAGTGTACATACTTTTTCATTAGGGGGTAAGTTGATTAGAAACAATTTAAAATTTTTTCACAGAGGAGAAAATATACTTTCAACATTGAAAGGAGTTACTATTTTAGAAGGCAAACAACATGTAGACCATTCAACCTTAGTGCATCACTCTAAACCAAATTGTGAAAGTCACCAAGATTATAAGGGTATATTTTCAGAACGTTCAGAGGGAGTTTTTAATGGTCAAATTTTAGTAGATAAAATAGCACAAAAAACAAATGCTTTCCAACAAAATAATAATATACTTCTCGATGACAAGGCAACAATAAATAGTAAACCTCAATTAGAAATATTTGCTGACGATGTAAAGTGCTCGCACGGCTGTACAATTGGGCAAATGGATGAAGAAGCATTATTTTATTTAAGAACTAGGGGGATCCCTAAAAAAGAAGCAAAAGCTTTAATGACTTATGCTTTTGCAAATAATGTCCTTGAAAGTGTAAAACTTCCTTCACTGAAAAAAAGGATAAATGGTCAAATCGCAAACAAACTTGGAGTTAATCTTGGATTTGAACTTTAATGATTGATGTAAATAAAATAAGAAAAGATTTCCCCATACTTAAAAGAAAAGTTAATGGACAGGACCTTATTTATTTTGACAATGCAGCAACCTCTCAAACTCCATTGCAGGTAATTGAAGTAATTACTGATTATTATTCTAGGTTAAATGCTAACATTCATAGAGGAGTACACCAACTTAGTCAAGAGGCAACTGATGCTTACGAAGAAGCTCGTATCAAAATTCAAAAACATTTTAATGCTGCAGAAGCTTATGAAATCATTTTTACAGCTGGCACAACAGAAAGTATAAACTTATTAGCGTCTGGTTATAATTCATTATTAAAACCGGGTGATGAACTTATTATTTCTGCTTTGGAACATCACTCGAATATAGTGCCCTGGCAGATGCTTTGTGAAAAAACAGGGGCTATACTAAAGGTAATTCCAATGACATTAAATGGCTCTTTAGATATAGAAAGTTATCATAGCCTTTTAAATTCAAAAACCAAACTGATTTTTGTAAACCATGTATCAAATGCGTTAGGAACAATTAATCCTATTAAAGAAATTATAAATGAAGCGCATACTTATGGTGCAAAAGTTTTAATTGATGGAGCCCAAGCTTGTCCACACATAAAAACTGATGTTCAAGAACTTAATGTCGATTATTATGTTACATCAGCTCACAAACTATGTGGCCCGACTGGTGTTGGTATGTTATATGGGAAAAAGGAACTATTGAGAGCCCTTCCTCCATATCAGGGAGGAGGTGAAATGATTGCTTCTGTAACTTTTGAAAAAACCACATATGCAGGTCTACCTCATAAGTTTGAAGCAGGTACACCTAACATTTGCGGAGGAATTGCATTTGGTGCCGCTTTAGATTATATGAATAATCTAGGATTTGATGTTATATCTAAGTATGAGGCTGAACTTTTAGCATATGCAACTAATAGCCTAAAAAAAATAGAAGGGATTAAAATATATGGAGAAGGACTCGATAAAACAGCTGTTATTTCTTTTAATATTGGTGATATACACCCCTACGACTTAGGAAGTATACTTAATCAAATGGGAATCGCAGTTCGGACAGGACATCACTGTGCTCAACCTATAATGGATTTTTATGAAATACCAGGTACTGTAAGAGCTTCTTTCTCATTCTATAATACTTTTGAAGAAATAGATATAATGGTAACTGCCTTAAAAAAAGCAGTTCTTATGTTACAATAAAAATTATAATTTTAAGTGTGAGTTCAATCCAACAAATACAAAAAGAAATTATTGAAGAGTTTTCCCTCTTTGATGATTGGACACAACGTTATGAGTATATGATTGATCTAGGAAAATCATTGCCGCTTATTGATGAAAAATATAAAAATGATGAATTTATAATAAAAGGATGTCAAAGTAAAGTTTGGGTCAATGCTGAACTGGAAAACAAAGTAA
>CAJWHM010000037.1 GCA_913041125.1 uncultured Bacteroidota bacterium | reverse complement strand
CAATAGCTGACGGACAACTTCCTAGTAATAACGGAGCAGGCTATGTAATTAGAAGGATTTTAAGAAGAGCTATAAGATATGGGTTTACTTTTCTAAAACAAAAAAAACCATTTATTCATTTATTAACAAAGACTTTATCAGAACAGATGGGGGATTCATTTAAAGAACTTTTAAAAGAACAAAAACTAGCATTTAATGTTATTAAAGAAGAAGAAAATTCATTTCTAAAAACTTTAGAACAAGGGCTAGATATTTTAGAAGATGTAATTAAGAATTCTGTGAAAGGGAAAATATCTGGGGATAAAGTTTTTGAACTTTATGACACTTTTGGCTTTCCATTTGATCTTACAGCACTAGTTGCTGGCGAAAAAGGATACAAGATAGACCAAGAAGGATTTAATATAGCTATGGAAAAACAAAAAAGTAGATCTAGAGAAGCTGCGGTGTTAAAGGCTGGAGATTGGGTTCTATTAAGTGATTCAAAAAAAGGAGAATTTATCGGATATGATAAATTGAAATCTAAAATTAAAATATCAAGGTATAGAAAAATTTCAACATCAAAAGATGGTGATTTTTTTCATTTAGTATTCGATAAGACCCCTTTTTACCCTGAAGGAGGAGGTCAGGTAGGTGATAATGGATATATTGAGTCCTCCAATGGAGATATATTTAGAATCTTTGATACAAAAAAAGAAAATAGTCTTTTAATTCATTATTGTAAAACTTTACCAAATAAATTAGAAAACAACTTTACAGCAGTAGTAGATTCAAATAATAGGTATCGTTCTTCTTGTAACCATACTGCAACTCATTTAATGCACCAAGCTTTAAGATCTATTCTAGGAAGTCATGTAGAACAAAAAGGCTCAATGGTTAACTCAGAAATGTTTCGTTTTGACTTTTCACATTATTCTAAATTGAGTGAAGAAGAATTGAGAAAAGTTGAACAGTTTGTAAATGAAAGAGTTTTAGAAAAAATTCCTTTGAATGAATATAGAGATATTGATTATAACGAAGCTTTGAAAAAAGGAGCTATTGCCCTTTTTGGAGAGAAATATGGAGATAAGGTTCGAGCTATTCAATTTGATCAATCAATTGAACTTTGTGGAGGCACACATGTATCTAATACTTCTGAAATTTGGTATTTCAAAATAATTTCAGAAACTGCTGTAGCATCAGGAATAAGGAGGATTGAGGCAATTACAGGTGACGCTGCCAAAAAATATTTTGAAGAACAGACGCAGCTTATAGAAAGTATAAAGAATATTTTAAAGCAGACTCAGGAACCTTTAAAAGCTATACAGAATATTCAAAATGAAAACACTGTTTTAAAAAAAGAGTTAATTTCTTTATCTAAAATGAAATTACAATTTTTAAAAAGTGAACTAATTAAAGATTTTGAAAATATTTCTGGAATCCAATTTTTGGCAAGAGAAGTAGAACTTAATGCCAAAGAAATTAAAGAAATAAGTTTTGAAATTGGATTAGCAATCAAAAATTCTATTATAGTATTAGGTTCTAGTGTTACAGGTAAACCAATATTGAGCTGTTATATTTCAAAATCAATTGTTGAGAGTAGAGAGAGAGATGCCATAAAAATCATAAAAAAACTTGGGAAGTATATTGATGGTTCAGGTGGCGGCCAAACTTTTTTTGCTACAGCTGGGGGTAAAAATCTAGATGGAATTTCAGGTGCTTTGAGAGCTGCTAAGGGAATCTGTTTCTCTTAGATATCTATTCAACTGCTGGGGGATATTTCTCCACTATTTCTTGTACAAAAAATGCAATTCTTTCATCCCTTTTTTTGTAGTTTTCATTTAAACCACCTTTGCCTTTACCTTGCCAAACAAGTTGTTTAGTAGTGGCATCTATTATGTTTATATATAGTGTGCCTTCAGTTTGGGTGCTCAAAGTATTATTAAAGCCAGGTCCTCCTCCTCCCCAAAACCAAGGATTGAAACCCCAACCCCAACCCCAGCCAAAGTTATTCCATGTATTTACATAGATTTTTTGTTTCGCATTAGTAGAAAAACCTATTAACAAGTCAGGGGTTTCAGATTTTGATAGTCCTTTGAGACTCATTTGAGTGTCTAAAGCTTTTAAAATCCGGCGTTTATCGAGGTCAGAAATATCAACTTTATCAATTTCTGGCTTGAAGTAAGCGAAAGTTTTATAATCTGAAAAATTTACTTCTCTGTCAAAATCTGAGTATACAAGAATTGATGAACAAGAGTAAAAAAAAGTGATAGATAGAAGTAATACAATTTTTTTCATTTCTTTAAATTACTAATTACATAAAAATTAACAAAAATAATGCCTAAAATTATTTGTTTTGATTTTTGAAATCAAAAGGACAATGTCTACAATTACTTTTGCAACAATAACCTCTTTTAATATGATATTTTTTTGTAAAAACTTTATATCCCTCAGAAGTTAAATAAAAATCATCCTCTTCTAATTGATTTAAATTTTCCAATTCCATTTATTATTTTTGAACATGATGTTTTTTGATAATGTCAAAAATACTATAAATCAACCTCTTGGAGAGATAAATGGGTACAGCATTTTCATCAAAAGAGAAGATTTGTTACATCCAGTTGTTTCAGGAAATAAATTCAGAAAATTAAAATATATTTTTAAAGAAATAATAATAAATAAAATACCGGTTGTAATTACGTTTGGTGGAGCATTTTCAAATCATCTTGCAGCAACTGCTGCTTTAGGAAACGAATTAGGTGTAAAAACAATTGGAATTGTTCGAGGACATGAGTGGAGAAATAAAATAAATGAAAGCAATACTTTGTCTTATTGTTACTCAAAAAAGATGGATTTAATTTGTGTTTCTAGAGAAGCTTATAAAAAAAAAGAAACTTCAGATGAAATACAAAAATATTTAAAAACAATATCTAATTACAGGTTAATTCCAGAAGGAGGTACAGAATCAATTTCAGTAAAAGGATGCGCCGAAATCCTCAGACCAATAGACTCAAAATTTGATGTAATTTGTTCTAGTCTGGGAACTGGTGGAACTCTTGCAGGGTTAATTACAGCTTCGTATAAAAAACAATTTGTATTGGGATTCAATTCATTAAATTCCTCTTCAGCCCTTAATTTGGTGAATCATTTCACCAAAAAGAAAAATTGGGAAATTATAAATGATTTTACGTTTGGTGGATATGGAAAGATAAAGCCTGAGCTTATAAATTTTATGAATAATTTTTATAAACAATATAAAATTCCACTAGATCCTGTTTACACTGGGAAAATGCTTTTTGCTATTTTTGAACTTATCAAGAAAAATAAATGGAGATGGGGAAAGAAAATTTTAGTTATTCATACTGGAGGGCTTCAAGGAATCTCTGGAATGAACAACTACTTAGAGAGAAAAAAATTACCAATTCTTACATATTAAAAAAACTTTTCATAGGAACCATCATATTCATTTTTATTTCATGTGGTATCAGCAGAAAAGTTATTGTTGAGAAAGAATCTTCAAAGAAAAATAAAATAGAAAGTAAAATTGATTCTCAAACTATAACTAAAGCAGAAAAAAATTATACGAATAAAGAAAAAATTGAATTTTACATCAATAGATATAGTAGTGTAGCAAGAACTGAAATGAAAGCTTACGGAATACCGGCAAGTATTACTTTAGCTCAAGGAATTTTAGAATCTGGAATGGGTTATGGAAGATTAGCTAAAGAGGGAAATAATCATTTTGGAATTAAATGTCACAAAGATTGGAAAGGCGATCGTATTTATCATGATGATGATAAAAAAGGAGAATGCTTTAGAGTTTATAATGATCCAGCATCTTCATACAGAGATCATTCTCTATTTTTAAAAACAAGATCCCGTTACGATTTTCTTTTTGAAATAAAAACGAATAATTACAAAGCTTGGGCAAAGGGATTAAAAAAAGCAGGATATGCAACTGACCCAAAATACCCTGAAAAGCTAATTAGTCTCATAGAGAGATTTGAGTTGAATAAATTTGACTTAAAAAAACCAAAAAAAACTGAAGAAATGTCCTTTGATGGTTATGAAACTAATAGACAAATTCACAATGTGAGTAAAGGAGATACTCTATATTCTATTTCAAAAAAATATGAAATTTCTTTAGAGTCACTCATCAAAATAAATAAAATTGAAAACCAAACTATTTACCTTGGACAGAAACTAAAAATTCCAGTAAAAAACTAACTATGCGATACGAAAGAAGTAGCAAATTATTTCATGAGGCTAAAAAAATCATTCCTGGTGGAGTAAATTCTCCAGTTAGAGCTTTTAAATCTGTGGGTGGGACACCTATTTTTATTGAAAAAGCTAAAGGGGCAAAACTTTATGATGAGGACGGGAATATATATCTTGATTTTATATCCAGTTGGGGGCCGATGATATTTGGGCATGCATATCAGCCAATTATAGAAGCGGTAAATAATCAAGCAGTTAAAGGAACTTCTTATGGAATTCCAACTATTTTAGAAACAAAAATTGCTTCTCTAGCTTTAAATATGATCCCTAACATGGATAAAATACGATTTGTTAATTCTGGAACAGAAGCTTGTATGAGTGCAATAAGATTAGCTAGAGGAGTTACAAATAGAGAAAAAATAATAAAATTCAAGGGTTGTTATCATGGACACTCTGACTCTTTTTTAATCCAAGCCGGAAGTGGAGCTATAACTTTTGGAAGTCCAAGTAGTCCAGGCGTAACAAAAGGAACTGCGAAAGACACTCTTTTAGCAGAATATAATAATCTTGAAGATGTATCTAATTTTTTTAGTGAATACCCTGAGGACATAGCAGCTATAATAGTTGAACCTGTTGCTGGAAATATGGGATGTATCCCACCTGTAAAGGGTTTTTTAGAAGGTTTAAGAACCTTATGTAATCAATTTGATTCCCTACTTATTTTTGATGAAGTAATGACAGGATTTCGTTTAGCAAAAGGAGGAGCTCAAGAACTATTAGGTATAAAAGCTGACATAACAACCTATGGTAAAGTTCTCGGAGGAGGTTTACCTGTCGGAGCATTTGCAGCAAGTAATGAAATTATGCAATTTTTAGCTCCAGAAGGACCGGTTTATCAAGCGGGGACACTTAGTGGTAATCCAATTGCAATGGCAGCAGGATACGCAATGCTTAAAGAATTAGATACAAATCAAGATATATTTAACCGGTTAGATGAAAAAACAAAGTGTTTAGAAGAAGGGTTTAGAAGAATTCTTAAGAAAAAGAACATTCCATTTCAAATAAATCGCTTAGGGTCAATGTTCTCGTTACATTTTACTAAAGAGCCTGTTATTGATTTTAAGTCATCTGCGAAGGGGAACAATAATTTTTTTAATAGATATTTTCACGGAATGTTAGATGAAGGAATCTATTTACCACCTAGTGCTTTTGAAAGTTATTTTTTAAATGATGCTCTATCAATGGAGGATGTTGAATTTACAATTTCAAAATTTAAAAAAGTTATATCAACGTTTTAAAACTTGACATTTGTTTAATTGAGTTATTGTGTTTTTATATTTTAAATTAGCATTTTCGCATATGAACCTAAATACTATTATTTAAAAGCTCTATTGAAATAGTATTTTTCTCTTTAACAATTTTGATAATTTTTTTTTGCCCTAACCCTTTTATAGATTTATCCCATTTTTTATTACTTAGACTTGCTTTTTCTTTAACATCTACTAAATGAGCAGGTGAATTTTGTTTGATGATCTCTAATATATTTTTTTCTTCTTCTGTTAGAGAAATTTTCTTTTGTTCCTGTTTCATTTGGGGAAAAAATAAAACCTCCTGTATAGAACTGTTATTTGTCATTAACATTACCAAACGATCAATTCCAATTCCAATTCCAGATGTTGGAGGCATACCATATTCTAGTGCTCTGAGGAAGTCTTGATCGATATACATAGCTTCATCATCTCCTTTTTCACTAAGCACTAATTGAGCTTCAAAACGATTTTTTTGATCTATCGGGTCATTTAATTCAGAGTAAGCATTAGCTAGTTCTTTACCATTAACTAGTAATTCAAATCTCTCTGTTAAATTTTTATTAGATCTGTGTTCTTTTGTTAATGGACTCATTGACTTTGGATAGTCAATAATAAAAGTTGGTTGAATATAATGGTGTTCACATTTCGATCCAAAAATTTGATCTATGAGCTTTCCATGTCCCATTGTCTCATCTACTTCTATTTCAAGATTTTTTGCAACCTCTCTGACTTCATTCTCATTCATTTGAGAAATATCAATACCAGTATGTGTTTTAATAGCCTCAAAAAAAGGAACTCTTGGATACGGAGATTTAAAATCAATTTTTTTATTACCTACTTGGAGAAAAGTATTTTGGTTAATTTCAAGTGTAATTTTCTCCAAAAGTTTCTCTGTAGTTTCCATCATCCAGAAATAATCTTTATATGCAACATATAATTCCATTACAGTAAATTCTGGATTGTGTGTTCGATCCATACCTTCATTTCTAAAATCTTTAGCAAATTCAAAAACTCCTTCGAAACCTCCAACAATTAATCTTTTAAGATACAATTCATTCGCAATTCTAAGGTACAATTTAGTATTAAGTGCATTATGATGTGTTACAAATGGTCTTGCTGCAGCACCACCAGGTATCGGTTGAAGAATAGGGGTCTCGACTTCTAAATAACCTTTTTCTGTAAGAAATTCTCTTATGATAGATGTTATCTTTGACCTTTTGATAAATGTATTTTTTACATATGGATTTACAATTAAATCAACATAACGCTGTCGATATCTTAATTCAGAGTCGTTAAAGGCATCATAAATATTTCCTTCACCATCAATTTTTGGGAGTGGAAGTGGTCGTAATGACTTATTTAATATCGTAAAACTTGAAACTTGGACAGTTTCTTGACCAACTTTAGTAGTAAATAGTTTACCCTCTATTCCTATAATGTCTCCTATATCCAAAAGTTTTTTATAGACCTCATTGTATTGAGACTTGTCATCTCCCTTACATATCTCATCACGATTAAAGTATATTTGAATACGACCCGTACTATCCTGCAGTTCGGCAAAACTTGCACTTCCTTGAATTCTTCTTGACATTAATCTACCTGCAAGTGAAACTTTTTTTCCTTCTTCGTATTTTTTATCAAGATCAGTTGCGTAAAAATTAACAATAAACTGCTCAGCTGGATAAGGATTAATTCCAAGTTTTCGAATTTCTTCTAGTTTTTCTCTTCGAATAATTTCCTGTTCGGAAAGATTTGACATTTTTAAAAGTTTATTACAAAGATAAGCAGACTCTAAAAATCTAGGCGATCAAAATTTATATCTTTGACATCATAATAAGTTATGCTTTTTATTGATTTTCTTTTTCAATTTAATTTCAGCACTTGAAACTCAAATTTTTATAATTATGTCAAAAAATAATAAGATAATTAAGCTTATAGATTTGGGTATAAAATCTTACGAGGAAACACTCAGTATTCAAGAGAATTTTTTTATTGAAACAATTGAAACAAAAAAAAATAATCGAAAATCTAAATCAAATACTTTAACAGATAATTACTTATTATTTGTTGAACATCATCCAGTAATAACACTTGGAAAGAGCGGTAAAAAAGACAATTTACTTCTAAATAATAATGAATTATTAGACAAAGGGATAGAATTTTATCACACCAACAGAGGAGGAGATATTACATATCATGGTATTGGTCAAATTGTTGGATATCCAATTTTTGATTTGGATAATTTTTTTACAGATATCCATAAATATCTTCGTTTTTTGGAAGAAGTAATTATTTTAACTCTTGCAGAATATGGTTTGTATGCTGATAGAAGTCAGGGCGAAACAGGAGTTTGGTTGGATGTTGGCAAGCCAAATGCACGAAAAATTTGTGCTATGGGGGTAAAAGCAAGTAGGTGGGTTACTATGCATGGATTTGCACTTAATGTAAATACTGATCTAAGTTTTTTTGATTATATAATACCATGCGGAATAAAGGGTAAATCTGTTACCTCTTTGAAAAAGGAGCTTGGTAAAGAAATTCCTCTAAATGATGTAAAAGTAATTTTAGTAAAACATTTTGAAAAACTATTCGATGCTACTATCAAAAAGGCATAAATTAATTTAACTGATAAACAATAACCCCGTTATTTTCAGATTGAACTAACATCTCTAGTGCAGGATCATTATCTGCATTTGTAATATCTGCGTTAGAATTTCCAAAAACTGGAAACCCTTCTAATGTCTTTCCATTGCTATAAAAAGCGTAGACATTTTGAGTGTCAAGATCAGTTAATGTAATATAGATAGTGTTTTTTAAATAATGAATTTTGGGAGGAGTATAATTTCCAAATGGTAAGATTACAGGAATCCCTTTTATTATTAACTTATTCTCTGAGAGGGTGACTAAAGATTTGCTAGTCATATCAATTTTGTGACCTGGTTTTAACCCAAGAGAACTTTTGTTTACATTACCCTTGGTGTCAATCTGAATAAAATTTCCATTTTTTGAAGTTCCTGCGAAAGTTTTTCGATACTCAAAAATAGGATTTGATGAGGTATTTACTATTTCTTTTAAAATTATTCTATCATCACCTTGTCTATTTATTATTCTTACTTGACCATTTAAATCTTGAAGAACTATGAAATCTTTATTTCCAAATCGTATATGCTTTGCTTTGTTTTTTAATGGGTGTTTAAGTTTTTTTAGTTTGAATCCAGAAACTATTTTACCTCTCCTGTCAAACATTTGAATTTTTTTCCCATTTACCAATAGAAAGCGATAGTTTCGATTTAGATCATAATCAAAAACTGATAAATAATTTGGTTCATCTGAATCAATTTTTTTATTGAACGGCTCGACTATATTGCCATTACGATCTAAAATTAAAAATCTATCGGAAGTTCTAAATGCCATTTGTAACCTTCTGTTTTTATATAAATCAACTTGCTCTATTTTCCCAATGATAGGACCTGATAATTGTTTTTTCCAATATAAAACTCCTTTATTTGAAAAAAGATATAGTACATTATTTTGGTCTTGAATAACAATATCCATTGTTTTATTTCTGTGGTTTTTTATCCATTGTGGAGGTTTGGCGATTGGCGTATCCAAACTAAAACTATGTTGATTAATTACTGTGTTTTTTTTAATATTTGGATTGTCTTTTTGCAGAGTAAAACGACTCTGAACAAATTGATTCTCGGAGACGCCTTGAAGTACTGCTATAGGGAAAGATTTTAATTGAACTTTATTCCAATCTCGCTTTTTTGTATTATTTGCACTACTCCACATATCTTTGAGATTTATTGTGTTACCTATCCATAAGAATGAACTGTTATCCGCTAAATCACTTTTTAAGGTCTTAAAATTATTGTCTTTATTTAGAGTATTCCCATCTTTATATGCACTAATTAGTTGTTTTAAATAGCTTTTATCAGAGTAGATTAAAAATTCATCGACCTTTGCAACATATCCTGGTGAAAATTTTATACCAAAAGAATTAAGAAAAGCCATTATATCATCAGGAAGCTGTTGGCTTTTAATTTCAACACTTCTAAAGATAGATTTGTTTTCATTATCAGATAATAATTCTGAAGGAACTATTTCGGAATTATTTAAATGGAAATAAATTGCATTTTTTGTCTTATTTTTTAAAAAACTAATTTCACCTACTACGCTTAAGGGATCAAAATTTATTTTACTTAATGCGGTATTACTAAAACGGCTGTATTTACTAAAATTATTTTCTAAATCTTTATAATCACTAATAGGAATTGATAGGAATTCTTCAAAATTCTGAGGTATAATTTCAGCACCTATTATAGGTTGAGGCTTTAGTTCTTTAAATAAATCCAGTTTATCTGGAATAGAGTCATTAATTATACTTACACCATCCAGAGTAAAAGGATCTTTTTTGGTATTAAAATCAAATGAAAACCAATTTCTACCCAAATAAGGAAATAAATCTGTTTTTGGAAAAAGATTATTCATAATAGTTTTTATATCATTATGAAAGTAAACTGTTAATGGGGCATTTTTATTTCTCACATTTGCTAATCTGAAAAACTGTTCATCTTGAATACCTTTTTTTTTGTTTTTGACATTACGAATAATATTTTCTGTGATAAGTTGTGAGCTACTTTTAATTTGAATTTTATTTAATTCGGTTTTATATATTTTTTTCGACCCAAAATTTTCAATAAAAATCTGAACACCGCTATGTTCTAATTTATCTGAATAAAGATTTTGTAATGAGTCTTTAATAACATTTTTAGAAATAAATGTTACTGCATAATTGTCTTTACCCTCAACAGTAATATTTAGAATCCCATTATAATTTTTATCATTTAAAAGTATTAATGAAATATCATCGTAAAGATCATTTTTAAATTTTAATAGGGCCTTTAAAAAAGGAATATTTTCAATTGCGTTTTCAGCCATTTTAGAATCATTTATCTGAAATGTTGCAATTGTATTCTGTGGAACATAATCCAAAAGATTTAATTCTATACTTTCTTCAGAATTACAACTAAGAAATAAAATGATATTAAAAAGTACAATTTTAAATTTCATAATCAATTCAAAATTAAAATAAGATATCTGGTATGATTTTAAAAAAAATAAAATGTTATCAACTAAATAATAACATTAAGTTATTTTGGTTTAAAGGTCAAATTTTAACTGATTTGGAAAAAGTTTGAAGGAAGCTCTGTGGTGTATAGTAATTCCATTTTTTTTTATAGCGTTTCTGTGACTAATCGTTGGATAGCCTTTATTTTTATCCCAATGATATCTTGGAAATTCAAAATTTATTTTTTTCATGTAATCATCTCTATATGTTTTTGCTAAGATAGAGGCAGCTGCAATGTTTTGAAATTTTCCGTCCCCTTTTACAAAGCAAGTGTGAGGTATATTTTTAAATGCACAAAATTTATTTCCGTCAACTATTATGTATTGAGGCTCTTTTTTCAATTTTCTAATTGCCAAATGCATAGCTTTTATTGATGCTCTTAATATATTAATTTCGTCAATTTCTTCCTGAAAAACATGAGCAACTGCATAATCAATAGCAGATTTTTCAATCAAAGGTCTTAATTGATATCGCTGTTTCTCAGTTAATTTTTTAGAATCATTAAGTAGAGGGATTTTTATATTAAATGGCAAGACTACAGCAGCTGCAGTAACAGGGCCCGCTAATGCTCCCCTTCCAGCTTCATCTGTTCCAGCTTCCAATAGTGAGGTATGTTGAATTTTAAACATCAAATTTTAAATTTATTATAACTTGAATTCTGTACAAAAATTTACATCCATTTATTTTAACTTCGCACTTAAATCCTCTCTTTTATGAGAATCAACTTTGTCATTCTTTTATTTTTCACTCATTTTATTTGGTGCCAACAAGAGCTGATTATTGAAAAAGATCCTGATAAAGTTGAAGAAAGTAAAAATATTAAAAAGGACTCACTTAATATTTTGGAGAAAAAAAGAAAAAAGAAAAAACCTTCAGGAATTTTTATAAAGCCAATGAGCGATATTACTATTAATGACTATAAGATAATGTACTTAGACGGGAGAGAAGAATTAGTTGATACTTCATTATCACTAGAAAGAGAATATTCATTCAATTTTTTAAGAAAAGATTATTTTGAATTTTTAGTGTTTCCAAACATGGGAGAAGCATTTAATAAATTAGGTTACGATTTTCATGATCAATTTTTTACACCTCAGATGGGAGCCCGTGTAAAACACTTTAGTTATTTTGAAAAAGGTGATGTTCCTTATTATGAAGTACCATCAGCTTATACAGAACTGTTTTTTAAAAGTACATTTGAACAAGGTCAATTTTTGGATTCTTCACTTGCAATTAACACCTCACCGAATTTTAATATAGCAGTGTCATTTCGGGGGTTTAGGTCTTTAGGGAAATACTCATCATCATTAGGTAGGTCAAGACAGTTTAGAATTAGCTCACAATACCGAAGTAATAATGATAGATATAGAATGAGATTACATCAAGCTACTCAGTCTTTAGAAAACCAAGTTAATGGAGGATTAACTAATGATTCAGTCTATTTTTTTGAGAATGCGCCCAACTATGTTGAAGCTGATGAAACAGGGCAACCTGTTCTCGATGAAAATGGAAATGAAAAGATAGTATTTTATGATGGTTTCTTGGATCGAAACCGATTACCAACACAAATTAGAGCTGACAATGTTCTTAAAGGGAAAAGATATTTTATGGAACATAATTATAAAATTACACCTTTTCAAAAAGATTCATCAGCTTACAAAGCCTCTATTGGATATAGTAGTAGTTTAGAAAATAAAACTTATAATTTCATACAAAACAGACCTAATACCTATTTTTTTGAAAAATATGATACGCCTAATGTAAATGATAGTACAACATTAAAAAGCATTGAAAATAAATTATTTCTTAATATTAGTGACTCCTCAATTGGTAATATAAAATTTGATTTATATCATCATAATTGGAAATACGAAAATGGATATAATGAATACACAAAAGACACAATACTTTCAAATAGCTTGAATATCAACAGAATTGCGTCAAAGGTTACGTGGAATAAAAATTTATTTGGTTTTTCAACAAAATTAATGGCTTATAAATCATTAAATAAAGATTTTTCTACTGATGCATTTACTGTTAACCTGTCTCGTAAAATTTTTGAAGGTTTTGATTTAGAAGCATCTTATAAATATCGTTCTCAACCTTTAGACTTTAATTTTTATTTATTAGAAAGTGATTTTAAAGAATATAATTGGGAAAATAAAAATTTATTAAATCAACATTTTAGAACTAGATCTGTTGCCTTATTTCACAATAAGTGGGGTAGTTTAAAGGGTGAATGGACTTTGATTAATAATTATATATTTTTTTATAATAGTACTCCCATTTCATCTTTTAACGAGAAATTTAAAACAGTTGTCTTCCAGACTGATGAAAGTATTGATTATATGAAGATAAGATTTGATCAAAGGTTCGACTTTGGAAATTTTACTTGGGCGAATAATATTCAATATCAAAAAGTTAATCAGCAAAAAAAAATAGACGAAATTCTTGGTGATCCATTAGCTTTAAATGTCCCTGAGTGGTTAATTAGGAGTACATTTATGTTGACTTCCTCACTATTTAATAATTCTTTGTTTTTTCAGACAGGAGCAACTTTTTTCTATTTTACTGAATTTTATGCAGATCAATTTAATCCTTTATTATCTGAATTTGTTACGCAAAACAGTACTAAGATTGGAAATTATCCAAGAGTTGATGTTTTTTTTAACGCGAAAATTCAAAGTTCTCGGATATTTCTTAAACTTGAAAATGTATCAGCACCAATTAAACATTTGATAAATATTGATGCACCATATAATTATTATTCAGGACCTTTTGTTCCATACAGAGATTTTTCAGTTAGATTTGGTTTAATTTGGAACTTTTTTGACTAATACAACTAACTGATTTCCAATTGTTAAAAACTAAATATATTTTTTTCAAAAAATTAAAGAAAAAACTATTGAAAGAATTAAAAAGGGTTATATATTTGCATCCGCTTAGAAGCTAGACAAACTTATTGTTAGGTTGTAAGTAAAAGTTCATTGAAAGAATAAAAATAAAGAATGACAGCGCGTATCGAAAGATACAAGTGAATAAAACCATTTTGACCATGTCAATTTTAGTTGCTTGTGGAAATATATTAAGAAACAACAACGAAGAGTTTGATCCTGGCTCAGGATGAACGCTAGCGGCAGGCTTAACACATGCAAGTCGAGGGGTAACAGGAAGTGCTTGCACTTCGCTGACGACCGGCGAACGGGTGCGTAACGCGTATGCAACCTACCTTCTACAGGGGGATAGCCCAGAGAAATTTGGAATAATACCCCATACGGTCATTTAATGGCATCATTAAATGAAGAAAACTCCGGTGGTAGAAGATGGGCATGCGTCCTATTAGTTAGTTGGTAAGGTAATGGCTTACCAAGACACCGATAGGTAGGGGTCCTGAGAGGGAGATCCCCCACACTGGTACTGAGACACGGACCAGACTCCTACGGGAGGCAGCAGTG
>CAJWHM010000036.1 GCA_913041125.1 uncultured Bacteroidota bacterium | reverse complement strand
TTTATTCTCAATTATTCTTCTTCATTTGGGGAGGAGAAATACTCACCAATCGTAGGTAATTCATCTAAACTCTCGAAACCAGTTTTTGCTAAAAATTCATCAGAAGTTCCATACAAGATAGGGCTTCCAGGAACATCAAGTTCACCGGATTTAATAACAAGACCCCTAGATTCTAATGTTTTAATTGATGATTCTGATTCGACTCCCCTAATTTCAGAAACTTTTAATTTAGTAACTGGTTGCTCGTATGCGATTATTGCTAAAGTCTCTAATGCTGGAGTGGATAACCCTTTTAATATAGATGGAGGTTTAACTGAATCTAAATATTTTGGAATATCACTTACAGTTACTAGATCCGATTTTACAGAGTCAAATCTTAAATAAAATCCAAAATTGATATTGCTCAAATCAGAATTAATATCTTCAAATATATTTAATAAATTTTTTTCATCAATTTCAAGTAAATCAGTAAAGTAAGTATTCGGTACAGGCCCATCGCTTACTAGCAAAGTCGCAGTGATAATTTTTTTATTCTTCATAATTTTTTTCGATTTTTATAAGTTCATTATTATTAACTTGCTCAGCTTTTACAAATCCCCAACGAATAGCTTCCAACAGCGCTAAAAAAATAGCAACTGCTTGTTCAGAAGTTTCTACTTCTGATGCAAGATCTTCAAATGTTGTATTTAATCTTTCATCAATACTTGTCAGTAAAGAGTTTATTGCTTCATCTACATCTGGTAGGTTATATTCAATATGATCAAAACCTTTTATAGATTTGTATCTAACAAATACTTCTTCAGCTACTTCGTTAAATTTAATTTTATCTAATGTAATTTCAATATCTGGCTTGCTATAAAGGTTTAGGGTTTGATAATACTTAAATGCTCCTATTGACATTTCATTTTCCCTAATACGAGATGCAAGTGCTATACCTACCTCCGAGAAAGCTTTGAACTGTAGTAGTCTTGCGAATGCTAAGTCTTTGTCTTTTATTAGTTGAATTTCATCTATCCAATCTACATCTTCATTTTGTGGGAGTAATCTTTTTGCTTTTAGCTCAAATAACGATGCAACTAGTAGCACGATCTCCGAAAAACTTTCAATATCTTTGCGTACATTTTCTAGATTCAAAGAATTAAAAAGATTAATTAAGTTTGTGTTTGTATTTTTGTTATTGTTATCTGAAAAGTCAATCAAAAGTGACTTAAGTTTAGAAATTAATTCAATTAGTTCCATTAATAATCAGTTTTATCGAGTACGAAATGTTTATTTTGAAGAAGTTCCTTCTTGTAATAGTTAATTGTTTTTTCATCCACCGAATATTTTTCTAATTGTGATAATCCGATTTGTTCATGATTTAAATAAAGTTCAGACTTTGAATTATTTATTATTCTAAGTTCAGAAAATATTCTAAAGAGCCATGAAAAATGGGATGTCGATTTACCAATATCATGCAGTAGACAAAGCGTGAATAAGCTATTTAAAGATTCAAGTTCCTTAAGAGTTAGTAACTCTTTATCGAACGTTTTATTTATTGTTCTCTCTAAAACCTCAACTGAGTGGTGTCTGTCCTGCATTGATAGTTGCCAGAAAAGACGTATAATATTATCTTCGTTCAATTGTTGCTTAACTTTCAATTGATCTTCAACAGATAGGTGCTTATAAAAAAGAAATCTTATTGCTCTTTTAATTTTTAAATAAACTTTCATGCTCTGGGATGGCTTTCCTTAAATATTTCTGCAACAAATTCTTTAGTTAACTTAGTATAAATCTTTGTAGTAGAAACAGATGAATGTCCCAACAATTCTTGTAGAGTCCTCAAGTCACAACCTCCTTCAAGCATGTGTGTGGCTGCACTGTGTCTTAAAGTATGAGGATGAATTTCTAGATTTTTTCCTGTAAGTACTGCCATTTTTTTTATAACACGAAAAATTGCTGTTCTATCTAATTTTTTCATATTTTTTGATAAAAATAAATATGGTTCATTTGTATCAAGCGAATCTCTCTTTTTTAAATAAGCAAGAATATTAATTTTTAATTCAGACCCAATAGGTACTATTCTTTGTTTTGATCCTTTACCGTACAATTTTACAAAATCATCATCAAAATCTAAATCTGACAATCTTACTTCAACTAATTCTGAAACTCTACAAGCTGTTGAATACATAAAATCAATAATGGTTTTATTTCGTGAGTTTATAAAATTATCATGCTCATAAAAATTAATGATTTCATTTATTTCTGAAAATGGGACAGTATCTGGTAAATAGGTCCCTTTTTTTAAAGAAACTTGATCTATATTTATCATATCTTCAGGATTGTTGATATTAAACCATTTAATAAACTGCTTAATAGATGAAAGTTTTCTTAATTTTGAATTTTCTGAATTATTTCTTAAAGCATAAGAAATATATTTTTCAATCTCATCATTATTAATAATTTCATTATCAATGAATCTAAAAAATTCTATTAAATCAGTTCTATATGCACTGATTGTATTTATAGAAAGCCCTTTACTAATTTTTAAATAGTTACAAAAATCTAAAACTAAATCTTTATTACTTTTCTTTGACAGATTCTGTGACAATGTTATCAGATTTTTTTGTTATGTTTTGTATAGATGATTTAACGAATTCATTAAATAAAGGTGCTGGACTCCATGGACGAGATTTAAATTCGGGATGAAACTGAGTTGCAATAAAAAATGGATGATCGGGAATTTCGATCATCTCAACTAGATTGTTATCTGGTGACAATCCACCAATCTTTAATCCATTTTTCTCTAAAGAATCCCTATATTTGTTGTTTACTTCATAACGGTGCCTGTGTCGTTCATATATAACCTCTTCACCATATATTCTTGAAGCGAGAGAATCTTTATTCAATTTACAAGGATATGTTCCAAGCCTCATTGATGCCCCTACATCATCTTTTTCTAAATCTTGATTTGGAAGTAAATCAATGACATAATTTTTTGTATTTTTTGAAAATTCAGATGAATTTGCATCATTTATACCACATACGTTTCTTGCAAACTCAATTACAGCACACTGCAGACCGAGACAAATTCCCAAAAATGGAATATTATTTTTTCTAATATATTCAATTGCTGAAATCTTTCCTTCAATTCCTCGATAGCCAAATCCACCCGGAACAATTACTCCATCAATATCGTGTAGTATTTCAGTTTCAAAATTGTCTGCGTCAATCCAATGTAAATCTAATTTTGCTTTGTTTTGAAGACAGGCATGTTTTAAAGATTCAACTACTGAAAGATAGCTATCTGGTAATCCAAAATATTTTCCAAGAATTGCAATTTTTACAGTTTTATCAGCTTCTAATTTCAAATTGACCATAGTTTGCCACTTGTCAAGGTCTGGTTTTTCTGAGTTTAAATGTAATCGATCATTTACAGCTTGGTCTAATCCTTCATTATACATTCGTAATGGCACTTCATAAATATCATCTAAATCAGGAGCATGAATCACATTTTCTACAGATACATCGCAAAATAATGATACTTTACTCTTAATTTCATCATTTAACTCTCTATCTGATCTTAGGACAAGAACATCTGGTGATATTCCTGCAGCTCTTAGAAGAGAAACAGAATGTTGGGTGGGTTTTGTTTTTAATTCTGTACTTGGTCCTATGAATGGTACAAGCGTAACATGTACAAACATTACATTTTCAGAGCCTTGCTCTTTTCTAATTTGTCTCGCAGCTTCCAAAAAAGGTAATATCTCAATATCTCCAACAGTTCCCCCAATTTCAGTAATTTGAATATCTTCATCTTGAGAAACACCTTTTATTCTTCTTTTTATTTCGTCTGTAATATGGGGAATTACTTGTACTGTTGCTCCTAAATAATCACCCTTTCTTTCACTATCAATTACTCTTCTGTAAATACTTCCAGTAGTAACATTTGAATCTTTTCTTAAATTGACTCCAGTAAACCTTTCATAATGACCAAGGTCTAGATCAGTTGTAGCACCGTCTTCCGTAACAAAAACTTCACCATGTTGAAAGGGATTCATTGTGTCAGGGTCTACATTTATGTATGGATCTAATTTTTGATTTATTACGGTCAATCCACGGGATTTTAGAAGGTTTCCAAGAGATGCTGATGTAATCCCTTTACCAAGACCAGAGACCACACCACCGGTGACAAAAATGTATTTGGTCACATTGAAACTTTAGCATGATAAGAATTAAATAAAAGTACTATCTCAAAATTTGATCTAAGAATAAATCAAGTTTTGGATTGTCATTGGTTCCAAGAATTTTAATTGATTCTTTTGAAAGATTGTAAGTATATTTAATATCCGTCTCATTCTCTTCTTGGACCTCAACAACCCCATCAAACTGAATGGCATAATTTTGATTTTTTTTAATTAAAATATCAATCAAACTCTCTTTACTAACAACTATTGATCTTGGAAATTTTGAAAATGGAGATATAGGTGTAATAGAGATAACATCAAGATTATTTTGAATTATCGGCCCTCCTGCTGAGTAGTTATATGCGGTTGACCCAAGTGAAGTTGATAATATTAATCCATCAGCACGTAAATTTACTTTTTGGTTGTAAGTTGATATTTCCATTTCAAGAATCCTTGTTGGAGAATTTTTTATAATTACAACCTCATTGAAAGCTGGGAGCTCTTTATTGTCGTTTTGTATAATTGCTTTTCTAGTTACCAATTCATAATCTTTAGATTTCCATGATTTTAAATTTTCTTCTAACTCATTTGATGAGCTTACAAGATAACCTAGCCTTCCTGGACCTACTGTGATCAATGATTTTTTAAATTTCCATGCTAGCCTCATAGCTTTAAGAGCTGTTCCGTCTCCGCCTATGCTTATAATTAAATCTGCTTTTCCCTTTTTTAGTTTTTTTATTTCATCTGAATCTATATCGACTATTTGATAACTAAAATTATTTTTTTCAATAATTTTGAAAATATCTTTAGACACTTTTTTAGATAGATACTTTTTTGATGAAATTATTAATAAATTCTTCACTAGGATATATTATACGTATCTTCTAGGAGTACAAAATGATACCAATTTCAGACATTAATCCTGCAAAAAATAATCCTGTAATCTCAAGAATTTTTATTTTTGGATCTATCCTTATATACATTCTTATTCAACCCAAAAATCCAAATGAACTTTTTAATTTCTTTTATGAATTTGCTGCGATTCCATGTGAAGTACTTTATAACACCCCACTTTCAGCAGACCAGTATTACAACAACGATTGTGCAATTGGTAGTTCAAATATTGTATTTGAAAATAAAAATATTTTACTTAGTTTATTATTATCAAATCTTTTTCATGCAAATTTTGTTCATATACTTGGAAATCTTTGGAGCTTCTGGATATTTGGAAACAACATAGAAGATGTACTAGGAAAATTGAGGTTCATATTATTTTTGTCATTTACAGGAATCGCCAGTATGTTTTCACATATTTTTTTAAATTTCAATGATATTAATCCAATAGTAGGTGCATCAGGAATAGTATCAGCACTTATGGGGGCTTATTTATATTTATTTCCAAATGCTCAGTTGCTAGTTTTAGTTCCCTTTGGCTTTCTTTTTCCGACAACAATAAGAGCAAAATTTTTTATGATATTTTGGTTTATTTCTCAAATTTTTATCGCTTTACAGAATAATAATATTTCATGGGAGGCACATATTGGTGGGTTTTTAGTTGGTTATCTTTTGTTAAAAATTTTTAATTATAAAAGAAATACATTCTGAAAAAGTTGAAAATTTAAAATCAGCTATATCCTCATTCAGGTGATTTTTTATTGATGACTTCACTAAAAATGATTTAGCATTCAATTCCTTAGCCAATAATATGTCTGTGTCTACCCTATCCCCAATCACATACCTTATATTAGAAAAATTATCATTTAAATAACTGGAGTAGAATCTATCTGGTTTACCAAAAGATTTTATTTCACACCCAATTAAGTTTTCAATCTCTTTAACTATCGCACCGTTGCCATCCTTAAACTCGTGTTCGTTAATTGGAAATGTAAGATCTTTATTTAAAGCAAATACATTTTTACCATCGTTAAAAGCATTTGATATTATCTCAACTTCATCAGTTGTAAAATGATCTTTTCTTCCAATTAAAATAATGCCAGCATCCTTTATGTTTTTTGTTATTACTGACAAATTGGAAACGTAGTTTTTTAATTTAGATGAACCATGAACATATATATTTTCGTTTTTGTTATTCAAATATTTCTTTAAGACAATTAAAGGGGTTACGATATTTCTAACAGGGATTTGTATTGATAAAATTTTTTCAAGTCTATTTTTTACTGTTTGTGGTGTTTCAGAACTGTTATTTGTAATGAATATAAAATCTAAATTGTTTTTTTTAGCACTTATGATTGAATCTCTTACTCCAGGTATGATTCTAGATTGTAAATAAATTGTACCATCAAGGTCTGTAGCGATTGTGTTCACGTTTCTTTTCCATTATTAATAATTTTGCAGTAATTGCATTACTTTCGTAAAAGTTTTTAGCTTGTCTATCACTAGGTAATGCATATGTTCGAATTTGAAAGTTATTTTTTGATGAAACAAAACTTATATATTCAAACAATCTAGTTCCAAGTCCCATTTCTCTATAATTTTTATTAATAAATATTTCGTATAGATTCCAGTAGTAATCATCTTCAACAACTCTTGCATAGCCAATAGTTTGTTGTTTATCATCTGAAAAGACATTCAATAAAAAGTATGCTGACTTAAATTGAGTGGAAATTTTTTGATAGTAATTAAATAAAGTTGTATCAATATTATTTATTTCATCATTAAATTCAGATTGAATTTTAGAAGGTGAGTTTTGTGTTTCTTGAATTTCAAAATTTAAACCAAAATCTTGAAATTTTTTTTCAAACACAATCAGAACATACTTTCGCCCGCGGTTTAGCTAATTGTGTATTTTTTAAAACTAAAAAACAAATAGAGCATGTAAATTCGTCATCCTGAATGTCTTCTACCGTTTCATCAAGTTTTAGATCTGAACTTTTAACATTTCTTTTTTCTGCTGCGTCAACAGACATAAAAGATCCTTCAGCTTCATCATTATCATCAACTGATTTCTTTTCAGTTTCAACTCTTGCTTCAAGTGATTCTGTTTCTACTTCTTCTTTTTCCTCTTCTTCAGGAGCAGCTTCATTCTCTTCAAGATCTTCTTCGAGATCTTCCATAGTAGGTTCTTCTATTTCTTCATTCTCTTTTTCTGCCATTTATATCCTCAATTTCTGTAAAAATAATACTAAATTTTTAATAATATAGCTTGTTTTTTGATAAAAATTTCAGCTGGTCCATAATCAAAAAAATCACCATCAACTTCTATGGGGTTTTCTGATAACAGAGAGACTTGATTCATTTTTTTAAGTAACACATCAGGATCTGTTAAATGAAGACCTTTTTTTGCTAGAAAAAATAATTTCATAGCTTTTAGTTTTGTTACTTTGAAGATTTGTGTATTAAATAATCCATCTTGTAAGCTAGATTTAGGTGAGATATTCCAACCACCTCCAAAATATTGACCGTTACAAATTGAAATATTGAACGCAATATTATCAAATTCATATGAATCATTTACTATTTTAAAATTATTACTTTTTGCAGGAAATAATTTCAACCAAAAACTTACTGGGTATCTAAATCTTTTAAAAATTCGAGGTAATTTTTCACTTATCTGAACTGTGTCAGCTAAAAATCCATAATTTAAAACATTTATAAAGTATCTTGATTTATTTTTGGACTCAATAAAACCAACATCAATCATATAACCATCGTTATTCTTGAGCCTTTTTACACCTTCATTTACACTTTGTGGAAATGCAAATGTTCTCATAAAATCTGAACCACTTCCTGAGGGTAAACATGCTATTTCAGGATTAGGTACATTAAATTTAAATATTATATCGATTAAATTACTTAAAGTACCATCGCCTCCTACAGCACAATAGATTACACTTTGTTCTAAATATTTTTTAATTATTTCTTCAACTTCCGATGGTTTTTCTGTTTGATATACGTCAGATACTAAATCATTCTTTTCAAAGAGTTCTTCTATCTCCTTTTTCGAAAACTTTCTACCTCTTGAATTTTTATTATGTATAACAACAAATTTTTTCATAACATTGTTTTTTGAATAATAGTATTAATAAATTTTTGCGATACTGTATTAAAATTTTCAATTTTGTATATTGTATAAACTTTTTGTGATATTTCTGCAGCTTCTCTAGAAGCTTTTATAAAATCACCTAAAGTTATATCAAATTTATTTATCGTATATTCAATATTGCCTGAGTTTATGAATTCATTAAAAATACTGAACCATGATATATCGACATTAATTTTCTTTTTAACACCATGATTATTTTCTAAAATATTAATCTTTTCTTGAGCAATTAAAAATTGGGTATACAAGTCACTATATTTTTCATGAATAGAAGTTTCATATTTTAAAGTAGAAATACCAGATGATAAAAACATTAAACAAAACTCTTGTGAGCTGTGATTTTCAAGAAGTTCAACACCGACTAAGAAATTATCTCTATGTGTTTCTGTAATAAGTTTATTTTTTTTGGTGTCATTAAAATAATTTAAATTTTTTAATACCTCGACTTTTGATTTAAAATTGGATTCTAATGTCTTATCATTTAATTTATTTTGATAAGAATAAAAACTTTTTTTAATCATTTTCAATCCTTTTTCTTCACCATATTTATTACAAAGATTCAAAACAGATCCGTATGAATTTGAATAAGATGACATAAGATTATTTGGCTTTAAATTAAAAAGATCGTTGTACCAGTTGTTTTCTATTCTTCTGTCATAATTTATATAAGCGAAACCCTTATTATCAATTCCCCTTCTTCCTGCACGTCCCGTTAATTGTAGGAATTCTGATTTAGAAATTAATCTTGTTCTCACACCATCGAATTTGAATGCAGAATCTATCATAATTGATTTAGCGGGCATATTGATCCCTAAAGAAAGGGTTTCAGTTGCAAACAGGACATCAATATATTTATTTAAAAATAAGTGTTCTACAAATTCTTTTACAATTGGTGCTAATCCCGCGTGATGAAATCCAATTTTTCTGGACCACATCCAATACAATTCATCTAAGTTTAAAAGTTGATATTCTTCAGCAGTTATATCATTAAAAACTGTTTGGAATAAAATTTTTAAACCATGATTATCTTTATTTTTATTTACTAAATTTGCTGCAAATCTTGCTTTACTTTCAACCTTGTCTCTTGAAAAAAAGAATGCAATGGAAGGGGTTGCTTTTTTTTCATTAATGTAATCTAGTTGATCCGTAAGTGTAGGTTTTTTGAACCTTTTATATTTTTTATCAAATTTAAAGATTTTTTTATTTTTTCTATCCTCTGTTGATTTAATACTGCTTATTTTGTCATCATCTTTTGTGGATGTAATAAGTGATATTTCTAAAGGTACTGGACGTATCTTTGACTTTATTAACTCAGTTGGACCTCTCAATGAGACTATCCAGTTTAAGAATTCGTTTTCATTTCCAATAGTGGCTGATAATGCAAGTATTTTTATTTCTTTTGGTAAATGTATTATAATTTCTTCCCAAGTAGCTCCTCTTTCTTTATCTGCTAAATAATGCACTTCATCTAGTACTACTAAACCAATATCTCTTATTCTTATATCATCTGAAAATATCATGTTTCTTAAAATTTCAGTCGTAGCAATTATTAAATTTCCATTTGGATTTTCATTTCTATCCCCTGTTAAAAGTCCCGTGTCAAATCCAAGATCTTTAAAGTCATGATATTTTTGATTAGACAGTGCTTTTATTGGTGTTGTATAAATTACTTTCAAACCATCATTTATATATTTTTCAACACCTTTTTCAGCAATTAGTGTTTTACCTGAACCTGTTGGTGCAGTCACTAGTACATTTAATCCTCTCAGTAGTGAGGTAACTGCTGTTTGTTGAAATGGATCGAGTTGAAAACTCACTTTTTATTTTTTTTAAATATAAAGATGATGATTTCCATCAACAAATAAAGAGGTATCGTAAATACGAAAAGACTAACGGGATCACCAGTAGGTGTGACAACGGCAGATATAATCAAAATAAATATGAATAACTCTGCCCTATTATTTGTTAATAAATTTATATTTATTATTTTCTTATTTAATAAAAATAATGTGACTAGTGGAAGTTGAAATGTTAGGGCAAATAACAATGCAACTCTTGTTATAAATTGATAATAATTTTGTGATCTTAAAATTATCTCATTCTCATTAAATGAAAGTAAAAATTCAATTCCATAAGAACCAAGTTCTAATGCTGCAAAAATTCCCAGGTAATAAAAAACTGTAAAAAATATATTATATAAAATGAATGAAAGCCAAGAAAGTTCTACCAAGGCTGGTTTTAGAAAAAATCCTAAATTTAATAATGTAATCGGAAGCAATAAAATTAGAGATATTAAAAAAATATTTGTAATCTTTACTTGAAACCCTTCATAAATTGTTAATGCAAATATATTTGACTCATCATACCCAGCATCGATTAGTGGTTGATTTAAAATCTCGATAAAAAAGGAATATTTAAAATACACGTATATTGAAAATATAAAGATCAAAATAATAGAAATTAATATCCTTATGTTTAGTTCTTTAAGGTGTTCAAAAAAAGGTTTTTTCACTCTTCCTCATTTTCAATCCATTGCCATTTTTGATCTAAGCTGGCATCACCAACAATTCTTCTTGATGGACCTTGATTAATATTTGAAAATATATCAATGTATTTTTTAAAACGTTTTTTATCAATTATGCCGATAGAAATAAATAATATAATGATTAGCTCAGTTAGACTCATGAATTTATTTTATCTATTAAATTATTAATTTTTTTATCATATTCAATCTTTAAATTTTTTGGAGCAACAATTTCAGTATTCATAAAATTTTCTAAGAGAAATTCTAGTGCTACATTGAAGTCTCTGAAAGTGTAGATGCACAATCCATCTTTTAGATAAGCTTTTTCTTTGTTTAACTTATTTAAAAATAATTCATTTTTATATTTAAATTTCACTTCAATATTTTTTGAGGTGTCCTTAGAGCTTGATTTAGATTTATCAACTTCATCGACTGATATAATTCTATTTATTAAGAAAGTTTTCATCCTGTTATCAACAAGGTCTATAGCTTCCAACACGTTCCCGTCTTTATTGTTGGTGATCGTCAATGGTTTAATTGCGTATGTCCTCACTTCTTCATATCCAATTTTTACATAATCAATATTTATATCGTTAGATAAAAATATAGAGATACCATCTTCGTTATCTATATTCGCCTTAACATCGAAATAACTTGCAAGAATATTTAAAAAATAATCTAAATCTTGTTTTTTAATATTTTTTACACTGAGATTATTACCGTTCTTCAATAAGCTATATATTTTAAAAAGTTCAAAATCGGTAATGGTACTCAAATCTTCTAAAACTGTGGAATATTCAAATGATATTGTTTCTTTCGCTAAATCAATCTCAAAATCAATAAAAGTCTCCCCATTAATTGAATAAATCTCAGACATTATATTTAACATATACATTAGAGATTCGATTTCAACATTAAGAAGTTTTGTAAGCTCCTTTAATTCCCATTTGCTTTTATCTTTTAAAATATTGATAAGATATGTAAAGTCTTGGAGAGTTAGCTTGTCAGTCATTTAAAACCTGAAGTAATTTCTTTTTGTCTGATGAAGTGATTTTTTTAATTTCAGCATTTGTTAATAGAATAAAAATAATTAATTTTTGAAAATCGAACGTTGTAAGCACAATTTCTACATTCTTATTTTTTTCTATGATTTTTACGATTATGTGTTTAAAGTTGTTTTTTTGAACTAAGTAGTTTTCCTTAGTTATAAAAAGCGTAATAGTTATTGGTTTTACACTTTTTTCCCATGAAAAGTTTATTTCATCTAATTCAATATTATGCAAATCAGAAATTGATCCTAATTTTAATTCGTCTATGTTATCTAACTTAAAAGTTTTAAATTTTGAATTATCATTTGCTCCAACATACCATTGGTTGTCGTATTGTTTTAAACCTAGGGGATAAACTTTTCTTAAGGTACCCTTATATTTAAAAGAGATTCTTCTTTTATCGCTTATGGCTTGAGTTATTTTTGAAATATTTACATTTCTCCTATCTAATTCATAATCAAACTTAAAAAATTGTTTAACTACACGATAGGTATTCATAAATTTTTCTATATCTATAGATTTATCTTTTCTTATATTCTCAAAAATTCTTGTTCCTGATATTTTATAACCTTCATCTAACTTCCATTTATTATTTTCAAAATCTAATAAAAAACCCATATCTTTCAACAATGATTTGTCTCTTTCAAATGATCTTTTAAATGCAGACTGACCTAAATTTCTATATTCAGTTATATTATCTTTGATATATTCAGTACTTACATTATCCGAGTTTGAAGACAGTAAAGTTAATAGTTTCAGACATCTTTTAAATACATTCTTCATGGTTTTCCTAAATCTATTGTATTTCAGATATTATATTATTTTTTACACTTATATTTGTATAAAGCAAAACTCCTGTATTATTAAGAGTATGAGAGTGTGGATTGACCAAGATTTATGTACAGGCGATGGTCTTTGTGAAGAAATATGCCCCGATGTCTTTGTAGGCAAAGATGACGGCCTTTTTTACGTTAAAGAAGGTGACAAAATTTTCTCAGAAGAAGACGGTAATGTTGGCGGAGCTGAAGGTCTAGCAGTTGTGCCAAAAGGCCAGGAAGAGGCAGTAATTGAATCTGCAGAAGAATGCCCTGGTGAATGCATCATGATAGAGCCTAGCTAATTAAATATCTTCCACTAACAACAAAACCAGTATGACCAACCATCTCATTTTTAGGTCTAAGAATTTTTTTATTTACAATCCACTCTCTATTTAAGGTTTCTGTAACTTTTATGTTTGTAAAATTATTTTCATTCAACACATTAACTGTTTTCTCTACCTGAGATATTGATGGAAGGTAAGATACCCAAATTATGTTTTTATTTATTTTATTTAGTTGAAAAAATTCCCATGGTTCTGGAACATCAGTAATTATTGTATCTATTTCACTTTCAATTTCATTAAATTTAAATTCTGATAATTTTGAATTTATATAGTTTACATCGACTACTTTATCTTCAAAACTTATAGAACTTGTGAATCTATCAATTGTTTTTTTTGCTCTTAACTGGTTTTTTCTACTTTCATCTAATGAGAATAATTCTCCATGGCTTGAAAGAAGTAAACTTAAAAAAAGAGTTAAGGCACCGGAGCCAGTTCCTATCTCTAGAATTTTTGAATATTTATTGATATTTCCAGCAATAAGAATTGTACCCATATCCTTTGGATAAATAATTTGTGGACCTCTTTTCATTAATAAAATAAACTCATCAAATGACGGTACATATACTTGATACTCAATATTTTTATTCGTTTTAACTATTGAAGGTAATGATTTAATATCATTAAAGTTAATTACTCCATTTTGAGTAACAAATTCTTGATCTTTTGTTATTACGGAAAGATGTTTTGTTTGGTTATATTTAAAAACAACAACAGTGTTATCAAATTTCACTTTTAATTTAAAGGAGCAATAAAAAATAAGCTATTGTGGAAAGAACGACGCCAGCAGATATTGCAATTGCAACAAATTTTTGTAAAGATTTGTTCATTTTCTAAAATTAATTTTCTTTCTAGCTTTTTTAATTTTTTCTATAAGTCTTCCCAAAATTATACCGTATATTAAGAAACTAATAAGTTTTGTATTTTCAGAATTTATATTTGTTTTAAGTTCTTTATAATTTTTTTTAAATTCTGTCATTTTAAAAGCCTCCAGATAATAATGCTAAATGCAACAATACATAGAAATGACATTGAAAAATAAACCATGGCTTGTATGAAAAAATTTCCACTATATATCTGTGTCAATACACTTGAAAGTCCGAATATTATAAAAAATGTTGCTATTGCAAAATAATTACCTGCTTTAAAATTTTTTTTGAATGATTTAATTGATTCCTCAACTTCATCATATGTCTCTTCTTTTGCATGCTTTATTAGAGAGTCTGCAGTTTTTATAGCATTCGTTGAAAAATTTAAAAAATTATTCATTGTTTTTATTAATCAGAATTATCTCAAGAATACCTTGTATAGTTGCTGCTATTGGTAGAGCCAAAACAGCACCTATCACACCTGCTGTATAAGCACCAAATAAAGTTGCAAATACAGCAACAGCTGGATGAATCACCATAGTAACTCTAGTAACCCTAGGACTAACAAAATAATTTTCAATAAATTGATAAGCAACTAACACTACTAATGTGTACAAAATATATGTTGGACCTAATGAAATTGAAGCTAACACAGGAACAATCCCACCAAGAAAAGTGCCGACTGCAGGTACTAATTGAGATAATAATCCTGCTGATATACCTAATGCAAAAGGAGAAGGTAATCCAATAATTAAAAATGCTATTGTAAAGACAACACTTGCTAATATGCCTAGAATTACTCTTGCAGCAATCCATCCACCTGCTTTTGATACTCCGATTGTCCAAACCTGATCTATCGTATTTGATATATTACTTGGTAATGCCTCTTTAAGTTTTACTCTCCAGCCATCTCCCTCCGCTATTAAATAAAATGAAAAGAAGAAAATAATAAAAAAATGAAAAAATGCATTTAAAATTCCACGGCCTGCAAATACAACAGTATTTCCTACTGCACTTCC
>CAJWHM010000035.1 GCA_913041125.1 uncultured Bacteroidota bacterium | reverse complement strand
TTTTTATTAAATGAACTATCTATTAAACCCTCAATTTTTATTAATGAGAGTGTAAATTCATCATTTTTTAAGTTAAAATTTTCAGCTTTAATTTTTAAGGAATTTAATTTTAAGGGATTTTGTTTTTCAATATTTTCATCTGAATAAACAAATGTCATTTTATCCAAGAACATTTTATTTATGACAAAAAGACTTTTTAATTTATTATTATTTTTCTTTTTTAATTTATCTAAAAGAATTTTAAGTGAATGAGTCTTATCACCCTTATATTTTTTTATTTTTAAATAAAGACCTTGTGCATCTAAATCTGAAAATTCAAAACTCCTATTCTTAATATTTTTTAAATTTTTTAAAGAAGTATTGAGTTTACTTATGTAAATCAAGGTATCGTTATGATGATCCCCGAGATAAAAATTTCTGAACTCTATTGAACCGTCCCAATTCAAATTTATTTTCTCAATCAATACTTTTTGGTTAGTCTTTTCAGTAAATTTTTGTGAAAGTTGAAGAATAATTTTATTCTGAAAGAATGATGATGAAATTAATAAAAGAATTAATGAAATAAAGAAAAAAACACCTCCTAAAAGGATTAAAAATAATTTGTGTTTTTTTTTGATTTCAATCATTTATTTTTGTTACAACCACAAAAGATTAACACTTATCGAAAACAACTTCATACTCGCTATAGAATCATCATGTGATGATACTGCTGCTGCTGTACTCAATAATAGGGAAGTATTATCAAATTGTATATATAATCAAAATACAATACACACTCCCTACGGCGGTATAGTTCCTGAGCTTGCTTCCAGGGCTCATCAATCAAAAATTACACCTATTGTTAATCAAGCTTTACATGAAGCAAATATCGATAAAAAAGATCTAAACGCAATTGCATACACACAAGGTCCTGGTCTATTAGGTTCCCTTTTGGTAGGGAGCTCTTTTGCTAAATCAATGTCATTAGCTCTTAAAATTCCAATTATACCTATACACCACATGCATGGACATCTTTTAGCTCATTTTATAGAAAACAACAATTATGAGTCTCCTAAATTCCCTTTTATTGGAATAACCGTGTCAGGTGGACATACACAAATACTTTATGTGAAAGATTACTTCGACATGGGAATTATAGGTAACACTCTTGATGATGCAATTGGAGAGGCATTTGATAAATGTGGAAAACAAATCGGATTATCATACCCAGCTGGACAACAAATAGATGAATTAGCTAAAACTGGTGATTCTAAAAAGTTTTCTTTCCCAATTTCAAATTTAAAGGGATATAATGTAAGCTATAGTGGAGTTAAAACTGCGTTTTTAAATTTTATTAAAAACCAAGAGAAAAAATCCCCAAATTTTATAAGTGAAAATTTAAATGATATATGTGCAAGTCTGCAATACACATTAATCAAAATAATTTTAATCAAAATAGAAAAAATAGTTGCAGATCTTAATGTAAGTCAGATTGTAATTGGTGGCGGTGTCTCAGCAAATTCAGAATTAAGAAAACAATTAAAAAATCTATCTAGCTTAAAAAAATGGAATCTTTTTTTACCACCTGTTGAATATACTACTGACAATGCTGCAATGATAGGTATAGCGGCTTATTATAAATTAATGAAAAAAAGATTTGGAGAACTTACTGAAATTTGTAAACCACGATTAATCATTTAATATGCTGTTATTTTTTGATTCCGATATAGAAGCAAATTTTCAAAATTTCACTTTTGATAAATCAGAAAGTCGACATATATCGAAAGTCTTGAGAAAAAATGTTGGTTCACAAATAACAATAACAAATGGAAAAGGATTGGAGTGGAAAGGAGAAATTACATCTATTTTAAATCAAAAGGTTGAAGCAAAAAAAATAACTTCTTTGAAGCATTCTAATAAAAAAAAACATATCCATTTAGCTGTAGCTCCTACGAAAAGTAATGATCGGATGGAATGGTTAATTGAAAAGGTTACTGAAATAGGGATTTCTTCGATAACTCCAATTTTATGTGACCATTCAGAAAGAAAAATTATTAGAAAAGAACGATTAATCAAAATTGCAATTTCTGCTCTTAAACAATCACAACAATTTTTTCTTCCTGAAATAAATTCAATGATGACCTTTAAAAAATATATAAAAAGTATTAGTCATCCAGGATTAATAGCTCATTGTGGAAAATCGTCAAAAATAGAATTAAAAAACTATAATTGGGAAAGTGAGCAAATTCATCTGTTAATTGGTCCAGAAGGAGATTTTAGTTTAGAAGAAATCAAAGATGCTATTTCAGCTAAATTAATACCTGTTAGTCTTGGCCAACAAAGGTTACGAACTGAAACTGCTAGTATTTTAGGTAGTCATATTTTGTTAATCAAAGAATAACTAATAAAACAATTCAAACTGAAATATTAAGTTTTTGTTTTGTTTTTGGATAGTTAGAAAATAAGATTTAATTAATAAAAACTATGAATAACTTAATCACAGATGTTTTCTATATTTAACAAATGAATTCTAGAGAAATCACGAAGGGAATTTTTTGGGCAGCATTGCAGCTAACTGGCTTATGTATTATAATTTGGTTACTTTTTCAATTAAAAACCCTTATAATTTATATGATTATTGCTGGAATTATTAGTTTAATTGGAAGGCCAATTAATCATCTACTAATAAACCGAATTAAGATAAAGCCCGTATTAGCAACAACAATTAGTATTTTGATTCTATTAAGTTTTTTAATAAGTCTATTTTCGCTTTTTGTGCCATTACTCATTAGACAGGGAGAAAATTTATCTTTACTGGATGTTGATCTTCTTAAAGAAAATATTGAAACCCTTGTAAATGAAATAAGTATATACTTTCAATTAGATAATAGCTTTTGGCAACAACAAATTTCTGTTGATAATCTTTTTCAAAATGTTAACCTTGGTATTATTCCAGAATTTTTAAATCAAACATTAGAATTATTAGGAGGCTTTACTATTGGTGTTTTTTCAGTAGTTTTTATTCTATTCTTTTTTCTCAAAGATACTTATTTACAACAAAAATTAATTTTAGTTCTAGTAAGTGACAATCTAACTGATCGTGTAGAAAAATCAATTAACAAAATAAAAAATCTATTATCCAGATATTTTTTGGGCTTACTGTTTCAAATTACAATCTTATTAATTATCTACAGTATTGATTTAGCAATTTTTAATGTAGAAAATGCATTCATTATTGCATTTCTGTGTGCCTTACTTAATTTAATACCTTACCTAGGACCAATTATTGGAGCAATTTTAATGACACTATTAACAATGAGCAGCTTTATAGGGGCTGATTTTAGTGAAATTATACTTCCAAAAACAATTTACGTGATGATAGGTTTTCTAATTGGACAATTAGTTGACAATTTCTTTAGTCAACCATTTATTTTCTCTAATAGCGTAAAATCTCATCCCCTAGAAATTTTCATTGTAATTCTAGCTTCAGGGATCATGTTAGGTCCAGTGGGAATGATTGTAGGGATTCCAATATATACTTCTATAAAAGTAATAGCACAAGAGTTTTTGCCTGATAATAAAATAGTAAAGTCTTTAACAAAGGACTTTTAGACTTTGTTAGAAGAGTTTTTCAGAAATTATTTTTTAAGGTATTTTTTTAAGTTTCTTTCTTGAGATTTTAAAGCTTTCAAAAATTCATCCTTGAGCTTGTTTGCCAATTTAGAAATTGATTTTACATCTTTTATAGATGTTACGCCTTGACCTGCAGACCAAATTGTTTTCCACGCCTTGGCTTCCGCTTGTGCTGAATCAAGTTCACTTCCAAAATCAATTTTTTTAGTCATTTTCCATAGATCTTCAGTAATACCCATGGATTCGAGACTTGGTCTTAAAAAACTTGCATGAACTCCTGATACTGCAGCTGTATATACAATATCTTCAGCTTTACTTGACATAATCATATTTTGATATTCTGGGTCAGCCAAACTTTCTTTCACATTAATAAATCGAGTTCCCATATAAGCTAAATCTGCTCCCATTTGTAATGCAGAAGCAATATCTCTACCATTACTAATACACCCTGAAAGTAAAATTGTTTTATCAAAAAAAGTTTTGATCTCGTTAATTAATGCTAGTGGATTTATTGTACCAGCATGACCTCCTGCACCTGCAGCAACTAAAATAAGTCCATCTACTCCAGCCTCTTTAGCTTTTTCAGCATGTCTTCTTTTTACTATATCATGAAAAACTAATCCCCCATAACTATGAACTGTATTTACCAAGTCTGAAACTGCTCCTAAAGACGTAATAATTAAAGGCACTTTATGCCTAACACAAACCTCTAAATCAGCCATAACTCTTGGATTAGTTGGATGAACTATTAAATTAACCCCAAATGGTGCAGGTGTTTTTCCTGTTTGACTTTTAAATTTTTCTAAACTTTCTTTTATCTCAATTACCCAACTTTCAAAACCTTCAGTAGTTTTTTGATTTAAAGCAGGGAAAGTACCAATTATTCCATTTTTACAGCATTCAATCACTAGCTTTGGTCCAGAAATTAAAAACATAGGAGCTGCTACTACAGGAAGTTCTAAATTGTCAATAAAGTCAGGTTTCATATATCATTGTTTTAATAGTAGTGTCCATTCAAAATCAAAAGTAGAAACTGTATCTGCTTTTTCATCAATTCCCCTTGATTGAAGCCATAATGTTTGAGGATTTTTTGTCTCTAACAAATTTTGAAAAGTATTTTTGATTAAATCATTTGGCCTACAAGAAAAAACTAATTTCCCTTTTGCTTTTTTTGTAAAGTTCGCTTTATTATTTATCACCAACATAGAAATTTTAATATCAAGATCTTTAGCCTCTTGCATTATCAAAACACCTGTCGAGAGTTCAGCTGCCATACCTTGAATAGCCCAAAACATAGAATTAAATGGATTTTTATTAATCCATAATAAATTTACTTTAACATCACATGTAACTGAGGTAATTTTCTCAACACGAACACCACTCCACCAAGCAGAGGGTAAGTTAAAGAAAGTGAATAGGTTGATTCCCTTAGGAGTAAGTGGCATGCTTTATAAAATTGATTCTAATTCAACATAATCTAAACTAAAAGCATCTGCAACTTCCTTGTAAACAACTTCTCCATTTATGATATTTAATCCCCTAGCTAATGCATTATTATCTTTACAAGCTTTTTTCCATCCTTTATTTGCAAGTTCCAACGCGTAATTTAATGTAGCATTTGTTAGTGCTGTAGTTGATGTATTTGGAACTGCTCCTGGCATATTTGTCACGGCATAATGTATAATTCCTTCTTTAATAATAATAGGTTTTTCATGTGTTGTTGGTTCACTAGTTTCAAAACATCCTCCCTGGTCAATTGCAACATCGACCAGGACTGTTCCAGGCATCATTTTAGATAACATTTCTTTTTTGATAAGTTTTGGAGCTTTTGAACCGGGAATAAGGACTGTTCCAATAATTAGATGTGATCTTTTTATTTCTTTTTCTAATGAATATTGGTTGGAAAAAATTGGAGTTACATTCGCAGGCATATTACTTTCTAAATATCTTAAACGATCAAGATTAGTGTCAAAAATTGTAACATTCGCTCCCAGACCAGCTCCCATTAATGCTGCTTCGGCTCCCGCTACACCACCACCTATAACCATTATATTAGCTGGCTTAACACCTGTAACCCCTCCTAATAGAATACCGAACCCACCTTGTGGCTTTTCTAAATATTTAGCCCCTTCTTGAGTAGCCATTCTTCCTGCTACCTCAGACATCGGGATTAATAAAGGCAATTTGCCATTATCTTCAACTGTTTCATAAGCTAAACATATAGCTTTAGATTGAATCATTGCATCAGTGAGTTTTTTACTAGACGCAAAATGAAAATAAGTAAAAAGTAATTGGTTGGGTTTAATTAAATTGTATTCCTCGCTAATTGGTTCTTTTACCTTAATTATCATTTCAGCAAATTCGTAGATAGCTGATAAATCATTCTCAATCATACAACCGACTTGCTCATATGATTTATTAGTAAAACCACTCAAAAGCCCTGCGTCATTTTGAATCCTTACTTCATGTCCGGCTTCAATAATTGACAAAGCACCAGCAGGTGTAAGCCCTACCCTCGCTTCTTGGGGTTTAATTTCCTTTGGAACACCAATTTTCATTTACTTTTTATTCGAAGTTAAATATTTGTAATTGATTTTGTTTAATATAGAAGTGAAAAAGCAAACCTAGGATATCTCTCGGGTTTGCTTTTATTATTTGTAATATATTGTGATCGCGATAGGATTCGAACCTATGACCGTCTGCTTAGAAGGCAGATGCTCTATCCAGCTGAGCTACGCGACCTTTTCTCCTTAAATCTTTATCTTAGAAAACATTAAGAATTATTAGAGCAAAAATTTTATGGGAACAAATATAATACTTCTTAATTTTTCAAAATGTTTCAATAAAAATAAATTCTCTAAAATCTTGTTGTTAAAATAGCTAAATAGGTTTCAATTCCATTAAAATAATTCCCGATCCTAATATTTTCATTAGGACTGTGTTGGTTATTATCTAGATTTACCGTTGGAACTCCTATAGCTGGAACTCCTAACTCAGAAACGAAAGGTGATATAGGAACAGATCCTCCACTGGTTCTAATGATAACTGGTTTTTCTCCAAAATAATTAGTTAAAATTTTTGTTAGCCATTTTCCCTCAGGTGCATTTGTGTCTGTTCTGAAAGCTGGATATGCAATTTTTGATTTGATTGTAATTATTTTTTCAAAATTTAATCGCTCCTGTTTTGAGGGTTCATTATTTAATATATTGTATCCTAATTTTTTAATATGATTTTTGACACTTTCAATTAAAAATAAAGGATCGCTTTCTACAACAAGACGAATATCCATTTCGGCAGTTGCTGTTGAAGGAATAATCGTTCTAGCTTCTTTACCTACCCAACCGCTTCTCATTCCTCTTATATTAAGAGATGGATATTGAATTGACTCTTGATATGTATTTCCAACCTTATCAGTGACCGCAATTTGGGTTCTGTATTTAATCGATGAATCCTCAGAAGGCACCCCTTCTAGAACTTTCTTAGTGGCCTTGTCTAAATTTATACCCTTATAAAAATTAGGTATTACTACCCTACCTTTATCATCTTTCATTGAAGCCAAAACTTTTGCTAATGATAAAGCTGGATTAGGAACATAATTACCGTAATGACCACTATGCTGCGCCTTTAGCGGTCCATAAGTTGTTAATGTTAATGTAGCAATTCCTCTATTACCAAAAACAAGTGTTGGTTTCCCAGAAGTATGCATAGGTCCATCAAAAATTAAAAGTAAATCTGCCAATAATTCGTCTTTATTTGTTTTGACGGACTCAGGAAGTCCAGGTGAACTTTGTTCTTCCTCAAAATCAAGTATTAATTTAATATTAAATGACGGCTTTTTATTCACTAATTTTAAATAATCTAAAGCAGTCAAAAACATTGCAAAAGGACCCTTGTCATCAGAAGTTGAACGAGCAAAAATTCTCAAATCTTCAATTTTATTGGTTTTTAAATAATCCCATGACAAAGTTTCAAATCCATCGGAAGTTTCTCTTTTAACTACAGCTTTATATGGATCTTCTTGATTCCATTTTGATGGGTCAACAGCTTGTCCATCTATATGCATGTAAAGTGCAATAGTTGGTAGTTTTTCTTTTATATTCAAATTGGCGATCATCAATGGTAAAGAGGATGTTTGTATAAGTTTAATTTCAAAATCTCGCTTTTTCAACTCTTTATTAACCCAATTGATATTTTCTTCAATTTCATTCCCATTTGCTGCGTCATTAGCCAACGATAAAAAGAACTTGAATCTATTTAGACTCTCTATACCCATATCTCTTACCTGGTTTTCATATTTTCTTTGTGCGTTTATGCTTAAAAATTGAATAAGTAAGATGAAAATCAAATAGTTTAATTTCATGTAAATATTTATTTAAAATTTTAATTTAAATCTACGAACATATTTAAAAATTAGTACTTAAATTTTATTTGTAGTTTCGTTAAGCAAAATATAATTGGTTTTTGAAGAAAAAAATTTTATTCCTTTTTCTTATTGGATTAGTACTTAATATAAGTGCACAGAATATCAATCCAAATAAAAACCTAAAATACACAATTACATTTTTAGAAAAAAATCCCATTATTGACGGGAATATTCTTGGTGAAAAAATTTGGGAAAATGTAACTCAAATCACAGATTTAAAACAAATTAAACCCGACTATAATTCATTGGTGTCTGAAAAAACATCAATCCGTGTAGCTCATACAAACAAAGTGCTTTATGTTGCTGTAATTTGTTATGATAATGATCCTAACAAAATTGTAATTTCTGATTCAAGGCGTGACTCAGATTTAAATGACGAAGACAGTTTTCTTTTCATAATTGATACATATAAAGATCAGCAAAATGGATTTTTATTTGGAACTAATGCAAACGGTATGGAATATGATGCTCAAATAGATAATGAAGGAAAAGGAAATTTCAATGCTAACAGACAACAGGGAGGAGTAGTTGGTGGTACAAATATTAATTGGGATGCTTCTTGGGAAGTGAAAACTGAAATAGGTGAATATGGATGGAGTGCAGAATTTGCTATCCCCTTAAGATCTATTCGTTTTAACAATGGTGAAAATAAAACATGGGGAATTAATTTTCAACGTAACATAAGTAAAAGAAGTGAAACTGCATATTGGGCAAATCTTCCATTAGGATTAGATTTAAAAAGGTTATCATTAGCAGGAAGTTTAACTGGAATTAATCTTAAATCCCCTAAAAATTTAAAAATTATTCCTTATACACTAATTCAAGGCATTAACGACAATTTATCTTCAACTAAATCTAAATCAAATGCAGCTATTGGTGGTGACATAAAATACAGTTTAACGCCTGGCCTTACGCTTGATCTAACCTATAATACAGATTTTGCTCAGGTTGAAGTTGATGATCAACAAGTAAACCTAGATCGTTTTAATCTTTTTTTTCCAGAAAAAAGACCTTTTTTTTTAGAAAATGCAGGTCAATTTAGTGTTGGGAGTCCTGGGGAAATAGATTTATTTTTTTCAAGACGTATAGGTATTGGTCAAGGGGGTGCTATAGTGCCAATAATTGGTGGATCTCGTATTTCGGGTAAAGTTGGTCAAACTAACTTAGGTCTTCTAAATATGTTTACTGATGAAGTAGAATTAAATAATGGTAATTCCATAATAAAAAATAATTTCAATGCAATAAGGATTAATCATGATTTTGCTAAATCACGTTCTTCAATAGGTGGGTTAATTGTAAATCGAAATGGAATAGGAGATAATAATGACTATAATACTGTTTTTGCAGTCGACGGTAAATTGGGTTTAGGGAAAAAAGCCCAGATTTCTGGATTCTTAACAAAAAGTTCAACTCCAAATATAGATTCAAAAGATCATGCATTTAAACTTCTTTGTGATTATAATTGGAATGGATGGAACTTTATGGCAGGGTATACCGAAGTTGGTGAGGGTTTTAATCCAGAAGTTGGATTTTTGGTAAGATCATCATTTAAGAAAACAGAATTTAGAATTTTAAGACAATGGAGACCAAAAAACACTGTCAAATTCTTAGAAGTTAGACCTCACATATCTTACAGAGGTTTTAGAAATTTTTCAGGAATTCAAGAGACAGGATTTTTACATATTGATAACCATTGGGTATGGAAAAGTGGATTTGAAATTCATACTGGATTAAATTTTACAAAAGAGACGGTTTTAAGTCCTTTTTCAATTTCAAAATTAAAAATTGACCCAGGTATTTATGATCACAAAGAATTTCAATTTGTTTTATACACTAATCCTAATAATAGAGTATCACTAAGAAACAGATCATATGTTGGTGGTTATTTTGGAGGAAGTCGAGTCTCAAGCAGCAATACAATTGCATTAAGAATAGGAGATAAATTTAATACTGAAACAAACTTTAATTATAATTATTTAAATCTCTTAAATGGAAAAACAAATGTCGTTATTATAGGTAACCGTATAGCTTATTCATTTACTCCTAGAATGTTCTTACAAAGTCTAATTCAATATAATAATGTTACTAAAATTGCTTCTGTAAATGCTCGATTTGGTTGGTTAAATAGTGCAAATACAGGATTATTTATAGTGTTTAATATTGTAAAAGACAGCGATATATTTAACCTTTATAATAATCAAAGTATAACAGTAAAATATACACATCAGTTTGATTTAATTAAATGAGATATTTCAGTAAGGAAGATTACTAAGTAGAAAATTAATTCCGTTTTGTGATAAAATCTTTTTGATATCGTTTTTTTCATAACCTCTATTTTCAAGAATACTATCTAACTTTTGTAAATCAGCAATGGTATCTAGATCACTAGGACACTGTTCAGTTCCAAATCCTCCGTCTAAATCTGAACCAATCATTACATGATCACTATTACCAGCTATTTGACAAATGTGATCTATGTGATCAACTATATTATCAATTAATAAACCAACTGATTTAGGTTGTGTGATTCCCCGTTTCCAGTCTGGAAACAACATCCAAGCATCAAATGCCATTCCTATTACTCCTTTTCTTTCAATAATTACTTTTATCTGTTCATCCTCAAGCTGACGCTTATTTGGAACTAATTTTCGACAGTTACTATGGCTTGCCCACAATGGACCTTGATATGCATCGATTGTTTCCCAAAAACTTTGATCAGAAAGATGGGTTACATCTAATATTAGTCTCAAGTCTTGAATTTTTTTTAATAATGATTTTCCCTTTCTACCTATACTACCATTAGAATCAGTTCCAAAAGCATAAGTGCCTGGGCCATAGTGAGCGGGACCAATTGCACGTAGTCCTTTTTTATGCATTTTTTCTAAATGTTCCATAGAAACTATAGAATCAGCACCCTCAAGACTTAAAATATATCCTATTGGTGTTCTATTTTGATTAGACTTCCAGTTTTCAATATGTGATTTTAATTCGCTTTTTGATTTAATTTGAATAAGTTCATTCTGTAAAATCATTTCTTCATACCATGCTAATTGACCTTGAGTTTGAGCCCAAGCCTGCTCCGGAGAATTCCAGCCAGGAAGTGGATTTTTTGGCTTTACATAACGTGCTATTAGTGTAGCTACACAAATACCTATGTTGCCTTTACGAAGTGATGGAAATGATACTGTACCCTTACCCCTATCAGGTAAATCACTCATTCCTTTTTCTCTAATACGTATTTTATCTGTTGGTAAACGGAAGTTTCTATTCCACTCTAAAGCATTCATTGCAAGATCCAAGTGAGCATCAAAAATTAATTCCATAACCTAAGTATCATATTGATAATCGCGAGCTTCAATTTCCCAAAATGTACCTATTTCTCCATTTTTTACTATGTAGGCTTTTTTATATTTAGCAACAGTAGGGCATATATGAAAAGGTATAGCATAAAATAGATCTCCTATTTTAAAATCATTCTTTTTTTTGTACTCAACAATCAAGTGTTCTTCACTTTGTCCAATATGAATAGCATCTTCCAAACCTAAAATTTCAACTCTTGGAAAAGACATTTCTGAAGCTACTGCCTTATGACCAAGATCAAAACAAAGTATGTTATTGTCTGGTATACTTATCAGACGTATTGCTAAAATTGCAGAAAATAAAAAGGGAGCCTCCTTCCATATTTTTTGATATCCTAAATCCCACAATAAAGTTGTTCCAGGACTCAATCTATTTTTCTTTCTCAATGAATGTGGATAAAAACTTGGAGTCCCACCAGTTATAATTTCAGGAATAGTGATAGCTTCATTTTTAATTTCTTGAATTAAGTTTTCGACCTCAAGAAAATCTTTATTGCATAATGCTATTCGCTCACCTATATCGGTAGGTCTAATGTGTCCATCGTAAATATGAAATCCTTTGAAATTTAAATTTGAATTATTATTTAGTTCTAAACAAAGATTTTTAGCATTTTCAGGTTTAATACCCGTTCTATTCATCCCATTGTTAATATCAACCCAAAGATTTAATTTTTCATTTTGTTCTGCTGCCAATTTTGAAAAAAGGTTTAAAGAAAAATTATTGTCAACTAGGGTAGAAAAAATGATATCACGATATTTTTTTTGTGCTTCCAATATTTTAATTATTTTTTCTTTTGTAGGCTGTATAGCTATTAAAATGTGCTTTACCTCACAAGAGATTAACATATGCATCTCCCCTAGCGTTGCGCACTTAAATTCATTGATTCCGTAACTCATTTGAAATTTTACAATTTCTTTCATTTTGTATGTTTTTACGTGGGGAATCAAACGATTTGGGGATCCAGAGAGAGAAATCATGGATTCAATATTCTTTTTAATACGATCAGGATAAACTAACAAACCAGGAGTTATAATTTCATCACTATTTTTTACTTGGTACCAGTTGTTTTTTTGCATAATCTAAGTTTCTAATAAAAAGGCAGCTTCTATTTCAACAGGTATGTTCTGTGGCAGATGCATACCTACGGCACTCCTAACACCAATCCCATGTTCTTCACCAAATACTTCAGAAAAAAGTTCACTAAATCCATTAATTACATAAGGATGGTCTTCAAATTCCGGAGTAGCATTTACCATACCAAGTACTTTAACTATACGTTTAATAATTAATTCTTTAGGTGCATGAGTTATTATTGTTGAGAGCATAGTAAGTGCTACCTGCCGAGCTGCAGTTTTACCCTGATCTTTGTCTAAATCAGATCCTACTCTACCTTGCATCAACCTTCCATCTTCTTTAACAGGTCCTTGACCTGATACTAACAACTGGTCATTTACAATTAGTAACGGGCGATAGACACCTGCCGGCTTTGGTGCAGGAGGTAATACAAGTCCTATTTCCTGAATTCTATTTTTTAATTGTTTGCACATACTAAATGAATTGATTTAATATTAAAACTCCAAATAGCCCTGTTATTCCAATACTTGTTTCCATTATTGTCCATGTAAATAGAGTTTCCTTAACACTCAAATTAAAATATTCTTTAAAAAGCCAAAATCCACTATCATTTACATGGGAGAGCATTAAACTTCCTGAACCAATAGCCAAAACCATCAATTCGGGGCTTACTCCTGTAGATTCTAATAGTGGTAATACAATCCCAGCTGTAGTTAAACCTGCAACAGTTGCAGAACCTACAGAAAAACGTATTAGTGTTGCAATTAACCATCCAATAAATAACGGAGACATATTAGAAATCTCAAGAAGGCTTCCTATGTAATCACTTACACCACTGTCAATTAATATTTGTTTTAGGGCACCAGCTCCTGAGATTATGAGCAGTACCATAGTGATTCCTGAAACTGCTGTTGCAAAAATTTCCATAATCTCCTCCATAGAGATACCCCTCGAAATTCCTAAAGTATAGGTTCCTATAATCAACGTAATTAATAAAGCTATAACTGGATTTCCAATAAAATTAATCCATTCAAATAAGGTATCATTATTTTGAAAAACACTTGAGATTAGTGTAGTAAAACCAATTAATATAACTGGTAAAAGAGCTACTAATAAACTTTTATTCAAGCTAGGGAGTTTTGATGTATCAATTTTTTTTGTGGCCATAAATTCCTTGAGTGGTTTAGCATTCACTTTTGGAAGAAAACGAGTTAAAAATGGCCCTGAGATCAATATTGAAGGAATTGCCAAAACAACACCGTAAATTAAAGTTGTTCCAATATCAGCTTTAAACATTACTGATAAAGTAGAAGGCGCAGGATGAGGAGGTAAGAATCCATGAGTTACAGAAAGAGCAGCAAGCATGGGTAAACCTATTCCAATTAATGAAAGACCTGTAGATGCTGCTATCGTGAAAACAAGTGGAACTAGTATAACGAAGCCAACTGAATAAAACATAGTAATTCCTACAATAAAACCTGTAAACATGACTGCAACTTTGGTGTTTTTTACACCAAAAAACTTAATTAATCCGTTAGTAATTTGCTGAGCAGCTCCACTTTCAGCTACAAGTTTTCCTAGCATAGCTCCCAATCCTAAAATCAATACAAGAAATCCTAAGGTGTTACCAATACCTTTTTCAATAGAGTTTACAATAATATCTAATTTCATTCCTTGTCCTATACCAATCCCAATAGTTACTATTATAAAAGAAATAAAAGCATTAACTCTAAATAAGACAATGAGAAGAAAAAGAAGCAAGATTCCTAAAGAAACTACTATAATTGGCATAGAAATGTCAAAACAATTCTCTCTAAAGATAAAGGATTTTAAGAATAAAAAACCCTTCAAAAGAAGGGTACATCAATTAAATATTAAAATAATTTACCATGTTTTTACATTTGACATAGTTACAGAGCCTAAAAAATCTGAATATTTAGTTGTTGCTTTCTGAAATTTTAAAAAAGCTTGCTGTTGTGCTTGAGTTTTTGGTCCCCAACCCAGTGCACCTGCATAATTTTCGTGAGTAGTGTATACATAATGAGATTCACCATCACTACCTGTCCCGTGAGTAAATTGTCCTAAAGAAAGGTACCCTTGTTGAGGAAAAGCTTTAATTAGGCTAGAAAATTCAGTAGCAAAACTTGCCGGATCTTCTACTCTCCATCTCCAAACTTGAGCTATTGGTTGTGATGACTTATCCAAATTCATTCTAATAAGTGATGTCCCTGCTGTAGTAGAAATAACTTCCGCATGCCTTAACATATTTGAATTATATAATGAATATTTATCACCACCTCTCATTTCCCTTAGTTTAGCGAGTCCTTCAACGGGACCGGTGAAAGTTAAAAAATGAGTTGCCTCTATGTCTTGGGGTTTAAAATTAATATATGATAGTCTAATATACACACCTTCTGGTTTTTCAATGCTCCCATAGAAGTCGTTGAATAAACTAAGTACTTGACCTCCACTTCCGGGCTTTACCTTTATAGCGACTTGTTCAAATGCTATGTTTTGTGCAACAATAAAATTTGAAATTGCTAAAAAAAGTATAAAAAGTATTTTTTTCATTATTGTTGATTTATGATTTATAATATTTCTAATTTAAAGAAAATGATTGAAACCTCGATGTAATTAGTAAATTTGCATTTATTTTGGTTTGAAAAATAACTTGAAATCTTACTTTCAAATTTTTTAACTTCATCCTCCCAC
>CAJWHM010000034.1 GCA_913041125.1 uncultured Bacteroidota bacterium | reverse complement strand
ATTATTTCTTCTTCAAAAAAAAATACATCGTTTACATTTGTAATTAAATAAGTAAGACATATAGATGGACTTAACAGTAGATCAAAAGAGGTATTTAGATGAATGGTTAGAATTTTTAAAAATACCATCAATTAGTGCTGATCCATTGCACAAAAAAGACGTTCAAGCAGCTGCACACTGGGTCGTTAAAGCTTTACAAAAAGCTGGATGCCCAGAAACAGAAATTATTTCAACCAATGGACATCCAATTGTTTATGGGGAATATATTTTAGACCCTAAACTCCCAACAGTTTTAGTTTATGGTCACTATGACGTTCAACCTCCAGATCCATTAGAACTTTGGGATAGTTCTCCGTTTGAACCTATTGTTAAAAAAACATCTCTTCACCCCAACGGGGCAGTTTTTGCAAGAGGAGCTTGTGATGACAAAGGACAAATGTTCATGCATATAAAAGCATTTGAAGAAATGAAAAAAAATGGAGCTCTTGAGTGTAATATTAAATTTATGATTGAAGGAGAGGAAGAGGTGGGTAGTGATCATCTTGAAGATTTTGTGAAATCCAATAAAGAAAAACTAAAATGCGATATTATTTTAATTTCAGACACTGGAATGATTGCTCAAGACATCCCTTCTATTACAACTGGCTTAAGAGGTCTTAGCTATATGGAAGTAACCGTAATAGGTCCTAACAGAGATTTACATTCTGGACTTTATGGAGGTTCGGTTCAAAACCCCATAAATGTATTATGTGACATGATAAGTCAACTTCATGATAAGGATAAAAAAATTACAATTCCCGGATTCTATAATAAAGTAATTGAAATTTCTCATGATGAAAGATTAGAAATGAATAAAGCGCCTTTTAATGCAGAAGAATTCAAAAACTCTATTGGAATTGATCATGTTTCTGGTGAAAAAGGATATAATACAGAAGAGAGACGTTCCATTCGTCCTACACTTGATGTCAACGGAATTTGGGGTGGTTATATTGGAGAAGGAGCTAAAACAGTAATTCCTAGTAAAGCTCATGCAAAAATTTCAATGCGTTTGGTTCCGGATCAAGACTGGAATGAAATTAGTGAATTATTCAGTGACTATTTTAAATCTATTGCACCAGAGGGAGTAAAGGTAGAAGTAATAACTCACCATGGTGGTTATGCTTATGTAACACCTGTAAATACAAATGGATATATTGCAGCGCATAGAGCCTACCAAGAAACATTTGGAACTGAACCGATCCCTAAAAGAGGAGGAGGAAGTATTCCAATTGTTCCTATGTTTGAAAAGGAATTAGGGGTGAAATCCATATTAATGGGATTTGGACTTGATAGTGATGCTATTCATTCTCCAAATGAACATTATGGTCTTTCAAATTTTTTTAAAGGTATTGAGACTATTCCAAAATTTTATAAGCATTACATTAATTTAAGTAAACAAGAATCAAATATTTAAACCAGAAATAAGTCTGCAGCAATTCCGTCTGTTAAGAATTTTGCTTTTTTAGTAACTTTTAAAAAATCTCCGTCCCAAAACAAATTTCTATATTTAAAGTGTCTTTTTACTTGATCCTCTAAATACATTGTATATCTTTTCCCAAACGTTTTTTTTACGTGAGCTAAAGATACACCTTCATGAGTTCTCAAAGCAGTCATTAAATATTCGTTGTAAAGGTCTTTGGTTGAAAGTTTTTCAATTTTCAAATCTAAAACACCAGACATTATTGATTTTGCATAATTATGATTATTCGAAATATTCCAACTTCTTAGGAATTTTCCATCATAACTGTGAGCAGAAGGACCTAATCCAAGGTATGGTTTCCCTATCCAGTAGTTTTGATTATTAATTGAAAAATGATTTTTTTTTGCAAAATTTGAAAATTCGTAATTTATATATCCCTTGAGTTCGAGAGTATTAATTAAAATTTCATATTGCTGTTTTACATCATCATCATCTAAAAGATCTATTTTCTTTTCTTTAACCTTATGATATAAAACCGTTTTTTCCTCAACAGTTAATGCGTAAGCTGAGATATGAGGAGGATTGTAACTTAAGGCTATTTCTAAATTATTTTTCCAATTAGTTAATGAAGAATATGGCATTCCATAAATTAAATCAATTGAAAAATTTTGAAAAAATTTACTAACTGATTCCAATGATTTGTGAGCTTGACGGACATTATGTGCTCTATTCATAATTATTAAATCCTTTTCAAAAAATGATTGAATTCCAATACTAAGGCGATTTACACCTGAATCCTTAATCTTTTTCAAATATTCTTCATCGACATCGTCAGGATTAACCTCTAAAGTAACTTCTATATTTTTTTTAACTTCAAATTTATTTTTTATTAAGTCAATAAAATCAGAAATATTTTTAGTAGATATTAGTGATGGAGACCCACCTCCAAAATATATACTCTCAATTGGATTAATTAATTCTTTAGATCTTAAATGAAGTTCATTTTTAATTAATTTAAACATATCATTTCTACCGTCTTTACTGGTAGAAAAATGAAAATTACAATAATGGCATGCCTGTTTACAGAAAGGATAATGTATATATAAATTTGACATCCTATTCTGAATTTTAAACCACTATGATTTAACTTTATTTGGATTTTGATTTACAAAAGAACTCCATCCAGAATAAGGCTTCCCTAAATTAATTTTTCCTTTATTGTAATAATGGCAAACAGCCGCTGCTAGTCCATCAGTAGCATCTAGTTTTTTAGGTAGAGTTTTAATATCTAATATTTTTTGAAGCATCTTGGCCACTTGTTCTTTTGATGCATTACCGTTCCCTGTTATTGCCATTTTTATTTTCTTAGGAGAGTATTCAGTTATAGCAACTTCTCTAGAAAGTCCTGCAGCCATAGCTACTCCTTGAGCTCTTCCTAGTTTCAACATAGACTGTACATTTTTTCCAAAAAAAGGAGCTTCAATTGCAATTTCATCAGGATGAAATTCATCTATTATTTCTATGGTACGATTAAATATCTTTTGAAGTTTTAAAAAATGATTATCATATTTTTTAAGTTGTAACTCATGTAATTGAATGAGCTTCATTTCTCTTTTTGTTGTCTTGATGAGACCAAATCCCATTATTGTAGTTCCAGGATCAATTCCTAAAATAATGTTATACTCATCCATATATTGATTACTGAGCAGTTATCACTATAGGTAGATTTAACTTTGTTGACACAAAAGTCCCTACATTAGTTTTCACTGCAGGCTGTGCCTGTGGTATAAGACTTACTGCTATTTCTAATTGTTCTTTTAAACTCGGAATTGCCTGATCTATTTTACTTGATCCATTATATTCATCCAACGAAAAATAACCCTCTTTATCAATTTTAAGAATAATATTTATTTCCTCAGAAATAGATTCACTTGACTCTAGTAAGTTTTGATCTAGATAGTCTAAGATAGAATTTGAAATGATAGATTCAAAACAATCTTTTTTTTCTTGATCACTCTCAAAATCATCACATTCATTAAAATTTGGTCCTTGATCTTTTTCAGACCAAGAAGAGGCAGTTTTAATTTCTTTTGAAGGAACCTTAGTTGATTCGAAAAGATGGCATCCTGAAAATAAAAATAAAATAATAAAAATGGAAGTGTATCTGGTTCTCATATATTACATTTTATATTAAAATTACAATTTTTATCTATAACGTTATCAGTTGTGATTTTAAAGCATCAAATTTCAATATTTTTGATCTATGGACATATTCTTAATTTTTCTTTCTGGACTTTTTATCCTTTTAGGAATCGTTGGAAGTTTTCTTCCTATTATTCCCGGTCCTTTGACATCTTGGGTGGGAATACTCATATTAAGTATTACTCAATCTATTTTCATTGACAAAATTTACCTTATAATTAGTTTCATTATTGCTATGGCAATTTTTGTATTAGATTATTTTATTCCTGTCTTAGGGGCAAAAAAATTTGGGGGTGGCATAGGAAGTATTATTGGCAGCACAATTGGTCTGGTTTGTGGAATTATATTTATTGGCCCTTTTGGTATTTTTTTAGGACCTTTTTTAGGAGCTTTATTAGGAGAACTAGTTGTAAATAGAAAAAATAAAAAAGGTGCACTAAAAGCTGCAATTGGATCATTAATTGGTTTTTTAACAGGTGTTTTTCTAAAGTTTGTGGTAAGTATTGCATTTGCTTTTTTTTATTTAAAGTCTCTAATGAATTTTAAAATTAATGATTTACTGTTTTGAGCATTTACATCTAAAAATTCTCAACTAATTCAAAAATCTTAATTTAAAATAAAGATTAGTATTTTTGTCATTAAAATTAACTAATGGAACTGTTCCTGTTTTCTTTTGTACTACTTTTTATTGCTTTTGCAGGAATAGCAATCAAGATTTGGGTAAAAAAAGATGGAGAGTTTGCAGGAACTTGTGCAAGCCAAAGCCCTTTTTTAAATAAGGAAAACAAACCTTGTGGTATCTGTGGAAAAATGCCTGAAGAGACAGAATGTAAGAATCCTGTTTCTTTTAACAACTAAATTCAGTTTAAAAATGAAGTCAAGTCATGAAATTGAGCTTATCAAAAAAGCAATTAATCATGACCAAAACGCCTACAATGTTCTTTTTGATAAATACTGGAATAATATTTTTTCATTTTTATTTCAAAGAACCAATAATAAAAACTTGGCCGAAGAATTAGCAATTGAGTCTTTTTCAAAGGCATTTGATCAATTAGATAGATTTGATGAAAAATATTCTTTTAAATCATGGCTAATCACAATAGCAAAGAATCATCATATAGATCGTTACAGAAAGATTAAAAATTTAAGTGAAAATTTTCAGGATTCGAGTTTATCCTATTCAAATGAGTTTTTTTTAAACGAAATACAAAATCCTGAAGAATTAATGATTGCAAACCAGAATTTAGATCAGATTTTAGAACATATAAAATCAATGAAAAAAGAATTTAGAAATCTTATTAAAATGAGATATTTTGAGGATATGTCTATCAAAGAAATGGAAACTATCTTAAACCAATCTCAAAATACAATACGCGTAAAGTTATTTAGAGCTAAGAAAATGTTAGCAAATTTATTGAAGGGGGAATGAAAATAAAATTGTCTAGATTAGGGCCTGGACTATTATTTGCAGGTGCAGCTATTGGAGTTTCACATTTGGTTCAATCAACACGGGCCGGAGCAGATTTTGGTTGGGGACTTCTTTGGGCCTTGTTATTAATTAACTTTTTTAAATACCCTTTTTTTCAGTATGGCCCAAGATATGCCCAAGCTACAGGTGAAACTTTATTGGATGGATATTACAAACTTGGAAAAGGATATTTATGGGCATATTTTTTTGTAAATATTGCTACAATGTTTACAATTCAAAGTGCTGTTACTGTTGTTACAGCAGGACTAGCATCAAAATTATTTGGAATAACAAGTAATATAGTCTACTGGAGTATAATGATTACTGTTTTTTGTGGTGTATTATTGATTATAGGTCGTTATCAATTGTTAGATAAATTTATTAAAATAATTATCATCTCTCTCGCAATTAGTAGTGTTTTAGCTGTAACTATCGCTTTTGTAAAAAATGATAATTCACTTTCATTCCAACAAGTTTTTCCTGAGGGAACTGGACTCCTTTTCTTAATTGCATTTTTAGGATGGATGCCAGCACCTCTGGATATTTCAATATGGCATTCAATATGGACACTGGAAAAAAATAAATCACAACAAAATAAAACCACTTTAAAAGAAAGCCTCTTTGATTTTAATGTAGGTTATATTGCTACTACATTCTTAGCTATTTGTTTTGTCGGCCTTGGAGCTTTAGTTATGTTTGATTCTGGACTAGAATTTTCCAGTAAAGGTGGAGTTTTTGCAGGTCAATTGATCGAACTTTATACCTCAAATCTAGGTGAAGCTGCCTACGGTTTAATTGCAATAGCTGCATTTTCAACAATGCTGAGCACTACAATTACAACATTAGATGCTTCACCAAGAGCTATGTCAAAAACAATTCAGCTTCTTTTCGATAGATTAGATTCTTCCTATTTTTTATGGTTACTTATTTTAAGTATCGGAACAATAGGTATATTTTTATTTCTTTTATCTGAAATGGGCAAATTGGTTCAAATTGCAACTGTTCTTTCATTTATTACTGCCCCTTTATACGCTTTTTTAAATTACCGTTTAGTTATTAGTAAGCAGATGCCAGAGAAATTTCGCCCTAATAAGGAATTAAGAATATTGAGTATAATCGGTTTATTGTTTTTATCTGGTTTTACACTTTTTTATCTTTTAAGTCTCTAACTATTCAATTATCTTTGCTCAAAAGATAGATGATGGAGGTTAAAGAAAAAACTATAGAGCACAAAAAAAAACCTGAATGGATACGTGTCAAATTACCTACTGGTAAAAAATATTCTGAATTACGCGGTCTTGTTGAGAAATATAAATTAAATACTATATGTACTTCAGGTAGCTGTCCAAACATGGGGGAATGCTGGGCTGAAGGTACCGCCACTTTTATGATTCTAGGTAATATTTGTACTCGTTCATGCTCTTTTTGTGGGGTTAAAACAGGAAGACCTTCAGCAGTTGATTGGGCAGAACCTGATAAGGTTGCAAATTCAATCAAATTGATGAAAATCAAACATGCCGTTGTTACATCTGTAGATAGAGACGACCTAAAAGATATGGGGTCAATTATTTGGGCGGAAACGGTAAATGCTATCAGGCGAATTAATCCCAACACCACACTAGAAACATTGATCCCTGACTTTCAAGGTAATAAACGTAATATTGATCGAATTATTGATGTAGCTCCAGAAGTAGTTTCACATAATGTAGAAACTGTTCGCAGGCTAACAAGAAAAGTTCGTGTACAAGCAAAATATGATACAAGTTTAGATGTCTTATTATATTTAAAAAATAATGGTATAAATCGAACTAAATCAGGAATAATGTTAGGTCTTGGAGAAGAAGAAAATGAAGTTTATGAAACTCTGAGGGATCTTAGAGATGTAAAAGTAGATGTTGTCACGATTGGACAATACCTACAACCAAGCAAGAAACACCTTCCTGTTCAATCTTTTATTACACCTGATCAATTCAAAAATTACGAAATATTCGCTAAAGAATTAGGATTTAGACACGTTGAAAGTGGACCTTTAGTCAGATCTTCCTATAAAGCGCATAAGCATATTAAGTAGGACTATATTAATAAACTTTCTAAGTAAGTTTTAAACTGTTTTTCTTTCCCATCCCCTATAAAATTTAATTTAATTGGTATGTAGAATAATTCATCAGATGTAAAATAGCTTTCCAGTCTTCCAAAATCTTTTTCTGTAGTAATAATTTTTCTTCCCTTTTGTTCTCTTTTTATTTCTTTTATTTCATTCTTTTTAAAATTGTGATGGTTCGAGTATTTTAAGTGCAAAAAATCAAACTCATTTTTATTTAGAAAGTCTACTAAATATTTTGGATTTGCAATCCCAGTTATTAGTAAAAAAGAATTTTTAATTGAACTTAAATTTATTGATTTCAAGTTGTTTTTCAAATTGTTTTCATATGCTATTGTTGTGAAAAAGACTCTATTGTCAGCTAAGGGTTTTATTTTATTAATAAATAAAGTTTGATCTTTCATACTTAAGTTATTAGGGCATTTATTTACAAGAATTATTTGAGCTCTTTTAATTTGTTTTGGAGACTCTCTTAATCTCCCTGCAGGAAGTAAATTATCTCTAAAAAATGGTTTTGAATAGGTAGTTGTAACTATAAGACATTTTGGAGTAATATATCTATGTTGCATTATGTCATCAAATAAAATTATGTCAGGTAATTTTTTAAATTTTGATATAACTTTTAAAGCTCTTTCTCTTTTTTCTGAAACAATAATTCTAACATTATGTTTTGAAAGAAATTGATAAGGTTCGTCTCCAATTTCGTGAACAGTACTATTTGAATTTGCAACTATTACACCTTTTGTTTTTCTTTTATAACCTCTACTAATTACTGCAAGAGAATATTTCTCTTTAAAAATTGATATTAAATAATCTATAACGACAGATTTACCTGTACCCCCAACACTTAAATTACCAACGCCAACATTTGGGATTTTTGGTATTTTTGAATTTAAAATCCCTTTATCAAACATGAAATTTCTTAAAGCAATAATGGTTCCATAAAATAACGAAAATGGAAATAAGACGCTTTGTAATAGTTTCATGTCCATCAAGATATATATTATATTTGTTTTAATTCTAGACTTTATGAAAATTCAAGAACTAATCCAATTAATAGACGAATGGGCACCACCTAGCTATGCTGAAGACTTTGATAATGTAGGATTATTAGTCGGGAATGATAAAAATGAATGCAATGGTATTCTAATAGCTTTGGATACTACTGAAGAAATTATTGAAGAAGCTATTGCTAAAAAATGTAATGTCATATTAAGTTTTCATCCAATTATTTTTTCTGGATTAAAAAAATTAACTGGAAGAACTTATGTAGAAAAGGTAGTTCTTAAAGCAATAGAAAACAAAATTTCAATTATTGCTCTTCATACTAGACTTGATAATCATCCTAAAGGCATGAACAACGTTATAGCGAAGCGTCTTGAGCTTACTAACACTGAAGTTCTTATTCAAAAAAAAGAGACATTAAAAAAATTGGTAGCTTATGTTCCCGAAAATCATGTCGAAAATGTTTTAGAATCGTTACATCAAGCAGGTGCTGGAAATCTTGACAATTATAGTGAATGTAGTTTTCAATTCGAGGGAACAGGAAAATTTAAAGGCAGCAATAAAAGTAATCCCTTCACTGGTAATAAATTAGAAAAAGTAACTGTGAAAGAAATTCAAATCAACGTAGTTTTTGAATCCCATTTATTATCAAATATCCAGAAATCTCTTGTTGAAAGTCATCCATATGAAACTGTTGCTTATGAAATTTATAGTTTAATAAATTCTTATTCTAAAATTGGAATGGGATGTTTAGGTGATCTTAAAAAGCAAATGGATAGTTTGTCTTTTTTAAAATTTGTTAAAAAACAAATGAAAACAGAAGTAATTAGATATAGTAAAATTTCTAATAAAAAAATTAGAAAAGTTGCTGTTCTTGGAGGATCAGGGAGCTTTGCCATTGAGGACGTTAAAAGAAAGGGAGCAGATGCATTTGTGACGTCTGATTTAAAGTACCATCAATTTTTTCAAGCAGAAAACCAACTTTTACTTGTTGATATTGGCCACTACGAAAGTGAAAAATTCATCAAAAAATATATATATAATTATCTTACAAAAAAAATTCCTAATTTTGAAATCGTTTTATCAAGTATCATAACAAACCCTGTTAACTACCTATAACTATGGCGAAAAAAACTGAGACTACTGTCGAAAAAAAACTTAGAGCTCTTTATGACCTTCAACTTATAGACTCAAGAATAGATGAACTAATAAGTCTAAGAGGGGAACTACCTTTAGAAGTTGAAGATTTAGAAAATGAAATATCTGGTTTAAACACAAAATATGATAAGATAAAAGAAGAAATAGGTGAAAGTGAAAATGGAATCATTGAACAGAAACAGGTAATTGAAAATGCTAACGAACTCCTAAAAAAATATGAAGACAAATTAAAAAATGTTAGAAATAATAGGGAGTACAATTCAATTGTAAAAGAACAAGAATATCAAGATCTTGAATCACAATTAGCAGAAAAGAAAATAAAAGAATTTAAAGCTAGAATTGAACAAAGACAAGAAGAAATGTCGATCTTAGATGATAAAATTAAAGAACGTAATGATCATCTTCAATCCAAAAAAAATGAGTTAGATACAATAATAAAGGAAACTCACAAAGAAGAAGATCTATTACAAAAAAAATCTGCTGAGTTTGAAAAAGATGTTGAAGAACGTTTAGTTTCTGCCTATAAAAAAATTCGTTCAAGTGTTAAGAATGGTCTTGCAATCGTTTCAGTTGAAAGGGGAGCTTCGGGAGGATCTTATTTCTCGATTCCTCCACAATTGCAACTTGAGATTGCTTCACGAAACAAAATAATAACAGACGAACATAGTGGTCGGATTCTTGTGGATTCAGAACTTGCAAAGGAGGAAAAAGAAAAGATTAAAAAAATTATTGAAGGATAATCATTCCCAATAGTCAAAAACCAAGACTGATTTAGTTAAGGGAACAAATAATTTTACAAAGTCTTGATGAATTGGATGAGGTAAATATAAGCTATCTCTATCCTTAGCTTGTGAAAATTTCATTGTGAGGCTATGAGTATAACCTTTTGATAATCCCTCAGGAGACACATTATTTGAAAAATTTAAATCCTGAACGGCTGAAATTTTTTGAAGTTCATAAGCCCCGTCAGTAACCTTCTGAAGTTCTTTATTATTAATATCATCTTTAAATCTAATTAACACCAAGTGTACAAGCCTTTTGTTTGTTTCTTGTTTTAAAGAAGTTTTTTTATAGTTTTTATTAATGAAATTATACCCAATAAACACTGTTGCAGAATAAAATATAATTACGATTAAAAGAGATAAACGATCTGTTACTCCAATATTTGACAAAATCTATTTTTTTACAATTTTACAATTTAAAAAGAAAAAAAGAAATCAAAAACAGTCATTAAAAGCCTGCTTGCATGAAGAAATTTAAAATTAAACAAAATCAAATAATTATCAGAATGAATGATTTAGCAAGCAGGCTGAAATTAAACTAATAATGTTTTGACTATTCAATTAAAAAAAGGTTAAAATATTTTTTCCTAAAAAAATGTTAAAAATAAGACCCTAGTATGCCATTCTAATTATTCATGGTTTTCTAGATTAAAAATTTTCCGCAAAAAAAACCCCAGCTAGTAGTTGAGGTTAAAAATGTGGGCGCTGAGGGATTCGAACCCCCGACCCCCTCGGTGTAAACGAGGTGCTCTGAACCAACTGAGCTAAGCGCCCTTGAATCTTAAGGGTTGGCAAATATAAAATTTATACATTAATTACTCCCCATTAGATTTGTATATTTTATTGGAAAATTTATTTTTTAACAAACTCCAAAATTTCGGCAATAACAAAAGTACTTCCTGTTACTATAATTAAATCTGAAGAATTTGAATTTGACAAAGCATTTTTATAAGCAGTAATTATAGTTTCTTCTATTTTAATATTTAGTTCAGATCCTTTCATTTTATTCTTTAAATCAATTAAAGGAATTGCTCTTTCAATGTTAGGGCTACTTAAATAAAAATTAGATTTTATAGGAAAAAGAGCTAATAAATCTTTTACATTTCTACCTTTTACAAATCCCAACACTACATGTAATTTTCTATATTTTTGAACACTAATTTGTTTTGTAATTTCAATTAGCCCTTCTTTATTATGCGCAACATCCAAAATAACCTTTGGATGATCTTTTATAATTTGCCATCTTCCAATAAGCTTAGTGTTTTTTAAGACATTAGAAAGTCCTTTTTGAATTAAGGATTTGTCAAACGATCCATTTGAAATAATATTTAGTGCTGTTGATGCTGTCCTAATATTTTTAATCTGATATTTCCCTTTCAAGTCAGAAAAATAATTATTTGAATCTTTTTTGACGAAATGTAAAGAAGAGTTGCATGAATATGCTTTTTCTTGAAAAATTTTTTGTGTTGAGCATTTTTTCTCTCCAATAACAACAGGAATTTTATTTTTTATAATACCTGCCTTTTCTTTTGCGATTGCTGCATGATTATCACCTAAAAATTCAACATGGTCTAATCCAATATTAGTAATAATTGATAATTCAGGTGTAATAATATTTGTTGCATCCAAACGCCCTCCCAAACCCACTTCAATGACAGCGTAATCAACTTTTTTTTTAGAAAAATACCAAAAAGCCATGCCGACAGTCATCTCAAAAAATGAAAATTTATTTTTTTCAAAAAAAGTTTTATTCTTGAAAACAAATTCTACTACTTCTTTTTTAGAAATCATTGATCCATCAATCTTAATTCTTTCTCTAAAATCTAATAAATGTGGTGAAGAGTATAAACCTGTTTTGAAGCCCGCCTCTTGAAGAACAGAAGCTATTATGTGAGCAGTGGAACCTTTACCATTAGTTCCCCCAATATGTATTGACTTAAATTCCCTATGTGGATGTTTTAGATGTTTGTCAAGTTTATGCATTGCATCTAATCCTGGACGATATGCTATTGATCCCTTTCTTTGATACATTGGAAGTTTAGAGAACAACCATTGTAAAGTTTCATTATATTTTTCCAACTATTATTCTCCCAATTTAAATTGAATTACTACAAAACCAATTTGTTGCTCAGGTGCTTTACTATCTGGATACCATTCATACATTAAAGCTGTTTTTTTTGCAGGAGCTAATAAACAGGGATGAGTATTAGTAGTTCCTTTAACACCTGGTTCAGCATTAATTACATTACCTAACTTGTTGACTGTTATGCGTACAACTACAATTCCCTCTTGATTACATTCTTGTATTACTTTTCCATTAGACTTTAAATTCCTTCCATTAAGACCATACCCCTTTCCTATTCCTTTTAGCCCAGCTTTGTTGTAGTAACTACTTGAATAGGGATTCCCGTCTTTTTTTCCTTTATCTCCAAAAATTTGATCATCACCTTCTCCTTTCTTTTCTATGTCTTCTTTTTTTCTGTTTTTAATTAAATTCGAAACTAAATTCTTGGTATCGTCGGTTACTTTGGGTTTTTTGTTTTTTATAAGTTCTTCTTCTTTTTTTTGATTAGAAATTATGGATTCTTTTTCTACCTCATTTTTATTTTTTATTGGTATTGTTGATTTTTCATCTTTCAGAACAGGCTTAATTGCTTTTGGCACAACTTTCTTTTGAGTAGGTTTGGACTCAGACTTCCGTTCAACTTTAGGCTTGTTTACGATAGAACTAGATTTTTTTTGGGTAACTTGTTTCAAGGGTTGAATATTCCCAGACCCATTTATTGAATTTCCAAAATTTACCTCCATACCATAGCTAACAGGTGGATCGTAATAAGACAATCCTAAAAAGAAGAAAAGAAAAATTAAAAGAAAAGCTGTAATTAATGTAAGACCAGCTGATTTTTTTTTATGTGGTGTATCAAATACTTTCATCTTAATTCTAATTAAGGTGAGTCAACAGCTAAAACTACTTTAATTCCGTTTTTATTTGCAATATTCATAACATATACAACCTGATCAATAGCCACTTTTTTTTCTGTTCTTAGAACAATAGAAGGAATCTTCATTTCCGTTAACGAAAAAATTAATCTCTCTTCTAAATTGATTTTTGAAATCCTTTTGTCATTAATAAAAAACTGACCTGCATTTGTAATAGTAACAGCAACAGTATTTCGATTTTCAGTTTTCCCCTCTGCTTTTGGTAACTTTATATCAATCGTATTTAATTGTTTTGCTAAAGTTGAGGCAATCATAAAAAAGATTAAAAGTAAAAAAACTACATCCGTCATCGACGACATGTTGAACTCTGGTCGGATTTGATTTCTCCCCCTTAATTTCATTAAGCTGGTTCGTTTAAAAGATCTAAAAATTCTAAGCTTGTTGCTTCCATTTGATAAACAGCTTTATTAGTCTTGACAACTAAATGGTTATAGCTTATGTATCCTAGTATTCCAACAATCAATCCAGCAACTGTTGTAGTCATTGCAGTATATAAACCATCAGCTAGTAATTGCATATCAATATTTCCCCCTGCATTTGAAATCTCAAAAATAGACAAGATCATTCCAATAACTGTACCCAAAAAACCTAACATCGGTGCTGCACCTGCAACTGTAGCAAGTATACTAATATTTTTTTCTAATTTGTAAACTTCAAGACGTCCAGCGTTTTCTATTGCTGTGTTAATATCCTCAAGCGGTCTTCCAATTCTTGAAAGTCCCTTGAAAATCAATCGAGATACTGGAACATTTTCTTGATTACATAATTGCTGTGCACCTTCTACTTTTCCTTGCATAACAAAAGATCTTATTTGTGACATAAATGTAGGAGGTACTTTTACGGCCGCACGAATTGCAAAAAGACGTTCAAAATAAATATATACAACCATCAATAGCAAAACACATAGTACACCAATAATTATTTGGCCACCGATACCTCCATTTTTAATTAATTCAATTAATGATAGAGTTTTTTCTGTCTGTAGGGGTGATGCTTTTTGAATACTAATTAAAATCATAAAATTTTATTTTTTTCATTTATAAATTTTAAAAAAATTAAAAAAGGAAATCTCTCATCAAAATAAATAAAATAAATCCTCCCAAAAATCCTAAAAAAGCCAACCAAGCTATTTTTTTAAGATACCAGAAAAAATCAATTTTTTCCATTCCCATGGCAACAACTCCAGCTGCTGATCCAATAATTAACATACTCCCTCCTGTTCCTGCAGAATATGCAATTAAATGCCAAACAGGATCATCTATTGACATTGAAAACATCCCCATACTTGCTGCAACTAGAGGGACATTATCAATCACAGCAGAACCAATTCCTAATAATCCAATTACTATGTCAGTGTTTGGTATAGCAGTATTTAAACCTTCAGCAAAATTAAAAAGTAAACCTAAAGATTCCAATGCAGCAACTGCAAGTAAGATTCCTAAAAAAAATAGGATACTAGGAAGTTCAATTTTAGACAAAGATTTATGTACTGGACTATTTGTTTGATGTGCATCACTCTCTTCGTCAATAGAAGTAATATTAATTTTTGCTTTACTAAAAATTTCTGCAAAGGTTGCTACAACTGCTAAAGAGAGCATCATTCCAACATAAGGTGGCAAGTGAGTTATAGTTTTAAAAACAGGAACAAAAACAATAGCTGAAAGACCTAAATATAGCATTCTTGCTCCATGCTTATGGAACCCAACTTCTTCATCAGTTTGAACTTCTTCTATTTCACCCTGAAAAGGGGACAAAAAAGATGCTATCCCCACAGGTATTATTAAACAAACTAAAGAAGGTAACAATACATAACTTATTAAATTTATAGTTGTTACCTTATTTCCAATCCAAAGCATTGTGGTTGTTACATCTCCTATTGGGGACCATGCTCCTCCAGCATTTGCAGCAACAATTATTAAGCCAGCAAACCACAATCTAGTATCTCTATTGGATATTACTTTTTGTAAAATTGTTATGAGAACTATTGTTGCAGTTAAATTGTCAATTATTGCTGATAGGATAAATGCTAATATTGAAAAAATCCATAATAATCCTTTTTTGCTTTTGGTTTTTATGAAGTTTTTAATTGTAAAGAATCCATTGAAATAATCAATAATTTCAACAATTGTCATAGCTCCAAGAAGGAAAATTATTATTTCAGCTGTTTTGCCTAAATGATGCAACAAAATTTC
>CAJWHM010000033.1 GCA_913041125.1 uncultured Bacteroidota bacterium | reverse complement strand
ATGGTCAATCTTGCAGAAAAAGGATTTGCTTCATTTAGACTAATCGTAGAAACTAATGGAGGTCATAGTTCTGCTCCTCCTAAAGATAATACAATTGGAGTATTGGCACAAGCAATTTTAGATCTTGAAAAAAATCAATTCCCATATAAGCTTGTGGAGCCAATAAATCATCAAATTGAATTTATTGGAGCTGAACTACCATTATTAAAAAAAATTGCATTCGCAAATCCATGGTTATTTAAAAATCCTATTTTAAAAGCATTAAATGCTCATACAACTACTGCTCCAACTATTATTACTGGAGGAGTAAAAAATAATGTAATCCCAACTATTGCTGAAGCAACTATAAATTTTAGAATTCTTCCTGGCGAAACTATAGAATCTGTTAAAAAACATATTATTAATACTGTTTCAGATAAAGTTAGAGTGGAAAGTGTTGGGTTTTTAACAAATCCTTCTCCTGTTTCAAGTACTAATTCCGAAGGTTTCAAAATTTTAGAAAAGACAATACGTGGAATGTTCCCAAAAAGTATAGTTGTTCCAGGATTGGTTGGAGGAGGTACAGATGCGAGATATTTTTACAAAATTTCTGATGATGTATATCGCTTTTATCCTACTAGAATTGGTCCTAACAGTATGAAAAGATTTCATGGAATAGATGAAAAAATTAGTAAAGAAAATTATAAAGAGATAATCGAATTTTCTTATCATCTAATAAAAGAACTTAACGGGTAAAAAAAGTGGGGACTCAATAACAAAGTTTTTCAATCTAACATATTCCAACATCATTACTTCACCCCACTGATTGTAGAATCTTAAAACAAATTTTATAAAAAACTTAGTTAAATTCACCTAATTAAATATTTAATTCCAATGAGGTTATAATAAAAAATTATAATCACACATCTCAAGTAATTAGATTCACTCTTTTCCAATACCTGGTATTTCTTTTCCAGGTTGTTTTTTCCCATTGATAATCCTGTTTTTTTGAAAAACGTTTTTATTATTCAAGATTAAGGAGTTCATATGTTACTTTATTGTTTATAATATTAATTATGTACAGGTTACCATGAATACTTTCATCAATAGAATTATAAATATCCTCTCCAATTAAAATATTTGCCAAAACTGGAATTGTATTGCTATGACCTACTACTAATATTTTTTTTCCTTTATTTTTTTCTATTAATAATTCTTCATAAAGTTTTTTTGGATTGTATTTTTCAACTAGAATGCCTTTATCTTCTGCGGTAGGTTTTGCTGTTTCTAGGGTACGAGAATAATTAGTAGAGTAAATTTTATCAAAAGAGATATACTTGAAAATTTTTTTCCAATTAGAAGCTCTAATTTTTCCTTGTTCTATTAAATGTGGATTTTTGTTATCTGGATTCATTAGATTTTTTTCAGCATGTCTTATAAGATAATAAGAGGTAATTTCTTGACTTAAAATTATTGAAGAATTAAAAAAGAAAAAAAATAGAATTATATGTTTTATTCTACTGCTTGACATAATAAAAATAGATGTAATTAAATTTTAATTATTGATATTTATTCTAAGTCATATGACCATCAAAATAATTATTAAAATTATGATTTTATTTTTTACGATATAAAATCAATATTGAAAATAAATTCAATTTATTCAACTTGAAGAATTGAATGCTAAAGCTGTATCAATAAGGGCTAAATGTGAATATGCTTGTGGAAAATTTCCTAGAAGTCTTTTTGTTTTAAAATCAATATCTTCACTAAATAATCCTAAGTGATTGCTGTAATTTAATAGGTTTTCAAAATATCCTTTTGCTTTTTCGACTTGTCCAATTTTGATTAGACTTTTTATAAACCAAAAAGTGCATATAGTAAAGGAGGAAGTTGGTAATCCAAAGTCATCTTTATTTTTATATCGATATAAAAGTCCATCATACGCTAGTTCTTTTTCAATAACATTCACTGTAGATATATACCTCTCCTCATTAGCATCTATAAAACCATACTGTTCAATAAGTAAAACAGAGGCATCAAGATAATCCGATCCATACGACTGTGTGTAAGCTTTTACTTTCTCATTCCACGCATTGGTTTCAATATCTTTTTTAATTGCAATTTTAATTGGATTCCATTTTTTAACTGCATCTTTTTTTTCCACTATTTTAGCTATTTTAATTGCACGATCAATAGCTACCCAGCATAAGACTTTCGAAAAAGTAAAGTGTAAATCTTCTGATCGGAATTCCCAAATACCTTTATCAGGTTTCATCCAGTTGTTTTTTACTACCCAAACAATACCTTTTACAATAGACCAAATTTCTTCAGTTCTTTTGAAATCGCTTTTCACCTCTTTAATCTCAGCATGTATAGCATCCATTAAAATCCCATAAATGTCATTTTGCTTTTGTGAATATGCAGCATTTCCAATTCTCACTGGTTTAGAATTTTTATATCCAGATAGATGATCTAAAAATTCTTCTGTCAACCTTTGTTCACCATTAATACCATACATTATTTGAAGCTTTTGAGCCTTGTCTGGTATTAACTCTACGATAAAGTCAATAAAATTTTTTACAATACGTTTGTGCCCTAACTTAGAAATAACACGTATTACCATAGATGCATCTCTAATCCAACAAAAACGATAATCCCAGTTTCTAACCTCGCCTATTGTCTCCGGTAATGAGGTTGTAATCGCTGCCAAAATTGCTCCTGTCTTATCATAAGTCATTAGCTTTAGTGTCATCGCACTTCTTAGAATATCATTATTATATTTTTCGAAAATTGGAGTTTTTGAACACCAGTTAAACCAATATACTTTTGTTCTTTCGAAATCTAAAAGAGAATCTGAAAGCTTTGGTATTATTAACTTTTCGTTATAAGAAATACAAAAAAATCTTTTCTTATCAAGTGATTGAAATTTTTTGTTAACTATGTCGTTATAAGACCCATTAGTATACAGAAATAGGCTATCATGAACTGGATAGTCAACATAACTTTCAACATGATTTTCTTTATTTTCATGAGAAGTAGTCCCTTGGGCATATTCTAATTTTGGTTCATATATAAATTTAACTTTAGGTGTACCTTTTATTGGTTTAATCAAACGAATAATTTCTGGTGGAGCATGATAATGTCCTTTTTCATCTTGAAAACGCGGCATAAAATCGATTACTTCAAATTCCTCTTTAGTATTTTTAAACTTAGTTTTTAGAATACATGAATCTTTAAGATAAGACTGAGTTATATCAAAATCTGACTCTGTAATAATTTCAAAAGCACCACCTTTTTTTGAATCTAATATTTTGGCAAATACTGAAGGTGAATCAAATCTCGGTAAACAACACCAATCGATTGATCCCTTTTTATTTATTAGAGCTGCAGAAATACAATTTCCAATGATTCCGTAATCTAAATTTGACTCCTCAAACATTATTGTCCTTTAAATTTTGATTTTGATTTTGATTTTGTAGTAAATATGTTAAAAAAATAAAAATGTTGAAAATTAGATTGTTCAAAAAAAGAACTTAAACACCATATTAGGATTTTTTTCGGCTTTTCATTAATATATTCTTTATAGAAGGCAGTAAAGATTTTTAAATTCTAATTATTCCCTTTTTAATAAATGATCATTTATTAAATTATTTTGATAGTTACTATATTGTACTGATTGATAATTGTTTATGCCAAAAAATATTATCGTTTCTAATCGCCTACCTGTTCAGGTAGAAAACAAAAATCAGGTATGGACTTTCACTCCCACTAGTGGTGGTTTGGCAACTGGTTTAAAATCTGTTCATGAAGAAGGGGACTCTTTATGGATTGGATGGCCTGGAGTAAGTGATGATTTATTAAGTAAGAAAAATAAAAAACAAATTAATGAAACCTTATCGAAAAATCAATTCCGCGCAGTTTTTCTCGATGATAACGAATTAGATCATTTTTATCTTGGTTTCTCAAATAAATGCTTATGGCCACTATTTCATTACTTTATTGAATATCAAAAATTCGATATTGATCAATGGGAGTATTACACTTTAGTGAATCAAAAATTTGCTGACGAAGTATTAAATGTTATTGAAGATGGAGATATTGTGTGGATACACGATTATCAGTTACTTTTATGTCCCCAAATGATTAAAGAAATTAAGCCAGAAGTAACTGTAGGATTTTTTCTCCACATACCCTTCCCTTCTTTTGAAATTTTTAGAATTTTTCCAAAGCGGGAAGATTTATTAAACGGTATTTTAGGTTCAGATTTAATAGGCTTCCACACTTTTGATTACCAAAGACATTTCCTTAGCTCTGTTAAAAGAATTTTAAACCTCGATGTAAATTACAATGTAATTTATCACCAGGGTCGTGAAATTGAAGTTAATACTTTTCCAATGGGAATTGACTTTAAAAAATTTGAAAAAGCTTCATATGATAACATTCAAAAAAGTGGTTTAGAAAGTTCTGAATTAAAAAAACAAATCAATGTTCATAAATTAGAAAACAGGGGTAAACTAATTCTTTCTATTGATCGTCTAGATTACACCAAAGGAATAATAAATAGACTACTTGCGTTTGAACGTTTTTTAGATAATAATATAGAATATCATGACAAAGTTAGACTTGTTATGCTTGCTGTTCCTTCAAGATCTGAAGTTTCTCAATACAAGATTTTAAAACGACAAACAGATGAGGTGGTTGGTAGAATAAATGGAAAATTTGCAACTGTGAACTGGACTCCTGTTTGGTATTATTATAGATCTATGGATTTTGAAAATTTAATTGATCTTTATGTTTCATCAGATATAGCAATGATAACTCCTTTAAGAGATGGAATGAATTTAGTCGCTAAGGAATATTTAGCTACACGTGTTAATAATGATGGAGTACTTATTTTAAGTGAATTAGCAGGAGCATCAAAAGAAATACCTCAGGCTCTAGTTGTTAACCCATTTGATATTGAAGAATTAGCAGAGTCCATAAAAACTGCAATAGAAATGCCATTAAAGGAACAAAAAGAACGAAATATAATTTCTAGAAATCGAATTGAAAGATATGATATTGAAAAATGGTCATCTAGCTTTATGAAAAGTTTAAAAGACCATGCATTCAATTTAGGTACTTCAAAGGTTAAACTTATCAATTCCAAGATCGCAAAACAAATTGAAACTTCTTACAGAAATTCAAATAAAAAATTATTGTTCTTAGATTATGACGGAACACTTATTAATTTCCATAAAAATCCTGAAAAAGCAATTCCATCTATAGAAGTTTTAAAATTGATCGAAAAATTAAAAAGTAATTCCAATACGGATGTTGTTATAATCAGTGGTAGATCACATTTATTTATGGATAAATATTTTTCTTCATTAAATATTATTTTAATTGCCGAGCATGGGCTTTTTATAAAAAATAAAGAAGATTCATGGAAAAAGAAAAAAGGATTGACTATTGAATGGAAAGAACACCTACTTCCAATTTTAAATACTTTCACAGATAACACGCCAGGGACTTTTATAGAGCACAAAACAAATTCAGTTGTCTGGCATTATCGTAAAGCAGATCCTGAATTAGGAAAAACAAGATCTATTGAATTAAAAACTGTTCTTCAAAGTCTTTTACCAAATGGGCTGTCACTTCTAGACGGAAACAAAATTATTGAACTAGTATCCTCAGATGTTAATAAAGGTGTTGCAGCTTTAGATATTTCAAATAAAAAAAAGTATGACTTTATTCTTGCTGCCGGAGACGATGTCCCAGACGAAAATATGTTTACTAGTCTACCTGAAAATTCTTACACAATTAAAATTGGAAAGAAAAAAACTTCTGCAAATTATTTTTTAAGGAAAACAGAGGATTTAATCAAATTATTAAGTTTATTAGAATAGAAATAAATTAATATTTCTGATAAACAAGAAACTTAAACTATTGTGTTTTTTAGATCATAAATTTGCTTACAGCTTAACTGTTCCATAATTTGAGTCAGCTGTTTTTTTAGCATAGTTATTGTATGATTTCCTCCTTTAGTTCCTAAAGCAGAAACTCCATACATAAATGATCTACCCAGAAATGTAAAATTAGCACCATGGGCTAAAACACGAGCTATATCAGCTCCTCCTCTAATTCCACTATCCATCATAATTTCGATTTTATTATTATAGATAGGGGCTATACTTTTTAATGAATCAATTGTTGCTTGACCCACATCTACTTGACGCCCACCATGGTTAGAAATAATTATTCCATTTAATCCTAATTGGTAAGCTTTTTCTACGTCATGTAAAGATTCTGTTCCTTTTATAACAAGGTTCCCTTTCCAAAGATCTCTCAAATATTTTATTTTTTCTTCATTCAATCTTCCTGAAAAAGTTTCGTCCATGAATTTACCTAATTGGCTTAAATTTAAATTTTTTGGCATATAGGGTTTTAAAACTTCAAAATTTGGTTGTCCATTAATGAGAGTTTTTATTGCCCACTCGGGGCTTTTTAAAATTTGAAATAAATTACTTAATGTCATTTTAGGAGGCATAGATAATCCATTTTTTATATCACGTGGACGATAACCAAATGATGGTACATCAGCTAAAATTACCAATGTTTTTATACCTGATTCCTCAGCTCTTTTTAATAAATCTTTTGTTATTTTCTTGTCTGACGGATGATATAATTGAAACCAAGCTTTTCCCTCAGTAATTTCAGATATTTTTTCAATACTTGCAGTTGAAACAGTACTTAGAATAAAGGGAATATTATGATCAAAAGATGCTTTTGCTAAAATTTCAGTTGCTTTTGGCCACATTAGCCCTTGAAGTCCAATAGGGGCCATTCCAAATGGTAAACTGTAAGTATGATCAAAAATTTTTGTTCTTAAATCTAAAGCTTTATCATTTTGCTCTATGAGGTATTTTGGTTTTAGTTCTATATCACGAATACGTTGTGTATTTCTTTTTAAATTAACGTCATCATGACAGCCTCCATCTAAATATTCGAAAGCAAATTTAGGAACCTTTTTTTTTGATCGTTCTCTCAATTCATTTACAGAAGGATACCTGTAGTCCATAAAGTGAATATCTTTATTCATATATCACTAACGGTATTATGAATATTTAAAGTTCGATAACCATAAATTGCAATAATACAAAAACAAATTAATGGTAGAACAAAAGAAACATTAACAGCATCTAATCCTCCAAGTGGGCCGCGATCTATAATCCAGCCTTGAATAGGAGGCATTAAAGCTCCTCCAACTATAGCCATAACAAGACCTGAAGAGCCTAAAGCAGTATCATCTCCTAGACCACTTAATGCTATAGCATATATTGTAGGGAACATTAATGACATAAATACTGAAGTCGTAATTAGAAGATATAAACCCATTATATTATGAAAAAATATTACTCCTAATATTGAAAAAATACCTCCAATTGAAAAAAAGGTCAGGAGCTTCCTTGATTCAAAAATTTTCATAAGAAATGTGCAAATAAATCTGCTAATTAAAAATAATATCATAGCGATTATATTAAAATTTTGTGCTTTACTTTTAGATATCCCTAAATTATCAGCATATTGAATGATAAATGTCCAACACATAATTTGAGCTCCAACATAAAACATTTGAGCTATTACACCTTCTCTATATCTTGAATTTAATATAAGTCTTTTAAAAGTTGATGAAATACTTATGGGAATTGTATTTCTCTTTTTTGTAGGGATTTTTATTGTAGCGAATAGAATTAGCATAGCTATTACCACAAACCCTAAAATTATATAGGGCTTGCTTAAAATATTAAGATCGTTTGTTCTAATTATTGCTTTTTCAACTTCATTTAAATTGTTGAATATAATATTTCCAGATGAATCTCTATGATCAGATTGAAGTTTAGAAAGAATTAAATTAGAAGCAACAAACATACCTAAAAGAGAACCAAATGGATTAAATGCTTGTGCTAAATTGAGTCTTTGGGTAGCTGTTGCAGCTTCACCCATTGATATTATAAATGGATTTGCAGTAGTTTCTAAAAATGCTAATCCAAAAGTAAGAATGTAAAGAGACATTAAAAAAAATCCAAAAGCCTCAAATCTAGCAGCTGGATAAAATAGAAGAGCTCCTAGCGAATATAATCCCAGACCTAGTAGAATTCCCTTTTTATAACTAAATCTTCTAATAAAAATTGCGGCCGGTATTGCCATAGTTGCGTATCCTCCATAAAATGCCAATTGGACCCAAGCGGCCTTAGAATTTGAAAGCTCCATCAAAGTTCCAAATACAGCTACCAAAGGATTAGTGATATCATTTGCGAAACCCCAAAGTGCAAAAAGAGATGTTACCAATATAAAAGGTAATATCATATTATTTGGCACTATAGATATCTTTTGACTATTCATTCAGATCAAAAATTTTTTTCATTAATCCCCATTTTGTTCCTTCAGGTAAACCAGGTATTGATTTTTGATATTTCCACATCAGTTTTTCCCATTTTTGAACAATAGGATTTTTTGCATCCATATCAGCTTTCTTATCTAATGAAAATTTTTCAGACGCTTCTAAAATCATAAATAAGCGATTTTGAATTTGGAATATTTCTAGTTTTTTTACCCCAGAATCTCTTATGCTATTATAAATCTCTGGCCAAACTTTTTTATGATATTCTATATAAGAATCAATTTTATCTTTTTCATCAATTAAGTCAAGTGCAAAACAGTATTTTTTAAAATTATTTTTTTTCATTTTCATTTACTTAAGGGCTCTGTCTAAATGGGTGTAACCCCCATCAATATAAATTAATTGACCTGTAGTATGACTTGATTTTTCTGATAGAAGAAAAGCAACTGTATTTGCAATTTCCTCTTTGGTGGTCATTCTTTTTTCTAGTGGAATATGATTTTTAATTTCAGTTAATTTCTCTTCAGGATTGTCAAAATTATTTATCCATTTCTCATAAAGTGGTGTATAGCATTCTGCTACAATCACGCTATTTACCCTGACTGAAAAAGGTAATAATTCTATTGCCCATTCTCTAGTCAAAGCATTTCTTCCACCATTTGCTGCTGCATATCCTGAAGTACCTCCTTGTCCTGTAGTAGCAACTTTAGAGCCTATGTTTACGATAGCTCCTTTATTCTTTTTTAATTCTGGGAGAACTAATTGTGCCATTTTGAAATAATGAACTAGATTATTATTTAGAGAATTTAAGAAATCGTTGTGAGTTCCTTTTTCTAAACTTACCCCATCGTTAATTCCCGCGTTGTTAACAAGACCGTGTATGGTTTCATATTTTGTCAAAATCTCCTCTAGAGCCATATCACATTGTTCGGGATCAGACAATTCAGCAAAAGCATATCCAACCTCATATCCTTTTTTTCTGTAATTTGAAACACTTTTTAAAATACTATTCTGATTTCTACCAATAATTATTGGAATTGCTCCCTCTTCAGCTAAAATAGAAACAATACCTGAACCAATTCCTTTTGAACCTCCCGTAACAATTATTATTTTTTTATCCAATCCTAAATCCATCTTTATTTAAAATAAATTGTAAAATATTTTAGCATTACCACCGAAGATTTTCTTTTTTACCTCAAGGTCATAATCTTTAAAATAATTAATAATTATTCCTAAAACATTTTTATAATTCGAAGCTAAAAGACATACAGGCCAATCAGATCCAAATAGAATTCGATCTGGTCCAAAGTTTTCAAAAATAACTTTTATAAAAGGGTAAAAATCACCTTCTTCAAAATTATATCCATTAGTTTCAGTAACTAAGCCTGATAGTTTACACCATACATTTTTTTTCTCAGACAACTTAATAATACCTGAAAGCCAATCATTTTCAATAGGTTCAGATATTTTAGGTTTGGCAATATGATCTAAAATAAATTTTTGATTAGGTAATTTTTCTACTAAACTAATTGCTGATTTAATCTGTTCAGTGGTAATCAATAAATCAAATGTTAGATTAAATTTAGATAGTTTTCCAATACCTTTTTCTACATCTTTTTTTCTTAAATAATTAGAATTTTCTGCTTGAACAATGTGACGAACTCCCTTAAATATTGGATTATTTGAAAAATAAGATAAACGGCTCTCAAGGTTTTCAGAACATAAATCAACCCAACCTACTACTCCTTTGATAAATTTATTTTCTGATGCACATTTTAATAAAAATTCAGTTTCTTCTTCAGATTGATCTGCTTGAACTGCAATACAGCCGTCAATTTTATTTTGCTTTAAAATTGGTTCTAAATCATGGGGAAGGAAATCTTTTTTCAATATTTCCATTGATTCATTTATCCAAGTATCTCTTTGCTCATTATAATTCCAGAAGTGTTGATGACTGTCAATTATCATTTATGGGCTTTACATTTTTGTTTAGAAATCCCTAACCCCTCGACTCCTAGTTCAACCTCATCTCCTTCTTTAAGGTATGTAGGCGGACTCAAACCAAGCCCCACACCGGAGGGTGTCCCTGTTGAAATTAAATCACCTGGTAAAAGAGTCATAAATTGACTAATATAACTAACTACTTCTTGAATATTAAATATGAAGTCTGAGGTGTTGCTTTTTTGCATTAATTCACCATTTAATTTTAGCCATAACCCTAGATTATTTGGATCTTTAATTTCATCTTTTGTTGCAATAAATGGTCCAAGAGGAGCAAATGTATCACAGCTTTTACCCTTAACCCACTGCCCTGATCTTTCCAGCTGAAAGGTCCTCTCACTGACATCATTATGAAGAACATAACCGGCAATATGACTTAAAGCTTCTGATTTTGAGATATATGATGCTTCTTTACCAATTACAACTGCAAGTTCAACTTCCCAATCTGTTTTTTCACTTCCTTTTGGAATAATTATTGGATCATATGGACCTACTATAGCTGAACTTGATTTAAAAAAAAGAACAGGTTCTTTTGGAGCTTCCATACCACTTTCACTTGCGTGTTCAGCATAATTAAGTCCAACACATATAATTTTCGATGGTCTTGATAAAGGTGATCCCCATCTTACATTTGATTCTACCTTTGGACAAGAATTTTTATTTTTAAGAAACCATTCTTTTAACTTTTTAATTCCATCGCTTTCAAAAAAATTTTCATCGTAATCAGATAAAAAATTTGAGACATCAAATCTATTACCATCATCAGCTAAAATACCTGGTTTTTCATTTTTTGAATTCCCAAAGCGTATTAATTTCATAATAATCAGTTAGTGTTAAGTTTTACAAACCCTCCATCAATTGGGAAATTTGACCCTGTTATAAAACTAGCTTCATCAGAACTTAGATATAAAGCTAAATCTGCAATTTCTTGAGGAGTCCCCATACGACCTATAGGCTGTGTTTTTGATAAATTTTCAAACATTTTTTTTTCCTGTCCTGGATAGTTTTTTCTAATAAAACCATCTACAAAAGGAGTATGAACTCTTGCTGGAGAAATACAATTACAACGAATATTATCATTTATATAGTCTGAAGCTATTGAATAGGTCATTGTTAATACTGCACCCTTAGACATTGAATAAGCAAAACGATCCTTGATTCCAACACTTGAAGCAATTGAAGTGAGATTTATGATACATCCATTTTTATTCTTTACCATAAAAGGTATAATTGCTCTTGTACAATTATAAACACCTTTTATATTTACCTCATAAAGATGATCTAAATCTTTTTCTTCACATGCTTCTATATTCCCAACATGAGCTATACCAGCATTATTAATCAAAATATCAATAGTAGATGTTTTTGATATTTCATTTATTACATTACTAACATTTTTATTATTCGAAACATCACACTTATATGCTTTTGCACTTAATCCTTTTTTATTTATTCTATTAGCTGTTTTATTTGCATCATCAAGATTTTTATCAATTATGTAAACTTTTGCATCTTGGTTAGCAAAAGTTTGTGCAATCGCCTCTCCAATACCACTTCCTCCTCCGGTAATTAGCGCAGTTTTATTTTGTAATGAGAATTTATTTTTCATTTTAATAAGTTTACAATGACATTCCTCTTTTCCAAGGTATAAAATCATTTTGACCTAATTTTCTCGCTTTTACTTCTTTTTTCCCACTTGCTACTTCTAAAACAAAATCTAAGAGTTTTTCACTACAACTTTGAATTGAGTCAACTCCCTTAATTACGGTACCTGCATCAAAGTCAATAATATCATTCATTTTATTAAATAAGTTTGTGTTTGAAGATACTTTTATAACAGGAACTGTGGGATTACCAGTTGGTGTTCCCAAACCTGTAGTGAATAAAATTAAATTGGCACCTGATCCTGCTAATGCGGTTGTAGATTCAACATCATTCCCAGGAGTACACAATAAATTTAATCCGGATTGACAAACTTGTTCTGTATAATCTAACACATCTACTATTGGTGAAGTTCCTCCTTTTTTTGCAGCTCCTGCGGATTTTATAGCATCGGTTATCAAGCCGTCTTTAATGTTTCCAGGAGAGGGATTTGAGTCAAAACCAGATCCTAATGCTTTTGCTTTTTTATTATAATCAAGCATCAATTTTTTAAATTTTTTAGCATTTGCTAAACTTTTACATCTATTTATCAATTCTTGTTCTACACCATTAAGCTCTGGAAATTCTGATAAAATAGCTGAACCTCCATGGCTTACAACAATATCAGAAATAAGTCCTAATACAGGATTAGCACTTATCCCAGAAAATCCATCAGAACCGCCACATTCTAAACCTATGACTAGTTTACTTATTGGTGCAGGTGTGCGTTCTATTTTATTTGCTTCAATTAGTCCAACAAATGTCTTTTTTATACACTCCGCTAAATACTCTGGCTCAGAACTACTCTTTTGTTGCTCCATAAATATTATTGGTTTATTAATTTTTGGATTTATTCGTTTTATAGATCTTTCCAAAATACTTATCTGAGCATGTTGACACCCCAAACTTAAAATTGTTGCACCAGCTACATTCGGATTATTTATATAACCTGCTAAAAGGTTGCATAAAGTTATAGAATCTGAAGTTGCACCACCACATCCACCATCATGGGTCAAAAAATAAATTCCATCTACATTAGAGAAAGTTTTATTTTTTTTTGTTTGTTTTTGATCATTTAAAATTTCTTCATTTAATAGTTCTTGTTCTGTTGCTCCATTTTCAAATCTTTTAATTAAGGATTTTATATCGAAAATTTCTTTTCGATTACTATCAAATCCCAATTCAAAAAGTAATGCTTTTTTTAGCTCTTCAATATTTCTATTTTGACAAAAAACTAATGGGATTACGAGCCAATTATTCTCAGTTCCTACTTTACCATCATCTCTATGATATCCCAAAAAAAATTTTTTTGAAAAATGATTGTGCCTGAATAAGTTCCAATCTTGTTGAATGATTTTTTTGGGTAAAGTATATTTTTTGGTGTCGTGTAAAACATTTTGTGATGTAATAACTTCACCCTTAGAAATTTTTTTTATAACCTTTCCTACAATTACTCCATATAAATAAACTTTATCACCTATTTCTAAATTTTGAATCGAGAATTTATGTTTTTCATTTACTTTAGTAACTAGAGTGATTTTCTCATTATTACAAATTACAGTTTCACCTTTTTCCAAATTATTTAGTGCAACAATAAGGTTGTCTTTTGGATCTATGTTTATTGTTCTTACCATTTGTTTCATTGTAGTAATTTATTATAGCATCAATAATATTGGAAATTTTTTCATAAATGCTTTTTTAACTCGATTAATAAAATGAATTGGTAGTAGTTTGGAATTAACTATTTAACAATTTCAGTTGGTCATTTTATTTTAGGAAACTATTCTTTTGGCTTAAAATAAGTAAATACAACTAGAGAAAACATTATAATATCTATTGCAAAATCTTGTATTCCCATATTAGTAAGAGGAGAATTCATCATAGTATAAAAAGCAAAAAATAAAGGCAAATAAGCAATTATAACTGCTAATAAAATATTTTTTGCATCTGGAATCGGTAAGTTTCTTGATAAAAACTGCATAAGTCCTATCATCAGAAAAGCTGGTGTAATGGCATATTGAAATAGAACCGCCAATTGTTGTGCCTCATCACCGGTATTAAACATAATTGAAGAGGCAGTTTCAGCAAAAATTGTATAACCAAGAGCTTGTAAAATATTAATTATACCAATTATGCTTAAAGTTAATTTAGTTTTCATTTTTTTTAATTTGGTTTCAATATAAATTTAAACAAATATTTAGTTTTGTATCTAATTATTTGTTGTTGAATCTTTTTCTCTTCGATTTTCAACTAACTCTAGAAATATCTTTCCATACTTGGATTTTTTAACTTTTTCGGTTAGTTTTTCTTCTATTGTTTCTAAAATTTCAATTTTCGCATCAGCGATTTTTTTTACAGCTAGATAGGGGGCTATTTCTGAATCAGAATTATTAATAGCAAAATTGGCTGTAAATAGATAGCTTTTGTACTGTAATACATCCAAGAGGTTTTGAATTGAATCTACTCTTTCAACATCATTGATTTCAATAAAAATTTTTCTTTTATCATCTAATTCATCTCTTTTAGATATGAACTGTTTTTCAAAAATTTTAAATTTCTCCATGAGCTCAATATTTTTCTTGCCTTTAACCTCAAAACTCCTTTTATAATTTCCTAAGACATTTGAATTTAATATTGTGTTTACTTCAATTACACCTGCTGCCCCTTGAGTTCCATATTTTGCTGCTTTAGAATATTTTAAAACATTAACTTCACGTATTTGGTCTGCTAAACCTCTAACCGAAGAGGGTGGAGTACCCATACGAACTCCATCTATCACCCAAAGTGGTCCAGGTTGTTCAGAACCGAGTGTAACAACTCCAAAAAGAATAGGTAATCCATCTGATGTTACAGCTGTTTGTTTTCCCATAAGGTGCCCTCTTAAAGCTTGAGCCCATGTGGGTGCATTAATATCAATTCCATATTCATTTAGTCCCATTTTTATAAATCTTTCTTTCTTTTGATTTAATCTTGTAAGCTTTGAATTTTTTTTAAACACAATTTCACCATTAATTAATTGAGGTGAGTATATGGTCCCATTGTCTTCAATATTCTGAACAACTTCAATATTATCAAGTTGAATAGTTTTTGTAGTCTCTTCAGTAAAACTTTTTAAGTCAGGACTTTGTGACTGATTTTTATTGATCTTTACTTCAAAATCTGCTAGTGTTTTTACTCTTTTTGACTTATTTTTTCTATTATATTGAGTGTCGATGGGCAGATCTGATTTGATTTTTATAAAGGTAACTGGTCTCACTTCAGAAGTTGTTTTAAAGATGAATTCTCCTACATCTACTTGTGTTGTTAGGGGTTTCACGTTTTTTAACCTTTCACTTGAAGAAATAATCTGAATTCTCTCGGAATTATCTAACAAATTATTAATCGCTTTGTAAGTTTTAAATAAATGTTTCTGAGTCAACTCATTATCATTTATAAAAATTCTTACTTGTCCCTCATTTTCATAAGTGTATTTTTTCCCTGTCTCGTAATCCTCAAGATTCAAAGAAAACTTAAATGACTTAAACCAAAACGTTGACCTTAATAATTCCGCCATTATCTCATCCCTATCCCTCATTGCGTAAAGCATATTATCTATTTCGATTTTCGGTATAACAGCGGCAGTATTTACTACTTCTTTTAAATCAATATTTTTTCCTTGTTGATTAAAGCCGACAAAAGGGACAGAAAAAAGTAAAATTGTTATTATTCTTTTCACAAAGAAGAATTAGTTAATGGTTATTTACTAAAATAATAAATTATTCTAAGTTGATTCGCATTGTTATTGTTTCAAATGAAAATCCAGATTTTTTATATGCTTTTATAGCACTTTCGTTTTGTGCATAAACCGTCAATTGAAATTCATTATGGCCTTTATTTTTTCCCCATGCTATCAGGTAGTCTAGAATTTTTCTATTTATTCCTTTACCCCTGTACTCAGGTATCACGTACATAAATCCTAAAAAGATTAATTTATCTGGTATCTTATATATTTTATTTTCTCTAATTAATGCATAACCTGATGCAATTAATTTATTTTCTTCTTCTGCAACAACAACTGAAATCTCTGGATCTTTGATGTAAGATTTTAAATTGTAGTAATTAAAATCACTTTTTTTGAGATTCGGCGTAAAGTCTCTTTCATACTCAATTAACCTTTTTTCAAATTCTAAAAGTGTTGATAAATCATCTAGTGTAGCTTCTCTTAGTAAAGGCATAAGAATTCAAAGATAAAATTCCTTAAAAGTTAAGAAAAGACATTAAAGTGTTTTTATATATTTGAAAAAAAAAAATGACTTCAGGTGGTGTAGGTGTAATCGTAGTTATAACTATGATAATAGTTTTAATTTTTCTTTTTAGTGATATTTTAAAAAGTAAAAAGTCATGAGAAAATTCTTGTTTTTTTTAGTGGTATCCCTTTTTTTTTCATGTTCTGAAGAAAATGGAGATCAAAGTCGATTGTTAGATAGGTTAAATGACATTGTTTGGACAAGAGGAACAAATTTTAAAATATTTAAAAGTAATCCATTTAGACTTATTCTTGTTGAAGATGGTGTTTGTTTAGAGTTTACAGAAA
>CAJWHM010000032.1 GCA_913041125.1 uncultured Bacteroidota bacterium | reverse complement strand
AAGATTCTATTTTTACTGATTATAACTTGAGAATGCCAATAATTGATAAAAATACAAGCCAAGTATTCTATAAAATTGTACGATACGAATCTCCTAATAAAAATGATACTATACCAGAGGAGAAATTTAATTTGGTTTTGAAATCTAGAAAAAGAAGAAGTCCATTAAATAATCAGATTCAGACTCGTCCTAAACTAATTTTATAATCCTGGAACTTCTCAATCAATCCTGACCCAAACAGAGGGGTATGGGTTTTGTAGAATGGTTTTTTTAGAACTCGAACCAACCGGAATCATTAATTTTTTTGATTTTTAAGCTGGTTCGAGAATCGAACCACTTGATTAGTTTAACTTGTCAATAATCATTATATATATAACTCTGTTTTTGGAACAGATGTGACCGTTAGCAAAGAAAGAGCGCGAGCTCAAATAAAAAAAGCCTTTCGAGTGATTGAGGGGTTTTTCTTTACAATTAAGTTCAGGTACAAATTTTGTATATTGTTGCTCATTAACTATAAATCAATTAAAATGAAAAAAAATATTTTTAGTTTATTGTTAGCGACCCTAGTCTGTGGATTCACTTTCAGCCAAGATTTAACTAATCCTAAAGGTGGTGGAGTTTTAGATATCATTACCATAATCCCATCTGATGGGTATTCAGATATGATATTTGAAGGACAGATAAGCGGTTATGGTACTGTATATGTCGCTTTTGAAGTAGCTTCAATAAATTCATCAAAAAATAGTGGCACTCTTGATGGTCATGGAAGAACAATATTAGAGAATGGAACTCTTATTTCTACTCCCTTAAAAGGAACTTGGAAAAGAATGGGGGCAAATGTTAAGTTCTATTTTACTGATGCAATTAATAATGGTGCAATGAATTTTGTGATGTGGGATGTTAATCTTTTGAAGAAAAAAGCTGATGTTAAATATTTTGAATTGCACGAGGCAGAAAATTAAATCATAGGCATATCCCTTCATTAAGTTCTAGGGCTTATTTGTATATAATTAATAGCAGATCAAATTTATGAGATATTTCTTTCTCTCTTTCTTACTTTCTCTATTTGTCTCTTGTGAGCAATCAAAAAAAATTTCAGAAAAAGAGGTAATGGAAACTTTCAATGAATTCTTCTATTTACTAGACAATGACATAGATAAAATTAGAAACTACTTATCTGAGGATTTTATGATTTTTGAAGTAAGCAGAAAATGGAATTCTGAGGAATTTATTGAATTTGTAAAAGGATTTGGAAAATACGAATCCAAAAGAAACTTTAAAAATATTAAAATAGACACAGATTTAAATTCAGCCCATATTAGCCTTGAACATACAGGTGAATTTGAACTTGAAACACCAACTCCTGAAGGAGTAACATTTTTATCATATGAATGGCTTGAAAGTGCGTATTTAATTAAAGAGAATGGTAAATTAAAATTCAAGTTTTACTTTTCTGAGCAGATAAATGATTGAAAGAATAATTTATATCGATGGCATCCCCTCTAATAAATAATTAATGAGAAATCTTCATGCAATAGTAATAGGAGCCACTGGAGCTACTGGAAAAGAACTTGTGGTTCGTTTACTGGAAGACTCAGATTTTAGTTCAGTTTCAATCTTTGTAAGAAAAAAGCCTACGATAAGTCACAAAAAGCTCAAAACATATAAAATTGATTTTTCTAAAATTGGGAACTTCAGTGAATTAATTAAAGGAGATGTTCTTTTTTCTTGTTTAGGAACCACCTTAAAAACCGCTGGGAGTAAATTAAAACAATACAAAGTGGATTACACTTACCAATATGAATTTGCTAAGTATGCCTCTGAGAATGGAGTAAGTCTCTACTCCCTAGTATCATCTACTGGGGCTAACTCTAGATCTTTTTTTTTCTATCCCAAAATCAAGGGTCAACTAGAGGATTCAGTTAAAAAACTACCGTTTAAAACAATCCATATATTTCAACCTCCTATATTAATTCGTCAAGCCGAACTTATAAGAAGAGGTGAAAAATTTGCCATTAAAATTTTCAGTAGCCTGAATAATTTGGGAATACTGAAGTCACACAAACCCATACCAGTTTCAACTCTTGCTAATAGAATGGTTGATGAAATTAAAAATTTTCAACAAATAAAATTTAAAACAATCTCACCAAGAGATTTTAAATCATAGGCATATTCACTTCATTAAGTTCAGGGAGTAATTTGTATATTGTTGGATATTAATCACAAATTAATCGAATGAAAAAGGTACTTCTAATTACATTTTTAATTTTTGCTACAAGTTGCAATAACCAATCCAAAGAAAATAAAGAATCTGACTCTGCAATTCAACTTGAAAGAGATCTTGAAATGTACCAAAACGTATGGAATTCATTTTTAGCAGGAGATACGAGTGTAGTAAATGATAAAAACTTTACTGAGGATATTATTATTGTTACTTCGGAGGGCGATCTAGTTGGTATTGAAGCGTGTTTAGAGTATTATACTAATTATCTAACTGGTTTTTCAGAGATTGAATGGACAATTGTTGATGCCTTTGGACAAGGAAATAAGCTTATAAAACACTGGAATTTTAAAGGAAAGCACACAGGAAATTTTTTCGGGATACCTGCTACTGGTAATTCTCTAAATTTATCAGGAACTACAATTGTCACTATGCGTGATGGACGAATTGCTAAAGAACACGATTTTTTTGATATGAAATCAATGCTTGATCAGCTATTAAATGCAAAAGGAGATCTTACTGTGGACGAATATCAACCGATTAATTAACCTTTAGCGTTTCTTTAATATTATATTGAAGTTCATCAAGAGTAATCATATAAACTTTTAATGATGAAACCCTAGTTTTAAAATATTTAAGCTGTACAATAAGATTTGATTTAAGCTTTTCATTCTCTTGAATAAACTTATGTAAAGATTTTAAATATCTTTCGAAGTTTATTTTAGTATCATTAGCATTTAAGATAAGACTAGCATTTTCCTCCGTTATCAATTCAATTATAAGGGATATTATTTTTTTTTCATAATCAACTGTTGATACAACTTTTGAAAAATTTAAATTATGTAAACGAGTAATAGATTCTTTTATGTTTTCAGAGTCAACATATTTTAAATCTCCAGTATTAACAGCTGATTTATATCTATTCATTGGAGGGTCAAAATCTCGATAATAAATTAAATTATATTCAATTCTATTTTTGCTTATAGCTACTTTTTTTATTTTTTCCAAGTTTAGCTCATCCTTTAAAAGAAGATTGTATATATCAATATCTTGATTCCAAATCTGCATTCTATCATCACAATATTTTTTAATTTCATTTGATTCTATTAAAATGCTATTTAAAACCCTTTGTTTTTGAATTTCTTGGTCTCTTTTATTAGACATCTCATTAATTCCAAAAGAAGCTGATATACCTATTACGATAGCTATGATTTCTAGAAAGAGTTTAAAGAAAAATTTTCTTTTGAACATTTTTATGCTTTTAAAAGCAATATAACTATTTAATTAAATCATCGACATATCCTCCCTAGTAATTGCAATTCTTGATGAGGTCTCAATAAGCATCCAAAGGTTATTAAGCAGCACAGATATAGATTTGTGTTTAAATCCTTTACTTAAGTGACTTTTGCATATGTTTGCTTAATACCAAATACAACAATCCACAACAAATCCAAGCGGGCAAAATCATAAACGAAAGAAAAATTTCCTGGCTTTGTGACCAAAAGTAAAATCCTCCAGCGGACAATACCCATGCTAGTAAAACTGTACTATTAAACGTAAGCCCCCCTTTTTCTGCATAATACTGAATAATTCCGAATTTTTTATGAAAGAAATGCTCAAAAACAATAATAGCGCCTACGGGGGCTAAAACAAAACCATATAGCGACACAAAATCTAATAACTTCATAGCGAAAGCAGGAAATAATCCGGCCAAAGTAGCCACACTCCCAGCCAAAAAGGTAACCCAAAAAGTACTCGCCTTTGGTAAGAGCGCTTGAAAGGCCAAGCCTGCTCTATAAATGGTAGGATTGGCGGTGGTCCAGCCAGCTAAAATTACTACCAAAACACCAAATACACCTAAAGCATTATAAGCTAATGGGCCTGGGGCTACAGGGGGAGCCTCTCCATTTTGCAGCAATATTTTTGCCTCGGGAGATTGTAAATAAACTGCATACAGCAAGGCCGCGGCAATCCAAGCCATATAGTGCCCTACATACATGCCAGCGGCTGTGGTCCAACCCACATTTGGGTTTATTGCATAACGAAAAACAGAGAGGTCTGACATCCCAATATGCATGGCTGCATTGGCAAACCATGACCAAAAAAAGACATGCCAAAATGTATATTTCATTTGACCAGGAAAGGGTTCGCTTCCTTCACCCCATAGAATCCAAAAATCAAAAAAACTACCTACATTCAATTGAATAAGTGAAATAACACCGGCAGCTAAAAAACCAAAAATAATCACGGGTGACATCCAGTTTGCAACCTTTGAGACTGTAGCAAACCCTTTAGCAGCAATCAAAGAAATGACCAACCCTAAGCCCAATACAATTAATATCCATTTAGGACCATTGGGCACTGTATCAGTAAGTTTTGGCATTGCTAAATCAAAAGGAATACCCACAGCTGTGGCTGAAACAGTAATCATAGCACCCGCCAAGAAACAAAACAAGATACCATTTGCTAAATTATAAATCACTACAAGTTTTTTCCCGCAAATTTTTTCAAGTTGATAATAAAGAGTAAGTCTATATTGAACCCCAATAGAGGCGGTCAAAAAACGCCAGCTTAAAACAGCCATAAGATTGCCAAACAGTAAGCCAACAATCAAATCAAATGCACTCACTCCTGTTGTCAAAAACAAAGGTCCAATCACAAACTCAGTTCCTGCGGCATGTTCGCCAGCATACATTCCTAAAAAACTTTTCCAGCTTTTTAATTTTGATATGGGTACTGGTGTTCTTTCAAATTCGCCAGTGATTTCCGTTTGTGGCAATTTTTGAGTTGTTTTTTTAGTCATTAAACTGGATATCGTAATTCTTATAACACAGGTGCTACCTGCTTAGAGAGTTTATATTGTGTATTTAAAAAAGTTTTTGGTAATGGCTTGGTGCTCATCAAAAGAGCTGCTCCAATGGAACTGGCTTGTGCAAGTTTAGAAGAATAAATTTCCATTTTTGGCATCAATATACATAATAACTTAAGAAATATTTCATTATTACTAAACCCACCTTCCACGAAAACTTTTTTAAGGGGTGTTATTCCTTTAGCTAATCGAAGGGATTTTACTTGCAAACCAACTAAGGCCATCATCAAATGATGGTAGGCTTCTTCAAAAGTAGAATACTTAAAAGGTGATCTCTTTTCAAAGCTTTGCGCTAATTCGATCCATTCAAAATAGGGAGCTGGTCCGACTTTTAATTTTTGATAAACAGCAGGATTGAATCGCATCGTTTTATGTGAATCTTGAGAAGTATTAAATTCTTGACTTAGTTTTTTAACTTGATGTTCATATTCATACCCCAAAAAAAGACGCGCAGCTTTTACAGGTGAACCATCAGTTTGCATATAATAAAGTCCGCCTTGAGCAGTTTCATTCGCATTTAAGGGTGTTCTGGCAAATGGGTTAAGGGAAACATTCCAAGTACCAGTAGACAATAATATAAAGGGTTCCGTAAAACGCTTTAAATAAGGAATTAAAGCTGCAGAACTATCGTGAACACCCACGCCCACTCTAAACGAATTGTCTTTAAATCGCTTTGTTATCGTTGTATTAGTATCTACAATCGGTGCCAAAACAGAAGTGAGTTTTTCCTTCTTCACCCATGCGTGATATCCCTTTTTTTGATAATCCCAAAGTGCTGTATGGCACCCAATACTCGTGTAGTCACTTACCATTTGTTTACTAAATAAAAAGCTGAGATATTGAGGCAAGTGCAAACTTCTTTTAATTTGTTTAAAATCTTTTGGGTGTTGGTGTTTAAGCCAAAAAAGCTGTAAACCAGAATTAAGCATGCCTGCGTCAAAAGAACCTGTTTGGATTGAAAAATCTGACTCGGGTCCATAGAGGGCATAAAATTTTTTATGCATTATTTCAGGAAAGTTTTTGGTATAATTAAATAAATGAGTTACGGGTTTTCCCTCTGGATCAAGATGAATAAAACTAGCACCGTAAGCAGAAAAATTGAGTGCTTCAATCTTAAATTCTTTGAACCGCAGCGCTTCATTAAAAGTTGTTTCTACCCAATTTTTTAAATCCTCTATTGATTCACAAGGGTGTCCGTCTTCATCTTTTACATAAGGGAGTTTAGTTATAACTTCATGGCAGACCTTAAAGTCTGCATTAAAGAGAAAGAACTTTTTATTGGTTTTTCCAATATCAAAAGTTGCAGTGACTTTTTCCATATTAATTATAATCCGGAGGCCACATTATGTTTTCCACGTTCTTGTATTAATTTAGAACGGACAGCTAAATTTCGATAGGCATGTATGGGGTTTAAACACCCCCCCGCTTTTGCTCTTGCAGCTGCTAATAAAGGGCGGACATCAGTTCGATAGGCAGCTTGTAAAATTTCCTGACAACCAACAACATCTTGTTGTTTTTGTGACTCTCTTAGGGCCAATTGATCCACCAATAGCGCTTTAGCATAGGCTTCCAAGATGGCTTCCAAAGATTGCAATAAATCTTCCAATGGGTCTTTAATGTTATGACTTGCGTCAATCATCCAGGCTGGGCTGGGATTTTCAGGATTATTTGCCATACCATAAACCAACTCATTAAAAATCAAAAAAAGGGCATACGGTTTGATACTGCCCACAGTGAGATCATCATCACCATATTTGCTATCATTAAAGTGGAACCCCCCTAACTTTCCTCTCAACATAAGCGTGGCTACAATTTGTTCTATATTGGTATTTGGCAAATGATGCCCTAAATCAACCAAGGTGTAAGCCTTTTTTCCACAGCTATTGGCTAGCATAAATGAAGTGCCCCAATCTTGAATAACTGTACTATAAAAATTTGGCTCAAAGGGTTTATATTCAATAAACATTTTCCAATCCTTTGGAAGGTCTGCATAAATTTGATGTAAACTTTTTTCTGTTTGCTGAATTGCGGTTTGGAAATTGACTTGTCCAGGAAAATTGGCTCCATCGGCCAACCAAACAGTGATGCTCTTGGATCCTAATTTTTTTCCAATGGAAATTACTTCTTGGTTATGTGCAATGGCCTGCACTCGAGAAGCCTCATCAATTGAACTTAAAGAACCGAATTTATAAGAAGTTTTTGCTCCTTTTTGGTCTTGAAATGTATTCGAATTAACTGCGTCAAAAACCAACCCTAGCGTCTTTGCTTGTTCTTTGATGGCGGTATAGTCTTCTGGTACATCCCAAGGAATATGAAGTGAAATGGAGCCCGCACTTTTGGTTAGCGCATGTAGTACGCCTACGTCTTCCAGTTTTTGTGATAGAGTGGATGGTTCGCCATAAAAAGAAAAACGACCAAATCGTGTTCCCCCAGCTCCCAAGGCCCAACTTGGAATAGCAACTTGAAAAGCTTTTATTTGTTCTATAATGGCTGCCACTGATATTCCTTGACATTCTAGAGTGTTACTCAGATAATCAAAGGCAAAACCATGGATTTCTTTTTGACTTTCATTTTCTTTTTGTATTTGTTCTGCGGTAATTCTCATAAACTATTAAAGATATCTAAAAAGAATGGTTTACTCAAAGCTATGTATTTATCGCACAAAGGCGTTGGCTATGCCGCCATCTACATTGATTATATTTCCGGTAGATTTATCGAGTAACCCCACACAGGCAAAAACACCGTTGGCAATATCTTCAGGATAAATAATTTCATTTAACAAATTTCGTTCGGCATAAAATTTAGGCAATTCTTCCACTGATATACCATAAGCTTTAGCACGTCCTTCAGCCCATTCGCCTTCCCAAATTTTACTCCCCACGATTACTCCGTCTGGGTTCACAATATTTACTCTAATTTTATCAGCAGCTAGTTCAGCTGCTAACAGACGAGCCATGTGCTGTTGAGCCGCTTTAGCCGTTCCGTAGCCTACATTATTGGGTCCAGAAACCAAACCATTTTTGCTAGCAATAATAACCATATTTCCACCCAAACCTTGTCTTCTAATAATTTGTACAGCTTGTTTAGCCAATTCAAATTGCCCTTTCACTAGAACATTTTGTAAAATATCCCAATCTTTCTCTTCTGTATCTGACAAAGGTTTAGAAATGGCCAAGCCTGCACTATGAACCAAAATGTCAACTCCACCAAATTGAAGTGCGGTATGTTCCAAAGCATTCTGAATAGAACTCTTTTGGGTTACGTCACAAACTATATGGGAGACCTGATCAGAAGATAAACCTGCTGTATTTTGAATCAATCGATCTTCTGAAATATCAGTATAAACTACATGTGCTCCTTCAGCCAGAAGCTTTTCGGCAATTGCTTTACCAATACCACCCCCAGCTCCGGTTACCAATGCCACTTTTCGAGACAAGACTTTTTCTTTAGGCATCCGTTGTAATTTAGCTTCTTCCAATAACCAGTATTCTATATTGAAGGCTTCTTTTCTGGGTAAAGAGGTGTATGATGATATGGCCTCTGCCCCCCGCATAACATTAATGGCATTTATGTAAAATTCTGCCGCTACTCGAGCTGTTTGTTTATTTTTTGAAAAACTAAAAAGCCCTACGCCTGGATATAATAAAATTACGGGATTAGGATCACGTATGGCTGGGCTGTTAGGATTCTTCCAGGTTTCATAATATTCCTTGTAAAGCGCTCTATATTCTTCAAAGGCAGGTGTCAGTTTTTTCTTAATGCCTTCAGTTTCATTGATATTAATAGTAGGGGAAAGCGGTAGTATTAAAGGTTGGATTTTGGTTCTTAAAAAATGATCTGGACAGGAGGTGCCCATTGGTGCAAGTCGTTCTAAATCTTTGGAATTAACAAAGGCCAATACTTTTTCATTATCGGTAAAGTGACCAATCATTTGATTTTTTGAAGAACACAATCCCCTTAAAATCGGCATCAATTGTGATGCTTTTTTTTTACGTTGTTTAGCATCAAGTGACTTGACTTTTGCTCCACCAAATATAGTTGTATTTGCCACTATTTTTTCTTCTATAAATACTGACGCTTGTTCAATCACCTCCAAACTATTAAGGTAACATTCATGAGAAGTATCGCCCCAGGTAAATAAACCATGACTGCCTAAGACAATACCGCGAATTCCAGGGTTATTGGCCAAGCATTTTTCCAGTTGTAATCCTAAATCAAAACCTGGTCTTTGCCATGGCACCCAACCCATACTGTCTCCCCATATTGCTTTGGTAGTAACTTCGCTGTCAGCTGCCGCGGCTACTGCAATAAGAGCATCTGGGTGGAGGTGGTCAATGTGTTTAAAAGGAAGCAACCCATGTAATGGTGTATCTATTGAAGGTGCTCGGCTGTCTAAATCATATATACAGTGTTTAAAAAGCCCCACCATTAGATCTTCATTATCTAAACCAGCATATACATTTTTCAAATCATGTAAACGCTTGGTATAGAGGCTAGCAATGCCTTGGCGGTTAAGCGTCCCAATATCACCTCCAGATCCCTTAATCCACATTACTTCCACTTCTTTATTGGATAGGGGATCTTTTTCTATTGTTTTACAACTGGTATTGCCTCCACCATAATTGGTTATTCGCAAATCACTACCTAAAATATTTGAACGATAAAGAAACAAAGCTACTTCATCATCTCCTAAAGTGGCTGCTTTAGATTCATCCCACAGATAATTGACATGTTTAAATGTATTTTTCATTTATTTTACTTTATTATATTTTTTAGGCCTAATGAAATTAAGTAAATATTTAAATTTTCCTCAAAAAAGTGTAGCGTTGGTGGTGATGGGATGAGTTTTGGTTAATATAATTCGATAACTTCCAGACCCTAAGCTAACTATAGCTTCAATTGGACTGCCTTTGCGTTTCTGTTTTGTAAAGAGTTGACGATCAAAACTCTCAACTGAAGATAAGTCTACTGTGCATTGACTATTTGTAGGAACTTCAAAAGAAAGTGTTATACTATTTTCATCTCGTTCCCAAGCTACGGTAATCGTTCCAAAGGCATTGTCATAATGCCCCTTTACGTTTTTGAATTCTTTAGGAAAAATGGGCTTGAGTGTATATTTTTTAAATCCAGGAAAATCGTTCTCTTTTTGAATACCGAGTAAGTAAGTATACATCCATTCACCAATAGCCCCATAAGCATAATGGTTATAGGAATTCATAGAAGGTGTTTGGGTATCTCCATTAGGTTTTAATCCATCCCACCGCTCCCAAATGGTGGTAGCTCCCTGGGTGACTGGATAGAGCCATGAGGGATAGCTTTTTTGCAATAGCAACTTAACAGCTATATCAGACCTTCCGTTTTGTGAAAGAACATGACATAAAAAAGGGGTACCTAAAAAGCCAGTGGTAAGGTGGGTATCATAACTTTCGATATTGGCTACCAACCGATCTACGGCCTGGGCCTTTAAACTTTCTGGAAAAAGATTAAATTGTAACGCTAGCACATAGGCAGTTTGGGTTTCTGAAATCAAACGACCAGAAGGGGTTACAAACTCTTCTGTAAAGGCTTTTTTCGCTACTTTATGAAGAACAGAATAATACTCAAAATCAGATTTAATATTTAAGGCTTTAGCAGTATTTTTGATAATTTCTACAGAATAAGTAAAAAAACTTTGAGCAATTAATTCTTTACTTGTAACTGCAGCTCGCCCATCGTTGTCATCATTTGGTCTATAAAAAAGCCAATCACCAAAATGAAATCCACCTTTATATCGCCCATTCTCAGCTAAGGATTCCATATACTGTACCCATTTTTTCATACTTGGGTAATGTTGTTCTAGGGCACCTAAATCACCATAATTTAGATATGCATTCCAAGGAATTATTGTGGCTGCATCGGCCCATCCAGCAGAGCCCATCGCATTTTCACCCAGTACATTAGGTACCACAAAAGGTACTGACCCATCTTCTCGTTGGTCTTCAGCCAGATCAAGCAACCATTTATCAAAAAAATTTTTCACATTTCTATTGAAGGCTGCTGTATTATAAAAGGCCTGTGCATCGCCTGTCCATCCTAAGCGTTCATCACGTTGTGGGCAATCTGTAGGAACATCTAAAAAGTTTCCATTTTGACCCCATTCAATATTGTGTTGCAATTGATTAATTAATGTATTGGAGGTTTCAAAACTACCGCTTTTAGCTATATCAGAATAAAGGGCAATAGCCTTAAAATTTGACGGATCTATTGTAGTGTCACCTTCAATTTTAATGTAACGAAATCCTTGAAAAGTAAAATGAGGTTCATATACAAAATTAGGATCTCCATTTAAAATAAAGGTATTTTTCTGCGCTGCGGCACGTAGATTTTCGGTATAGAATTCCCCTTCCTTATCTAAAATTTCGGCATGATAAATGTGCAATGAATCACCAGATTTCCCTCCATGTTGAAAAGCAACCCAACCCACCAAGTTTTGTCCAAAATCCAAAACTAAATCGCCAGAAGGTGTTTTAATTTTTTCCTTTACCTCAAATACTTCCTGTTTCTTAATCAATTCATTGATCGTGGCAATTAAAGGCAACTTATCCTCTTCCTGCACTTGGGCTTTTTTTGGATTTGTAAAAGCATGCCCCACATTAGCCCAAAGGGGGTCATATTTTTGGCCATCATAAATTTCACCATCATAAATTTCAGAATCGATTATAGCACCATGGCTATAAATCCATTTTTCATCAGTCCCCAAAATTTGAGCACTTCCGTCTTTATATTCAATCATTAATTGGGCTTTTAAACCCAATTGATCACCGTAAATATTTTTGTTATCTCCCCAAGCCAAATAACCTCTATACCATCCACTTCCGAGTGTCACACCAAGCGCGTTCTCTTGAAGCATATACGATGTAACATCATAGGTTTGATATTGAAGGCGGGAATTGTATGATGTCCAGCCGGGGGTAAAATAGGCATCACCTATACGTTTTCCATTTAGGTAAGCTTCATACATACCTTTGGAAGTGATGTGTAAATAGGCTTTTTCAACTGTTTTATTTGCCAAAGTAAATTCAGTTTTAAAATAGGGGCTTTTTCTGGTAATATCGTCTTCGTTGGTTTGACCAATCCATTTAGCTCTCCAATCTTGCTGATTTAATAATCCCATAGACCAAAAACCTTCGGAGCTTTCAATAGGTTTTTTTTCTTGATTAGTCCATACCCGAACCCGCCAAAAATAAGTTTCATTTGATGCTAAAGCTGGTCCTGAATAAACTACATGTACATTTTGATCGGTGGTTACAAGACCAGAATCCCATATGGCTTCCTGAGTACTAAAATGGGAACGAGTACCAACTAAAAGCTGGTATTGTGTTTGCTTGACATCATAACCTGCACTATTTATTTTCCATCCAAAATGTGGTTGTTTATTATCTATACCTAAGGGGTTATGTTTATAGTCTAATTGCAAGTCATAAACTGTATTTCTTTGTGCTCTTCCTGAGTAGACACCAAAAACTAATAGTGTAAAAAGGGGTGCTATTCGAATTAAATTCATCATACTTATTTATTTTATTGTTTTTAATATTTATTGCAATAAAAAAGGTCTTTTAAAGATAGGGGTAAAAGATTTGGTAAAACTTTTTATTGATGTATTAAATAATCATCTATAATCTTTTGTTTAAGTTATTAAATTTTAATTTATCCCTAAAACTCGTTTAGAAATTACCATAAAAATAAACCAACCTATAATTATTGGCATATTTGTCCATATAATTCAAATCTTAGTTTCTATTGCGTTTTAAAAAAAATTTAGAGATGATCCTTTAAAATGGCTTTGGAGAAGTTTTTCGTTCCAAAAAATTCAAAAGCAATCTATTTAATATAGAGTTCTGGGTAAATTTTCTGTTTAAAAAGGGTATTTTTTATAAATTTAAAAATGAATTTGCCAATACTTATAGGTTGGTTTATTTTGTTAGTAATATTAATTTACTACTATACCCTTAAATGATTGAATACTTTTTTCAATGCCCTTATTGTTGGGAAGAAATTTCGATGTTGTTAGAAAAATCAGATCTAACACAAAGCTATATTGAGGACTGTGAAGTTTGTTGTCAACCAATTCAAATAGAATATCAATTCAGGGATGAGATTAAAAATTTTAAAGCGATTTGAGTTTAAAAGAAAAATTATTACGCCATTAATAATATTAATTTTTTTGACGACATGTTATCAGCCTGTACCTAATGGTGAATATCGCTTAATAAATTGGAACGGTCAAACAGATTATTTACCTAAACAATATTTTACATTTAAGGGAAATGAATTTGGAGCATTTGTCATTGATGAGCATGGAGAACACGGTGATAAAATCGAATATGGAACGAAATTAATTGAATACCAAACAAATAATATATTCACTTTCAAAAGGAATGACACTATTTATAGTTGGAAATATCATTTAAATAATGATACTTTAACAATGAGGAGTCAAATTAATAATATGTATATAATTTGCTTAAAAACTGTTTCTTCAAGAAAATTTCAAGCTCATTAATTATATTAAAATCTTATTTTTATATTGTAAGTGATTAACCATAAATCAATTTTAAAATGAAAAAACTATTATTATTAAGCATCTCATTAATTTTTTCAAATATCTCTTTGGCTCAAGTAATTCAGGCTAGAGTACTAGATATTGAACCTATGAATCTTGCTAAGATGAAGTCTGCCGTAGCAGAAAAAACAAAATTATACAACTCCAAAAAAGGAACTACAAGATTTTCAACATTTGAAATTTTATCTGGTCCTAATGCAAATAATTTATGGAGAGTACAACATGGAAACGAGATAGGTGATTTTGATTCGTCTGTTAGCAGTCAAGAATTGGATTATTGGTGGAAAATGACAGGAAAGCTTCATACTCCATTAGCAAATCGATTTTGGTATTTAAATAAAGACGCGACTTATATTCCAGAGGGATATAAAAGACTTAATCATAGAAGAGTTATTGTATATAAACTTATTCCTGGAAAAGAAAAGGATTTTTGGAGATATAGAACAAGGTTAGTAAATGCTATGAAAGAAGCTGGATGGAAAAACAGAGTAGGTGTTATGTCCTGTATGTCTGGATGTAATGGGAATTGGGTAATGGTTAGATATCATCATAAAGATTTATCTTCAATGCAAGAAGAAAACTCTAACATGTTTTCAAAAGTAGTTGAGAAATACAATCAAATTTATGGAGAGGAATCTTATGAGGACGATTATACTAATATTCAACTTTCAGTTTCAGAGAATATTTCACATTTTCAAAAACTTTTACCTGAGTTAAGTTCTCCTTAATTTATAATAAAAAGCCCTTAACTAAAGAAGGGCTTTTTTAGTAGGATATGTTTGAAAATAACCTAGGATTTATAAATGAATAAAAAAAGTTTAATTTTTTTAACATTTTTTTGCACCACTATTTTTTATGCTCAAAACTTAAATAAAACCCAGCAAGAGAAAGATCTAGAATTAAGAAATAAAATTGAAAACTCAGTTTATTTTCATAAAAAATGGATGTTAGCTAAAATCAAAGACAATAGTGTTTCATTAAAGTATAACGCATATAATGGTGAAATGGTAACCCCGGAAGGGAAACAAATTTTTCCTTCTAATGGAATAAAATTATTACTTAGTAATAAAGAAATATGGATTAGTTTTTTTAGAAAATGGTATCACTTGATTTCTTCAGAAAACAATGTTTTACTAGTTCATGTACCTATTGTTAAATATAAAAAAGGATCTTTTGAAGGAGTAAAATCTGATTTTAAAATGGAACATAAATTTTATAGAATTGAAAACAAAAGAATTTTTCCATTAAAAAACAAAGAGGCAAAAAAACTAGGCTTACTAGAAAAGATTACTATTTGAACAATTATATAAGACTCAAAAAAATTAAATCTCATTTATTTAATATCAGTTAATTGTATCAGGACAAATTACTTAATTTACATATATAATTACAAGAGATTGTTTTGAGAACTCTTTTTAAATTTTACAGCTTCTTTTTTGTATATTTAAGAATACCAACCATAAATCATAAATTATGAATGAATTTCAAATCTACGAATTAGCAAATCTAAACTTTATAAACAATGCTATCTACTTATTATGTGTAATCATTATGACTGCGCTCGCTTTTTACTTAATAAGAAGAACTAGAGAATTAAATATGCCAACTTATGCAAAAGGAGTGATGACTTTATTTTGTGCATGTGTCATTTTTTTCGGATTACAAGTTTCTTCTTATCTAGTTGCAACTCAGAAAAACATGTCATTCCAATTATCAGAACTTCAAAATGCAGGAGTTGAATTATCCTCTTCAGCGAGTTCGATAATTGAAAGATATGGGCATACTGTAGATATGGGACCTGCACCGTTAGCACCAGATTTACCTTCAATTGTAATTTGGGGAACTATTGCGTTTATGTTTATTGGGGGCTTATGGTTTAAGTATCCTGATCAAAAATAAAAATGATCATTTTTTACATATAACATATCTTAACAAATCGTTTCAAAATTTATTAATGATTATTTTCATCATTGAAAACGTGATTAATGAATAATAGTTTATGTCTGAGTCATGTACTTTATAAGGTAAATAATCTCAATAAATCGGTAAACGAATTTATTAAAAAGGGTTTTCATGTTGAGTTTGGCTCAAAAAAAAATCCTCATAATGCGCTTATTTATTTTTCTGAGGGGCCATACATAGAATTAATAGAAAAGGCTCCTGTATCTAAATTTTCAAAATCCCTACTAAAGTTAATTGGCAAACAAAAGTTAGTAGATAGATTTAATAATTGGGAAAAATCCAAACCTAGTTATTTTGAAATTTGCTTGGAAACGTATTCAAACAATTTTAAAAATGAAATAAAAATCTTAAATAAATACGATCAAAAGTATTTTATAACCTCAAGTAAAAGATTAGATCCAAAAAACAGATTATTAAAGTGGGAACTACTTTTTCCTATGGAAATTAATTTACCCTTTTTTATGACTTATTTTAATATTGATCCCAAACCTAAAAACTTCGTTCATCCAAATGGGATTAGTAAAATTAAAAAAGTGGTTTACGGCCTAGATAAAAAATTCAAGAATCTTTTAGAAGATCTTTGTGAAGATGATTTGTTATTTTTCAAAGAGGGTAGTGGTGAGCTAGAAGTTATGTTCGATAAACAACTTTAGTTTACCAATCCTCATCTTCAATATTCTTATCACCATTTAAATGTTTGTCCAAGCTAATAGCTAAATCATTGAAGAATTTCAATTGTGTTTTAATGTCATTTTCACCTTCAGCTATTTGCTCACCTTCAGCATTTAAAATTTTATTTGAAAAACCTCTTTCATACCATCCATCTGATAGCGATTCGTCTTTTGTATAGGTTTTTAAGCTTACAGGTTCAAATTTAAAACGCCCGTATTTAAATCTAATATCAATTATATATCTATAACCCTGATACCCCTCTGATGATCTATCTACCTTATGAGTTTTTAAAAGTTCTTCAGTAGATCCCTGAATTCTCAAAAACTTGCCCTTACTATTATTTAGAATTTCATCGCCATCACCTTTAAATTTATCATTAAACCATACAACGGTTTTATCGTATAATTCTTCTGGCGTAGCATCTGAATATCTGATTACATAGTCCGACATTTTTAAGTATTTGCCTTGTTTTGTTTTTAATCCTTCATTAATATTAATCTCATTTTGAGTAAAAAGCTCTTGAGAGAAAGATAAAATAGGGAAAAGTAAAAGAACAATAAGTTTAAATAGTTTCATTATAAAATTTTTAATTTTCTAAAATAATTTAAAGCGAGTAAAAAAATACCTTTCTAACTACTACATTTTTACTGCATTTTTTAAATACAATTTAACCGCACTAAAATAAAAAAATGAGGGCTTTTAAAAAACAGTATTCACAAGAATTAAAAAATTCAGGACTGCATAAAATATTGCGGGAAGCATCGGTAAAAAACCATCATTAATTTTAATTCTAACTCCAACTGCTGCTAACATTAAGAGCATTAATGAAGCTGAAGAAAGAGGAATTAGGGGTTTATAAATAAGACCAAGTAATATACCTAACCCACCAAGAAATTGAAGGGTTCCTATAAGATACCTTTGCTCTAGATATCCCCAGCGCGCATATTGACTTTTCATTCTTTTTGAGGTAAATGATGAAATACCATAAAACAAAAATGACACCCCTGAGATAAGTATCAGAATATTTATAAGCGTCATATTTTATATTAAACCCTTATCTGACGCTGCAATAAATAGTGATAAAACTAGAAGACAAAATGAAGGGACATATTTCATAAGGGGGTTCTTAACACTAATATGTGCAATTTGAGCACAAACCATAAGAAAGGCCATAGAAAGTGCAGATAAAAAAACAACTTCTTTATAAAATATACCCACAACAAGTAAGGTTGCCAATGATATTTTTGCAGCTCCAACCATGCTTCTTATTAAATCAGATAGACCGTATTGTTTGAATTCGACAACAATATTATCAAATCTAAATACCCAAACGATTAAAATTGAAACTGCTATTATTATCTGTGAAGTAATTACTAGTATTTCCATAGAACTAAATATAGTAATTTAATTTATATGTGGAAAGTAATGCAAATCACTCAACTGCACTAGGCCCATCTTTAGATGACTGATCAGATTCACCTAAGTTGATTCTAAATACGAGTTCGTGTGTTCTAAGATTCAGTTGTGAGAGTCCGTTATCTGTTGGAGTTTCATAGGCATACCCTACATCAAATAGCCCCAGTGACACCACTGTCATAAGTG
>CAJWHM010000031.1 GCA_913041125.1 uncultured Bacteroidota bacterium | reverse complement strand
TATTTATGAAGAATTGGCATGATGAATCTGTAACTTTATCAAATGAATGTCCATGGTTAGAGGATAGTAATGATGCAATGCTTGTTGCAGAAAAAATTGGAATTCCATTTCAGACCATAGATTTAAGTAAAGAGTATAAAAAGCGGATAGTTGACTACATGTTTAATGAATATTCAAAAGGACGGACCCCAAATCCAGATATATTATGTAATCGTGAAATCAAATTTGATGTTTTTCTTAAAATTGCTCTTTCATTAGGGGCAGAACTAGTTGCAACAGGTCATTATTGTCAAAAAGATTCATTTCAAATGAAATCTGGTGAAAAGATATATCAATTAATACAAGGGAAAGACAAAAATAAAGATCAATCTTATTTTTTGTGTCAATTAAATCAAAAACAACTTGAGAAAATTATATTTCCAATTGGACATTTAAATAAATCAGAAGTTCGTTCAATTGCCTCTAAACAAAAATTAACTACTGCTAAAAAAAAAGATTCCCAAGGACTTTGCTTTATTGGAAAGGTCAGTTTGCCAGAATTTTTGCAACAAAAATTAAAACCTAAAAGAGGAAAAATAATTAAAATTTCTAATAGGCACAGCAAATTTAAAATGAGTAAAATAAAGAAAGAAGCCCTTGTCGAAACAGCAAAAAAATATAAATACAATGCAAATGATGGTGAATTTATTGGAGAGCATAATGGTGCCCATTTTTTTACTATAGGACAAAGAAAAGGCCTGAGCTTAGGTGGGTTTAAAGAGCCTTTATTTGTTATTGATACAGATATTCGGAAAAACATTATTTATGTGGGTGAGGGAAAATCTCATCCCGGATTATATCGGAAGGCTTTAAAGGTTTCAAAAAATGAAATCCATTGGATTCGTAATGACTTACAATTATCTACCGGAGAAAAATTAGAAATATCAGCTAGAATTAGATATAGACAGTCTTTACAAAAAGCTATATTATATCAGACAGAAAATGAGATGCTAGTTAGTTTTGAAAATCCTCAATCAGCAATAACATCAGGACAATTTGTTGCCTGGTATCATAAAAAAGAATTATTGGGGTCTGGTGTCATATCTTAATTTTTCAAATTTGTAGTCAAAATTTAAATATTAAACTAAAACTAAGATTTTTTGAAAATGGAAAATCCAATTTGTAAATTATTTGGTATTCGATACCCAATTATTCAGGCAGGAATGGTTTGGGCAAGTGGATGGCGATTAGCTTCTGCTGTTAGTAATGCTGGTGGACTAGGTTTGATTGGATCAGGTTCTATGTACCCTGAGGTATTACGAGAACATATTCAGAAATGTAAAGCCGCTACACCAAAACCCTTTGGTGTAAATGTACCATTATTATATCCCGATATCGATAAACTAATGAAGATAATTATAGAAGAAGAGGTTCCAATAGTATTCACTGCAGCTGGGAATCCAAAACTTTGGACTTCATATTTGAAAGATAATAATTGTACTGTAGCTCATGTTGTTAGTTCAGTAAAATTTGCACTCAAAGCAGAAGAATGTGGTGTTGATGTTATTGTTGCAGAGGGATTTGAGGCTGGAGGGCACAATGGAAGGGAAGAGACTACTACTATGGCTCTTATTCCGTTAATAAAAAGAGTAATTAAAGTTCCTTTAATAGCAGCAGGAGGTATAGGTTCAGGTGAGGCGATGCTTGCTTCAATGGCTTTGGGTGCTAACGCTGTACAAGTAGGTTCTCGTTTTGTGGCAACTCCCGAAGCTTCATCTCATCCTAAATTTAAAGAAGAGGTAATAAAGGCTAAGCAGGGTAGTACTGTGCTTACTCTTAAAGAACTTACGCCAGTTCGTTTGATTAAAAATCAATTTTATGAAAAAATTGTTTCTTTATATGAAAACGGATCAAGTATTGAAGAGTTAAGAGAAGCCTTAGGGCGGGGTAGGGCTAAGAAAGGCATGTTTGAAGGAGATCTGGTTGAAGGAGAATTAGAAATTGGTCAAGTATCGGCTCAAATTGACAAAATTATTCCAGCTTCTGAAATTATAGAAGAATTTATTATAGCTTATAATAACTCTCTAAATAACCTTAAAGAGATCAATTAACAGAAACTTTTTTACTAAAATCTATTAAAATTTGATTCTGGACTAGATCATCAAAGGTCTCTTCTTTTCTAATTTCAAATGATTTTTCTTTATACCAAAGAACCTCTGCAGGTCGGTATCTAGAATTATAATTGCTAGCCATGGTAAAGCAATATGCACCAGAATTTTTAAAAGCGAGTATATCTCCCTCAGATATTTCTGAGATTTTACGGTTGTTTCCAAAGGTGTCGGTTTCACATATATAGCCAACAACTGTGTAAAATCGTTCTTTTCCTTTTGGATTAGAAATATTAATAATTTCATGATGTGAACCATATAGCATAGGTCTGATTAGGTGATTAAAACCTGAATCAACTTGCGCAAAAACTGTAGAAGTAGTCTGTTTGATTGCATTGACTTTAGTTAAAAAATAACCCGCTTCACTAACCAAAAATTTTCCAGGTTCAAATGCTAATTCTAAGTCTTTTCCATAGGTTTTACAAAAACTATGAAACCTTTTAGAGAGTTTTTCTCCTAATTCTTCAATATTAGTTTCTATATCTCCAAATTTGTAAGGTACTTTAAAACCACTACCAAAATCAATAAAATCTAAGTCATTGAATTTAGAAGCTGTTTCAAATAAAATTTCAGCAGCATGGAGAAAAACTTCTATATCAAGTATATCACTACCAGTATGCATATGAACACCATTTATATGCATTTTTGTATTCTCTACGATTCGTAAAATATGAGGTATTTGGTGAATAGAAATTCCAAATTTTGAATCTATATGTCCAACGGATATATTGCTATTACCTCCCGCCATTACGTGAGGATTAATGCGTATGCATACGGGTATATCTTGATATTTAGTTCCAAACTGTTCTAATATTGTAAGATTATCAATATTTATTTGAACACCTAATGAAGCTACTTTTTCAATTTCATTCATAGATACACCATTTGGTGTGAAAATTATATTTTCAGCTTTAAAACCAGCTTTTAGTCCAAGTTGAACCTCTTGGATTGATACAGTATCCAATCCAGAGCCCATAGATCTCATTAAACTGAGTATTGAAATATTTGATAATGCTTTACAAGCATAATTAATTCTTAAGTTTTTAATACTACTAAAAGCATTGGTAAGTCGCTCATATTGTTTTTTTATTTTATTACCATCGTATACATAAATAGGGCATTTATGTTTTTCAGCTATTGATTTTAAAATAGAATGATTCATATATAACTAATGAAAAGCCAAAATTAGGTAGTTAATTATAAAGGTCAAATTTAGAGGGAATCTATTTCAAATTTCAATAAAATGTTATGTCTATAACAAAATATTTAAGTCTGGTTTTCTGATTTCAAATAGGGTTTGTATATTTTTGTATTGATTTTAGAATTATTTTATGAATTTACACGAATATCAAGGGAAAGAATTGTTGGCTAGCTTTGGAGTAAGCGTTCAGAGAGGAATTGTAGCTAAAACTTCAACTGAAGCTTTAGCTGCAGCAAAAGAATTAACAGAATCAACCGGAACTTCTATGCATGTTGTAAAGGCGCAGATACATGCTGGAGGTCGTGGAAAGGGAGGGGGAGTAAAGTTGGCAAAAAGTCTCGCGGATTTAGAAAAAATCTCTAGTGAAATTATTGGGATGCAGCTTTTAACCCCACAAACACCTCCAGAGGGGAAAAAAGTAAATCAAGTTCTCATAGCAGAAGATGTTTATTATCCAGGTGAAACAGAGCCTAAAGAATTTTATATTTCTGTTTTATTAAATAGAGCAACTGGTAGAAATATGATCATGTACTCTACTGAAGGAGGAATGGATATTGAAGCTGTTGCAGAAGCAACTCCACATTTAATTTTTACTGAGGATATTGATCCATCTTTAGGGCTTCAGGGTTTTCAGGCTCGAAAAGTAGCATTTAACCTTGGTCTTTCAGGAGTAGCTTTCAAAGAAATGACAAAATTTATTAGCGCTCTTTACAAAGCCTATGTGGGATCAGACGCTTCATTATTTGAAATCAATCCAGTTTTAAAGACTTCAGATGATAAAATTATTGCTGTTGATGCAAAAGTAACTTTGGATGATAACAGTCTTTTCAGACATAAGGAATTTGAAGAAATGCGTGATTTAAGTGAGGAAAATCCAGTTGAAGTAGAAGCTCGTGAGGTAGGACTTAATTATGTTGATTTAGATGGAAATGTAGGGTGCATGGTAAATGGAGCAGGTCTTGCAATGGCAACAATGGATTTAATTAAACAAGCAGGTGGTGACCCAGCAAACTTTCTTGACGTTGGTGGTACTGCTGATGCAGCTCGAGTAGAAACTGCTTTTAGGTTAATCTTAAAAGATCCTAAAGTAAAAGCTATTCTAGTAAATATTTTTGGGGGTATTGTTAGATGTGACCGTGTAGCTCAGGGTATTGTGGATGCATATAGAAATATGGGTGATTCAATTAAAGTACCTCTAATCGTTCGATTGCAAGGAACTAATTCTGACATTGCTAAAGAACTTATTGATTCATCAGGCTTAAATGTCTTATCAGCAACTGCATTTCAAGAAGCAGCTGAAAAAGTGCAAAAAGCTATTTTATAGCGACAAAAAGTCAGTTTTTTATAAAAAATATAATGACAAAATGACAAATTTAGGATTTGGTCTAAGTTTTGCCTTTAGTTATACAAGTAAAAATTGTTAAACTTAAAATTTATATTATGAACTTAATAAGCAATAGAACGAAATTTATTCCATCAACTTTAGATGATTTAATTAACCTTGACTGGAATTATGATAGGCACACTTTTTCAGTACCTGCTGTAAATATAAAGGAATTAGATACACATTTTGAAATTGAGCTTGCAATTCCAGGAAAAAATAAAAATGACTTTGAAATAGAGATAGAAGACGGTCTTTTATCTATTTCATCTTCATTTAATAAAGAACAAAAAGAAGATAATTCAAAATTAACTAGAATTGAATTTGACTATAATAGTTTTAAAAGGACATTTAGTATCCCTGAAAGCGTTGATTCTTCAAAGATTGAAGCAACATACAAGGGAGGTATATTAAAGATTAGTTTGTCAAAACGAGATGAGGCTTTACCACAACCCAAAAAATTAATAAAAGTTAAGTAATTAAATTAGTTATTTATTTTTGTTTAAAACGGTCTAATTTTTAATAGACCGTTTTTTTTTAGAGTTTTATAAAAATTTTCTTTTTGTATAAATAATTGCAAGGTATCCAAAGGACAACTACATAAATTATAGCATATATCAAAGAACCCAATTTTAGGGGGAGCCCTATATTTCCCCAAAATTTAATGAACTCTTGATTAAATGCAATACCCCACAATTCAGAACTATAAAAAATAACAGTTAATATACTTGAAAGAGAATAAGCAAGAATTGAATTTACTCCAAAGGCTTCTGCAAATTTAAATCGATATTTAATTTTTCTTAGGTCAAAAATAAATAGTGATGCAGCAAGAGCAAAAGAACTAATGCCACCCATAAGCAAACTGAAGGATGAACTCCACAAGTTTTTATTCAAAGGGAAAAACCATTGAACAATATCGCCAAGAAAAATGAGTATAAATCCAACAAAGAAGATTTTATTTATTTTATAGGTAAGCTCTTCTTTACCTAACAAAATATAACCTGAAATCATACCCATGATACCAGTTGCAACAGATGGAAGTGTACTTAAAATTCCTTCTGGATCCCAAGTATCTTCCCATAATTTTCCTGGTAAAAGCATTGAATCTATATAATGTGCCCAATTTTTTTCAGGAATACTTAGATCAGGAGTACCAATTCCAGGAACAGGTACATACACCATAACAATCCAATAGAAAAGTAAAAGTGCTATTCCTGAATATATTTGTATTCTTTTTGATGTATACAAAAAAAGTATTGCACATATTAAAAAAACAAATGCTATTCTGTGAAGAACACCAACCCATCTAATACTATCAAAATTAAAACTTGGCCAAAGCCACAAAAAAATCCCTACCGCATATATTTTCAAAGCTCGTATAAAAATTCTTTTAGTCATATCGGATCGACTTTTCCCCATTTCTATTTGCTTTGTAAAAGAAAGAACAATTGAAACACCTACTATAAATAAAAAAGTAGGGAAAATATAATCTGTTGGAGTAATTCCGTTCCAATCAGCATGAAGTAAAGGAGCATACACATGACTCCAGGATCCAGGAGTATTAACTATAATCATAAATATTATTGTTAATCCTCTTAATATATCTAGGGCTAGTAAACGTTTATTATTGTTAGTTATCATTTTTGTTTAATATTTATTGAATTCCCACCTCTACCATTAATATCAAATACTCGAATTACAACATCACTTAATGAAGAAATTTTTACAGGGCTAATGTACAAGCTTGAATTTAAATCAGGTTCTGATCCGTCTGTTGTATATCGAATATGTAACCCAGGAAATTGTTGACGAATTTTGAGTATTCCATTTTCAATGATTCCACCAGCTTTTGGTATATCAAATAATATATCTTCATATAACTTAGATATCATTGGTAAATGTCGCTGACCTACTGTGTTTACAAAACGATTCCATGATTTATTTAATAATGGTTCTTGTTCTTGAGCTGTTTTTTTATCTAGCCAATCTTCTTTTGAACTCCATGCACGTTCAGAAAAAATTATTAGATTAGGCATTAACATACGGTCAAAATGATAGTCACTTGTTGCTGTTTCAGTCCATAATTGAGACTGAATACCCAAAAAATTTGATACAGCATCTTCTTTTAAACTGACTGTATTTCTAAAATCATTATCGTCTAGTTTCAAGCTTTTCAATTTAACTTTATTAGCAAATACATTTAATGGTTCAGTACCCCAAGTATCTTTATAATTAACAAAACCTGACCAGTTAAGACCTGGATTTTCCATATCCATATCGTCTGTCATATCAAAATAAAAAGCAGAAGAATTACTCATAATTGATTGAAAACCAATATTACTTAGTTTGTAAATCATATCTTCACGACCTTCTCCCCAAGTATTATTCCAAACACATGGAATAAAATCAATATCTAATAAATTTTTATTTATATCTATCTCAGATTGACTTTTTTCGCTGTGAATCAGAAGAACATCTTCCCACCCAGCCATTCGAGCTCCATTTGAAACTATTGTTTTATTAATACGTTTTACACTTGAATCATACAAATCTTGATAAGAATTGATATCGCTAGAATTATTTATATAATCATTGCATATTGGAGATTTTTTCCAAACACCAAAAGGCAATTCATCTGCACCGATATTAAAAGTTTCCATTGAATGATTTGCTTCATCATACATTGCTTTAATTTCATAAAAAACCTTATCGAAAAAGCGAAATGCGCTAGGACTACAAATACAAATTGTATTGTCGCTAAAAAGTTGAGCAGAAGTATACTTACTTTTATCGTTAGGATCATGCAGTCTAAATTCGTTAGCAGCTTCAACTTTACCTTTTGCCATAAAAGATTCATATCTAACTTTCATCGGAATTATAGCACTTCTAGCATGAGATGGAAAACTGATTTGGGGAACTACATGAATATTTCTTTCTTTAGCCACTTTTAGTATTTCAATAAAATCTTTTCGTGATATAAATCCACTTCCGTGAGTATCTTTTTTACCAGATCCAGAACCATACATTGGGAAAAGACGGTCGTTTTCTTCTCTTGTAAAACCTCTTTTACTGCCAACTTGAGTTAATTCTGGAAGCCCTGGAATTTCTATTCTCCAACCCTCATCGTCAGTAAGTCTTAAGTCAAGCACATTTAACTTATAATAGGCCATTAAATTAATGATTTGAAGAATTTTTTCCTTGGGATAAAAATTTCTAGATAAATCCAACATAAATCCTCTATGAACAAATCTTGGAGAATCGTTTATCTCTAATAATGGTATTCCCTTTTTTTCCTCTTGAGCATTTAAAAGTATTTGATTTAGTGAAACAATAGCATAAAAGAGACCACCATAATTAGATACATTAATATAAATATTATCCTCTTTTATTTTGAGTTCATAGTCTTCTTTACCCAATTCATTATTTATTAAGATATTGATCTGAGAATTTTTATTACTTTTTGTAATTTGAGTAGTTAATCCCTTTTGCAAGTGATTTAATAAAATTTCAGATTTTTCACTAAACTCACCAAAATTTATTTTCAAATTTTTAGGGAAATTTCGATAACTATTTTTGTTAATTAATTTTTTGGGGGTTGGAATAATCCAGTGCAAATTTTTTCTTGGTAATTTTGTAATTCCCTCAAATATATTGAACCTTTCTTCTGCAGAAGGAATATTTAATCTATCAATACCTTTTGCCGATTTCCAATCAATTTGATTTTCTAAATCATAGAGATAATTACCATTAGAATTGAGAACAAAAAAACCAACAGGGCCCATTACAAGTCTTCTCATAATCCCTTTTTGAATAGCTGATAATTTTATTGATTCACCTGGTTTTACAGTAAATGATGATCCAAAATGTATTTGCCAATATTGACTGTTTTTGGTAGGTATAATCTTAACATCTTCTGGAATAGACGACTGATCAAGTGAACCACTAAATTGATTCCAATGAAGAGACCAGTCTCCACCTTTCCATGTATTTTCTGAATTATTGAAAATTTCAAATGAAACTTCCATTTGATCTTTATCTAAATCAAATTTATGAACCTTAAATATTACTCTTGACTGATTTTTATGAGGTGTTTGACATTGAATAAATAAAACATTAAGTATTAATAGATAAACAAAGTTTTTCATTCATTTAGTTTTATACTAAAATATGTTTTTTAAATGAAACACTAAAAATCAATTATCGATCGAGAATTCTTGAATGACTTTATTAGGTTCTATAATTGTATATCCTTCCCAAAACTCAGGATCATATGATGTTTTATTAACAGGGAGAAGGGTACCCTTTTCATCAATCTTATCAAATATATTATTTTCTAAGAGTTCAGTTTCAAAAACAACTAATTGAAATCTTTGTGTATTCCTATTTACCACATCTAAATCCATTTTAAGTTGATTTTGCTTATTTCTTCCTTTCACTATTTTATTTTTTTCTGTTATTACTAACGGTCTTTCAAATCCACCTTCAAAACTTGAATTAAAGTCTAAAAACTCCAACCCATATTTTCCAGAATTTAATTTTTTAAACTGAATTACAACTTCTCTAAAATCTTCTTTAAAGGAAACACCAAACATGCTGAAATCTCTAATTCGGCGAATATTTTTGTATTCTAACCTAATTAAGGCTAGTTTGTCGGCGTCTATGAAAATTTTACCTTGATATTCAGCATTTCCGGTAGGTATAAAATCAAAAATATAAACTGGTGTTTCTCCTAAGTAAGTGAAATTTGATTCTATAAATTTATATTTATGAGCTTTTTTAATAATAGATAAATCTAATTTGTCATCATCAAAAAGGCCTGTAATAAGTTTACTTAAAACTCTTTTGCGCCATTTTAGAAAATCATCCTTTTTATTTTGAATTTTTTGTTCCTCAGATATTGTATCATTTGGAATTTTGACCATTTCATCAGCTTGAACTTTTCCTCCAATAATTCCTGAACGTACTTTAAAAAATGAATTGGTTTTGATATTTTGATTAAGGATTGTGTCAAACAATTTTTCAATGTTTTCAAAGATTGCTGTTTTTTCTTTGTCTTCTAATTCTAATGCCCTAACTAATTCAAGTTTTTGTTTTTCATTACTATAATTACCAGTTAAATTACCAAGTAATTCAAAATACCACTCATTATATCTTGGTATCCTAATCAATGTACTATCCCAAAATTTTTGATTGAACTCTGGGATTGATGTTTTCTTTATTTTGATTTCTAATTTTTTAAACTTTTGTGATCCTGTTTCGCGCAAAAACATATTTTTTTTAGTAATTCCTAATTCATATTTATCTTTAATATTCTTTTGAATTTCTTTTATAATTTCATTAACATTTAAATCATTACCACTTAAAATAATTGATTTAAGTTTGATTGTTTTTGGTGATAAATAAAAAATAGAGTCATTTACATTATAATCTAATAATCTTAATGTTTGATAGCCCATACATGATATAAACAGGGAATCATTTATATTAACTGGATTTATATTTAAACGAAATCGTCCCTCTTCGTTTGAAACAACACCCTTCCCTGATTTTAAATAAATACTTGAAAAGGGAATTGGAGTATTGTTTGTTTCATCTAGAATTATTCCAGTTAACTCCTGAGATTTAACTAAATAACTCAACAGAAAAAAAAATAAAAATCGAGTTAAAATATGCATCTATTATTGTAACTGCTCTTGTAAATTTTTAATTTCGTCTCGATATTTAGCTGCTTCGATAAAATCAAGGGATTTAGCAGCATCTTCCATAGCCTTTCTGACTTCACGAATTTTTTTCTCTATTTCAGGTTTGGTAAGATAACGGTTTACTTCTTCAGCTATTTTACGATCTTCCAATTTTTTTGCATTTGTAGAGATGGAATTTTTGGCTAATGCACTATCGAGTGATTTATTTAATGCTTTAGGTACAATTTTATTATTCTTATTATATAAATTTTGTTTATCTCTCCTATAATTAGTTTCATCAATTGTTTTTTGCATACTTTTTGTGATAGTATCTGCATACATAATAGCCTTTCCATTAACATTTCTCGCAGCTCTTCCGACAGTTTGTGTCAATGATCTATTAGATCTCAAAAAGCCCTCTTTATCTGCATCTAAGATTGCAACTAATGATACCTCGGGTAAATCTAAACCTTCTCTTAACAAATTGACTCCAATTAAAACATCAAAAAGCCCTTTTCTTAGGTCTTGCATAATTTCTACTCTTTCAAGCGTTTCAACGTCACTATGAATATATCTGCAACGAATTTGTACCCTAGTAAAATATTTTGTCAATTCTTCTGCCATTCTCTTGGTAAGTGTAGTTACTAAAGTTCGCTCATTCCTTTCATTACATAACTGAATTTCTTCAATCAAATCATCAATTTGATTCTTACTCGGACGAACTTCAATTAAAGGATCTAATAATCCAGTAGGACGAATTATTTGCTCAACATAAACACCTTCAGTTTTTTGCATTTCATAATCTGCAGGTGTCGCACTCACATACATTACTTGATTTTGAAGAGATTCGAATTCTTCAAATTTTAATGGACGATTGTCCATTGCTGCTGGAAGTCTAAAACCATATTCAACTAGGTTTTCTTTTCTACTCCTATCACCTCCATACATTGCATGAACTTGTGATATAGTGACATGACTTTCATCAACTATCATCAAAAAGTCTTTTGGGAAATAGTCAAGCAAACAAAAGGGTCTTGTTCCGGGTAACCGGCCGTCTAAGTATCTTGAGTAATTTTCAATTCCAGAACAATACCCTAATTCTTTTATCATTTCTAAATCGAATTCTGTCCGCTCCTCCAATCTTTTTGCTTCTAAAAACTTACCAATTCCTTTAAAATAGTCAACCTGTTTAATCAAATCATCTTGAATTTGGTTAATAGCATTTTGAAGTATGTCTGGTGAGGTAACAAAAATATTTGCAGGATAAATATTTACTTGCTTGTAGTTTTCTATTTTTTGATTACTTATTGGGTCAAAAGCTTCAATTAATTCAATTTCGTCACCAAAAAAATGAAATTTAAAAGCTATGTCTGAGTACCCGGGAAAGACATCAATTATATCTCCTAAAACTCTAAAATTTCCTCTTTTAAATTCTGCCGTCGTTCTTGAATATAAACTTTGAACAAGTTTATGCATTAACTGGGTTCTAGTTATAAATTGATCTTGTTTTAACTCTATAACATTCTTTTCAAACTCTGTGGGATTTCCAATTCCATATAAACATGATACTGAGGCAATAACAATCACATCTCGTCTTCCAGAAAGAAGAGAAGAGGTAGTACTTAATCTAAGCTTTTCAATTTCTTCATTTATTGATAAGTCCTTCTCAATATAAGTTCCAGTTGTAGGTATATATGCCTCAGGCTGATAATAATCATAATATGAAACAAAATACTCTACTGCATTATTAGGAAAAAATTGTTTAAATTCAGAATATAGTTGAGCTGCTAAAGTTTTATTATGTGCAAGAACCAATGTCGGTCTCTGCATTTTATCTACAACATTAGCCATTGTAAAGGTTTTTCCTGAACCTGTAACTCCCTTTAGTGTAACATATTTATCTTTATTAGAAAATTGACTTACAATTTCTTTTATTGCTTGTGGTTGATCACCAGTAGGTTTAAATTCAGAAATCAGTTGAAATTCCATAATTTTTTTCAAGCAATTAAATTACAAAATATGTTATTCATTTTTATGACATCAAAATAATCTTAGGATTAATTTTTATAAAAACGTTTTATATATATTTGAAATATCACTATTTGTCTTTCAGATAAAAATTTTGAAAAATTAAAAAATGGATGAAAAACTAATTTCACAAAAAAAACCATTTTTTAAAATCACTTCAGAGTTAGAAGTTTTTTTAAAATCATACGACAGGTGGGTAGATACACCAATATATTATAGTGATTTATTGAGATTTTCTGGTTCAGTAATTGTGTATGATAAAAATGACAAAGACACTTTATGGGTAAGTGTTTATTTTTCTGACACAGAAAGAAGAGAGATTGATCATAATTTAAAAAAAATATATACACTTCTTCATTCTGATGGAAATGAATCAGGGATACAATATCTAAATATTGACTCGATTGATTATTGCACATTTGGAAACTCAAAACCATTTCGAATAAAGATTCGTAATATCCTAAATGATAATTTCACTTATTATTATATTAAACAAACTGATGCTTCTCGTATTTATGGTTTAGAATACGAACATATGCTTTCACCATATAATTTGAACTTTTTAGTAAATAATAATACACTTATTGAAGAACATATTGCTGGAATACCAGGAGACATATTTATAAAGGATTTTTTACCAAATTGTAACGATTCTGAAAAAGCACAAATAGCTAAAGAATATGTAAAATTCAATGAAAGAAGTATGATTCGTTTATTGGGAGATATGCGAGCTTATAATTATGTAGTAGTTCCAACACATGACTTTGATCAAGTAGTTTATAAAATAAGACCTATTGATTTTGATCAGCAATCATTTGAAGGGAAGCTGTCAGTTTATCGGCCACAATTTTTTAAAGAAAATATGCCAATAATGGATTTAGTCCGCAGTAAATTAAACCATGACTCAATTAATCAATATAAAATCGAAGAGCGATCAATTGTTGCAAGAAGAATTATAAGTTCTGGTAATCGTTTAAAAAAATTACTGAATATAATGCAAGGAGATAAAGTTTCAAATACAGATAATCTTAATAGATTAAAAAATGAAATTTATAAATTCACAAAAGATGACGCTTTTCTTAAAAGTACTTCAATGGGAGAATTAATGAGAGCTGCACTTAACTTTGTTCGTTTTCATTACGAAAATGTTAATATGCATGGTTTTTTTTAATAAAATGAGTCATCCTCATCACGAATATCTTCGTTCTGATTCATATCACTATTGGAATAATTTTCTTTACCATCAGCTTCAAACGTCTTAGATGGAGGCTCTTCGGGGACATCACCTTGTGAATGTATTAAACTAGGATATGTTACTCCTGGAACAATCTCACCCTCTTCTTTGAGTTCCACATAAAAAGTCCATAGATTTAAAAAATCATATACATATATTAGTTTTGGTTTAGAAAATGTCAAAACAGTATTTAATATTTCATCTTTTTTATTGACTCCAATTTCAAAAGACTCAAGCGGTAGTTCATCCCCTTGTATCCAATTTTCATCAGATTCATAAAAAGAGGCCATTTCGTTTCCCAGGAAACCAAATGACTGAATAATCGCATTGTGTAAGTCTTCTAGTGTTGAAGTTGAACTTATTTCAATGTCTCGAAGAACATCATCGTCAACGTCTAAAATAACTCGAATTCTGTAAATCATTTTTAAATATACGAATCATAAAATAACTCTGGGCTCCAAATAATAAAGATGCGACTAATAAATGAATTGGTTGTGATGAAAATGGAAAATCAAAATAGTACATCAATATCCCTGTTACTATCTCTAACATAATAAAAAATAAAATTCCTAAAAATTCTATTGGAAAATGTTTAATTCTATATAACATTAAAGCAATTAAACCGTTTGTTGTTAGAACTAGCAACGAAAAGCTTCTGTGAATGTAGAATATAATAGGAGCTTCAATTAACCATTTAAGTGGATTATTAAGCCCCCAATCATGAATTTGTTCATCTACATACTGGCGAACCTGAGTACCCATGCCAATTTGAAATATGGTTAATGCTGTACCTAAAACTACTAGAAACTTTAAAGTTTTATTATATGATATTTTTTTTTGGGGTTTATTTTCACGATATAAAAGGATAATCAAAAGAAACACAATAATAAATGCCATTCCCATATGAATTGTAATTTTAAAGGGTAGCAAATTAGAATCAACAACAGTTTTACCTAACCATGCCTGGAATCCCATCCCCACAATTATCAAGAATGATATTAATGTCACTAAAGTGTCTTTTTTTATCTTCCCTAAAGAAACAATAAATAAAGCTAGGGTAGATAAACCAGCGATTACCCCTAATAATCTATTTATAAATTCAACCCATGTATGAGTTGCATTAAAAATAGCGTAGTTATGTTTGGTATATGGGGACCAATTTTTATTTTTAAAATAATATCCACTTACAAAATCAAACGATGCAATTTTTAAGGTTTCATCTACTATTATGATCTGTCCTTTTTTGTACGAATTGAGAGGCTTCCATTTAAGTTGGGATTTTTCAGTAGGGGGTATAAGATATCCAAAGCATTTTGGCCAATCAGGACATCCCATACCACTTCCCGTCATTCGCACTATTGATCCTGCCGTAATGACTAAGTATACTAAAGACAAGCTTATAATCAATAAAAATTTATATGGGTTTTTCATAAGGTTTTAATCCCAATTTTTTTCCTTCTTTTTTCATTCTTTCATATGCCGCACTATATTCATTAGGAATTTCACCTTCTAAAATTGCTTCTTTGATCGCATGTTTAATAATACCAATTTCTTTAGATGGTTTTAAGCCAAAAAATGACATTATTTTTTTTCCATTAACTGGTGGTTGAAAGTTACGAAGATGATCTTTTTCTTCTACATACTTAATTTTTTCTCGAACAATTTTAAAATTATCATGATATTTTTTAAAACGCACTGGGTTTTTCGTTGTAATATCTGCTTCACATAGCGTAATAAGATCTTCGATATGGGGGCCGGCATCAAAAACTAATCTTCTAATAGCCGAATCTGTAATATGATTCTCAGAAATAATAATAGGCCTTGAACTCATTAATACAATCTTTTGAACATATTTCATTTTATCGTTCAAAGGCATTTTTAGTCTTTTAAAAATTTCAAAAATCATTTTTGCGCCAATGAACTCATGATTATGAAAAGTCCAACCTATTTTTGGCAAGTATTTTTTAGTTGGTCCTTTACCAATATCATGAAATAAAGCTGCCCATCTAAGCCAAATATTATTGCTTTTCAAGCATAAATTATCTACAACCTCTAATGTATGATAAAAATTATCCTTATGCTTATTACCATTGATTTCATCAACTCCTATTAAAGCAGTTAGCTCAGGAAGAATAAGATTAAGAAGACCTGTATTTTCCAATAATATAAATCCTTTTGAAGGTTTTTCAGTTGCCAAAATCATGCTAAGTTCATCTACTATTCGTTCTTTAGAAATTATCTTAATGCGTGTAGCGTTTTGCTCAATAGCTTTTAAAGAATTTCCATTAATAGTAAAATCTAATTGAGTAGCAAAACGTATCGCTCTTAACATACGTAAGGGGTCGTCAGAATAAGTAATATTTGGATCTAGTGGAGTTCTAAGAATTTTATTTTTTAGATCTTTTATTCCATTAAATGGATCTAAAATATCTCCAAAATTTTTGTTATTCAAGCTTACAGCTATTGCGTTAATTGTAAAGTCTCTTCGTTTTTGATCTTCATCTAATGTACCAGGCATTACCTTTGGATTCCTACTTTTCAAATCATATGATTCTTTTCTGGAACCAACAAATTCTAAATTAATTTCACCATAATTGATCATAGCAGTACCATAAGTTTTGAAAATTTGAACTGGTTTTGCACCCTTAAGTTTTTTTTGAACAGCTTTTGCAAGCTCTATACCTGAACCAACAACAACTATATCAATGTCTTTTTTATACTGTCTATTGAGTAAATGATCTCTAACAAATCCTCCAATTAAGTAGACTTTTGAATTTAGATAATTAGCTTCATTTTTAATTATATTAAAAAATGATTTTTTTAAAGCTTCCAAAAAGTTATCATTTAATTCCACTTTCAATAGAATTCAAATTTTCAATGTAACTTATACTGCAATATCATGTGTTCTCAAAGCATCATTCAAAGATGTTTTTTTATTAGTACTCTCTTTTCTTTTTCCAATTATAAGAGCACATGGTACCTGATAGTTTCCAGCTGGAAATTCTTTGGTATAACTTCCAGGAATTACTACGGAACTCTTTGGTACAACTCCTTTTAATTCTTTTGGTTTATCTCCAGTTATATCTATGATCTTGGTAGATGAAGTTAATACTACATTTGCTCCAAGAACTGCTTCTTCTTCAATTCGTACTCCTTCAACAACAATACTCCTAGAACCTAAAAAGGCGTTATCCTCAACAATAACAGGAGCTGCTTGTAAAGGTTCTAAGACCCCTCCAATGCCAACTCCTCCACTTAAATGAACATTTTTTCCTATTTGTGCACAACTTCCAACAGTGGCCCATGTATCTACCATAGTACCCTCATCAACATATGCCCCAATATTTACGAAACTTGGCATCATAATTACACCTCTAGAGATGTAAGAGCCGTGCCTTGATAAGGCATGTGGAACAACTCTTATACCCTTTTCTTTGTAACCTGATTTTAATGGAATCTTATCGTGGAATTCTAATGGGCCTGCTTTATGAGTTTCCATTTTTTGTATAGGAAAATAAAGTACAACTGCTTTTTTAATCCATTCATTTACCCTCCATCCATTTTCAAACGGTTCAGCAACTCGAATTTTACCCTGATCAAGCTGTTCTATAACGCTTCTTATAGTTTCCTGGGTTTCAGAATCTTCAAGTAGATCTCTATTATTCCATGCAGATTCAATTATTTCTCTCATCATCAATTTTTTTCAAAGGTAAAAAATTCGGATTGATTGAAATAAAGAAGGTCAGATTGAAAAAAGTATATTTGTAAAAAATAGTTATGGGTTGTTTAGTTTGCATAGATTTTGGCACAAAACGTACAGGATTAGCTTATACAGATCCAAATAAAATGATTGCCACTGGATTAAAAAACTTACCTACTAATTTAGTAATAAGTTATATTCAAGACTATTTTAAAAGTGAGGAGGTTGATGCCTTCATAATTGGGAAGCCTATTCAAAAAGACGGTTCACCCTCAGAATTAGAAAACAAAATAAAAAATTTTATTTTGGAATTGAAAAAGTGTTTTCCAAACAAAAAAATAGAGCGTTATGATGAACGATATACTTCTAAAATGGCTGAACGAGTAATAATAAATTTAGGAATTAAGAAAAAAAAACGTACAAATAAAGGTTTAGTAGATCAAATTAGTGCAACAATAATTTTACAATCTTATTTAGATAGAAAAAAATAATTAATTAATGATATTACCTATACTATCTTATGGCTCGCCAATTTTAAAAAAGGAGGCAAAAGAAATTACACAAGATTATCCAAATTTAAATGAACTTATCGATAATATGTGGGAAACTATGTATGCAGCCCAAGGAGTTGGACTCGCTGCACCTCAAATTGGTGTATCAATTCGTCTTTTTGTTATAGATGCTTCCCCTTTTGTTGATAAAGAAAATATGATTGATGAAGAGATAGAAACATTAAGAAATTTTAAAAAGGTTTTTATTAATCCAAAAATTTCTTTAGAGGAGGGAAACGAATGGAATTTTAATGAGGGATGTTTGAGTATTCC
>CAJWHM010000030.1 GCA_913041125.1 uncultured Bacteroidota bacterium | reverse complement strand
GTATTAACTATCATTCTAAAACTGCCTCCACTTTTTTGGTTATAATCACCTCCAGTCGAACCTACAGTATATCCGTTACCACCTCTTGGTAGTGGTCCCAAATTCAATTTGTCGGCTATTTGTTTTTCAACAACTTTACCTAGAGCATGATTGATTTGACTACGTTTATTTTTTGGTTGACCATATTGCCATTTATCAGTATCGTCTCCTAGACGTGATTTCAAATCTGCAATGGCTAATTCAAAAGTTTCTTTTAAAAATAGATCTCTTTTAGCAGAATCTTTAAACACTTTTTTTGGATCTAAAATCCAATCAATAATTCTTTTTAACTGTAATGACTCAATATAAGGTTTTACAGATTTAGGAATAAAATTTTTACCTGCTTGATCTATAATAGCTTTCTCCCATGACACGTAAACTGCAGCTGAAATAGAATTTGAGTTTAATTTAAAATTCCAAGTAAATAAATTTTCTTTAAGAGATTCTTCAAATGAACTAAAAGAAATATTTTTTAGAAGAGGAATCAAAATTTGTGCAGGAAGGGAAGTCACATCAACTTGTAAATCTTTCATCTCCTTAATAGTAAAGTCATTTTTTTTGCTTAAAACTTCATCGATTCTATCCCCTCGGTAGGGATCAGACCAAGAGAATCCTATTGCATTCCAATGCTTGTAATCTTCTGGTGTAACATTTTGATTTGCTGTTGCGATATACCCTTTTTTGGGATTTGATAAGTTGGGTTTCTCCATTATAGGCAAATATCCATCCCATTCATAACTACCATCTCCTGGAATTGGAACTAATCCGCTAAAATTATTTCTAACAGGGGCTATGCCTACTGCCTGCCAACCGATATTTCCATTTTTATCAGCCCAAATCATATTCTCTCCAGGGATGTTGCTATAAGAACAGGCAACTTGGAATTCATCCCAATTTTTTGCTTGATCCATTCTTAGGGAAGCTAAATATGGAGATCCTCCAAGCTCTAACCAAGCACATCTTACTGCAAACGCTTTTAAAGCTTTTTTATTTAAATAAGTAACAGGTCCATGATGACTGTAATATAGAAGAACCTCTTTACTTTCTTCACCTTTTACAGGAATAACTTCTTTTATAACTTTAAAGTCTCTCCACTTCCCTTTATACTTATATTGAAGAGGATTTTTTGGATTAAGATCATATTGATAAAGATCTTCTCCATCAGTTCTAAATACTGTGAGCCCCCAAGCTCCATTTTCATTATGACCAATTGAAATTCCTGGAATTTCTGGTTCACCACCACCTATGACATTCCATCCAGGTGCCACTAGGTGAGCCATGTATCTAAGCGAAGGAACTGCAATAGTCCTGTGAGGATCATTAGCCATGTAAGTATTTCCATCAGCTGTTTTCTCTCCACTTAAAACCCAATTATTACTTCCAATAGACAGTGAGTCTTTAGGGTGTGTTTTATTTGAATTCAACCAAGCGGTTGCATTTGTATTTTGGTAAGGTTTTTTGATTTGGTTAGAAGTGAATGAAACAGGTTTTCTAAAGTCATTATATGGTGCTAAAATATCTTCAAACAATAGTTTTTTACTGATTTTTGGATCAAGTCTTATTTTTGGATTTTTAGGATGAAACCAAAAGAGTTCTTTTACTTTTTTTTCACCTAGAATAGCAACAGCCCTTCCGATTTGTAGCTCTTCATTTATATTTCCAAGTAAACCTTGATGTCTTGAAATTACAACTTCAGAAGTCCACTTTTTTGGAGAAATACCAAGTATTTTAAATGGGAGAGGCAGTTTTTCTGGAGTTAGTAAAATTTCGTCAATATAACTGTTTACCCCTGAAACGTAGGCTTCTATAATTTCTTTACCTTGAGGGTGGTAATGATTAAGTTCATCATCTAAATTTCCTCTAAACTTAAAAAGACGTGTACCAATATCTCTTTTTAATTCTCTAGACCCTAAAATTTCTGCAGTAGTACCAGTAGCTTGTCTTCTCCATATTTCAAATTGAAACAATCGATCTTTTGCAGCAGCATATCCTTGAGCAAAAAAAAGATCCTTTTGGTTTTTAGCATAAATATGATTTATTCCCCAATTATCTCTATATATTTCTACAGTTTGTTCAAGACCTTTTACACCTATCTTTTCTTCATTAGAATTTTCTTCCACGCAGGAAATAAAAACAAAAGACATTAATATCGATAAAATAAAAACTCTTGTCATTTTAATTAAATGTTATAAAGCATCAGAAGCTTTAATAAAACGAGTTTTTAAATCTACATTATCCATTTGTTTATCTAATGGGAACATAGGTCTTTTAATTCTTTTATAACCAAGACGTTCCAAATCTTGATCAACTCCTCCTGGGGTAAGAGCCATATTCCAGCCTCCTCTGATATTGTATAATTCTGGAACTAAATATCCAATTTTAACAACTAGAATATCAGCTTTACGAGGATTTAAATTAAGCTGAGTAAAATCTTTTTCCCTATGATATGGTTTACGTTTTTTTGTTACAATTACTTTTATACTTCCAACCCTTATTACGACTTCTGTTTCAGCATGAATATCCCCTTGATGAATAGCTTCTACAGTTCCATTTAGAAGAATCGGTGGGGCATAACGATCATCGACCTGTGCTCCTACTTTTGCTGAAACTTTATTATTAATTCCTGCTTTTAATGCAGCCTCGATCATCTCAGGGCCAGGAATAGAGGCATAAATTAGTTCAGGTCCTGTATCTTTTTTAAAAGCTTTATTTTTAAGTAACTCTCGTAATGTCCACGTTACATCTCCTGCTCCTCCTGCCGTTGGATTGTCACCCATATCACTAATTATATAAGGTTTTTTATCAGACTTTAAAGCATACTTAAGACTAGTTTTGAGATCCGTTGTGGGAGCTACGAATTCAAATTTATCTCTGACCTGCCAAAAATCTCTAGCCAGACTTTCAGCACTTTCACTTACCTGTTTTTCATCATCTCCAGTTACCATTACAACTGCATGATTTCTTGGTTCATCAGCCCAAGCATAACCAATCCATATAGCAGCATCAATTACACCTTTCTTTTTTGTGATTGGCTTTACTTTGGCATAGAGACTTTTACCTGGTTCAATTCTTGTGCTTGTTTTTTCGCCTGGAAGTAAAATAGGAACAGGAATCCAGGCCTTATATTTTGGTTTCCCTTTTCCACTTATCAATCTTTCTAAAAGATTATCAACTGCCCTTTGTTTTGATTCTAATGCATCTTCATGAGGAGCCATTCGATAACATGTTATCAAATCAGTATGTTGAGCAAGTCGCTTAGAAACATTACCATGTAAATCCATAGAGGTAGAAATAAGTGTTTTAGTACCAATTACATCTCGTATTTTTTTTATAAAATCTCCTTCAGGATCATCAATTCCTTGAACACTCATAGCTCCATGGATATCAAAAAATAAGCCATCCAAAGGAAGCTCTTTTTCTAACATTTTAAGTGTTTTTCCAACGAGAGAATCGTATGCATTTCTTGAAACAATTCCACCAGGAAGAGAATGCCCTCTTAGAGTAGGAGCCCAATTTGCGGCTTTTCTTTGTGGTTGATCAACTTGTAAAAATGGATAATAATCAAAAACAGCTTCTCCTTCTCTAGCTAAAAAGGCCTCAACTTCAGTAACTGCTGGAGAAAAGGTGCTAGATTCTATTGCTAGACCAGCTATGGCTATCTTAGGTTTTTTTGATTTAGAAGAATCGCATGATACGTTTATCAGTGAAATAGAAAATATTAAAATGAAATATTTGAGATATTGCGACATAAGGAAATGTTTTATTAAATATAGAATTTTAAAAATGATTAAAACAAATAAAATATTTGAGGGTTTAAATAAATGCCTTATTAAAGATTACGTTTTTCTTTAAATGGTTATCTTCAATGCTTTAACAAATGAATTTAAACAAAGAATATTTTAAATGAGAAATGTATTTTTTTGGTCTCTTGTAGCAGCTATAGCAGGGCTTTTATTTGGTTTTGATACAGTTGTTATTTCAGGGGCAGATAAAAAACTTCAAAGTTTATGGAATTCCTCTGATGCTTTCCATGGGAGTGTTGTTATGGCAATGGCTTTATGGGGAACAGTTGTAGGAGCTCTTTTTGGAGCTATACCAACACAAAGATTTGGAAGAAAAAACACACTTTTATGGGTAGGCGTTTTATATACTGTTTCAGCTGTTGGATCTGCATTAGCAAATGACCCATATACATTTGCAATCTTTCGATTTCTGGGAGGGCTAGGTGTTGGTGCATCCGGAATAGCAGTTCCAGCATATATATCAGAAATAGCTCCTGCTAAAAGCAGGGGAAGGCTAGTAGGGTTATATCAAGCAAGTTTGGTTTTTGGAATATTACTAGCATTTATTTCAAATTATCTTTTAAATGATATAGGTGAAAATGATTGGAGATGGATGATGGGTGTTGAAGCATTTCCTGCAATTGTATATACTTTGTTGTGTTTTGTAATTCCAAAAAGCCCAAGATGGTTAATCACAAGAGGATCAGTGGATGAGGCAAAAACCATCTATAAAAAAATTGATCCACAAGGCTCTTTTGAAAAACTTGTTAAGGAAATAAATGAGAGTTCAAACACCAATATTAGTGATGAATCAATATTTGATAAAAAATATAGCTTTCCACTGAAATTAGCTTTTTTAGTTGCATTTTTTAATCAACTATCAGGGATAAACGCATTTCTGTATTATGCACCTAGAATATTTGAAGAGGGAGGACTAGGTGAGAGCACTTCATTATTAAGTAGTATCGGAATTGGAGTAACTAATTTAATTTTTACAATAGTAGGGGTCTCGTTAATTGATAAACTTGGTAGAAGGAATCTTATGTACTACGGTTCCTTTGGATACATATTATCTTTGAGTTTAGTTGCGTGCGCCTTCTTTTTTAAATGGGAAGGAATTCTAATTCCATTATTTTTATTTGTTTTTATTGCATCTCATGCTATTGGTCAGGGCGCTATAATATGGGTATATATTTCCGAAATTTTTCCAAATCATTTACGTAATTCCGGACAATCTTTTGGAATAAGCGTACACTGGGTTTTAGCAGCAATTATTCCTTCATTTGTACCATTACTTTTTGCAACTGTTGGGGCTGGTGTTGTTTTTTCTGTATTTGCAGGATTTATGGTCTTACAACTAATTTTTGTACATTTTATGATGCCAGAAACAAAAGGAATTTCACTTGAAGAACTGAGTAAAAAACTTACATCATGACATGAAAAATTGGAGTTCTTGCTCAATTCTGCTTATTTCAATTTTAATAAGTTTAATTTCATGTAAATACTCAAATGAGGCTCAAATGAAAAATAAAACTCAAGATGAAATTTTATATAGGCCTAATTTTCATTTTTCTCCCAGAAATAATTGGATGAATGATCCCAACGGAATGTTTTTTTATAAAGGGAACTACCACTTATATTTTCAACATAATCCTTATTCTAATGTATGGGGACCAATGCATTGGGGGCATGCTATAAGTAAGGATTTAATTAATTGGGAGGAACAACCAATAGCTATTTTTCCTGATGATTTAGGGACAATTTTTTCTGGTAGTTCAGTGGTTGATTTAAAAAATACATCAGGATTTGGATCTATTGAAAACCCTCCAATTGTAGCTATTTATACAAATCATAATACCCAAAAAGAAAAAGAGGGGTCAAAATTATTTCAGTCGCAAAGTATAGCGTATTCCTTAGATGAGGGAAAAACTTGGACTAAATATAAAGGAAATCCTGTTATTGAAAATCCTGGGATTAGAGACTTTAGAGACCCAAAAGTTATTTGGTTTGAAAAAGGAAAAAAATGGATATTGATTTTAGCTGCGTCTCAAATAACTAAATTTTATCAATCAAAGGACTTAAAAAATTGGGAATACATGTCTTCTTTTGGCGAGGGGATTGGAAATCATGACGGTGTTTGGGAATGTCCTGATCTTTTTGAATTATATGTTGAGGGGACATCTAAGTCAAAATGGGTACATATAGTAAGTATTAATCCAGGAGGACCAAATGGGGGAAGTGCCACACAATATTTCGTTGGAGACTTTGATGGCGAACGTTTTATAATTGACCCTGATTTTGAGTTACAAATGAAAAAGGAACATAATTTTTGGACTGATTTCGGTAAGGATAATTATGCAGGAGTAACCTACAATAATTGGAGGAGTAAAAGGTTAGGAGTTCTTTATCAAGGATGGATGTCTAATTGGCAATATGCTAATGTTGTACCGACTTTAAAATGGAGAAGTGCAATGACAATCCCCAGAGAGATCTCACTTTATTTGTCTCAAGACTCTATTTATAGGATACGGTCAAAAGATATTACTCATTATAAAGAATCTTTTATTAAAAAAGTAGAAAAAGAAAATATAAGCTTAAACAAAACCAAAATACTTTTAAATAAAGATGAATTAGATCTAACAAAGGCAAAAATAGAACTTGAGATTAATAACATGGAAGAAGTTAAATATACTTTTGTAGCGTCCAATATCAAAGGAGAATCTCTAACCTTTGGATATGATCATAAAGAAAAACAGTTTTTTATTGACAGATCTAATTCAGGGGTAGTGGAATTTTCTGAAAATTTTGCATTGAAGCCCTCTATTGCCCCACGCTTTAGAAAAGATGATAATTTGAAAATCAATTTTATTTTAGATAAAACATCTGTAGAATTATTTTACGATGAGGGAGAAACAGTAATGACTGAAATTTTTTTTCCTAGTGAACCATTTGAGACTTTATCTCTAGAAACATTAGCTAAAAAAAGTAGTTTGAAGAATTTAAAGTTTCAAGAAATAAAATAAATTAGCATGTCTTTATTTAAAAAAGATAAAGAATGAAAATCAACTATTATAAAGTAAAACTCAAAAAAAGATTTCCTTTAGCCATAAGTAGGGGAGTGAGATACGATTCCGAGAATCTTTTTATAAGATATGAAAAAGATGGGATTATTGGATGGGGGGAGTCAGCACCTGGAGATACCGAAGGAGCAAGTACTCCAGAAGAAGTTCAAAAAGAATTAGAAAGATTTGTAGCGACAGGTGTTGAAGGAGAATCTCTCCAAGACCTTTATGATAGATCAAAAGAATTAAAAATTCCACCTTGTGCTTACGCAGCAATAGATATTGCACTTTGGGACTGGACAGCGAAAAAAGCAGGTTTACCCCTATATCAAATTCTAGGTTTTCAAAGACCTAACATACCAACTTCTGTTACAATTGGAATTAATACACCTGATGTAATTAAAAAAAGGATTCCACTCTTACTGGATGGGACTAGTGTCAAATCTTTGAAAATCAAATTGGGATCCCCAGAAGGATTAAGTGCTGACAAAATCATGTATGAACAAGTTGTTGAAAGCACAAAGGATTATAATGTAAAAATCAGAGTTGATGCAAACGGAGGATGGAATGTAAAAGATGCAAAACATATGATGCAATGGTTAGCTGAAAGGGGAGTTGATTATATAGAACAACCTTTAAAGGAAGGAGAAGAAAATGAATTAGAAAAAATCTACAAAGATCGTCCCTTACCTATCTATCTTGACGAGTCTTGTCGATTTTCTGAGAATATCCCAAAATTTGCTAGTCATGTTGACGGAGTTAATATGAAATTAATGAAATGTGGAGGTATTACTGAAGCTCTAAGAATTATATCAACAGCAAAAGCACATGGACTAAAAACCATGATTGGCTGTATGAGTGAGTCATCTGTCTCTATAGCTGCAGCAGCTTCTCTTACTGGAGAGATAGATCATATTGATTTAGATTCTCATTACAATTTGGAACCTGACCCTTCTTCAGGAGCTCCTATGGTTGACGGTATTACTCTGCCTGCTGATATTCCTGGGCATGGTGCTGAATTAAAAAAAGAATTTTATGCTTGATCCCAAATTAAATGTAGCAGTTTACATGGAAGGCCATATTGATAGTGATTATGGCAAAATGGGGATGGGTGTTGTTCGTTATCTAAAGAATCCAATAGTTGGAATTGTTGACAGGAAATTTGCCGGGAAAAATATTTATGAAATAGATGAATTTAATGATATTAATAAGGATATTAAAGTATATAAAAACCTAAAACAAGTTGTTGAACTCGGCGCCAAAGTTTTAATACTTGGTATAGCTCCTTCAGGAGGTAAAATACCAAAAGAATGGGACTCTATAATTGAAGAAGCTATCGACTCAGGGTTAAGTATTGTTAATGGATTACATGATTTGTTAAGCCCAAAATGGGATGAGAGAATTAAAGACAAAAAATCTCAATGGATATGGGATGTTCGTGTCCCCCAATTCATACCTGAAATTGCAACTGGGAAAGTAGCGAAAATTAATAATAAAAGAGTCCTATTTATAGGAACAGATATGGCTGTAGGAAAAATGACTGCTGGGTTAGAACTCTACAAAGATTTGATTAAAAGAGATGTTAATGTAGGTTTTGTAGCCACAGGTCAAATAGGAATTACAATCACAGGGAAAGGAATCCCATTAGATGCATATAAAGTAGATCATGCATGTGGAGCTGTAGAACAATCGGTTTTAGAAGAAAAAGAAAAAGAAATTGTAATTATAGAAGGACAGGGATCTATATTACATCCTGGAAGTACTGCAACACTTCCTCTAATGCGAGGAAGTTGTCCTACACACTTAGTACTTTGTATGCGTGCTGATAAAAACACTTTACGTAGCCCAGAAAATGTAATTATACCAGATTTAAACGAATTTATTTCTCTGAACGAGTCACTAGTTTCAGTTTTCGGGACATATCCAAAAGCTAAGGTTATAGGCATATGTGCGAATACAAGTATGTTAAATAAAGAAGATGCAGAACTTTTTATAAAAAAGCTAAATAATAAAACAGGAATTATAGTTTTAGATCCTGTTCGCCAAGGAATAAAAGAGTTAACAGATAAATTAATTCAAGCCTAATACATTTTTTCTCGACTTACTTGCTGAGGTAAATCAAGACCTTTTTCGAGACGCTCAAAACAATTCAATACTTGAAATGTGCTTTCCTTTGGATAGGTTAAACTAGCTATATGGGGTGTAAGTTTTACTTTTGGATGTAACCATAAAGGACTATTTTTAGGAAGTGGTTCCTCCTCAAAGACATCTAGAAAAGCGCCTGAAAGAAGACCCTTATCTAATGCTTTAATAATATCTTTCTCTATTTGTACATTTCCCCTTGAAACATTTATTAAATAGGTTGGTTCACTAAATTTCTCAAAAAGAGAATAATTTAGCAGACCGTGGGTTTTATTGGTATAAGGAACAGTACAGACTAAAACATTTATCCGACTTAAAAATTCTTCAAACTCATTTCCATAATATGATGGAAATATGGTGTCCTTTTTTGAGTTTGAATATCCAATTACAGGGAAACCCATATTATGAATTTTTTTAGCTGCATCCATTCCTAGATGACCAATTCCTAAAACACCAACTTTTAATGGTCTTTCTATGAATTCAAATTGTGCCCAGTGTTTTTTTCTTTGAGCTTCTTGAAATTCGTACCAAGAACGATGGTAATTTAAGATAGCCATCATAATATAATTACTCATTGAAAATGCCATTTGAGGATCTACAACCCTACAAATAGGAATATTTTTTGGAATTGTATCATCGACAAGAATGTGATCAACACCAGCACCCATCGAAAAAATAAGTTTCAAATTTTTAAAATCACTAAGTGATCCTCTAGGTTGTTTCCATACCATTGCACAAACTACTTCTTCAGCGTATTCATTGTCAAGCCCTATAACAAGTGGTATATGAGGTGCTATTTTTTCAAAATTTTCTTTCCACTTTTGTGTAGGAACTGGAGGTGCTATAATCGCAAAGCGCATCAGCTTATTTTTTGATTGCCACATAAAGATAGTTAGAATTTGTATTTTTATGTGAAATCTGTTTACATGCTTAACTTAAATAGACCTATTAAAATGCCATTTATAATTTTAACTTTTCTCCTTATTTCATGTGAAAAAGAAACCTCTGAGTTTTTGGACGCAGATTTGACTTTAAAACAACAAATAGCTCAAAAGATTTTAAAAAAGACTAATGCAATAAGAGAGGATCTTGGACTCTCTGAACTACAGCAAAATGATGATATGGATGAATTAGCTGAATTACATAGCATAAATATGATTTCATATGATTTTTTTGATCATGTTGATCATGAAAATAAATCGCCTTCTGATAGAGCAGACGATCTTAATTTTTCATGGTCAAGTATTGCTGAAAATATTGGTTTTGTCCCATGGTTTGAAAATGTAAATGGATGTGGAGATACTCGTTCTGCAGAGGTGATTTCACAATGTGTAGTGGAAGGTTGGAGAAACTCACCCGGGCACTATGCTAATATGGTTGGTGAGTTTAACGAGTTAGGAGTAGGTGTTGCTTTTACACAAGATAGTATTGTTTACTTTACTCAGGTATTTCGTATTCCATAATCAATTATTTGCAGTGATAATCAGCTGCACGAGTCGCAATTTGGTTATTTGGTTTTACATTAACTTTATAACCAAGAGAGTTAGCCCAACCTTTGGCAGCAGAAATTAATTTATGCGATTTATAGCTTTTATCTTCATTATAATCCATATCAATTTCTACTTTTAGAGCTATTTTTTTAGTTAACCATTCCGCTACATCAACACTATACTCGGCTTCTTTCCATAATCTAGTCCACATATCTCTTATAATTTCTCTTTTTTGTTTACTGAAAATATAATGAACTCCTCTTGATCCTAAACGATAAGCTATCACTGTAGTGTAACAAGTTTCTTTATTAATATTTTGTGAATCTGTACCAATATGGATTTCAGCATACGGATAGGATTTCATTATTTCAAGAGTGTGTTTTACAGTATCAACACTTTCTCCTTTTATGTTTTTAAATAAAAGCATAATTGACATCTAATTTAAAAATACTATTTTGTGTTATTCTATTATTTATATTTTAATGACAAATATTTTATTTACTATTTGTAATACTGTTATACTGTTTGTATGGGCATCTGTGTTGTTTTTCCCAAAATCAATTTTATCAAAATATTTAATTTCTTTTCCTTGGGTTCCTTTGGCAATTAGTTTTTTTTACATCTATTTTCTTGTATTATCAGGAGGTATTATGGATGCTGATTTTTCATCTCTTGAAGGGATTTTAAAATTATTCAAAGAAGCAACTCCTGAATCAGCAGCTGCAGGATGGCTTCACTATTTAGCATTTGACTTTTGGGTAGGCACGTGGATTATTAGACATAGCCAAAAAAATGAAATAAAACACCCTTATATAATTTTTCCTTTATTATTCACTTTTATGCTAGGACCAGTGGGAATTTTAGCCTATAGTGTAGTTTATTTTTCAAAAAAACTTAGGAAGGCCAGTTAAATAAAATATTTTGTTTTAAATCAGGATGGAGAGAATTTGAAACAGGGCAAGCTAAAGCTGCTTTTTCTAATATTTTTTTGATTCTTTGATCATAACTTTTTGTAAAATTTACTGTGATTTGAATTTCACTGATCCTTCTAGGTTTACTCGTCATAATTTTAGCAACTTCAGCTGTAGTATTTTTGATATCAATATTAAGATCACGAGCTTTAATTCCCATTATGGTCAAAAGACATGATGCAAGAGCTGTAGCAACAGTATCGGTAGGTGAAAAAGCCTCACCTTTACCTTGATTATCAATGGGCGCATCTGTAATAATATTCTTAGCTGATGCTATGTGAATTGCTGAGGTTCTTAGATCCCCTAAATAATTTACTTTACTTGTCATATTTTAAAATAATTTTTGATAAATTGTATTTCCAATATAAGCGCTAAATCCTAAAGATAAAGGATAAATAAGGATAAGCCATATACCGTCAATAATTCGAATTTGACTCCAATAATTACTACTTTCACTTACCCCTAAAAATATATCATACCAGCTTTTCAAATTAAGTTTTGATGCAATTATATTGGCTAATATAGCACCTAACAAAATTAAAATACCTATTACATATAAACGAGTCACGTTCAAAAATACATAACTTTATAACATTATTTATTATAATTTTTATTGACCCAGTTTTAATTTTGAAAAGGCTTTTACCAGTTTTATTTTTTATCATATCAACTTTTGGCTTCATAGTTGCTGGGATAATGTTCACTAAATTATCATTTATAGATTGGCCTTATTTAATTGGAGGAATACTTTTTTTATCTCTTGGGATTTTTGTTACAGTTATAAATAAAAACTAATTTAGAGTGTTAAATAACTGGCATGAAAAAATTAATTTATGGACTCTTTTCTTTTTTTACATTAATATCTGTTCAAGGGCAGAGTCTAAAATCGATCAAAAATAATCTTCAAAGTTCAATCGATGGAAAGAAAGAAAAACTTACAAAAATAAGTGACGCTATTTGGGATGCTGCAGAAACATCTTTAGAAGAATTTACTTCATCTAAAATTTTAAAAGACTATGCTCGTGAAAATGATTTTGAAGTTATAGAAAATGTTGCTGATATACCTACAGCATTTATGGCAAAGTATGGATCTGGAAAGCCTGTAATTGGAATTTTAGGAGAATTTGACGCAAATGCTGGAATCTCTCAAAAAAGAAAACCTATTAAAGAAGCTCGTGTACCTGGAGCAGCTGGTCATGGTTGCGGGCATAACCTTTTTGGAACAGCAAGTTTAGCAGCAGCAGTAGCGATTAAAGAACAAATAAAAAAAGGAACATTAAAGGGGACTGTAATTTTTTATGGTACACCGGCAGAAGAAACAATTTTTGCAAAAGTATGGATGGTAAGAGCTGGAGTTTTCGATCAACTGGATGTTTGCATGGACTGGCATCCAGGGGACAATATTATATCAGGTACTGAGACAAGTAAAGCTTTAGTTGATTTTCGAGTTATGTTCTATGGAGATACTTCACATGCTTCTGCTGATCCTTGGAATGGTAAAAGTGCCGTAGATGCAATGGAACTTTATACTAGTGGTCTAAATTATTATAGAGAACATATATTGCCTACTTCACGAATTCATTACCAAATAGAAAAGGCTGGAGATGTAGTTAATGTAGTCCCTGACTATGCTAAAATTTGGACTCGCATAAGAGAAAATAGTGTTGAAAAAGTAGATGTCATGTATGAAAGGGCTCTTAATATTGCAAAAGGAGCAGCCCTTATGACAGGCACAAAATATGAAACAAAATTAATTTCTGGCATATATGAAATACTTGTAAATAGGACAGGAGCAGAGGCCATGCAAAAAAATCTAGAAAGCTTAGGTGAAATCATGTACACTAAGGATGAAATCAATTATGCAAATAAAATTTTAAAGGAAACGGGTAAACCTCAAATTGGCTTAAACGGAAAAGTTACACCACTTCAAGAAACTCTACCTGCTCAAGGAGGATCTACAGATGTTGGAGATGTAAGTCAGGTTGTCCCTACAATCAGAATGTCGGCTACTGTTGCTTCAGATGGTGGACCTTGGCATTCTTGGGCAGTAGTAGCTTGCACAGGCATGTCCATTGGACATAAAGGGATGATATACGCAGCTAAAGCTTTGTCAATGACTATGGCAGACCTATATAAAGATCCAAAGTTAGTAGAAGCAGTGAAGAATGATTATAGGAAAAATAAAAGTTCAAAGCCCTATAAACCAAGAATACTTCCTGGGCCACCTAGTTTAGAATAAAAAGCTTATTTTAATTTAACCAATTCCTTCTTTGCATTTCTTTTTTTACATGTTGAGAAAGAATAACAAGGGCTATCATATTAGGGATACACATAAGCGCAAAAGATAAGTCAATGATACCTATAACTACTTCAACGGTAACTATGGCAGATAAGATTATACTTCCTATGTAGAAATAATTGTAATAATGCCCCCAGCTTATTTTTGAAAGAAATCCAAAACATTTAACTCCATAATATGAATAGGTAAATAAAGTTGAAATACCAAAAACAAAAACCATAATCATTAGTAGAATATCACCAAAACCATAGAATAATCTTCTAAACGCCTCAAGTGTTAAGACAATTCCATTTAAACCCTCTACTTTATATGCACCACTTATAATAAGCACTAACCCAGTAATACTACAGACTAAAATAGTATCAAATAATGGCCCTAGCATAGCAACTAAACCTTCATCTGTTCCATTTTTTGACTGTGATTGACCATGGTACATTGGTGCATTACCGACTCCACTTTCATTAGAAAAAACAGCTCTACGAACACCAAGTATCACTAAACCCCAAAACCCTCCTGACACAGCAGTTTTTAAGTTAAAAGCTTCAGATAAAATCAATTTTAGTGCTGGCAGGACCTGTCCAATATTGTTCAAAATCATGAATAAGCCCATAAAAAAATACAAGCCTACCATTAAAGGAACTAGGCTTGAAGTCACTTTTACAATAGATTTTAGCCCTCCAAAAATTACAAAAGCACTGAGGGTAGATAATATAACACCTATAGTTAGTTTCCACTGAAAATTACCAATCATGACGAATTGATCAGGATTTATAACATTCATAAATGTTTGGGTTAATTGATTAGCAGTAAACGCTGGTAATACGCCAAAAAGGCCTGCTATCGAAAACCAAATTGCCATGGGCTTCCCCCATTTTTTAATTCCTAATGACATATAATACATAGGCCCACCTAAGGGATCTCCATTAATTTCAGATTCCCTTAATTGAACTGCAAGAGTACACGAATAAAACTTTATGATCATACCTATAATAGCAGTTATCCACATCCAAATCAAAACACCAGGACCTCCCATATGAATAGCAATGGCAACACCCGATATATTTCCCAAACCTACAGTTGCTGCAAGAACAGCTGAAAGTGCTTGAAATCTTGAGATTCCTTTATTTTCTTCTATTGAAAAAAGAAGATTAAATGCTTTATTTATTTTTCTCAAAGGGTATCCTCTGCTTTGGAAACATAAATAAATACCACCGCCAATTACTGTAAAAAGCATTACCCACTCTAACTGTCTTATCAAGTTTTGTAATAAAACTTCTAATGATGAAATAAAATCAGTCATAGCGTAAAATAGCGATAAAATTTAAGAAAGACTTAAAAATATTAGTTAGGATATTTTCTTTTAAAAATTTTGAATTCATGCAAAAAACTCCAAACTTTATGAAAAATCTCATAAAATGCAAACAAGAAGAGAATGGTTAAATTCATCATTAGGTATAGGAGGTCTTCTACTGGCACCTACCAGTATATTAAGTGCCCAAGAGAAAATAGATTTTAATCCAAGAGGCTTAGAACCCATAATCCGTTTAAGTTCTAATGAAAACCCTTATGGTCCCTCAAAATTAGTTCAGCAAAGAATTAAAAATTCATTTATACATGGCTGTAGGTATCCCTACGCTTATTCAGATGATTTAGCTTCAATGTTAGCAAAAAAACATGGAGTTGACCCAGAATCAATAATTGTTACAGGAGGCTCTACCGAAGGATTGAAGATTACAGGATTAACATTTGCTTCTAATGGTGGAGAGATTATATCTGGACAACCCACTTTTCTTGCGATGATGGATTATGCAAAACAGTGGGGAGCTACTGTTAATTGGGTGCCTGTCGGTAAAGATAAAGGTTATGACCTAGATGAAATTGAAAAAAGGGTTTCTTCTAATACTAAGTTGATATTTCTTTGCAATCCCAATAATCCAACAGGAACATTAGTACCTGCAAAAAAGCTTGTTGAATTTTGTGATTCAGTTAGTAAAAAAACTATTATTTTCTCAGATGAAGCTTATTATGATTTTATAGAAACTCCAAATTATCCTTCAATGATTGAAGCAGTAAAAAAAGGAGATAATGTAATTGTATCTAAAACTTTTTCTAAAGTTTATGGTATGGCAGGGTTAAGAGTAGGATATCTTATTGCAAAACCCGAAATAGCTTCCCAGATAAGAAAAAACATTGTTGCAATGAGTAATGTTTTAGCAATTGAAGCAGCAAAAGAAGCTTTAGATGATAAATCATTTTACAATTTTTCTCTTTCCAAAAATAAAGAAGCAAAAAATAAAATTTATAAACTTTTAGATTATTTGAATCTAAACTATGTTACTTCTCATACGAATTTTATTTTTTTCCATTCAAAAAAAGATATTCGAGATTTAGGGCCAAAAATGCTAAAAAAGGGCGTTAAAATCGGCAGACCTTTCCCTCCCTTTTATGATTGGTGCAGAATAAGTACTGGAACACTTGAAGAAGTAGACGTTTTTATAAAAGGAATGTTAGAGGTTTATCAAGCTTAGATCTAATTTTCTTTCACAATAATATATGTCGCTTTTACACCTGTTGCCAAATTCCAACGATTAGAACCAACAAGTTTTCCCTCATCATCAAAAACCCTAATTTCAGCAGTATTTGGGCCTGAAGTTCCTTGATTTAATGCGACAAAGTCAATTTTATTAAAACCTACGATAAGATCTAGAGCAATAGTTTTAAATCTCTCTTGTAGCAAAACTCTGGAAACTACTTCACGGTCATTAAGCATAATTTTAATTAAATCACCATCCGGCGACTCATGATCTCTAAGTGCAATTTGGACAAATTTTCCGTTATTTCTGAAGTCACCGAGATACTGATCTGTTTTAAATTGATTTGGATTCTTATCTTTCTCTGATTTCCTATTTAACTTATTTTCGTAACGTTTTCCGGGGTCCAAGAATTCTTCACTTTCTCCATACATTAAAATTGAATTTTCTGAATTTTCAAAATCAGTTTCTGGATTAAAAAAGTCTTCTGACAGTAATGATTTATTTTTTTTTGGGGTAATTAAACTTGGTAGTTTTTCTTTTGGCGGAGCTACAATAAATTTAGGAGGGTCATTTAATTCTGTCTCTTTTTGGCTCCAAGACACAAATAATCCTGTTATAAAACAAATTATAAAGAAATACTTTAAGCGAGACAAAATCAATTTTTTAACAAACCTAATGTAAATCAAGTAAATCACAAGTCTTTTATATTAATAAATTAAAATATAAGCTTTGTTTTTTTGCTATATTTAAACAAACCAAATGAATTAAAACATGCAAATTACTGCACTGGATTGGATTATAATTTTTTTATTTTTCGCAATTTCTTTAGGGATAGGGATTTATGTCTCAAAATCCTCCAGTAAAAGCGCCAATGAATATTTTCTTTCAGGAAGAAGTATGCCTTGGTGGCTTTTAGGACTCTCTATGGTAGCAACAACTTTTTCAACTGATACACCTAATTTAGTTACTGATATTGTAAGATCTAATGGTGTTTCAGGTAATTGGGTATGGTGGGCTTTTTTAATTACTGGTTTACTAACTGTTTTTGTTTATGCAAAGCTTTGGCGAAAATCAAATGTAAGTACAGACCTTGAGTTTTATGAACTCAGATATGGAGGAAAGCCTGCAAGTTTTTTGAGAAAGTTTAGATCAATTTATTTGGGGATTATTTTCAATGTTATAACAATGTCTGCAGTAACTTTAGCAGCCATTAAGATTGGGAGTATAATGCTTGGTCTAGAACCATGGCAGACAGTAATAACAGCTGGGCTTGTAACAGTAACTTTTAGTGCTATAGGTGGTTTTAAAGGGGTTGTATATACTGATGTGATTTTATTTTTTGTTGCCATGGGTGGAGCTATCGGAGCTGCTGTTTATCTAGTAAATTTGCCTGAGGTAGGTGGAATTGAATCTTTACTTTCTAATGAAAATGTTATAAATAAAATTTCTATTTTACCTGATTTCAATGATACGGAGGCATTAATTGCATTATTAATTATTCCACTAGCAGTTCAGTGGTGGAGTTCTTGGTATCCTGGAGCTGAACCAGGAGGAGGTGGATACATTGCTCAAAGAATGTTTGCTGCGAAAAATGAAAATCATGCTATAGGGGCTACTTTCTTTTTTAATATTATGCATTATGCTCTAAGACCTTGGCCTTGGATTCTAGTAGCTCTTGCATCACTAGTGGTTTTTCCTGATTTAGAAAGTATTCAAAATGCTTTTCCAAATATCACTCAAGATAAATTAGGAAACGATTTAGCATATCCAGCAATGTTAACTAAACTTCCTACTGGGTTATTAGGCATAGTTTTAGCCTCGTTAATTTCTGCATATATGAGTACTATTTCCACACAATTAAACTGGGGATCCTCATATATTGTTTATGATTTTTATCAAACTCAAATTAACCCTGATGCTACACAAAAGCAGTTAGTTGCTGTTGGAAGAATTTCTACAGTTTTATTAATGGTTTTAAGTACACTCTTAGCTTTATTGCTTCAAAATGCGATGCAATTATTTAATCTTTTGCTTGTTTTTGGAGCTGGTACGGGTTTAATTTTCATATTAAGATGGTTTTGGTGGAGAATAAATGCATGGAGTGAAATTACAGCAATGTTGGCATCTGGATTGATTTCTTTGTTTTTAGCGATCCCTAGTATTAAGACTAGTCTTTTTGGTTTAAATGGAATGATGCCAGGATGGGCTGAGTTTCCTTTCGTTGTTTTTGTTACAACTGCTTTATGGTTAATTGTCACCTATCTCACACCATCAGAAAGCACTTCTGTATTGCGTTCTTTTTATAAAAAAATTCAGCCGGGAGGGCCAGGTTGGTCAAAAATAGTTGAAGAAGCTAAAAATGACTCTGAAGATATTATAAAGGGAAATGAAAGCTGGACTGTTCCTTCTGGTATAATAGCAATGCTTCTTGGATGTATTATGATCTATAGTATCATGTTTTCAACAGGATATTTTATATATGGCAGTTATAAGCTAGCAATACCCTTATTTGGATTAGCTATTATTTCTGGATTATACTTGATTAAAGTTTGGAAAAAAATTAGAGTCAATATACTTTAATATTTAACCTAATATTATGCCTGCAATAGTAGCAGACATTAGAGAGACCAGAGTACCCGCAATCATAGCCTTTAAACCTAATTCTGTTAAAATCTTTTTTATTTTAGGAGCAATAATCCCTATACCTCCTATTTGTATCCCTATTGAAGCAAAATTAGCAAATCCACAAAGCATGTAAGTTGCCATAATTATAGATTTTTGGTAACTAAAATGTATTGGATTTAATTCATTTTTTAATTCAACTAGTTGAGTGTAACCTACGAATTCACTTGCAACTAATTTTACCCCTAGTAGTTGTCCCATAAGTGCGATATCTTCTTTTGCTACTCCAATTATCCATACTATGGGAGCAAACAAATAACCTAGTAAAAATTCAATTGACAAATTACTATAAATAGTGTTTTTTGAAATCCAATAATTAATTCCTAAAACATCACCTATTAAAGAAAAAATATTACTTAACATAGCAATGAGAGCTATAAAAACTAATAGCATTGCACCCACATTTACAGCCATTTTTATCCCTTCTCCAGTACCAATTGATATTGCAGAGAGCAAGTTAGATCCAATTTTTTCTTTGGAAATATTTACATTATTTTCTACTATCTCTGTTTGAGGATAAATAATTTTTCCGATAACAATAGCACCAGGAGCAGCCATTACTGAAGCTGCTAATAGACTTTTTGCAAATTCTAATCGAAGTATAGGATCATTTCCACCAAGAAATCCTATATAGGCCCCTAAAACACTTCCTGCTACAGTTGCCATACCCCCCACCATAACAAGAAATATTTCTGAACGATTCATTTTTTCCAAGTAAGCTTTGATAAGTAAAGGTGCTTCTGTTTGCCCTAAAAATATATTTCCCGCAACAGACAAGCTTTCAGCTCCAGATATTTTAAATATTCTGGTAAGTCCCCATGCTAGAAATCCAACAATCTTTTGTATGACACCAAAATAATATAAGATAGAAGTTAAGGCAGAAAAGAAAATTATTACTGGCAAAGCTTGAAAAACAAAAATAAATCCATAAGTTTCTATATTGCCAAACTCTCCTAGTAGCATTTTGGTCCCTTCTCCCGTAAATTCGAGTACTTTTATAAAAAAGCCTCCAAGAATTTCAAAAATATTTTTAATGAAATTAAT
>CAJWHM010000029.1 GCA_913041125.1 uncultured Bacteroidota bacterium | reverse complement strand
AACATTTTCTTAAATCTATGGCACCTGTACAGCTTTTAGGATTTTCAACAAGTTCTAGTGGTGCAACTTTACCGGTAACAATGAAGCGTTGTGAGAAAGATCTCGGAATATCAGAGGAGATTTCATCATTTGTTTTGCCTCTGGGAGCAACAATTAATATGGATGGTACCGCATTATACCAAGGAGTAGCAGCGGTGTTCATTGCTCAGGCTGTCGGAATGGATTTAACCCTTGCTAATCAATTTACAATTGTTGCTACAGCAGTTTTAGCTTCCATAGGAACTGCAGCTGTACCTGGAGCAGGAATTATCATGTTAATCATTATATTAGAAGCTATCAATGTACCAAGTGAAGGAATTGCTCTAATTTTAGGTGTTGACAGGATTCTTGACATGATTCGAACTGCTACAAACGTCACTGGTGATGCTACAGTTGCTAGTGTAATGGATTCTTTAGAGCGCTAACCCATTCTTCATACTTTTCTGCAATTGTGTCTTTTATATCTGAAACCTGTAAAGATCTTGTAGCAGAAACCATTAGACTATCCGGAAAAGATTGTTTTAAATATGAAATTTTATCAGGATCTACTAAATCAATCTTGTTGAAAACATATTTATAATCGATTTCATTAGCATTTATTTCCTTTAAAACACTTTTGATTGTTTCAATTTCATTGAAAAGATCTTTTGAATTTGCATCCAGCACGATTAATAATAAATCAGAATCGACCACTTCTTGAAGTGTTGACTTAAAACTAGCTATTAAATTATCAGGAAGGTTCCTAATAAAACCAACTGTATCACTTAAAAGTACATAATTATTATTGCCAATAAATAATCTTCTAACAGTTGTATCCAAAGTTGCAAATAGTTGATTTCTGATCAATACATCGCTTTTAGTAACTGACTTCATTAAAGATGATTTGCCTACATTTGTGTATCCAACAAATGACGTTCTAAAAAATGATTTTCTCTTTTTACTTTGTACCCTTCTTTCTGAGTCAATACTCTTAAGTTTTTTCTTGAGCAAAGAAATCTTTTTTCGGATAATTCTTCTGTCGACCTCAATCTGTGTTTCACCAGCACCTGCTCTTGTTCCAAATCCTCCCATCTGTCTTTCGAGGTGAGTCCATAATCTGGTTAATCTTGGCAATTGGTACTGCAATCTAGCTAATTCAACTTGTGTTTTAGATTCTTTTGATTTTGCATTTCTAAAAAAAATTTCAAGAATTACGCCAGGTCTATCTAAAAGCTTAATATCCTTATTTAATTTTTGAAAATTTTTCGTTTGAACTGGACTTAAATCTTCATCAAAAATTATATAGTCTACTCCCAACATTTTAGCTTGGTCAATAACTTGCTTTGCTTTACCGCTTCCAATAAAATATGCAGGATTAATAGTATTAATTTTTTGCTCAACTACTCCTTTAACTTTTACTCCAAGAGTAGATACTAGTAATGATATTTCCTCAACACTATTATGATAATTCTTACTGCTTTTCCATATTCTTGGCGCAACAACAATTGCAGTCTCGATCTTACGACTCATTTACTACAATTTGATTATGTACAAGATCAATGAAAAGATCATATACAAATTCTCTGAACAGCTCATTAGTCCATTCCTTATCGATTTTTGTAGCTAAGAAAATTACTTTTGAACCTAAAATATTTTTTTTAATAACAAGTGGGTCATTAGTTGAAATATTAAAATAAGCTTCATCATTATTATAATCTTTCATCTCATAAAATCTAAATATTTGAAATTCCTTGCTATTAACTGATAAATATTTTACTGGATATTCTTCATCAAATTTAAAGAATTGATTTTTTGAGGTACCTCTTAAGGCTTTAATTTTTGGATAATCGAGTGTTTTAGATAAGTATTCATTGTTGGTATCATCTAAAAAGTAAAAAATGGTTTTTTTACTTAACATAAATTTTTGAATTTCTCTAATTAAATTATCCGAAAATTCTTTTACACCTTCGACTATCAAAATATCATATCCTGAAAAATCATATTTTTTAAAACTTTCAGTTTTAACTAAATCATATTTGAATAATCTATTATCAGCTAATAGATTAGAAAATTCACTTTTATTATTATTAAGTATAATTACTTTTTGCTGATTCCTTGGCTCAATTTTTAAAGAAAAACTATTAACAGACACTCCATCTTGTTTTAAATCAATAAAAACTGAATCTGAATCTATGCTTACAGGAATATTTTTTACATTAGTACTTAAAGAATCAGAACCAAAATCAAATTTTCCATTTATAACTTCATTAGTTGACCAATTCATCTCGATATTGCTTAAATCTGGATTATAATAGCTTAGTTTAATTTGCAAAGAATCAGAATCAACTAATTTGTAGTCATTTACCATAATATTAAAATCAATATCCTTTTTTAATACTATTTCAGAAGCATCATTGTTACATGACATTAGGAGAAAAGAAACTAAAAATAAACTTCGAATCATTTTGCTATTACTAAGTTAATTTTTGAACCTTGAGAAACCTTAGTTCCTTCCTTAGGGCTTTGATTTAATACTGTATTTGGTAAAAACTTTTTGTTTTCAACATATTGAATTTTACCCTCAAAGAATCCTTTTTCTTCGATAATTTTAAGTGCTTCGCTAAGAAAGATTCCTTGGAAATCAGGAACATCTACCAAATCATTAGGTGCAAGTCCATTACTGACCTCAATACGTACTCCAAATCCTTTTCTTATGCTATCATTTTCTGTTGGACTTTGCCACGAAACTATACCTTTGGGATACTTTGAGCTGAATGAATAATAGATAGAATCCAACTCAATACCATTTTGATCTAATTCAATTTCTGCAGCTCTTAAAGTTTTACCAAGTAGAGAAGGAACAACAATTTTTTGATTGAATTGAGTAATTTTAACTTTGATTGATCTTCCAAGCTTTACTTCTTTACCAGATGTTGGAAATTGCTCAATTACAATATTGGGATTTAAGTCATTTGTAAAAATTGTATCTGCAACTACAACCTCTATACCTTCTGATTTTGACAACTGATTTGCTTCATCTAATGTAAGTCCCTCGAGATCTGGGATTACTACAATATTTCGTGCATTGATATATAAGGGCATTAAAATAAAATTAAAAGCCATTAACACTATCAATCCAGTGGCTATGAAAATTGATAAATTTTTAAATAAATTTTTCATTTTAGAATACTTGAAGCTAAATCTTGATAACCTACAATAAAATCTTTTGAATCCATTGCTTTTTTACCTTCTAATTGTACGCAAAAAAGCCTTAAAGCATTATGACCGCACTGTACATCAAAAAAATTTTTATCTATGTTATAAACAGATCCAATTTGGTTCTTATTATCATTATTAATTGACTGAGCCTTAAAAATTTTTAATCTTTTATTATTGATAGTTGTAAAAGCACCCGGAGTTGGAGAAAAAGCCTTAATTTTAGCTAATATCATACTTGAATCATCATTCCAATTAATTTTTAAATCATCCTTTGAAATTTTGGGAGCTAAAGTAGCCTTATTATTGTCCTGTTTGATTAATTCTGAAGAATGATTTAGACATTTATTAATTGAAGAATCAATAAGATTTGCTCCTGCGTCACTTAGTTTTTTTGATAATGATCCATAATTGTCATCCTCTAAAATTTCTATTTCAAATTGATCAATTATTTTTCCAGTATCAACTTTAGGTTCAATTAAAAATGTAGAAATTCCTGTTGAATCATCTTGATTTAATAGTGCATGTTGAATTGGTGCGGCTCCTCTGTATTTTGGTAATAATGAAGAGTGAATATTAATTGATCCATATTTTGGAATGTCCAAAAGTGACTTTGGAAGAATTTTATAAGCAACTACTACAAAAAAATCTGGTTTTAAATCTTTAAGCTGCTTAGCAAAACTTGAATCATTTAAATCTATTCCTTCGATAATTTTTAAATTTTTTTCCTTAGCTAATGTCATTACAGGAGTATCAAGAATTTTTTGACCGCGACCCATTTTCTTTGATTTATTTGTAACAACAGCTTTTAAATTAAAACTCTCATAACAAGCTAGAAGAGTTGGATTTGAAAAATCAGTATTACCAAAAAAAATTATATTTATATCTTTATTAGACATTGCTTGATTTCATCAATTTAAGCGCCTTATCATATTTTAAAAGATCAGCTGGAGTAGCATAATCTGTTATCAATTTTCCGTCAAGATGATCATTTTCATGTTGAATGACTGTAGCAAGAAAGCCGCTAAAAATCTTTGTGTGTTTTTCTAAGTTATGATCTAAATACTCGTAAGTTACTGATTCATACCTTTCAACATTAATTCTAATTTCTGGTAAAGAGAGGCATCCTTCAGAGTCAACACAAGACCCTTCACCACTAATTATTTTTCCATTTATAAATACTAATGGCGATTCACATTCTTCCGTATGCGAAAGATCAACCACAAAAATACGTTTATTTATTCCAATTTGGTTTGCAGCTAATCCTATACCATCAAACTCATACATAGTATCAAATAAATCATCAATTAAGCTTCTGATATTTGAAAAGTCTGTTATATTTTTTGATATTGCTCTAAGAGCAGAATGACCATATGTAACTACTTTTTGAACTGCCATAAATTATTTTGAGGAATTTTTAACTTTTGCAATTGCAACTCTATCTACAGTCATTTCATTTTCATTAGATATTTTTATAACAACAGTTTTACTTTTAAGAGTAGTAATTTTTCCATGTATACCTCCAACAGTCACTACTCTATCACCTTTTGCTAAATTTTCTTGCATTAATTTCACTGATTCTTGTTTTTTAGAGTTGGGTCTGAGAATGAAATAATATATAACTAAAAAAATTAGAAAGATTGGTAACTGAGAAAGAAAAATATCCATAAAAGATGCTTCACTTTGTTGCATTATTTTTATTTTTTGATTCATGGACTAAAATTAGCTTACCTGAAGTTCTTTAACAAGACCATAACTAGAGGTTTCAAAAGATAAAAACTTATAAAAAGTACAATAAAATTTGAAATTGTATGAAGAATTTGAAATAATGAATTATCATATTCAAAAGTCACCTTATTAGTTCCAGCTTTTACTTCAACTGCCCTTAAAACACCATTTGCTTTTAGTATTTCAACTTCTTTGTTATCAATATAAGCCTTCCATCTGGCAGGATAATAAATTTCACTAAGCACTAAAACTCCTTTTTTAGTTGCTTCATAGTCAATAATAATTTTTTCAACATCCCAATCAATATTTAAAATTTTACCAACTGAATACCTTGAATCTTCTAATTTATCTACAATTGCAGTTTTTGATGGATTGAATGCGGATGCATTTAAATAATTATATAAATTTTGATCTTCTCTAATAACGTCTTTTATAAACCAAGCTCTTGGATTGCTTTGATCTAAATAATATATATAGACATTTTTCTTTCCATTTACAGATTGAAAAACAGTTTTTTTCTCCAGAAAAAGTTTTGGATGTGAAATTTCAACGGGACTGATTATATATTTTACATTTAATAGTTGTAATACAGGTATTGAAAGTAAGTTATTTGTGTTCTTTAATAATTCAGAATAGTGTCCAAATTTTGCTGGATGATAACCTCCAACGGATTCGATACCATGATACTTAAACTTTGGATCAGTAAATAAAGAACCTGCAGGATAAATCCTATTTAAACCAAGATTTTCTTTAAGAAAAATAATAGTTTCGTCATCATAAAATACTGATTCAAAATTGTCAATAGATGTGATCTGATTTTGTTGTCCAGAATCTTGCTTTGGATTAATAATTCTATTATCGATTCTATAAATATCTAATAAGGAGAATATCAAAAATAAAGATAAAATTATATCTGAATTGATCTTTGGAAATTTGTCTCTAATTAATTCAACAGTATCTTTTAAGCCATAAGCACTTAAGATATAAATGCAAAAGTTTGAAAGGATAAGAATCATACTAGGAACCCTAAAACTGTCAAAAAAGGGTAAATAATTATAAAAAAATTGGTAAAAAATTTGAAAGTATTTTCCAAATGAAAGAAGAATTGAAATTATTAATACAATCCAAAAAAATGCTCTAATGTTATTTACATTTCTTAATGATAAAAAAGCAAATATTAGCACAAATAAACCGACATAATTTGGGAAATCGGTAAAAGGCATAAAACCTTCATAGGTTGAGCCTCCAAATCCGTAGTAATTAGGTATAATATATGTTAATAACTCCTTGGGATGCATAGACCAATTAGTTGCATATGCAAAACTACCCATTTCACTTGACCTAATAGACATTTCACGATAATCCAATGATGGTAAGTAAATATGTGAAGCAATAAGAAAAGCGATAACGATTGCTGAAAAGAATAAAGTCATATACTTTTTACTTCTATAGTGATAAAAAGAATAAATGAAGAAAAATCCCAGCAACATACAAGCATAATAAGCTATCTGAACGTGTGCTCTTTGTAATTGTAATCCCAGAGCTAAAGCAAATAAAAGCATATTGGAAATTGATTGCTTATCTTTCAATCTAATAAGTAAATATAATGTAATTGGAAAAAAGGCAGCAGTCATCATCTGACTTCCATGTCCAAAAACAATCATAGTAATTAAAAATGGATTTAATATCCAAAGTAATCCTGAGATGAATGCGATTTTTTTATTTTCAATAAGCTTCTGGACTAAATAAAACATACTTACAGCAGAAAAAACTAGATGAATAAATTGTATATTTAAATCAGAAACGCCAAAAAAATTTAAAAAGTAACTTGGGAGATATAATAAATTGACATAAGTAAAAGCTTCAAGAGTTGGCATTCCAGAAAAAATCCACGGTTGCCATTGTGGCCAATCTGAAGAAGTTAATCTAAGCTTATCAAGAATATGATGAATAGCATAAGGATTAAAAGAATCACCTGATGAAAAAGTATTACCAAAAATTATAACTTCACTAAAAAGGAATAATACGAAAATAGAATAAATTAAGATTAAAATAGCGAGATTCATTTTAAATGAATTTTGTTTTAAATGAATTTATTAATTCTTTATCCTCTTTATCAAAACCCAATAAAAAGTATATTATGAGATAAGTAGAACAAACAAAAATAAAGTGGGTTAATAAATAAATTACTAAACTAAAAATACTGTCTAAGCTGAATAGGTTTGAAAATATACTTTTTAAATAGATAAAAATTAAAAAAGTCACAATCCCAGAGAGAGCTGGTTTTAATAGTTTAACTGAAAATAGATTTAAATTCAAAATAAGAATATTCTCTATAAATCTTAAAATACTCAAAATAAATAATGCAATAGCTGTTGATAATGCTGCCCCTATGATACCATACTGAGGAATTAATATATAGTTCAATGCAACATTTAAAATTAAAGCAATAGATACATTGATTAAATTAAATGTTGTATTTCCACTCATTGAAAGTGTTGAAGAACCTAAGCCAAAAATTGTTTGAACAAAAATTCCAGTTAATAAAATCTTAAGTGCAACTGCATTTTGAAATTCAGAACCAAATAAAGATAGCATTGGACTTGCAAAAATGAATAAAAATATAAAGACAGGTAATGAGAATGTTAAAATATATTTGGAAGATGATTGATAAGATTCTTTCATTCCCGCAATATTTTTTTTGAAATAATTTTCAGAAAATATTGGAGCAAAAATTCCAGCAAAAGCAAAGAGGATCATCCTAACCAATCCAGCTGTTCGATCAATTGGGTGATACATTCCAACATCAGTGGCATTAGATAAAACTCCTAACATAACAATATCAACCCAATGCATAATTATACCTATAGCTGAAACAAACATTAATGGAATAGAAAATCTCAAAATCTCCTTGTTTACTTCGGATTTGATAAGATTTTTAAAGCTTATTTTTGCAAAATTTCTTAAAAATTTTAATATAAATATTAAACCTATGATAGCAGAAGTAACTGTTGGAATTAAGATTGATAGCTTTGTTCCAAGAAAATAAAATGAAGATATAAATGCAATAAGTAATGTAAGAGGATTAACAATTTGATTTACAAAAATTTTATATTTTAAAATTTTAAAGGCTTGGGTTGCAGAGGAAGATATTAATGTTAAAACTGAAAAAGGAAGGCTTAAGGAAAATAATTTTATTACTATAATTAAAAATTTATCTTCTTTAAGAAAATTATTTACTATCAGCTCTGCAGAGAAAAATAAAATAATTGATATTACAATACTTGATAATAATCCAGCTTTTAGAGATGAATAAATTGAACTATTTACATTCTGAGTATTTTCAGTATCTCTACTTACAAACCTTAGAACGCCATTATCAAGTCCCATTAATGCAAATATTTCTGCAATTCTAGTTACAGCATTTCCAAGTGAATAAATACCTAACATCTGAGCACCTAGAAGTCTTGCCATCACTATAGAAAATATATACCTAAAAACAGAACCTAGTGTCATTCCTGAAAATGATAGAAAAGCTTCACTTAAAATAGTTTTTTGACTGGATGGTTTACTGCTCATTTTTTTCTTAAATATAACCATCTTATAAGTTGATAAGGTAAATGAATTAATACCCAGTAAAAAGATATAGAAATTAATTGAATTCCTGAAGCATGCTTCCAAAAAAGTTTTAACTGATTTTTTAACTTCATAATAACTTTCTTAGATGAATGTTCTCCTAAGGATTGAGATACATTATGAAGAATAACAGATTTTGGAGCATAGATTATTTTTCTATTTAATTGACGAGCTTTCAATGATAAATCAACATCCTCACAGTACATATCAAATGTTTCATCAAAAAAATTAAGCTTTTTCAAATCCTTATATCTTAAACATAAACAACATCCAGTTGCATATTGTGTTTCCCCTATAAAGGAGTACTTTGGGCCGTCAAAATCTCTTATTCCAATATGATAAATTAACCCTCTCCATAGATCTACTTCTCCTCCAGCATACCAAATTTTATTAATATCTGATGAATACAATATTTTGGGGACTGACATTATTGCCTTTTTATCGTTTAATAATGGATTAACAAGTTCGTAAATGAAATCTCTACTTACAATTGTATCATCATTCAATAAAACAATAAAATCATTATCATCAAAATTCATTTTTTTTAATCCTGAATTATAACCAGGTCCAAATTTTAAATTTTTACTATTTCGGGTTACATTCACTTTCGGAAATTCTTTGTCAATCATCTCTATCGAATTATCTGAAGAATTGTTATCAATTACATTAATAGTAAAGTTGGTATAATCATACATGTTAGCGGAATAATTAATATTCTCTATCGATTCTAAGCATCTTTTTAAGATGTCTTTATTATTCCATGTAAGAACAACAATGTGAACTTTATTCGTACCTAAATTTTTAATCATTAAGCTTCAAATTTTTTTCAAATTCTTCCCATGAAAAATTCTTTTTGTGGTTAGATATACTTCTACTCATTTCATTAAACATATTTTTATCAAAAAATGATTTAATTGATGCAGCAATTTCACTAGCATCAGGATTTACAATAAATCCAGTCTCTTTATCAATTACATAATCTTTTAGACCACCTCTTGAGGTGACAATTGAAGGTAAATTGAAATTCATTGAAAGTGAAAGAATTCCACTTTGTGTTCCTCTTTTATAAGGTAAAATTATTAATTCTGAGCTAAGAAAATATTTTTTAAGCCTTTCTTTACTGACAAAGTTGAGATCTAAAATGAATGAACTTTCAAGGTCGTATTTTTTAATTTGAGACAAATAAAAATTCATATCTGTGTATGGCTCCCCAACAACAAGGACTTTAATATTTGGAATATGTAACTTGAGATCTTTTACAGCTTTGATTAAAACATCCAGCCCTTTGTATTTTCGAATAAGTCCAAAAAATAGAATTGTTGGATCTGATTCTAGCCTAAGTTCTTTTTTAAATTTTGCACGATCATTTATGTTAAAATCAATTTCATAAATTGGATGGAATGAGACAATAATTTCACTTTTAAAATTATAGCTTTTAATTATTTGCTTTTCACTCTCATTCATAACTACTAAATGAGTTGCATACTGTAACATATATTTTAAGAGAAATTTTTGAAATGGGAAATTTTGATGAGGTTTAGCATTGTGAATCAAAAAGTATATTTTTTTTGTTTTTATCTTTTTAGCAATATATGAATACATAAGAGAAAAAAACGGATGCCAATATGAAAAAATAACGATATCACTATTCATCTGATTAATTTTTTTAACTGCTTTCTTCCAAGAAAAAATATTTAAAGGGTTTAAAATTCTAAAAGATTCACCGCTGTCAGAAGATGTGTTTTTAAATTGAGATTTTCCTGGAAAAAAGATACTAGGATATAATTTTTTAAAATTTAGAATAGAAACATTGTGGGTTTTTTTTAATTGATTAACTAAATCATTATTAAAATCAGAAATACCACCTCTATAAGGAGAATATGGACCAATAGAGACAATTTTTAAATTATTATTCAATTACTTCTTTTATGAAATTTTTTGTTTTATGATTTTTGTTCACAATGATTTCTCCAATTAATCCAAAGGTAAATAATTGAACTCCAGTAATTATTAAAAGACTTCCGAAAATTATCATTGCAATATGTTGCTGAAACGAATGAAATAAAAAATATTTTAAATACAGTACGTATATCTCAGCTGCAATACCAAATAATATCGACAAAAAACCAATCATACCAAAAAAGTGTAATGGTCTGTCCATGTACTTTCCAAGAAATAGAATAGTTAAAAAATCAAAAAAACCATGTTTATATCTCTCTGCTCCGTATTTAGATATACCAAATTTTCTTTCTCTATGATTGACAGGAATTTCTTTGACATGAAAACTTTTTTGATGAGCTAATAAAGGAATATATCTATGTCTACCTCCATAAAGATTCAAAGACTTTGCAACCTCTCTTTTCAAAACCTTAATTCCTGAATTTGAATCCTTTATTTTTAACCCACTAAATAGTTTAATAAAAAAATTGAATACTCTTGATGCGATTCTTTTCTCAAAAGGATCTAATCTATTTTTCTTCCAACCAACAATGACATCATCATTTTTTAACTCACTAACTAGATTTATGAGCTCTTTTGGATCGTCTTGAAGGTCTGCATCTAATGTAGCTATTAACTCTCCCGATGCAATATCAATTCCCGACTGAAGTGCGACAGACTTTCCATAGTTTCTATATAAATTTATAAGCTTCCATGTTGAATGGTTTGCTATTTCTTTTTCAATTAATTTTTGAGACCCGTCTGATGAACCATCATTTATAAAAATTACTTCAATAGATTGATTATTTTCAAAGTCGCGCTTTAATTCATCAAATAATACTTGAAGTGATTCTTCTTCATTAAAAACGGGTATAAGGATGCTTAAGCTTTTCATTATTCAAAATTTCTTCTGTTAAATTTTAGTGTGTAATTCTGTTTTTCATTATTTAATAAAAATACAATCTCGCTGAGATAATTACTACCATCAATTGAAATCAGTTTTGTAGTAATTACATATGAATTTTTAAATTGTATATCAATTTCATTCAATGCTTTTGTATCACCCCAAAGAATACCTTTATAAAAATCTGAATTTAGCTGATTAGATAATGGAAAAAAACGATTGAACTCTTGCTCTGAAATTTTGACTTTCTTTCTAACGTCTAAATATCTAATTGAGTCATTTTCTATTTCAATCATATATTGTCTTCTACCTAAAAAGTCTTTAAAAACAATAAACGAATTACTTTCTGATGATTCAAAAATAAATCCAGATGAAAAATTTGATTTTCCTTTACCTTGAAGCACACCGCTTCCAATGACTCTGCTAAACTCTTTTTTTAATTCTTCAATTTTTACATTTTCAGAATTTATTATTTGAATATCATTATTTGAAGAGCATGAAACAAAAATTATAGCTGTTAGTATTATTAAGAGCTTTTTATTCAGATTCATAAGAAGAAATTTTTAATTTTAAATCATTGTTATCTTCATCTATTAAAAGAGCTTTTTTATAAAATATAATAGCTTCATCAATTTCATTTAAACTAATCAAAACATCTCCATAATGTTCAAGTATTACTGAACTTGTATCCTCATATATTAAAGCTTGACTAATATAATCCTTAGCTTTTTCAAATTCTGATAACTTATAATAAATCCATCCAATTGTATCCAAATATGCAGAAACGTCTGGGCTAATTTGAACAGCTTTTTCTGCAAGAGATAGTGCATATTCTAAATCTTCATCCCTTTCAACTAAGCTGTATGCGAAATTATTATATGCTTGTGCATCTTTATCGTTTATAGCAATTAATTTGGTATAGAGTTCATCTGATTTTTCCCATTTCTCATTTTGATCATATGTCATAGCTAATCCATGCATAGCTGCAATGGATTCTTGATCAAGTAATAATGATTTAGCATAAAATTTTTCTGCTTTATTAAAGTTTCTTGCTGAATAATTTGCTAATCCTAAGAAATAATTTACTTCAAAATCATTTGGAAATATTGATACGGCTATATTTAACTCATCAATAGCTTCTTCAAATCTTTGCAAACTGATGTATGCAATAGATGAATTTATATATCCTTCCTTATCGTTTGGATAAAAAGATGTATGTTTTTTAGATATTTCTAATGCAAGATCATTCCTGCCTATATCTCTGTAAACTAATGACAAATAATATAATGCAAATCTATCATTATCTTTTCTAGATAAAGATTTTTGTAAAAATTCTTCTGCAGATTCTAATCTTCCTAAACGTAAATATTCTAAAGCAATTTGATTGTATAAATTATTAAAAAATGGATTAAACTGAATAGAATCAATTTGTAATAAATCTAAAAGCTCATCAACATTTCCACCTTCATTTGATTCAAGATATCCTCTTAAATATTCTGAATTTGAAGGATCTGCCAAAAGAAGTTTTCTAAAAATTTTAGCTAGATCTCTGTGATTAGAGTTGTAGGCTAATTCAGCAGCTACTTCTAATGCTAAGATTAATTCGTTATTCTTGTTAAAAGCTTCTTGATAATAAAGAAGTGCTCCATCTATATCATTTAATTCAGCTTTTAAATCTCCAATAATAAAAAGTACATCAGCATTATTTGAGTCGGTTTCAATTATTTTTGAAAAAATTTCTAAAGACGATTCATAATCATTTAAGGCAATAAACTTTTTTCCCAAAGAAATTTTATAATCCAAAGCATCTTCATCTAAAAGAATTGCTTTATTTGCATAAAATATACTTTTATCAAACTTTTGCAACATCCAATATGCTTCTGACATATTAAAAAATACTTCTGCAGAATTAGAACCAGCTTCAATTGCATCCTGAAACTCTAAAATTGCTCTTGCATAATCACCCTGTTCAAAAAACATCATTCCGTCCATGAAAAATTGAACACCACCGAAAGGATCTATTGACTCTATAGTTTTTTCTTCTTTTATAGATTCTTCAGTGTATGATTTGGGTAATTCTGAAGATGTTGAAGCGCAATTTGCTAAAAAAATTGTGGAAATTGTAATTATTAAGTATTTCATTTTCATAACTATGCAAATTACATCCGAGATTGGATATTTACAATTCTATGAAAATTAATCTTTATCGCTTACAAATGATCCATTAACATCATTTAACAGTTCAACATCTTTAATTTCAGTATCCTCTTCTTCAGATATATTTTCTTGCGTTACTGATTCTTCATCCGCTATAAAATAGTTTGATTGAGAAGGTTGAATTAAATAAGCAGAGAGCATGAAAATACAAAGTACAGACAGGGTAAGATAAACAAAGTTTTGTCTTGTGAATCCCATAATTCCACTACTAACATTTTGATTATCATTTAATGCATTAATACGATCTTGAAGTTTTATATCAAAATTATCGGAAGTTTTTAAAGAAGGAGCAGTTTTCATAATATTCATTGCATTTCGAACATCGTCAACTTTTTTCTTATGTTCAGGATTTTCAGCAAGGTATTTTTCAAACTCCTTGCGTTCTTTAATATCCATTGAATTTTCGATCCAGTCAGATATTCTATCCTCAAATTTATTATAATCCATAACTACTCCTTAAAATGTTTCATTTTTTCAGCCAACTGAATACGACCTCTATTTATTCTAGATTTAATCGTACCAATCGGTATTTCCAGTATTTTACTTATTTCTTCATAAGAAAGTTCCTGAAAATCTCTTAAAACTACAGCCATTCTAAAATTTTCGGGAATTTCGTCTAAAAATTTGTTTAATTGATCTATTGCAATTTCATTTTGAACCTTAGAATCCAAAGATTCTTCTTTAGAATTAATATCGATAACCTGTCCATCATCTGTCCATAAGGAATCAGTCTTCTTTCTTTTATTTTTTCTTAATTCTGTTAACGCATTGTTTTTTGCGATTGTGAAAATCCAAGTTGAAAATTTTGCAACATTCTTGTAATAGCTTGCATGAGTGTACAATTTAATTAATGTATCTTGAACTACATCTTCTGCCTGCTCGGCATTATTAAAGTATCTTAAAACAAAATTAAATAATCTATCCTTATATCTTTTAACAAGCTCGTTATATGCATTAATATCTCCTTCTTGAAATCTTAATATTAATTTTTCGTCGGATAATTTAAACTTATCTTTCACTTCTGAAGACTCCGTTGATAATATTTGCAAATTCTGTCTCATCAATAATTTTTTTTGTTTTTAGTTTTATATCTATTTGAGCAAAAATATTAATTGCATGTTCCAACTCCTCCATTGAATATTTCTGAGTTGCTGGAGTGATCCTTTTTAATAAATTTCCTCTAATACTTCTACTTTGATTATCCAATAATGTTCCATTATTTTTCTTAGTTAAGAAAATTGCCTCTATTACACTAAACATGGAATTAATTAAGTATGAAAGTCCATACTGTTTCATAATAGATAAACCATTCTCAAAAATTGAATCAACTTTCCTATCACATATTGCGTAGTTTAATTCCCATAACTGCTTATCTTTATGATTGTAGCTCGAATTTTCAAGGGATTTTATAAAATCTTCTTCACTACTAGACGTTAAGCTTGATTTTGACATTTCATTAAATATTTCAGAAAAATTGTTTCCAAAAATCTCAATAATTTTTTGAGAATAGCTGTTTGAAACTTTCATATTTAATTCATTTGCAAATAATTGAATCCATTGTTTCATCTCACTTTCAAATGGTGTAGAAATATCAATAACATTTAATTTTTTTGAAAATTCTTTAGTTGATGCACTTTTGATTGTATTTGATTTAGACTTGTAATCATATGATAAAAAGTTATTGTCAATACAAAGAATTTGATGTGGATTATCTGAATCAATGCTTTTAATTAAAACTTCAGAATTTTTTTTATTTAACTTATTTATGTTTTTAATAATAATAAGGTTATTATTTGAAAATAAATCTTGAGATCCGAGTGAACCAATTATTTGATCTAGTGTATCACTTTTATCTGCACAGTCAAATACTAAGATCTCATCTTTATCTTGAGATTTTTCAATTATTTGATTTTTGATAAATAAGTATAAAAAATCGTTATCTCCAACTAGTAGATAGTTTTCATCAAAAGATTGTTTTTCGTTAGATATAAATTGTAATGCTTTTATCATATTAAAAGTTAATTGATTTAGGAAATACCATAGCTACCAGATTGAATATGAGAATCATCATTTTCAATAAAATTGCTTTTACCCTCTTTATAAGTCAACTTACTAACAACTATCACTGCTAAAAATGCTAGAACAAAGCTCGTTAATCTTTCAGTAACAATTGATTGCAAAACTGGACTGCTTCCCCAAATTATTGTTACTATAGAACCAGTTAATAAACCTGCTATAATTCCTTTTCTAGTAGTCTTTGACCACCATAAGGATAAAATTACTGCTGGACCAAATGATGAACCGAGTCCACTCCAGGCAAAACTAACAATTCCAAAAATTGTATCGCCGGAAATTTCAGAGTACATAGCAGTTCCATATGCAAAAAGCCCTAAAATAATAGTTATATACCTTGTATTGGTTAATTTGTCGGAGTTTTTAGTTTTAATAACTTTATTCAATTTTAAGTCTTCGCTTATTGCTGAAGTAGATACAAGTAATTGAGAGTCTGCAGTGGACATCATTGCAGCTACAGCTCCAGAAATAAGTAATCCTGCAACCCATGCAGGTAATAATGTTTGTGCTAATAAAGGCATTGCAATTTCAGTATCTTTTCCAATAAAAAATTCTTCTCCAAAATAACCTAGTGCTACAATCCCAATCATAAATGCTCCAGAAATACCTGGAATAGCCCATAAAGCTGCAATCCATTTTGCTTTTTTTACATCATCGACAGACTTTATTGCCATATATCTTATTAGTAAATGAGGTTGCCCAAAATATCCAAGCCCCCAACTCATTCCTCCTAATGCAACTGATAAAGCACCAATACCTGAAAGTCCTGAAAAAATCGAGTTTCTTTCTAAACTATCAAACTTTAATAACTCTGATAAGCTCTGATCAAAAGAAAGAAGCTCAAAAATACCAACAATAGGTAAAATCACTAGAGTTCCAATCATTAGAATGCCTTGAATTAAATCAGTCCATGCAACTGCAAGCAATCCACCTAGAATGGTATAAATAATAATGATTATTGCGCTTAGAGTTATTCCATACAGTGGTTCAATTCCAAAAATTGTGTTAAGGATCTTTCCTGAACCATGAAATTGTGCTGAGACATAAAAAGTAAAAAAGATTCCTATGATTAATGCTGAAATAATTCTAATCAAACCAGATGAATCATTAAATTTTTTCTCCAAAAAATCTGGAATTGTTAGAGAATTAAATTTTTCCGTTTCATCTCTTAATTTTTCTGCAATTAAAAACCAAGATGATATTATTCCAATGGTTATACCTATTACTGCCCAAATTTCACCATAACCAATAGCAATTGCTGCACCAGGTAATCCAAGAAGAAGCCAGGCAGACTCTCCTGAAGCTCTCTCTGAAAATGCAGTAACCCAAGGTCCAAGTCTTCTTCCAGCTAATAAAAAATCAAGTTGAGATGAGACAAATTTATTAGAAAAAATTCCCACACAAATAATTAAGAAAAGATAAAGGATAAATATTGTTTCAATCATGTAATTAAGCTCACAATTATGCAGTATAAACCAAACCACCAAAAATCAAATTTTTTCAAAAATTGTACAAGAAAAAATAAACTGAAATATCCAAAAACAAATGATGATACAAAAAGTGCTAAACCATCTAATAAATTAATTGCTTCAAAACCAGATGAAAATAGCAGCTCATAAAAAATTGATAAAATAATGACTGGTATTACCATAAAAAAACAGTACTGAATAGACTTATCTTTATTTAACCCAAGCATTATTGCTGAACTTATTACCATTCCAGATCTTGAGATTCCAGGAAGAATAGCAATGGATTGGAATAAGCCCAAAAGTAAAGCAGATTGCGTATTAAAATTTAATGAAAATGAATTTTTCAAAAGACTCATTAAAATTATAAGCATTCCATTTGCCATTAATGAGAGCTGTACAAAATCATAATTAAAAAACTGTTCAAAATCAAAGATAAGGCCAAAAATTATAGCTGGAATAGTAGATATTATTAAAAGTTTTATAGTTTTTACATTAAAGAAATCATCATCATTTTTTGCAGAAAAAAAAGAAGCCTTATAAAACAAAAGAATACTGAATAAAGTACCAAAATGTGCAATTATTTCAGCTGAGGCTCCTTCATTATTAATTTTTAAAAAATCTTGAAATAAAACAAGATGTCCAGAACTACTGACAGGAAAAAATTCTGTCAATCCTTGTATCATTCCCAAAATAATATAATTGATCAGTTCATTCATAATAAATTACACCTACCATCCTTTCTGAAGTCTTATTCCTTCTAAAAGAATGATAATTTTCATTTTCATAAGTACATTGATTGCTATCGATAACTCTTGTAATGCCTATTTCATTCAATTGTGACTTGGCTATTTCCTTTAAATTACAAAATAATTTATCATCTACATTTTTAATAAAGCTACTACCAAAATAGTTAATAAATTCATTTTTCACCTCATAATTTTTTTGCGAAATTGATGGACCGATAAAAACTATCATTTCTGATAAATCATCTACATAATTTTTTAAAAGATTAGCAGATTCCATAATTATTTTATTTTTTAGCCCTTTCCATCCAGCATGTAAAACCCCAAAAATATTATCATTTTGATGAATAAAGAAAATTGGTAAACAATCTGCCGTTCTAACAATTAGGGAATGATTTTTATTATTTGAAAAAATTCCATCTGTATCTTCATAAATAAATTTTCCCTCTGTTATCATCTTCAAATTTGTAGAGTGGGTCTGATTCATTGAAAAAGATTTTTTTTTAACGAAATGGTCATTTAGCTCATCGTTTGAGAAAAGGATTTTTATTCCACTTTTATTGATTTTATCTGAAAAATCAAAAATCATAAACTATCAATTTGTATTATAGATTTTTCTATTTGAAAATCTAATTACCTTTGATGCTTGATTCAAATTAGAGTTTGAAAAATCAAAGTTTCTGGTTATACCCTCATAGCTTGATGAAGAATCTAAAATGAATCTTGATTTATTAAAGTTTGAATTAATTAGAAAATTTGAAAAATCTATTCCAAAATGAAATGCATTATTTAAAGAAGGACTATAGTCATAATCACTATTATTTAAATATTTAGGAATATAGTTTGAAACAAATAACATATTAGATATATGAGGAGAAACACTTTCTTCTTTAAGCAAATCTAGATTGAGCCAATTTTCATTTCCTAATAATTGTGTTTCTAGGTTAGATAACGATACTTGAGAAGCAATAAATTCTAAACCTGATGAACTTACTGGATAGAAAATACTATCAATCGTTTCTAAAATCACTTTTGTAGAATCAATTGACTCATCTTGTTCCAAATTAAACATATCATAAACTTCGTCGTTATCTACTTCAAACATTGAATCTAAAACATCTATTTCAACACCTAAAAATTCCTGATACTCATCTCGTGTTTCAATTTCCCATGCAATATCTCTTAATTCATTAAAATTTGGTTGCAAATCAATAGCGGAATTTTCTTCATACCAACCAATATAAACTGGCTCTTTATTAAGCTTGTCCAGCGCAATTAAAAATGAGTCTACTTCATTTATTCCTAAATCTGTTCTTGGAGCAATTACAGCAATATTATTTAGGTCTGAATCAGCAAATGAATGATTTGCTAATAGCTGATTTCTAAAATCTATAGATGAGTTTAATAAATAAATATTTTGGTTAACATTTGATAGATTATCTAATGACGTGAATGGAGCAAAAATAGGAATATCTACAGTGGAGATAGAGCTTGCTCCTGCAATTAAATTTTTATCTAAAAAAGGTCCAATTATAGCGCTAACATTATGTTTATTTACCAAATTTTTAAATGCTTCGACAGTTGAGATTGGATCACTAAAATTATCAATAACAATAAATTGAATTTTGTCATTCGATTGTGAACTTTGATTTGCTTCTAAAAGCCCTTTTAAAAATGCATTAGTAATTTCTAAACCTTCACCTTCCAAAGGAAGAACTACTCCTACTTTTTTAGAAAATGACATATTTGAATTGACGTTTCTTTTTAAAAAATTATAGCTTGACCTAAACTCTCTATCTAAAGAACGTTGTTCAATATCATTAAATTTATTTAAAACCTCTTTTGAATTATTATAAATTAATGTGAAAGATTGAGCTAAAAGAATAATATTTAAATTAGTGTTGTCCTCTTCTAAGATTTCCATTACTTCTAAATTTGCATATTCAAGATTTAATGGAATAATTTTAGCAATTCTCTTATTAATAGACCTTTTTGATCTTGAATCTTCATTTGACCTTCTTGCATCAATATAATGTTTAAAAGCAAAATTATAGTATCCTTTTGAAGAATAGATATCTCCCATTGTTAAATGAAAAGATGTTTTTAAGTTTGGAGGAAAGTTGAGAGAGTTCATTGATTTTGCAGTATTAAGAGCTGCATCAAAGTCTTGAAGATTATAGTAAGCTTTTAGTTTTAAAACTTTAGCATGATTTGCATAATTAGTTTCATTAATCATACTTTCATCAATTCTTTTAATAACAGAATTATTTCTTTGACGATTTAGATCATCTACAAGCGATTTAATAAATTTTTCATTTGCTTCATTATCAATTGATTGAGCAAATAAGCTTCCAATTAAAAAAATATTTAGTAATAATCTCATAACAATTGAAATATAAGCTTATTTAATCAGTTTTGAACACATTTACCAGCACAACACCAATAACAATCAAAAACAATCCAATTATTGTTGGAAAATTCAAAGGTTGCTTATAAAAAATATAGCTCAATATTGCTACAGAGAAAACACCAAGACCAGCCCAAGAGGCATAAACAATTGATAATGGTAATTTTACAACCGCAACAGATAAAAGATAAAAAGATAATGAGTAAAAAATTATAACTAAGCTAGTTGGAATAATTTTTGAAAATTCTTTTGTTAATGGAAGTAACATCGTGCCTGTTACCTCAAATAAAATTGCAAAAAGTAGGGCTAAATATAAATTCATATAATTATCCTCAAATTATCAAATCCATCTTCTTGTTTTGTTTGAATAATTAATGAATTCATTTCCAAATAACTCATTCATTGCTGCTTCTTCTGGAATAATTTGAAATTTTGTTATA
>CAJWHM010000028.1 GCA_913041125.1 uncultured Bacteroidota bacterium | reverse complement strand
AACCCTCCCAAGTGGAGGGTTTTTTCTTTTACACCAATGGACATAATCCATATCCCCTCTTATCCCCTGTAAACCAATGCTTTACTGGAGATTTCTCAATGCTGTTTTAGGGGGTGTTTGTTTGGGGTTTGTGTGGATACGTGTAGGATAAAAACCACCAGATAAAAAGATAGTGTCAAGAGATATGCTTAATATTCCATTATGCTTTTAGGTAAAGCCTTCTTCCAACCTTCAGAAAGTTGATTTGATAATTTAGTAATGAGATCACTAATATCCTCGCGTTTGGCTATATTTTGTGTTTCGAATTCATCAAACTCTTTATCGTAAAGCTCATAACTTTTAAATTTTCCTTTGGTGCTTGTATCAGAGTCCCACTCATACCAGGCAATGAAATGGTATTTCTTTGTGTTCATAGAATAACCCATATATCGTTTTCCGTCAGCAGAAACTTTTGGCCTGCGATGGAACTGACTAAAGGCGGCTTCCTTCCAGTGCAATTTAGGATTCTCAATTAGAGGAACAAAACTTGTTCCCTGCGCATAGTCGGGGATATCAATTCCTGCTAGTTCACAGATTGAGGGAAATAAATCAACCAGCTCAATCATTCCATCGGTTTGTATTCTGCGATTCTTTTGATTAGGATATCGCACAATTACAGGTACTTTCAAATCAATATTGTAATTGGTCATTTTACCCCAGCTATTATGTTCACCTAATTTCCAACCATGATCTCCCCAAATTACAATAATTGTGTTTTCGTAAATTCCAAGTTTCATTAGATGTGCGAATAGTTCTCCGAGTAAAGTGTCTACGTAACTCACACTTGCATAGTATCCATGCCTCAATTTACGTATTTTATCTTCTTTCATTCTATAAGAAGAAGTAGGATGACCAATATGCGAAAAACCATCATAATGCCTTAATTCATACATTGAATTCATCGAATAAAGAGGTGCGCCTTTGGGAATTTCTTTGTTTTTAGCTAGGGGTATTTCGTTTGGATCATATAGATCCCAATATTTTTTTGGAACCGCAAATGGCAAATGCGGACGAAAAAAACCCAGTCCCATGTAGAATGGTTGATTCATTTTTGCTATTCGTGATAATGTCTCTTTGGCTAATTTTATTTGTGCTCCATCGTAATACATAGTATCGTGTACATCCGCTGCCTCCCAAGCTGGTCCTGTATTCCATCCATCAGCGTATCGAACAGGTCTAATTTTTAATAGGGAATCTCTTTTAATAGCTTGCGAAGCATTTACCTCTTTACTTATATAAAAAGTTTCCCCATCTCTTTTAAGCCACTCTTTTTTTAAATAACGAGCAGGTCTTAGGTCTGGTTCGTCCCAAGAAACTGAGTCAGGCATATAGTTGTGAAAAATTTTTCCAATATTGACTGTGTAATAACCATATTTAGAGAAATATTGAGGCATAGTGACTATATCAGGATTTAAATCTCTAAACTTGTCTCCAAGATGCCAAACGCGAATAGAATCAGGCCTAATACCAGTCATTAAACTAGCTCTTGAGGGTGCGCAAACAGCAGCCTGACAATAAGAGTCTGTAAATATGATTCCATCCATAGCAAACTCATCAATATTGGGGGTGATAGCAATGCTATCACCGTATACACCTAAACTTGGGCGAAGATCGTCAATGGATATAAACAGAACGTTTGGTTTTGAAATATTTTTTTTTTGTTTATTACAACTGAATGAAAATAAACCAACAAAAGTTAAAATTGAAAAAATACTTATGTATTTCTTATTCATATTGCTCTAAATCTACAAAAAACCGCTCTTAATAGAAAGAAAGTAAAATACTATATTAAATAATATTTAGAAGTTAATCACCACAGTTAGAATTTAAATCCATATATACTTCAAGTAAATGCTTAATCAGTTTTATATCAATATTTACAGTCCGTAAATAGAATTTTTTTTAAATGAAATAGGAAAGACACGAAATGATATACTAAATTATTTTATAGTGTTCTTAAAACATAAAATTTATCTTTTTTAGAAAATGTTTTAATACTATTGGAATTTATAACCCATAAAACTTTTCAATCACTTCTAATCCAAATACAATGGCATGGATTTTAGAAAACTGTCCCTCTATTGGAAAGAGTGTAGAGATTTGATATGTTACCTTTTCTTTCTAAATTGGAAGTTTTATAATAAATATTAATAAATGAAAATAGCTTATTAATGATAAATATCTTCTTTTATTTAAAAAAAGTAATAGTTGGAATAAATATAGATTTCAGATATTTCTGTTTTTTTCTTTTAATTCTATCTGGGTTTTATAACAATTCTTATGCAATTACAGACCCATATCCCAAAAATGAAAAAGTTGACATATTAAATTATATTTTTGATATCACTCTCTCTGATTCCTCAGACTTAGTAAAATTTAAAGTTACTATAGATTTAAGAGTTCTTGATACTGGAGTTGAAAAAATACGGTTAGATCTAGTTAATACCTCAAGAAAACTTGGAAATAAAGGAATGACTGTAAATGAAATAAAGTCTTCTGGGAGTTATTTGAATTTTCTTCATGAAAAAAATGAACTTTGGATAGAAATGAACAAAATTCTTAAAAAAAACGATAGAATTAAGTTAATAATTTTTTATGAGGGAATTCCATTTGAAGGCCTGCAAATAGGGCAAAATAAATATGGAGATAGAACATTTTTTAGTGACAATTGGCCTAACAAAGGAAGGCACTGGCTTGCAACAGTCGACCACCCATACGATAAAGCCACGTGTGAATTTATTGTTACTGCTCCTAATCATTATCAAGTAATTTCTAATGGATTAAAAATTGAAGAAACAAATTTAGATGGAAATCAAAAAAAAACACATTGGAAACAATCAATACCAATTGCAACTTGGCTATATGTGTTAGGAGTTGCTGAATTCGCAGTTCAATATGTTGATGAATTTGATGGAAAATCAATTCAAACATGGGTTTTTAAGCAAGACAGGGATGCAGGATTTTATGATTTTGCTGAGCCAACTAAAAAAGCACTAGAATTTTACAGTGATAATATAGGCCCATATTCATATGAAAAACTAGCGAATATTCAGTCAAATAGTGTTAGTGGTGGTATGGAAGCTGCTTCAGCTATACTTTATAGTGCAAACTCTGTAAAGGGAGATAGAAATAATCGTTGGCGAAATGTTGTGATACATGAAATTGCTCACCAATGGTTTGGAAACTCTGTAACAGAATATGATTGGGATGATGTTTGGTTAAGTGAAGGTTTTGCTACTTATTTCACATTACTTTTCATAGAGCATCAATATGGTTATGATGAATTTATGAAAGGTCTTAAGTTAAGTAAGGATAAAGTTGATTCATTTCATAAAAAAAATCCCAATTACACAATTGTTCATGATAATTTAAAAAATATGAATGATGTTACAAGTTCTCAAACTTATCAAAAAGGCAGTTGGGTTTTACACATGTTAAGGGGTATTTTAGGAGATGAGTTATTTTGGCAAGGTATTAAAAATTACTATTCAAAATTTAAAGATTTAAATGCTACAACAGAACAATTTAGAATTGTTATGGAAGAAGTATCTGGAGTAGACTTAAGTGTATTTTTTAAACAGTGGTTATATGGGCCTGGCTCACTAAAATTATATGGCAATTGGAAATTCAATAATCAAAAAAAAGAAATTAGTTTAACGATTGAACAAATTCAAAATGGAGTTGATTTGATTGAAATGCCAATTGAAATAGGAGTTTATTATGGTGAATCAAAAATTATAGAAAAAATCAATCTAAAAGAAAAAAAATCAACATTTAATATTAAGATGGATAAAAAGCCTAATAAGATTGTTTTAGATCCAAATCATTGGGTTTTAATGAATTCAAATTTTATAGTTCCATATTCAAAATAAAAAATAGAAGTTTAAAATTGGACACTTTGGACATTGGTTCTTGACACTTTTCAAGAAATCCTACACCAAACGCAGGGGCACGGGTTTTTAGAAAATGTTTTTTCTATTGAAACAAAAACGTGTGATTTGTTATGTAATCTATTCTATTTAGTTTTGAGTCAGCAAAAAGTCAAACTTTAAGTTTAAAAATGAAATTTAGAAAAGCAATAGAAAATGATATTTTGGCAATTGTAGAAATGATTGCTGATGATGAACTTGGAAAGAAAAGGGAAAATTACCAAATTCCAATGCCTACTGAATACATAAAGGCTTTTGAAAAAATAAACTCTGATGAAAATCAAGAATTAATAGTTGTTGAAAATGAAGATTTGGAAATAATAGGTACTCTTCAACTATCATTTATACAATATCTGACTTATCGTGGTGGAATTAGGGCACAAATTGAAGCAGTAAGAATAAGAAAGGATAAAAGAGGACTCGGAATTGGAAAAATTATGTTTGAATGGGCAATCAATAGAGCAAAAGAACGCAATGCACATTTACTTCAATTAACGACAGACAAAAAACGACCTAAAGCATTAAAGTTTTATGAGGAATTGGGATTTAAACAATCACATGAAGGAATGAAATTACATTTTAATTAAAAATAGACAGTTACTAACACTACGTAAACTATATTAAAACGCAGTTTATCTAAAACGTTATAATTAAGGTTGACCTCCAGTGACAGTGTTTTAATTTCATTGTGTTTTTTCCAAGTCATACATCATAAAAACAAAATACACGTTGTTGTTTAGTCTTTAATGTATTATATTAGACGTTTTTAAAATAAAAAATAATGAAAAGATTAATAAAAAATTTTTCATTTGTTGTATTGAGCCTACTTCTAATGTCTGGAGGTATCGCTTTCTCACAGCAAATAACAGGAAATATTCAAGATGAAGATTCCAATCCAATTCCTGGTGTTACGGTTATTGTAGAGGGATCACAAGTTGGAACCACATCAGATTTCGATGGAAACTTTTCAATTGATGCCTCTGAAGGTGATAATTTGACCTTTTCGTTTATTGGTTTTCAGACACAAACAGTTCTTGTGAGTGGAGATACGATGACAATTGTTATGATAACGGAGGATACCATTCTAGATGAGGTAGTAATTACTGGTCTTGGGACGAGTGTTAAGAGAAGAAATCTCGCAAATGCTGTTGCAACAGTTTCTAACGAAGAGCTAGTGGGCAAAACAAATCAAGGGACAGTGGACGGAGCACTCTATGGAAAAATTCCTGGTGTAAATATTACTTCTTCTTCTGGAGCTCCTGGTGGTGGATTTGCATTAAGATTAAGAGGGATATCCTCGATTAATGGAAATAACCAACCTCTCTTCATTCTTGATGGTGTTTATTTAAATAATAATGAAATTCCTTCTGGATTAAGGTTCGCATCAGGAGCTAACAGAGGGAGTGAAGAAAATGCCCCTAATAGAATTGCAGATTTAGATCCAAATGATATTGAAAATATTGAAGTATTAAAAGGAGCTTCAGCAGCAGCAATCTATGGAACTAGAGCAAATGCTGGAGTTATCATTATAACAACAAAAAAAGGTAGAGCTGGAAAAACAAAAGTTAGTCTTACTCAAAATTTAGGTTTTGCAGAAATTTCTAACAGATTAGGGATGAGAGATTGGACAGCTTCAAGTGTTGAAGATGCATTTGGTGCTAATGAGGTTGTTAAATTTAATAATGCAGCGAATTCCTTCGGTCTTATAGATTACGAAGATGAAATTTATGGAAATAAGGGTATAATTTCGGACACAAAACTAAGTGTATCTGGGGGTAACGATAAAACACAATTTTATGTTGGTACGTCATATAGAGATGAAGAGGGTATAATTAAATACACTGGGTTTGATAGATTTTCAGTTAGGGCTAATATAGACCATAAAATATCAAACACATTTGAACTCTCATCATCTTCAAATTTTATACAAGGTCAATCAAGAAGGAGTTTTACAGGGAATGAAAATGAAGGTGGTTTAAGTTATGGATACACTCTAGCTTTTACAAGACCTTGGATAAATCTTTACCCTGACACATTAGGGAATTATCCAAACAATCCTAATTACGCAGGGAATCCACTTTTTGTAAGAGACAAGGCAAAAAATGATGATGATAACAACAGATTAATCCAAAGTCTCAAACTAACTACAAAAATCATCGACAGTGCAAAAGATAGATTGAGAATGATTTGGAGTGGTGGATTAGATTTTTTAGCTAATGAAACATATGTTTATGTTCCTGAAAATCATCAGGCTCAAAATGGTGGAGATAACGGATTTATTGGTGTAGGGAAAAACAATTTTAAAAACTATAATCTCTTGGGTCTAGGTGTTTGGAACAGAGATGCTCTTGATGGAGCACTCGCATTAACTACTCAAGGGGGTGTCTCCTATTTAAAAAGAGATGCTGATGTAGTTTTTAATCAAGCAACACAATTAATTCCTGGACAAACAACGTTGGGGCAAGGATCAGCTCAGGCAATAAGCCAAACTCAATCAGAAATCGAGGAATTTGGATATTTTGGACAAATAGAAGGAAATTATAAAGATCAGTTTATAGCAACAGTTGGCTACAGAGCTGACAAATCTTCATTAAATGGAGACCCGAATAAATTTTATGGTTTCCCGAAAGCCTCTTTAGCTGTAAATATTCAAAATTTTGGAAATTGGAATAACAGCACAATTGATCAACTTAAACTTAGAGCTGCCTATGGTGAGACTGGATCATCTGCCTCATTTGGTTCAATTTTTACAAGTTTAAATTCCGTTGCTATTGGTGGAGTAGGAGGTTCCACAATTGCCTCACTCAGGGGAGATGCAAATATTGAACCTGAAACATCTCAAGAGCTTGAGGTTGGTGTAGATCTTAGATTTATTCAAAAAATCGGTCTCGAGCTTACTTATTACAACAGAAATGTTCAGGATCTTATTTTAAGTAGATCTTTACCAACTTCAAGTGGTTTTTCAAGGGAAACTACTAACCTTGCAGATTTAGAAAACAGAGGATTAGAAGTTGGAATTAATATTAATGCCTTTGATAATGACAGATTTAGTTGGAACAGCGGAATCCAATTTTGGCTAAACAGATCTGAAATAACTAGATTAGATGTACCTCCGTTTCCACAACCAGGTGCTGGATTTGGTTTAGGGCTTGGTACTTTTTATATCCAAGAAGGGCAGCCTGTCACACAATTAGCTGGAAACATTAATGGGGTACCAACACAAATAGGAAACGTAGAACCTGATTTTCAAGTTTCTTTTAATAATAATTTTACTATTTCAAAAAATTTAGAAATAGGATTTTTAATTCATTGGAAAGAAGGTGGTGAAAATATCAACTTATCCAAACTTTTGACAGATTTAGGCGGAATAACAGCTGATCTAGATACACCAGAAGGACAAGCAAGAGCTTCACTAGGTTTTGTTCCTGAACGTTTTATTGAACCTGCAGCTTACATGAGGTTAAGAGAGGCTGGAATATATTACACTCTTCCAAATAGCACATTTACTTGGCTGTCTGAAGATATTTCAAATATTAGATTAGGACTCACAGGTAGGAACTTATTGACAGTAACTGACTATTCAAGTTATGATCCTGAAACATCTGTAAATGGTGGTGCTGGTTTATCAAGTGGCATTGAGGTAACACCTTACCCTAATTCCCGCCAATATTTATTTAGTTTAAACGTAAACTTTTAATATTTAAAACATGAAAAATTTTAAATTCTCAATTAAAAAAACAGTCATCTTTACCTTAACGATGACAATATTATTTTCTTTATCATGTACATTTGATGAAGAATTCGACCCTAACAGACCTAGTTTAGAGGGTGTACTCACAGACGCATCTGTAAACCAACTAAATAACCTTATTGTTGGAATTGAATCTGGAATGCGTGGTGGAGTAGCAGGGCAAACAACACATACTGGAACTATGGCTCGCGAATTGTATAAGTTTGACGCAGACCCAAGAAATACTGGGGATCTTTTAGGTGCAAATGGTGCTAGTTTGGATAACAACTCTTTTTACTCAACAAGTGTTTGGTCATCCAAATATAGGACTATTAAAAATGCTAATATTTTGTTAGAAGCATTAGATAATACGACATCTGTAAGTAATCAAGAAGCAGCTGGTTATAGAGGTTTTGCAAGGACTGTGATTGGACATCAACTAATTATGTTGGTAAAATCTTATGGTTCAGCCAGAGTAGAAGTTAGTGATCCTACTAATCCTGGGCCAATATTAGCAGAAGCAGACGTTTTATCACAAGTAGCAACAATACTTGATGGTGCATTATCTGACTTAAGTGCTGCTGGTGATAGTTTTTCTTTTCCATTAGCAGGATTTGATGGTTTTGACACACCATCAACTTTTTCAAAATTCAATAGAGCTGTAAAAGCAGTTGCTCTTGTATACTCTGGAAATAAAACAGAAGCATTAACTGCTCTCAGTTCATCATTTTTTGACTTAAATGGAAACTTAAAGACAGGACCGAAACATGTTTTCAGTCTATCTGCAGGTGATTTTGTGAACGGCCTTTATAAAATTGTTGACAACAATGGTGATCAAATTATAGTCCATAATAGTTTTATAACAGAAGCTGAACCCGGAGACAAAAGAGTTGAAAATAAAACTATCATTAGATCTGATCCAACTACTCAGGATGGATTGAATGGAACTCATCAGACTAAGTTATATGCATCGAATATATCCCCAATTGATATAATTAGAAATGAAGAACTTGTTCTTTTGTATGCCGAAGCCAACATCCCTTCCAATCCAACTGAAGCGATAAAAGCTATTGATGTAATAAGAACTTCTGCTGGATTACCTGCATATAGCGGAGCTTCAACAGAATCAGCGTTAATTGATGAATTATTGAATCAAAGAAGATATTCATTTTGGTGTGAAAACCATAGGATGTATGATTTAAGAAGATTTGGCAAATCACTTTCTCTTCCCATCGATAGACCTGGCGATCAAATATTTAATATTATTCCGATTCCTTTAACAGAAAATGAATAACAAAAAATGCCAAGTTGAAAAACTTGGCTTTTTTTTTAAAATAACAAAAAATGAAAAAATTACTTTTTTTAGTTATAATAATTTTTTTTAGCTGTCAAAGTCCAAATAAATCAGGCAACTACCTCGATTATTCTGAAAGGAATGACAAACTTTCTGGGGGCGTAAAAATTGTGCCTATTGATACACCTGTAGGTAAGTTTAATGTTTGGACAAAAAGAATTGGAAATAACCCCTCAAAAAAAGTTCTTCTTCTTCATGGTGGTCCAGGTTTTGATCACCAATATTTTCAAGCGTTTGAGTCATTTTTTCCAAAAGAGTCTATTGAATTTTATTATTATGATCAATTAGGTTCAGAGTTTAGTGATAAACCAAAAGATGAATCACTTTGGACCATTGATAGATTCGTTGATGAGGTAGAACAAGTAAGACAAGCACTTAAATTAAGTAGCGAAAACTTTATAATTCTTGGCCATTCCTGGGGGGGCATTTTAGGTATTGAATATGCTCTTAAATATCAAGTGAATCTAAAAGCGCTTATAATATCAAATATGGTTCCATCAATACCTGACTATATTGACTATGCAAATAATGTGCTCGCGCCTAAACTAGATCCTGATGTTTTAAAAAAAATCAGAGAATATGAGGCAGTTGAAGATTACACTAATCCAGAATATTTAGAGTTAATTGAAAAACATTATTATACAAAACATTCTTTAAGATTACCACTAGATGAGTGGCCAGATCCAGTTACAAGAAGTTTAAGTAAATCAAACTTTGACATATATTTACGGATGCAGGGGCCAAGTGAATTTGGTGTGGTGGGTGACGCAATTCTTAAGGATTGGGATAGAAAAAATGATTTAAAACAATTAAAAATACCTATCCTTACCATTGGAGGAGAGCATGATACTATGGATCCAAAACAAATGGAATGGATGAGTAAAGAGGTTCAAAATGGATCTTATCTTCACTGTCCAAATGGAAGCCATTGGAGCATGTATGATGATCAAGAAAATTATTTTAATGGTGTTACAGGTTTTATTAATGCTTTGCCTTAAAATAAAAAATTAGTTTTTTAAATCCCATAATATTATCTCTCCTGGATTTTTATTAAGCATCAATAGCCCGATGCGAACAAAACCACATTTTTTGTGTATAGCAATAGACCTTTTGTTTTTTAAATCAACTGCCGTTATGCAATACTTATGACTTATATATGTTGTTCTAAATAGTGAATATATTTTTTCAACATAGCCCATTCCTCTGAACTCTTTATCTAAACAAAGCTGTCCCACCACAATATAATTTTCATCTGCCAAATTAATACCTCTAAATTTTTGGTTATCAAACTCATTTATCAGATGATTTAACAAATTATTATGCTTTCCCATTTTTTTTGAAACAGCAAGTGCATAGCCTATTACCTTATCCTTTTTTAATATTATAGCAGGAGAATCTTTATTAATTTTTTTTAAAAAAGATAATGAATATTCAGCCGTAAGAAAACCCTCAGTTTTTTTTTCGTCAGCAGAAAGATTTCCTCTTAAATTAATTCTCTGTAGGTTTTTTATCTCGATTAATTCAGACTCTGATGAAGCTAGTTTTATTTTTATAGGATTCATAAATTGAAGGAGACTCAAATCTCTTTTTTCCAAAATGCTATACCACCAGCTTGCTTTCCAACCTCAACCTTATCAATAAGCAAAAGTTTATTGAGATCAATAACATCAACAATTCCAGGCTCACCACCTTTTCCTTCAACTGAAACAAAGGCATATTTACTATCACTTGAAATCGCAATACCGTGAGGTACTGACGTTGAATTTTTTATTAATTTGATTAGGTCACCTGTCTTAAGATCCCAAATAGCAGTTTTACCATTTCCCTTTAGAGTTGCCACCATAATGTTGCCATTTGGTGAAATCTCGACATTGTATGGTTTTTTTTCGATCTTAATTCTTTTGGTTATTTCCCATTTATTCAAGTTTATTTCAATAATCTCATTCGAACCATTTCCAGCAACATAAGCTAAAGATTTTTTTGGATGTGGTATGACCCAGGTTGGCTTAACCGATGAATGTTTCATTTTATGATCATTCATATTCATTTTACTTTGATCTATTGATAAATGATTATCAAGATCAAGCTTTCTTGAAACACTTAGGTTTAAAGCATCTATTTCAAATAGTTCTCCTGACATCATTGCAACTGAATATTGTTTAAGGCCATCATTTGAAATTCTTGAGCCATGAGGCATGATGCCTGTTTTAATTTTTGTTATTTCTGTCATTGTCTCTGCATCAATTACTGAAACAGAAGAGGGTTTCATATCTCCATGAAGATTAAAGTTTACACAGTAAATAAAACCTGTGATTTTAGATACTTGCATAGAGGCTGGGAAAAGGCCGAGAGTAGTTTGATCTATGGCTATGTTATCTTTAGTAGAGTATTTAATTATTTTACCATATGGATTCCCATGAGCCAATGTTAAATACCAGAACTTACCGTTTGGATCAATTGTAATACCATGTGGTCCCTCTATTTCAGTTGGATAAAAACCAACATCGATTCTTTTTTCCTCGATAATCTTGTTTCCGTCAAATCTCAAAAGTGATACAGTATCATCCGATTCAGATGCTACATATAAGTAATAGTTTTGGGCATTTGCAATACTGTGAACCAAAAAAAATGAAAGGACTTTTAAAATTTTAAAATTTTTATGAAATCTAGAAATTAAATACTTATAAGAGTCATTCATATAGGGATGTAAAATTATTTTATTCAATGTATTGATTAGCTTTGCTATTGTCAGGTTTATTAGCAGAAACTTTTGCAGCACCTAATCCAGAATTAAAATCTGAATAAAAAATATGTCCTTTATAAAGCTGTGCACCCCAAACCATTGTATCATTAGGGATATAACCATTAGGGTTTCCAGTCAAAATATAACCTATTTCTCTACCTTGTTTATATAAGTCTCCAAGAAGATCTCCACTAAGGTCAACAACTCTTAACCCCCCAGTGTACATCGCAACATAAAGTATATCATCTTCAATCCAGAAATTATGAGAGCCATGAGTCGGGAGTTCGTATTTTGCAACTTCAACTGGGTTTTTTGTATCTGTAAAATCAACAAAGTGAAGAAATCCAGCCGTTTCATTCGTGCCATTTGGATTTACTCCTTTTGGAAAAATTTCGTCTCCAAGAACAGTATAAAACTTTCCTGTTGATTTACTTTTATAAGGGAATGTGGCATGATGAGCTCCACTATCATATGAATAATCACCAAATGGTACTGGATTTGATGGAGATCCCCCTGCTATTCCGTTGCCAACATCAACAAGGTATACCCCGTCTCTCCAATTTGACGAATAAGCTATTCCATTTTCAATCCACACATCGTGAATTGACTGACCTTCCTTACCAACTTCAAACATTCCAACTTGTTTTGGATTTGAAGTGTCATCTATATTAATTATATAATATTTTTCACCATTACTTAGTGCATAAACATGATTATTATCGATAAACACGTTATGCACTCCTCCAGTTAAATTTTTGGTATACTCAGAAATAATTTTTACATCTTTAGGGTTTGTTACATCAATCATAATAATGCCATTTTTTCTGTTTGATGCTCCTTCCCTACTAATCACGCAAATTTTTCCATCTTGGGAAACTTTTACATCATTAACTGTTCTGGCATCGACCTGAACACTATCAATTTTTTTTATTTTGGACGGATTAGTTACATCCCAAAAATAAGCTTTCCCGTCTGCACCCCAAGTTCCAGTCACAGCATAATCTCTACCATCTACACCTTCAAAAACCCAAAAATCAGAGGTATGTTTATCATTTACAAGTCCATTTCCAATATTATTTATTTCACGATTCACATTTCTAGGGAAAACATTCACAACTTTTGATGAAGTAATATTCCCAATTTTTGCTGAAATAATATATTTACCTGCAACATCCCCAACAAATCTTCCATCCTCTAAAATTAAACCAGAGGCAGAACTACTTTTATCAAAAGATTTTCCTGTGAACGAATATTCAACAGGCATGTTCTTAATTTCATTACCCTTTTTGTCAATAGCTTTTACTTTAAAGTTAACAACATCTCCAGTTTTCACATTTGAACTATCAGAAATTAAATTTAATTTTGATATAGGATTTTTTTGGATTTTTATATCAATTTTTTCAGAAATTCCGTCAAAATTTGCAGTAATAGTTGAATTGCCTTCTTCAACAGCTAAAATATTATTAGACAAATCAATTTTTACTCTATCATTACTTGATTTTAAATCAACCTCTACATTTGAGAAGTATCTAAGCGCTTTGTCATAATTCCAATAGTCAACAATTCTCTTATTATCAAGTTCATCTGTTATTTCATAAATTAATTTTACATAATTCCCAACATAAATATTTCTCTGACCATTTAATAGCTTTACTTTTTTTATTTTTGGATAATTAACATTTATGTTAAATGTTTTAGTCAATCGCTTACCATTAGTGTTGATGCAAACAGCTACAACATCATGATTGCCAGGATCATTTGCTTTTAATGTTCCTTTTTCTCTGTCAAAAGTTATTGATTTTGCTGAACTAAATACTCCTTTTTTATTATAATAAATTATTCGACTACATTCTACCTCACTTCCGTCAGAATTAATTACCCGTGATTCCGGTTTAAATACTTGTCCTATATCAAGGGTAATATCTTTAAGATTTGAAACTATAAATTTATCTTGAGAAAAGCCAAGATTTACAATTACTAGAAAAACAAAAAATACTTTTTTCATTTAATGATATTTTAAATTTGAAACTTTAATATACAAAGAGTTTTTTCAAAATAATTGAACAAATTCTCTTTATATTAGATATATTATTAATCATAAATCAATAAATATGAATGTAGCTAAAAATATAAAAAAAGTTAGGGCACACGATGCTATATGCGGTGTTTTGTATCTTATTAGCGTTGGATTAACCATACAGACTGGAAATCTAGATTTTCTTTACATTGCGATTGCAGTAGGTGTATTACAAGTAATTAGTCCCTTTACTAAATTTTGTCCTGTTTATTTTACTTTAAATAAATTAATGAGTGAAACAGATCCAATGCAAAATGGTAAATAACTGAATATTATTCCCTCCCAATAAGTGGAGGGTTTTTCTTTTAAATCCATTCTCTATATCTTAGTCACATTATTAATCATAAATCAATTAAAATGAAAAAAATTATAGTTTTCTTATTGTTATTTCCGTTAGCAATTAACGCTCAATATGCTTTAGCAGAATTTATTGTTTTAAACGAAGGTATGGAATCCGAATACCATAAATTGGAAAAAGTCTGGGGAGCTTGGCATGAAAATTCCATAGAAAAAGGAGAGAAATCAGGATGGGCTGTTTGGAAAAGAACGGCAACAGAAAATGATAACGAAAATGCGGCTCACTATGTAGTTTTTAATCAGTTTAGCACGAAGGAACAAATGGATAATTACATAAATAATGGAGACACTTTTTCAATGAATAAAGCTGTTTCAGTAATGAAATCAAAACTGAAAGGAATGTCTACAGGATCAATAAAAAAAATCGTTGGTTTAGAACCAAAAATTAAAAAACAAGTCCGTGCATATCATCTTCAATTATTAGATGCGACTCCTTTTACTGGAGGAGATCTAAAAGTTGGAGATAAAATGACATTTGCACCTATGATTCAAAAATCAGATGATTATGAACAAGTTGAATCATACATTGCTAAGCCGTATTTTCTTCAACAAGTAATGAATGGGAAGCATCGTTGGTGGGCTTTTACTAAAATTATTAATAGAAATGATAATGCATATAAAGAGTTGACACATATTGCTTGGAATATTTTTGTTCCCAATTCTGAATTTGATGAAAGAGTAGTTGAAAATGAATTTGTTCAAAAAGTACTAACTGAAAAAATTAATAGTTCAAGAGAAATGAGAAACCCTCAAGAGCTTACACTTGTTTATCAGAGTAACTAGCTCTGCAGAACCCTCCCAATTGGAGGGTTTTTCTTTTCAACCCATTCTCTATATCTTAGGGGTATTATTAATCATAAATCAATCATAATGAAAAAATTAATTCTGTCAATATTTTTATTTACATTTTTAAGTAATGTAAATTCACAAATTCTTCAAATGAGAGTATTAAATGTAGAGAATAAAGACATTCCAGAATTTGAGGCAACTGTGGCAAAAAAAACACAAATGTTTAATGGTAAAGGTGCAAAAGAAAAGTTTTTCACTTTTAAGATTTTAACTGGTCCAAATGCACAACATTATGCAAGAGTAAGAGTAGTTAGAAATTTAGGTGAATTAGATTATCAAAATACCAAGGGGAATAATTACTGGTTTAAAAATGTTCCTCACACGTCAGGGAGGGTAACTTTATGGAATATTAATAAAGGTGCTAGCTACAGGACAGGTGATTACGAAGGGAATGATCACAGGAGAATAGCTGTCTTAAGTTATAGAGAGGACAAAAAAGATGATTTTTGGACCTTCCAAATGAGAATAAAAAAGGTATATGAAAAAATTGGCCATCCCTATAATAGAAGTGTTCTAAATCTTATTTCAGGTGGGTCAAGACAAAATGTCGTAATGATACGTTGGATATTTAAAAACTTTGAAGATGAAGAAAACTGGAGAAAAAATAGTTTCCCAAAAATAAAAGCAGCTTATAACGAATTGTTCGGAGCTTGGGATGTAGACTATAAAAAGTACGGTCAATCACTAGTAGACGATTGGGGCTTTATTAGACATCATACATTTATGCCTGAATTAAGCTCCCCTAGAGACTAAAATTATAAAGTAAATTTAAAACTTATATCAAACCAATCCACCATTTAAAAGAAGGGTTTTTATATTATCGGCATTTCCTCTCCATTAAGTTCAGGGACAAATGCAACTAGATAATATCAAAACAATAATATTTATCTATAAAAGAATAGTTAGATAATATTTACTTTTTTTGATTTACATTTCTTAATGAAATATATTCGTGGATCTCTTTTTTTGATACCAACTAAGTGGGGGTTCTATGAAGTTGAAGATGTTTTTGGAACGGAGACCCTTTCCCCCACTTTACTATCCCTAATTAATTAATAATCATAAAAACCTCAACTCTGAGAAACTCTTGGTTTCTTAAACCAAAGGCATATCCTATTCAATAAGATCAGGAAGTAATTTGTATATTAGTCTTTAATTAATCATAAATCATTTAAAATGAGAAAACTATATTCCTTTTCATTATTTCTTGTAAGCTCTTTTATTTTTTCCCAAAATAGCTACTGGACATCTTATAATTTCAGTATTGACGGTAAAGATGCTGAAACTATTGTTTCACTAATGGATGGTTATTTCAAAGACAATCTCCCTGAAGGAGTTTCAGTCATTCTTTATGAAAACCACTTCAGAGACACTAGAAATCAATATACTCATCAACTAATATGGTCAGGTCCGCTAAAAGACCTATCTGACACCTATAAGTCATTAAATATGTCCCAGCAATGGCAACTTATGGCTAGTAGATTAAGTCCACATATTGAAAGCTTTCATAGTGCATCTGCAGGAACAAACGAGATTTCTTCATCTGTTCAGGGAGCAAAAATATCAGATTATCCTTTTCAGAGGTTAATTGAACTTGAAGTAGAAAATCAAAGTAAATTTTTTGCTGACATGAATGAATATCAAAAGAAGTATAATCCTACAGATAGATTTTTTGCTTCAGGAAGAATAAATATGGGTAATAATGATGACGATGGAAATGTTTGGATGCTACTTTGCTATAAAAACTTAAGAGATACTTTTGGTGGACCTTCAAAAATGAAAGGTAAATATTCTGAAAGTGAAAGAAGAAAAGGATGGCAAGCATATAGAAAAAATAGTGTAGAAACTGATTTTAGAGTATCAACTATGAGAATAATGTTAAAGTCATGGGGGATTTAAATATTCTTAAAACTATTTAATACCTTCCCAAATGGTGGGTTTTTTTTTCAACCCATTCTCAATATCTTAGATTAATTATTAATTATAAATCAATTAAAATGAAAGTAAGTTGGGTAAGTTTAATTAACGCAATTACACTTATATGTTTGGGACTATGGGGGTATATTGATTCAGAATCAAGACCAGTTACTGCATTAATACCAGTATTTTTTGGGTTAATACTCTTATTAGTTAATAAAGGGGTTAAAAATCAAAATAAAGTAATTGCTCATATTGCTGTTCTAATAACTTTACTAATTTTTATAGGATTAATAAAACCATTGTTAGGCACAATTGAAAGAGAAAATACTTATGGGATAATTCGTGTTTCCATAATGATATTTACAACTTTATGGGCAATGGTTGCCTTTATAAAAAGTTTTATTTCAGCGAGAAAAGAAAATAATAATTGATTAGGAAATGTACCTATGGATATTTGTTAACCCATCTATAAAAGTGATCAGGTGCATAAACAAGTAACCAAACATTTTGGTAAAGATGTTGATTATGATATTGTATTTAAATCCAGGGACTTTTCCGACACCTCTATTCCAAATAAAAGAGCATAGATTTTAGAAAACGGTTTTTTATTGAGTCAAGAATGTGAGATTTTATATATAACCTGTTATTTATATCTAAAAGTTATTATTAGTCATAAATCAATAAGAATAAAGTATTTTATATCTTATAAATTATTCAAACCATTTGGTTTTATCTTGAATGGGTCTCGGTTTTCTTAGTGGTGCCTCATCACTATATTTCCCCATGTAAAATATACCTAAACAAATTTCACCTTTATTAAGAGGTATATATTCTCCTATAAAATTAATAAGTTTAGTAGAACTCCAATATGCACCAATGTTAAGATTTGTTGCCATTAACCACATGTTTTGAACTGACATTGAAACTGATGCTATCTCCTCCCACTCTGGAATTGATTCATTAGGATCACGTTGCATACAAATTAAAATTATTACTGATGATTTTTTAACTTTTTCAATTAATTTATCGAATTTAAATTTTGAATAGTGTTCGCTAATTTCTTTATATTTTTCCCCTAGAAATTTTCCAAAATTATCTTTAAATCCATTTTTTAGAACTTTATATCTCCATGGCTCTGTTTTCTTATGAGTTGGAGCCCAATTAGCTGCTTCTAAAATTAAATTAATATCCTTATCTTCAATTGGGATACTGTTATATTGTCGTGGCATTATTGATCTTCTTGACTTTATTAATTCAATTGTATTAATAACAGACTTCTTCATTTGGTTAAAAATATTTTTTTATTGATAATAATTATTGAGTTAATTACGATTTGTTTTCGGGTTATTAAGTTTAATAAAATCATTGAAAGCCTTATTAAATTCCATAAATTCAGAAAATGTTTCTAATGCCCATTCATTTATATTTTTAAATTTATCTTTATCAGGGCTTTTGAAATATAGAGAATCTTTAAATGCCTTTGCTGATTCGTAAATTTTTCGATAAGTAATATGACTAAAATTTTTTACAAACAAACTGTCTTCAAAAGGATTATTATCTCTGCCCTCTAATATTTTTTTTTCGTTCAATACATATCTGTAGGTTTCAATCATAAATAAATCATAATTTCTCCATTGCTTTAATTCTGAATTACTTGGTTCTTCAAAGATTGATATTTGACCTATCGAGTTGTTTTTTATATTCTGACAGGAAATAGTATTCCATGTAAATAACTTAATAATAAAAAGATATTTTATTACAAATTTTATCATTTATTTATATACATTATTAATTCTTTCTTTTTTGCCTGCCATTCTTTATTCAACATTGATATCCAAATTAAATCTTGATAAAAGTCATTTATTAAAACTTGCTTATTAAAAATTGCTTCTTCATTAAACCCTATAAGCCTATGGAATTTTCTTCCTCTTTCATTACTTGCTAGGCTATTACCATAAATTTTGTTGAGTCTCAATTTTGAGAACGCATAGTCAATAATAAGGTAAGACGGTTCCAGGCTATATATTAACTTTCTATATTTTGGATATGCAATGTAAATTCCCCAACACGCGTTTTTATTTTTTAAATCAATATTTTCTAAGATTGTAATACCAATAATTTCATTTGAATTTAAATCCAATATAACGAAATAGAGGCCATTTGAGTCTTTAATTTTATTTTCTATCCATCTCTTATCTTTGATTTCATCAAGAAAATTTGAATTTGGAAAATAATTGAAATTGCTATCCTCATTGTTCCAATGTCTTATTGATAGATAATCATTTTTATTTATTAATCTCATCTTAACATTTTTCCCTACACAAATAACCTGTCTGTTTTTCATCCAGATATTAATTTAGGATTAAAAAAATAGTAGAAGCAAAAAGTGACAACTATTGTAAAGATGTTTCACCCTCATTAGGATTAAAAACATAATTAAAAGTATAATGCCTACCTCCCCTTGTATTAGATGAATCTTGATCTAAGTAGTAACTTAAAATCTCTACTTTAGCATACCTACCATCCCTTGTTCTAAAAACTAAAACTTTACCTGGTATTGGTGATATTGTAAAAGTTTGACGATTATAATTATACCATCCATTATCACTTCCTGTTGGAATGGCAAATGAGCCCTCTGCATCTTGGAGAAAAGTTAATCCTTCTGCGGTAATAACGCTGTCAAATGTTCCTGAAACAATTACTGCACCAGCATTACCATTTCTGGTAGGTTCGTCTGCAGTTCCAGTAGATACGCCACCATTTATACAAATTGTAGTTCCTCTAAATGCAATATCCCAGTCTGTTTCACTAGAAGTTTTTGCACCATTTTCAAAATCAAATTTTGAAAATTCACCACCTATTGGCTCTCCCATTCCTCCAGTTTGCGGTGCTGCAAAATTTGTTATCTGTTCAGATTTTAATGGTTCTAAAACCACCATTTCCTGTTCTTCCTCTTCGTCATTGCTGCATGAGATAAAAGATAAAAGTAATATTGTGAACGAAATGTTTAAAATTTTATTTATTGTTTTCATAGTTTAAGTATTTAAGTTTTGTAGGTTAATTTTAAAAATCCTAGTGCACCTGGAATTTTTGGGGTATTTGCATCTGTGTAGTCAATAAGGTTATTTGAGAGACCTAGTTGAAAATCAATTTTTTTTGATAGATCTTTAATTGCTGAAATATTTGTTGTCAAATAACCATTTATAAAACTAGTATCATAAGAGTCTACAAGGCCATTACCGTTAGTATCAAATTCTGCGTACTTGCTTCTGTAAATAAATCTAAGATTAACTTTGAGTTTTGATTTTGTAAACGAATAAAAAAACTTTAAATTTCCAAGGTGACGGGATCTATTTACAAGTCCGAAGTAATCTTTATTACTCAACTCAACAGTTTTATTTGATGTAGTTTCTCGAGCATATATTTCACCACTATTTATTTGTTGTATTTTAACTTTATCAAAAGCATAAAGGAGTTGATAACCTCCATTAATATTTAACTTTTCTGTTATTCTGTGATTAAAATTTAACTCTAAACCGGTTGTAAATATTTGGTCAAAATTGACATAACTAAATACATTCTGTCCATTATTTTTTCTTGCTATAATTCTTGTATCAATTAAGTTTTTTATATCGTTCCTAAAAAAATTTAAATCTAATTTCCACTTTGGCTCATCAATAGAAATTCCCAAGTTATACCCTATTGAACTCTCGGCATCCAAAGAATTTATTAATTCATTTCTAGGTATTACTACATCTTGTATTTGATTTTGATAAATTAGTTCATCTAATTTGTCTAATGCTACATTATAACCAAGAACAGTGTATCCAACAGACGAATTGGTGAAATTGAAATAAAGCTGTCTAAAAGCAGGAGATTTAAATCCAAAACCAACAGACGCCTTTAAAGCCAAACTTTTATTTGCTTTATAATAAAATGCCAATTTTGGACTTAACTGACTTTTATATTCTGAATGGTTGTCAAAGCGACTGCCTGCAATTAAATTAAGTTTATCCGCTAGATAGAAATCACCTTGAATAAAAAAATATTGAGAGCTAAAATTTATATTATCATCAAAGAAAGTTCTACTTAATTCTTCATATTGATAACCAATCCCTCCAGAAAAGTTTGATTTAGATTTGAGTTTTAAATTTCCTCTTATTTCTGGACGTAATAACTTTTGATTAAAGAAATTGTCGTTTAAAATGTTCTCAGTCAATAAGCTTTGAATTAATTCATCAGCATTATAAGAAGTAAAATACAGTTCGTAATCAATATTAAATTTTTTACTTACATTTTGGTCGAATTTCAAATGAATATTCATATCATTTTCTTGAGTTTCTCCTTCAAAATCTTCTTCATTCAGTATAAGCATAGATAATTGCTCATTATCATAAAATCGAAAAGAAAATAATCCTGTCAATTTTTTTGAAAAATCATTTGATATTTTACCATGTAATGTGTAATTCTTAAATGGATAAAATGTTCGCGGATCAGATTCTGAATCAACTTGATAACCGTCACTAGATAAACGATTAAAGAAAAAATTAAATTTAAATTTTCCTGAGTTTTGTTTTATATTAGTATTGATATCTTGTTGATTGAATGATCCAAAACGATAAGAAAAATTCCCATTCAATTTTTTTGTTTTTGGTTCTTCGGTAATAATATTTATAACACCACCTAAGGCTTCAGAACCAAATAGGCTACTACTAGGACCCTTGACAATTTCGATCTGTTTTATATTCCCGATAGCCATTCTGCTTAAATCAAAATTCCCTGCTTTTCTTCCAATTAAGGGGACACCGTCAATTAGAATAAGAATGTAGTCTGATGAAATTCCCTGCATTTGTATACCTTCGAAACCACTTTCGTCAGCAACAATATTTACACCAGTCTGTTCGATAAGAATTTCATCAAGACGAACTACCCCAGATGAACTTATAATCTCTTGGTCCACTAAAGTTACAGGAAGGGGAAGAGAAGAGAGTTCTCTTGGGGTTCGTGTTGCAGAAATAATTACTTCTTTTAAATTTAACCCTAAAGAATCACTTGAAATATTTTGAGGTAAAATCTTAGCAGAAATAAATAAGAATACAACCGAAAAAACATTTTTGAATTTCATTATTAATAGCAATTAAATGCAAAGATAATCTTATTTTTATTTATTCTAAATAAAAATAAGATTTTTTATTTCAAATAATTATGTCCTGTAACTATAAATTTACTGACAGATATTTTTATATTGGAATAATGGGATCGGATTTGATATGTAACCCTTTCTCTATATCTTAGAGATATTATTAACCATAAATCAATTTAAATGAAAAAATTATTTTTCATAACAACTCTGTTACTACTCAGTTGTAATTCAAAAACATTAAGTGAAATTGAAAAAGGAGACGATGAAGTTATAATTCTTTCATATTTAAAAATCGAAAACAGTAGTAAACAAAAGATTTACAATTTTTTAGAAAATTATGTAGATAAAGTAATTTTGGTTGAACCCCAATCTTATGGTTATGGATTTTATGAATATGGAGATGATATACTTTTTATTGAAAGATTTAAAAATGAAGATGCAATAATCAGTCACGCAAAAAATGTTTCAGAGGGCGGAGTTTTGCAAAAAGATTATGCTGAATACAACTATTACTTTGAACCTTATAAAGTTGACGTCTTTGGGAAAATATCGCAAGATTTAAAAGATTATCTAGAACCATATAATCTTCCTATTTTCTACTATCCAAATATCGTTAGCTTTAGTAAAGGATATGAAACTAAGTGGGAGGAATTAAATTAATTTCTAAATCATCGGCATATCCTCTTCATTAAGTTCAGGGACAAATTTGTATATTTACAATGTTCCGTGCAAACTGGGCACAAAATATAGTTGCGGGTGGAGAAAACGCATCCAGAAAAATCGTTACATCAGTTGAAAATTGAATTTTAGAGTAAAGTCATACTTTGAGTATGAAACTTTATTTTAAATAAAACTATATTATATGAAAGACGATAAAACACAAACACAATTATTAAATGAAATTGTTAATCTTTTAAAACCAATTTCAGAATTAAGCAAACATTACAGTAGAGTTTTAAATGATGATGTTGAAAAGGAAAAATCAATATCTCATCTTAAAATCACAAGAACTGCTGAAGGAGAAATGAAAAAACAATATGATTAAATAGACTAATGGATTCTTAATTTATTAAATAACCCTCCCAAGTGGAGGGTTTTTCTTTTTAACCCATTCTCAGTATATTAGAAGTATTATTAATCATAAATCAATTAAAATGA
>CAJWHM010000027.1 GCA_913041125.1 uncultured Bacteroidota bacterium | reverse complement strand
GAAAAGTATATAAAAATAAATCAATTAAAATACTCGAATGGCCAGGCTTATGGAACGGAGGAATGGCAGAATGGAATTCTATATTCGTTCAAGTTCCTAAAGAGACTTTTAACCCAGTAAAATCTATTATTGATTTATTGAGATGATTAAATTTTAATTACTTTTACACATAATCTCAAAGGGGTGCCATCTAATAAATAGGCTGAGATCATACCCGATGAACCTGGGCAGGTAATGCTGCCAAGGGAATTTTTCAAAATAAATAACAATTAAATAATTACCCCTTTTATTTGAATAAAATTATTCGAATGAAATTATTAAAGTTAATTTTTTTTACTCTTTTTAATATCTCACTTATTTTAGCTCAGAAAGTAAATGATGAAATTGTTGAAGACTCTTTGTCCAGAATTAGTTTGGAAGAGGTTTTGTTAATTGGAATTCGCGCCAAAGAAGACGTTCCAGTGACATTTACAAATATTTCTAAAAAAGAAATTGCACCTAGGAACTTAGGTCAGGATATACCAATTTTGTTAAACTATTTACCGGGTGTTGTAACAACAAGTGATGCAGGTGCAGGAATTGGTTATACTGGAATTCGAGTACGGGGTACTGATGCAACTCGCGTCAATGTTACAATTAATGGAATACCATATAATGATGCTGAGTCTCAAGGTACTTTTTGGGTAAATTTGCCGGACTTTGCTTCTTCAGTTGAGACAATTCAGTTACAACGAGGTGTAGGTACTTCTACTAATGGATCTGCAGCATTTGGTGCAAGTTTGAATTTAGAAACAGATGCTATCCAGAAAAAGGCTTTTACCTCTTTGGCTTCAAGTTTCGGGAGCTTTAATACTTTTAAAAATACCTTAAAATTTTCAACAGGAATTTTAAATGATCATTTTACTTTTTCAGGGAGACTATCACAAATAAATTCTGATGGATATGTTGATAGAGCATCTTCAAATTTAGACGCGTACTATCTTCAAGCAACATTTAAAGATGAGAATACTTTAATTAAAGCCTTAGTATTTGGGGGACAAGAAATTACTTACCAGTCATGGTATGGACTAGATCCTATAACACTGGTTTCAGATAGAACCTATAATCCAGCGGGAGAAATATATGATCATAATGGAATCAGAACAAGCTTTTATGATAATCAAGTAGATAATTATTCTCAGCAACATTATCAGTTCCATTGGAATGAAAAGTTAAGTTTAAAATGGAACTTTTCTCTTGGGCTTAATTATACAAATGGGAGTGGTTTTTACGAGGAATATAATGACTTATGGTATAATCAAAACATTAGTTTTGGTGGAAATACAAGTTTTGACTACTTAAATTTAACTCCTTTTAAAATAGGAGATAATTTGATTTCTGATAGTGAAAATATAACTCAGAAATGGTTGGATAATGACTACTATGTTTTGACGTTAGGTTTCAATTACCAAAATGCTAAAACTACATTTAATATTGGAGGCTTATTAAGCAATTATTTTGGAGATCATTTTGGAAGACTAATTTGGGGTCAAACCCTGGGGAGCATTTCACCAAAGCATCTTTTTTATGAAAATCAAGGGACTAAAAATGAGAGGAGCCTTTTCACAAAAGTAAATCAATCAATTACTAACTCTCTTTCAGGATTTGCTGATCTGCAGATTCGCTCTATTGACTATAGAGTTTCAGGTTTAGTTGCTGGACCTTCTTCTTTTTCTGTTGATGATAATTTCCTTTTTTTCAATCCTAAATTTGGATTGACATATAATCTAAGTCCTTTTCAAAGACTCTATTTATCTTATGCTAAAGCACAAAGAGAGCCTAACAGAACAGACTATGAAAATGGAAATCCTAAACCAGAGAAATTGGATGATTTCGAGTTTGGTTGGAGAGTAAAAAATTCAAAAATTGAGGCTCAAGCCAATTTGTATTGGATGGAATACAGAGATCAACTTGTTTTAACAGGAGCTTTAGATGAAGTAGGAGCACCTATAAGACAGAATGTTGGAAAAAGTAGAAGACTAGGAATTGAACTAGATGTAAAAATGGAACTGCATTCTAGTTGGATATGGCATCCAAATCTATCCTTTAGTAGTAACCAAAATTTAGATTTTTTCTTTGAACGTGATGGAATATTAAAGAATCTTGGAAAAACAAAATTAGCTTATTCACCAAATTTAGTTGCTGCTAGTGCAATTCTATTCGTCCCGTCAGCTCGTTTTCAAGTTGGATTTTTAACTAAATATGTAGGGGAACAGTATATGGGGAATATAGATTCAGAAAAATCTATTTTGTCATCATATTTAGTAAACGATTTAAATTTAGTTTATAGCTGGTTGCCAAAAAAATGGATTAATGAAATACAATGGTCGTTATTAATTAACAATATCTTTGACAGAAAGTACGAGTCTAACGGGTATTTTTATACATATGATGATACTTGGACTTCTCCTGGTGATATTGTAACCATTGAAGGTGCAGGTTATTATCCTCAGGCAGGCATTAATTTTATAACAGGACTTAAAATCAAATTTTAAAAACGATATGCAATAATTAATCTAGCGACTAATAAACCAAATTCCCCATTGGGATCTGTATTTAAAAGTCGTTGTCCGATAAGTGTAATTTTTAGTTGAGTATTATATTCTAATCCAAGTTCTAATGAATATCCATATGAAAATGGATTTAATTGATTATTAAAAAATTGAATCCTATTTTCTTGATTTAGTTGGTGACCAATTAGACTTGGAAAAGTCCAAAAGTAAACACTACTGTTTGTTAGTGGATCCTCAATTAGATTTTTTTGATAAATAAATCCTAAACGAACATAATTATCAAAAAAAGAAGATTTAAAGTTAGGTAAATCTGGTCCTTGAATCCATTTTTTTCCAAAACCTATTGAAAGTTTTGTATTAAAAAATTCACTGTTTTTAATTGGATAGTTGCAAAAAAAACTTCCGTTTAGAACACCCCCAATTGGATTCATTAAAAAGTCAAAAGTGTTTAGTTGATCAGAACGATTCCCCTTCCATATAGTTTCTGTTCCATATATAGTTAAGTCTAAATTAATTCCACTTTTAGTAATATATTTTAATTTACTTAATTCTGCAGTTACATCTATATGTTTTAAACTGCTTACAGAAATAATACCACTTCTTATAAAGTATGCTTTAAAGCTACTTTCTTCTCTCTTTTGTTTTGCATAATCTAAATCTAGAAGTTGGCCATATCCTAATGAAGGATAAATAAGAAAGCAAATTATAATTAGTTGAAAATAAATTAGTTGAATAGGTTCTTTAACCATTTAAAACTTTTATTATTTAATTAAATACTCTTAATGTACCATTTAAATTTTGAATTTGATAAAAAAGTAAATTTTGGGGTGGGTTTAAATTTTCATTTGGGTTTAGTATTTGGCCTGTTGCAAGACTGTATTTATATTCCTCACAGCTACATACAGCCATTACTCCTTCAATAGATAGTGAAGAACAATCCCTAGGCGTATGATTTGGACAAGTTGCCTCCCATGCTAGATAACTAGAATTATTTAGATTAAATATTATTACTCCATTGATTCCTAAATCAGGAATTAACATACTACCACCAACATAATTTAATCCATTATATAGTGGGAGTGATAAATTTAAATCCCTTTGAAAACGAATATCAACCAAATAGGGATTTCTCTGAAGAGGTTCTTTACCACACATTATGAATATAAAAAAAAGCAATAATAATTGACTTTTATTGAAAATTTTAGACAATTGTTCCAAATGCTTATATTTGAATATTAATCTCCAAAAGGAGGTTTTTTTATATGTATAAAACGTATAAATTATGAGTAAAGTATCTTATTATACCGAAGAAGGATTAAAAAAACTTCGTTCTGACTTAAATAAGCTAAAAGACATAGAACGTCCAAAGGCTTCTCAAGCTATTGCTGAAGCAAGAGATAAAGGAGACCTTAGTGAAAATGCTGAGTATGACGCTGCGAAAGAAGCCCAAGGTATGCTTGAGATGCAAATAGCAAAACTTGAAAACACCCTAGCTAATGCAAGACTAATTAATGAATCAGAACTAGATACATCCAAAGTTCTCGTATTATCAACAGTAGAAGTCAAAAATAAAGCCAGTGGTGTCAAAATGAAATATACTCTTGTTGCCCAGAGTGAAGCTGATTTAAAATCTGGTAAAATTTCAGTTGATTCACCAATTGGTAAAGGACTTTTAGGAAAGGAAGTTGGAGAAATAACCACAATTTCAGTACCAAGTGGTAAAATTGAATTAGAAATACTTTCTATTTTAAGAGAGTAATGGAAACATTATTTAGTAAAATTATTTCAGGGGAAATTCCTAGTTATAAAGTAGCAGAGAACAACTTATGTTTTGCTTTTTTAGATATCAATCCAAATACCAGGGGTCATGTGCTTTGTGTCCCAAAAAAAATAGTAGATAAACTTTTTGATTTACCAGAAAAAGAATATTTAGAACTAATGTCTTTTTCAAGAAGAGTAGCCTTAGCTATAAAAAAAGTTATACCGTGTAATCGAGTTGCAATGTCTGTCATTGGCCTAGAAGTTGCACATGCTCATGTTCACTTAATTCCACTAAATGAAATGGATGATATACGATTTAATAAAAAAGTTTCAATAAGTCCTGAAGAAATGAAAGAGATTGCAGTTTCAATATCATCTTATTTTAAATCTTAAAGCATTAGTTTAAATTTTATTCAATAAAATTTGAAAGCAAGTTCCCTTACCTAAAACTGTTTTAAAAATAATAATCTTTCCCAAATGAAAATCTTCTATAATTCTTTTTGCAAGTGACAATCCAAGCCCCCATCCTCTTGTTTTAGTTGTAAATCCTGGCTTGAAAATTTTTGACAAAAGTTCTTTTTTTATTCCCGATCCTGTGTCTGATATTAGTATTTCAACATGTCTTCGTTTTTCATTTAATTGAACACAAAGTTTTCCTTTGCCTTTCATTGAATCAATTCCATTTTTAATTAAATTTTCGAGTGTCCAGCTTAACAATTGTGGATTGAAAGGAATTATAATATTTTTTTTAGGTATGTCAATTTCAAATAAAATCTGTTTTGAGCTCCTTTTTATTAAGTATGATAGTGTTTCTTGAATACTCGAAGTAATATTTAATGGTTTCAGTTCTGGTTTAGAACCTACTTTTGAAAATCTATCAGTAATTAGATTAAGCCGCTCGACATCTTTTTCAATCTCATTTATTGGTAATGATTTTTTTTCTTTTTCTTTAAGCAAAGTAATCCACCCCATAATTGAACTTAATGGAGTACCAATTTGATGGGCTGTTTCTTTTGACATCGCTGCCCAAAGTCTATTTTGTTCTGATATTCGTGCTGTTTTAAATACAAAATAAAGTACGGCTGCAAAAAGAAAAACAATCAAAAGTAGGGCCAAGGGATAATATTGGAGTTTTTTTAGAATTGATGAATTTCCATAAAAAAGCTTTTGATTTACCAATAGATTTCCTTGTTCGTCACTATATCTAATTAAAATTGGCTCATTTTCTTTTTTTAATCTTGATAAAATATAATATAACTCGATTGAATCTTGTCTTGATTCGTCCCATTTTACATTTCTAATTTCAATGATTTTATTATTTTCATTTACTTGAATCATTGGGTTTACACCAGATCTTTGAAGAACTTCGAAAGTTAAATTACTTAATGTTGGATTTTTAATATATTCTTCTTGAGCCATTGCCCAAAGCTTCATTTTGTTTCGTTCTTCAAGACGTAAACTATTAAACAGATTATTTGTATTCCATAGTATTATCGATACAATAATAAATACTAAAAGCAGCCAAAAATTCTTGAATTTTGATTTAAATAGATTAATTAGCTTCATGTTTAAAAGTTTTAAGCTAATATATTTTAAATTAATAAATTAAATGAAAAGCGTATGCCAGCCCTAAAAACTTTTCATATTTTTACTTTATATAATTATGATTTGCCATGGAAGTAACTGGAAAAATTAAATGGATTGACGAAACAAAAACCTATGGTAACAATGGCTTTCGTAAAAGAGAAGTTGTAATTACTACTGAAGAACAGTATCCCCAACAAATATTAATAGAATTTATCCAAGACAAATGTGAATTATTAAATAACTATCAAGTTGGCCAAAATGTTAAAATAGGGATTAATTTACGAGGTCGCGAATGGACTAACCCTGAAGGAGAAACTAAATATTTTAATTCTATACAGGGGTGGAGAATTGATGCATTAGAAAATGATTCTTCAAATGAAATGCCTCCTATGCCTACACCAACTTCTTTTGAACCAGCTGAAGGTGACGCTAATGAAGTGGACGACGATTTACCTTTTTAATTAATTGCATTGGATGACAAAAACAATAAATCAGATGATCATTTGTCATACCTATTGCTTGCATAAAGGAGTAAATAATAGTAGGGCCAATAAATTTAAATCCCTTTTTTTTTAAATCAATACATATTTTCTCTGCTAAGGGAGTATTATTTGGTACTTCGTTTAGACTCTTAAACTTATTAATTATAGGATCATTATTAACATAATTCCAAATGTATTTTGAAAAACTATTATGCTCTTCTTGAATTTTTATAATAGCTTTTGCATTGTTTATAGTAGCTTTTATCTTCAAATTATTTCTTATAATACTAGTATTTGCAATAAGTTCTTTTTCTTTTTTAATATCATACGAGGCAATCTTATATATATCAAATGAATCAAAAGCTTTAATAAATCCTTCACGTTTCTTTAATATTGTAATCCAACTTAATCCAGATTGAAAAATCTCAAGTGTTAATGATTCAAATAGAATATTGTCTTCAAAAACAGGAACACCCCACACAATATCATGATAATTTTCGTATAAATGATTACCATTACACCAATCACATCTTCTTTTTGTCATAAATTAAATATAAAAAAAAGCACCTTTAAGGTGCTTTTATATTATTAACGAATTTAGTTTAAACAAGTGCTAAACGCTCAAATCCAGTAACTTCAAGATCTCCATTCGATTTGACATAATCTATTACTGATATTTTATTGTCTTTAATGTAGGCTTGGTTGATTAAAGTATTGTCTTTAAAAAATCTCTTTAATTTTCCTTTTGCAATATTGTCGAGCATTGCTTCAGGTTTACCTTCTTGACGTAATTGATCTTTAGCAATTTCAATTTCTTTTTCTACAATTGAAGCGTCAACTTCTTCTTCACTTAAAGCTATAGGATTCATTGCTGCTGCCTGCATTGCAACATTTTTTGCTACATCAGCAGAACTATCATTGTTTTTGGATAATCCTACTAATGTTGCTATTTTGTTTCCTGCATGAATGTATGATCCAACAAATGGAGCGTTAAGAGTTTTAAATCCACCAATTTCAATTTTTTCACCTATAATACCAGTTTGTTCAGTTAATTTTTCAGAAACACTCATACCATTAAATTCAGCATTAAGAAAACTTTCTAAGGTTTCAAAATTAAGAGCTAATTCAGCTAGTTCGTTAGCAAGAGAAATGTAGGTTTCGTTTTTTGCAACAAAATCTGTTTCACAATTCAATGAAATTATTATTCCCACCGTGTTAATAGAGTTAACTTTTGCAATTACAGCACCCTCTGAGGAATCACGATCTGCTCTATTAGCAGCCACTTTTTGTCCTTTTTTACGAAGGTTCTCAACAGCTTTATCAAAATCCCCTTCAGCTTCAACAAGAGCTTTTTTACAATCCATCATACCTGCGCCAGTTGCTTGGCGTAATTTATTTACTTCAGATGCAGTAATTTTCACAATTTATTTTTTTTATTAATTAGGTTTATTATTCTTTTTTATTCTCATTTTCTTTAGAAGGAATTTCTTTCTGCGAAGTATTATTTTCAATATTTAAATTATCTTCGTCAGGTTTCGCAGCAGCTTCCATTTTTTTAAGATCTTCTTCTGTGTTTCCTTCTTTCTCTTTTTCACGTTCGCTTAAACCCTCTTTAACGGCTCCAGTAATAAGATCTAAAATCTTGTCAATTGATTTTGATGCATCGTCGTTTGATGGTATGACAAAATTAATATCTCTAGGATCAGAATTTGTGTCTACCATTGCAAATATCGGAATCTTGAGTTTCTGAGCTTCTTTTACAGCTATATGTTCTCGAGTAGTATCAACAATAAATATAGCACCTGGTAAACGGGTCATATCTGATATTGAGCCTAGGTTTTTTTCTAGTTTTCCTCTTAAACGCTCAACTTGAAGTCGTTCTTTTTTTGAAAGGGTTTCGAACGTTCCATCTTTTTTCATTCTATCAATTGCCCCCATCTTTTTTACAGCTTTTCTAATTGTAACAAAATTAGTCAGCATACCTCCTGGCCAACGTTCTGTTATGTAGGGCATATTTACTGATTTGGCTTTTTCAGCAACAATATCTTTTGCCTGTTTTTTTGTTGCAACAAATAAAATTTTTCTTCCTGATGCTGCAATCTTTCTTAATGCAGAATTGGTTTCTTCAATTTTTGCTACTGTCTTATAAAGATTGATTATATGAATTCCGTTACGCTCCATATAGATGTAAGGAGCCATATTGGGATTCCATTTTCTTGTTAAGTGTCCAAAGTGGACTCCTGCGTTAAGCAGGTCATTTACTTCTGTTTTTGCCATTTTATTTTAGTTTACGTTCCTTTTGAATAGCAACAAGTATAATATACTTGTTTAGATGCTAAACTAATTTCCGCCTTAGCGGTTTAAGCAACTTTTTGATTTATAAATTAATGAACTTCGTTTTACTTATGTAAAACAAAACCAATTATCGTTTAGAGAATTGGAATTTTTTTCTTGCTTTTTTCTGACCAAATTTCTTTCGCTCTACCATCCTAGGATCTCTCGTTAATAAGCCTTCTGGTTTAAGTTCAGAGCGGAAGTCATTATTTATCTTACACAGTGCCCTCGAAATTGCTAAGCGAACTGCTTCTGCTTGGCCATTAGATCCCCCACCTTTAACCGTTATTTTTAAGTCGTAATTGTCCTTTGTATTTGTCAAAATAAAAGGTTGTTGGACTTTATATTGTAAAGTTGAGGTAGGAAAATAGTCAGTAAATTTTTTATTATTTATTGAAATAGAGCCTTTTCCCTTTGTAACAAAAATTCTTGCTACAGATGTTTTTCTTCGGCCTATTGTGTGTACAGTATCCATTATAAGTAATCGTTAATATTAATTGGTTTTGGATTTTGTGCTTCTTGTTGATGTTCAGCTCCAGGGTAAACACGTAGATTTCTGAAAAGATTAGCACCTAATTTATTTTTAGGCAGCATACCTTTTACTGCAAATTCGACAAGGCGTGTGTTATTTTTATTGTGAACCTGGGTAGCATTTAAAATTCTTTGTCCACCAGGATAACCCGTATGTCTAACAAATTCTTTTTGATCCCATTTGTTTCCACTTAAGGTAATAAATGCAGAATTTATTATGACAACATTGTCACCACAATCCACGTGTGGGGTGTAATTTGTTTTGTATTTACCACGTAAAAAATTTGCAATAACAGATGCTGCTCTTCCAAGTGTGATATTTTTTACATCCAACACTATCCACTGTTTATTTACAGTTTTTATGTTTGCAGATATAGTCTTATAACTTAGCGTATTCACAATAATATTTATTATAATAGTTGAACTTCGATCCAACGGGGTGCAAATGTACAATTATAAATTACACTTCGAAAATATTTTATCAAAATTATTGATTACTATTTATAAAAAACTAGTGCGCTTCAAGCCAATTATTCCCAACACCAATATCTACAACCAAAGGGACATCAAGACTAAATGCATTCTCCATTTCATATTTTACTATTTTTTTAATTTCATCTAACTCTGAAATTGGGACATCAAAAACCAATTCATCATGAACTTGAAGTAGCATTTTTGAATGCCATTTCTCATTTGACAATCTTTTTTGAATTGCAATCATAGCTAGCTTAATTATATCAGCTGCACTTCCTTGAATTGGGGCATTGACTGCGTTACGTTCAGCAGCTCCACGAATAATAGCATTTTGTGAATTGATATCTCTAAGATAACGTCTTCTTCCCAAAACAGTTTTTACATAACCATTTTCTCTTGCAAAATCTATCTGTTCACTTATATATAATCTAAGTTTTGGATAGGTAGTGTAATATGTTTCTATAAGCTCTTTTGATTGTGCCCTATTTAAATTAGTTTGTTGGCTTAATCCAAAAGCAGAGACACCGTAAATAATTCCAAAATTGACTGTCTTAGCATTACTTCTTTGTTCTCTAGTAACTTCATTTATTGGAACATGAAAAACTTTTGCTGCTGTCGCTGTGTGTATATCTTCATTATTTTGAAATGCAGTAACCATTTCCTTATCCTTACTAAGTGCAGCAATAATTCGAAGTTCAATTTGAGAGTAGTCAGCAGCAAGAAGTACGTGATTTTCATCTTTTGGTATAAATGCCTTTCTTATTTGTTTACCTCGTAATGTTCTAATAGGTATGTTTTGAAGATTCGGATTATTACTGCTTAATCTTCCTGTTGCAGCAACTGCTTGATTATAAATAGTGTGAACTCTTCCAGTTTTATAATTTTTTTCTTTGGGTAACGAATCTACATATGTGTTTTGAAGTTTTTGTAAAGATCTCCAATCTAGAATATCCGAAACAATAGGGTGTTCTTTCGAAAGAACAGATAATATATCTTCTGAAGTAGAATATTGACCGGTTTTTGTTTTTTTAGGCTTATCTACAATCTTCATTTTTTCAAATAAAACTATACCTAGTTGTTTTGGTGAAGCAATATTAAAATTTTCTCCTGCCGTTAAATAAATTCTCTTTTCTAATGCTTCGATGTCTTCTAAAAGTTCTTTAGATAGGGTTTCCAAGAAAGAGGTATCTAAGTTAATTCCTTCACATTCCATCTGGGTTAAAACCTCTACAAGCGGGAGTTCTAGTTCTTTAAAAAGTTTGTATGTCCCTGCTAACTCCATTTCTTTTTCGAAATGATATTTTAGTTGTAAAGTAATATCAGCGTCTTCTACCGCATATTCAGTTTGATCATGCAAAGGAATGTCTCGCATGCTTTTTTGATCTTTACCTTTTTTACCAATTAGATCACTTATGGGTTGTGAATTGTAATTTAAGTAAGTTTTTGCTAAAACATCCATGCTATGTCTCATATCCGGATTAATCAAATAATGAGCAATCATAGTATCAAACAATGGAGCTTTTACATTTATACCATATTGTTTTAATACTTTAAGATCAAATTTTAGATTATGACCTATTTTTTCAATTTTTAAGTTTTCAAAAAATTTCTTGAAGGGTTCTAAAATAAAAATAACCTCATCTCTATCTTCAGGCATTGATAAATAATATCCTTTTCCTGGCGACCATGAAAAAGCAATACCTACTAATTGAGTATTAAGCGCATTTAATGATGTGGTTTCCGTATCAAAACAAACCTGATTTTCTAGTAATAGGCTATCAAGTAATAATTTCCTTCCCAGTTTAGTGTTTACTGATTGATATAAATGTTCATAGTTTTTAATATTTTTTTGCTCAGTGATTTCTTCTACATTGCCACTTCCTGGGGCTGCAAAAAGATCAAACTGCTGTCCATACTTAAAAGAGCTTTTATCAGATTTTTCATTAATTATTTGATTTTTATCATTGTTTTTTTCCTCTTGAACAAAAAAGATTTTATTAAAACTTTCGGCAATTCTTCTAAACTCTAATTCTTCAAAAAGAGAGTTTACTTTAGATTGGTCTGGTTTTTTAAACTTATAATCTTCGGGCTCAAAATTTACAGGTACATCCAATATTATTTTCGCTAGTTCTTTAGATAATAGCCCTTGCTCTTTATTAGCTTCAATTTTTTCACCTAACTTACCTTTAATATCGTGAGCATTTTCGAGAAGATTTTCTATACTTCCATAAGTTTTGAGAAATTTTTTTGCAGTTTTATCACCTACACCAGGAATTCCAGGTATGTTATCTACTGCATCACCCATCATACCTAAGTAGTCAATTACCTGTATAGGACTTTCAATTTCAAATTTTTCTAATACTTCTGGGATTCCCCAAATTTCAATTCCATTTCCCATTCTAGCTGGACGATACATGAAAATATTATCTGAAACTAATTGAGCAAAATCTTTGTCAGGGGTCACCATAAATACTTGATAACCTTTTTTTTCAGCTTGTTTAGCAAGGGTACCAATTATATCGTCTGCTTCATATCCCTCCTTAACTACAATGGGTATATGCATTGCATTTAAAAGTTTTTCAATGTAGGGAACAGCAAGGCTTATAGGTTCTGGTGTTTCATCACGATTGGCTTTATATTCGTTAAATAGTTCTGTTCTTGAATGTGACCCTCCCTTATCAAAACATACAGCAAGGTAATCTGGTTTTTCTCTTTTTATAACATCTAAAAGAGAGTTAGTAAACCCCATAATTGCTGAGGTGTCCATTCCTTTTGAATTAATTCTAGGGTTTTTGATAAAAGCATAATATCCTCTAAAAATTAATGCATAGGCGTCAAGAAGAAATAAACGTTTTCCTGAATTCATTGAATCGTTTAGGTTAAATTTAAAAACTAAATTACACAATGCATTATCCCGACAATTTATTTAATAACAAATTAAGTTTATTTGATATAGTTTCAACATCAAGTCCTATTTCATTTAATAAATCAAAAGTTTTACCATGTGAAACAAATCGATCATCAATACCTTCTGTGTTTATTGGTATTGAGTATGCGTGTTGAGCAGCAAATTCTAGTACTGCACTTCCAACACCCCCTTTTTTAATCCCTTCTTCAAAAATAATAACTGCTTTATAGGTTTTAAATATTTTATGTAATAATAATTCATCTAAAGGTTTAATAAAGCATAAATCAAAATGTGCAAATGCTTTTGAATTTTCAACTTTTAGCATTGCTAAATCAATTTTTTCAGCTAAAGTCCCAATTGTTAATATTGCAATAGTATCCCCTTCTTTTAGTTGTTTTCCCTGTCCCCATTTAATTTTTTTGAAGTCAAATGATATTTCATTTAATTCACTAAAACCTCTTGGATATCGAATGGCTAGTGGAGATTTAATACCCAATTGCACTGTATAAATTAAATTTTGAAGAATTTTAGCATTTCTAGGTGCTACGATTTGAATATTTGGAATTCCACGAAGGTAAGCGATATCAAATACACCGTGATGAGTAGGTCCATCATGACCTACAATTCCTGCACGATCTATACAAAATATTACAGGTAGTTTTTGAAGGGCTACATCATGAATTATTTGATCATAAGCTCTTTGTAAAAAGGTAGAATATATCACACAAAACGGAATCATTCCTTGAGTTGCCATTCCAGCTGAGAGTGTAACAGCATGTTGCTCAGCAATACCTACATCGATACATTGATTAGGAAGTTTATTCATCATATTTACTAAACCGCTTCCAGTAGGCATTGCTGGAGTTATGGCGATAATTTTTTTATTTTTTTTAGCAAGATTAAGTAATGTTTCTCCAAGAATATTTTGAAACTTAATTTTTTTGTTTTCTGGTGAGGGATTTAGTTTTCCTGTAACAGGATCAAATTTTCCAGGAGCGTGGTAAATTACTTTTTCTTTTTCAGCAGAAAGGAGTCCTTTTCCTTTTGTAGTTACAACATGAAGAATTCTTGGACCAGATTTTTTTTTCTGCCGTTGAAAAGACGAAATAAGTGATTCTAAATTATGCCCGTCAATTGGACCCTCATACTTTATATTTAAAGATTGAAAAAAATCAGGAACTTTTGAATTTTCTTTTTTTATATTAGTAAGATAATTTTTTAGAGCTCCAACACTCGGATCAATACCCATACTATTATCATTTAGTATTATTAGAACGTTTGCTTTAGTTGTCCCAAGATGATTCAAAGCTTCAAAAGACATACCGTTTACTATAGAGGCATCTCCAACAATTGCTATGTGATGTCTCTTTTTATTTTGAAGTTTTGCACTTATAGCCATACCCAAAACAGCTGAAATAGCTGTTCCAGCATGACCGGTTCCAAATGTATCATACTCGCTTTCTTCCCTTTTTGGGAATCCACTAATTCCATTTTTTTTTCTTAAGCTTTTGAATGAACTCCTCCTACCTGTTAGCATTTTATGAACATATGCTTGGTGTCCTACATCCCAAATTAATACATCAAATGGAGTATCGAAACAATAATGCAAAGCCACACTTAATTCTACTGCCCCGAGACTTGAACCTAAATGTCCTTCACCAGTAGATAAAGTTTTAATAATTTCTTTTCTTAATTCATCAGAAAAATATTTAAGCAAATCTGGAGAAAGTTTACGAAGCTCTTTGGGGGTTTGAATTCTTTTAAATCTTTCAATATCCATGAGGTAAAGTTAAGGCAAAAGATTTTCAACAGACAACTCTTTAGAATGTGTATTTTTATGTTATGGAATTGAATGATGATTATTTTATGAAGTTTGCTTTAAAAGAGGCTGAAAGGGCTGCAGTTCAGAATGAAATTCCTGTTGGAGCTATCGTAGTTGTAGAGGATAAAATAATTGCTCGTGCTCATAATTTAACACAGAGATTAAATGATGTAACAGCACATGCCGAAATGCAAGCAATTACCTCAGCTGCAAATTACTTAAATGGGAAGTACTTAGTTGGATGCACCCTATATGTTACATTGGAGCCTTGTGTAATGTGTGCAGGAGCTTTAATTTGGAGTCAGTTAAATAGATTAGTTTATGGAGCATCAGATCCAAAAAAAGGTTTTTTGCAATCTGGTGTACAATTTCATCCAAAAACTGCAGTCACATCTGGAGTTCTCAAAAATGAGTCTAAAAATCTTTTAGATGATTTTTTTTCAAGCAGGAGAAAAAAATAGCATCTTAACTCGAAGATGCTATAAATTTTGAAAGATATTTACTACAATAAAGTAATATTGGAAGCTTGTTTGCCTTTTTTACCCTCTTCTTCGACATACTCAACTTTAGCCCCTTCTTTAAGGGTTATTCCATTTAGAGAAGAAATATGAACGAATACATCTTCTTCAGATTCGTCGTTTGTAATAAAGCCATATCCTTTGGCCTCATTGAAAAATTTAACTGTACCAGTCATGCTTATATTTAAAAATTATTATCAAATGTAATCTTATTATTTTGGATTTTCAGTATTTATGACATTTTTCTAATTGAAAGTGATTGACTTACAGCGAGTTTTTAATTATAAATTTAAATTTTATCACGCATTTTTTTTAAGTTCTCTTCACTTAGAGTATAATCTTTAAGATTTTTGCCTTTCCAACGATGGTATAGAAAAAGGGGAAGGTAAATGAATACCCCACCAAAAACACTAAAACCTATTATTTTTTCGCCAATTTTATAATCAACAAAATTCTTATAGAAAAAACCAAATCCCAAAGAAACTATTGTTAAAACAAATAAAAACCAGAGTATTTTTTTCAATTTTCTTTGTCTTCAGTAGTTTTCAAAAAAAGCTCTTTGAGTTGAAGTTTATCTAAATATGAAGGTGCTTCAATCATAATGTCTCTTCCACTATTATTTTTTGGAAAAGCAATGAAATCTCTTATGGTTTCTTCACCACATAAAATAGCTACTAATCGATCAAAACCAAAAGCTATTCCCCCATGAGGAGGTGCACCATACTTGAAAGCATTCATCAAAAATCCAAATTGAGTATTAGCTTCCTCAAAGGTAAGACCTAAAAGATCAAAAATTTTAGCTTGTAAGTCACCATCATGAATACGTATCGAACCACCTCCAACTTCATTTCCATTTATTACTAGATCATATGCATTAGCTTTAACTTCTCTAGGATTCTTATTCAGTATTTCGATATGTTCTGGTTTTGGAGCCGTGAAAGGATGATGCATAGCATGAAAGCGGTTTGTCTCTTCATCCCATTCAAGTAAAGGGAAATCTGTAATCCAAACAGGGGCAAATTCATTTGGATTTCTTAACCCCAATTTTTTTGCTAATTCCATCCTTAAACTACTTAATTGATGTCTTGTTGTCTTTGCATCTCCTGAAAGAATTAAAATAAGATCCCCGATGTTTGCACCTGTTCTTTTAGCCCAGCTTTCAAGGTCAGAACTATTAAAAAATTTATCAACGGAGGATTTATAACTTCCGTCATCATTCAATTTTACCCAAATTAATCCTTTAGCACCAATTTGTGGTCGTTTTACAAAATCAATTAACGAATCAATTTCTTTTCTTGTAAAATTAGCCGCATTAGGAACAGCAATTCCTACAACCAATTCCTGGCTATCAAATACTTTAAAACCTTTTCCTTGGGCCAGATCATTTAATTCTGAAAAAATCATTCCAAAACGGATATCAGGTTTATCGTTTCCGTAATTTTTTATAGCATCCTCATACTTAATTCTCGGAAATTCTTCAATCTCAACACCTTTAATTTCTTTTATTAAATATTTGATTAAGCCCTCGAATTGTGCAAGAACATCTTCTTGTTCTACAAAGGTCATTTCACAGTCTATCTGAGTAAATTCTGGTTGCCTATCAGCTCTTAAATCTTCATCACGAAAACATTTTACAATCTGAAAATACTTGTCTAAACCACCTACCATTAGCAATTGTTTGAAAGTTTGAGGAGATTGAGGTAAAGCATAGAATTGTCCTGAATTCATTCTAGAAGGAACAACAAAATCACGAGCACCTTCAGGAGTAGACTTTATTAGATAAGGAGTTTCAACTTCAATAAATCCTTCTTTAGTCATATAATTTCTAACCGCCATCGAAACCTTTGAACGAAAAATAAGTTTCTCTTTAACTGGTGTTCTTCTAATATCTAAATATCGGTATTGCATACGCAATTCCTCTCCTCCATCTGTATTATCTTCAATTGTAAAAGGCGGCGTATTAGATTTGTTTAAAATAGTTAACTCATCCACTAAAACTTCTACATCACCAGTATTAATATTTGAATTTTTTGATTCACGTTCTAAAACAATTCCTTTTACTTGAATTACAAACTCTCTATTTAAGGCTTTAGCTTTGTTAAAGACTTCTTCAGGAGTTCTTTCTTCATCAAAAACTAATTGGGTAATACCATACCTATCTCTAAGGTCAACCCATATTATAAAGCCTTTATTTCTTGTTTTTTGCACCCATCCAGACAAGGTTACACTTTCATTTAAGTTTTCTCTCTTTAAATTATTGCAATTGTGTGTTCTGTACATAAATCAAATTATATTCAAAAATAAAAAATCCTAAACTGGTAAAGTAAAATTATTGTTGTTTAAAAAATCTTCTTAATCCAGAGTTTTATCGAATAAATTATTGAAAAAGTTGCAGGGACTATTACTAATGTTAAAAAAGTAGCAAAAGTCAAACCAAATATCACAGTCCAGGCTAAAGGGCCCCAAAAAATGACATTATCTCCACCTATATAAATTCTTGGATCCCATTCAGAAAACAAAGAGAAAAAATCGATATTTAAACCAATAGCAAGCGGAATAAGACCTAATACTGTTGTAATTGCAGTTAAGATTACTGGACGAAGACGAGCTGTTCCACCTTCTATTATTGCCTGAGTTGCTTCTTGTTTTCCTAAGAGTGTTCCTGATTTTAAATTTAATTCAACACATCTTCTATCAATTAGCAGTTGTGTATAGTCTAAAAGAACGACTCCGTTATTTACAACAATTCCAGCCAAAGCTATTATTCCCATCATTGTCATTAATATAACAAAAGGCATTTGGAAAGCTATTAATCCTAAAAATACACCTGTGAAACTTAAGAAAATCGAAAGTAGTATAATTAACGGTTTTGAAATTGAATTAAATTGAAAGACTAAAAGCAATAAAATTAAACCCAAAGCTGCTAAAAGAGCATTAGATAGAAAAGACATATTCTTTTCTTGTTCTTCAATTTCTCCTGAAAATTTAAAATTAACTCCCTTAGGCAAATCATAATTTTTTAATAGACTTTTTATTTCGTCTACCACAGCATTTGCATTGTAGCCAGCTAAAACTGGTGAATAAAGTGTTACTACTCTATTAAGCTGTCTGTGTTTGATCGCGTTAAAACTTGTAATATTTTCTCTTTCAATTAGAGCTGTAACGGGTATTTCTTTTATTTGTCCATTAGCAGGATCTCTAAAGATTATATTTTGATTGTATAATGCATTATTATCGAAACGATTTTGTTTATTGAAACGGACATTGATTTCATAATCATCTCCGTCTTTTTTGAATATACCAGCTTTTGATCCAAATAGGGAGGTTCTTAATAGCTGACCGACTTGTGATGTAGAAACACCTAATTCTCCAGCTTTTTCTCTGTCAATATTAAGTTGGATTCCGGGTTTGTTTTTGTTTACATCTATTTTTAATTCTTCAACACCGGAAACATTAATTTTATTTAAGTAGTCTTTCATATTTTGGGCAGTCTGAATAAGATTTAAATAGTTTTCCCCGGTAATTTCAATTGTTATAGGATATCCTGCTGGAGGGCCATTTGCATCTTTTTCAACTGAAATAGCAACACCTGGAAATTTTCCATCAAGTTGCTTTTGAATATCTTTCCTTAAAGATTCACTCGAAACACCACCACGTAATTTAAATTCTCTCATAGTTAGTGTTATTTTTCCTTTGTGAGGCAATTCGTTTGTATTTCCATTGTCAATGAAAGGATTTCCAGCACCTTCTCCAACTTGTGCAACTCCTGATTCAACTAAAAGATTGAATTCTCCATCATTGTATTCGGGTCTTTCAATTACTTTGAATATTTCTTGTTCTATACGACTTGTGGTAGTATTTGTTTTTTTAATGGCTGTTCCTTCGGGATATTCAATGAAAACAAGAATTTGTTTTGGTTGGTTTTCTGGAAAAAATTCAACGCTAGGGGGAAAAATACCCATTAATGCGAATGAACTAAAAAGTAAAAAAAATGTTCCTCCTAAAAAAAGAATTGGTTTAAAGCCACTTAATGCGAATCCAAGAAACTTACGATATTTATTTTCAAGACTCACTAAAAATGTATTTCGGAAACTTTGTGCCCAATTTTTAATGAAGAGCTTGTACATCCAAAAAATTATAGGGGTTAAAACCATAAGGTTCCCAAAAATCCTAATATTAGGATTTCCAAGTAATAAAATTATACCTAGACCGCCCATGATGAATGTCAATTTCCATAATGATCTACTACTAATTTGTCTTTCTTTGATTTCCATAAATTGAGATACTAGCATAGAATTAAAAAAGATTGCTACTACTAAAGAAGAACCGAGCACTACAGAAAGAGTTATCGGAAAATAAATCATGAACTCACCCATCAAGCCTGGCCAAGCTCCAAGTGGAACGAATGCAGCAATAGTAGTTGCGGTTGAAACTATTATTGGAAAGGCTATTTCTCCAATGCCAGCTTTAGCAGCTTGAATTCTTGACATTCCTTCTTTTTCCATTAGGCGAAATACATTTTCGACAACAACAATACCATTGTCAACTAACATTCCTAACCCCATCACTAGACCAAATAAAACCATTGTATTCATTGTATATCCCAATGCAGAAAGGATCATAAATGACATAAACATAGACATTGGAATAGCAAAACCAACAAATAAAGCGTTTCTAAATCCTAGAAAGAACATTAAAACAGTAACAACAAGTAAAATTCCAAAAATGATGCTATTTACTAATTCACTTACTTGGTTTAATGTCATACTTGACTGGTCATTTGAAATTGTAATAACAAGATCTTTTGGTAATCCTATATCTTGAGATTTTTCCACAATTTTTCTTATATCTTGAGATGCCATAATAAGATTCTTACCGCCTCTTTTTACAACATCAAGTAAAACTGCTTTTTCGCCAAAAGAACGTGCATATGAAGTTGCTTCTTTTTCTTTAAAACTGATTTTTGCCAAATCACCCAAATAAACTGGACCACCATCAGTTTTAACAACAAAATTTTTAAGTTCATCAGGGTTTTCAATTTCTCCTGTTAAACGAATATTTCTACGTTGGCCACCTAGTACTATATTGCCGCTTGATATAGTAGAATTTTCTTGTGAAATGGCCCCTAGTATATCGTTGAAAGAAACTCTAGCAGCCGTCATTTTATAAATATCAACTGCAACTTCAACTTCAAAGATTTGAATTCCCCGGATATTAACTTCTTTTATTTGAGGTAATTGTTCTATTTTATTTTCAAGTCTTTCAGCATAAACCTTGAGTTGATCAATAGGATAGTCTCCAATTAGGCTAATATTTAGAATAGGCTGAAGTTCAGAAAAATCAAGTTCAAAGATATTTGGTTCTACTTTAGCGTTATTAAAAATAGGCCAGTCAGGGCCGCCTTTTACTCCATCTACAAGGTCTTTAACTTTTTGTTTAGCATCATCTATGGTTATATTTTCATCAAATTCAATATCTATAACTGAGAAATCTTCTGAAGAAGTAGAACGTATTTCAACCAAATTTGAAACTCCTTTTAGGACTTCTTCAAGTGGGTCGGTTACAATACGTTCAATATCTTCAGCTGTATTACCAGGATAAATTGTGCTTACAAAAACTTTTGTATCATTAATTTCAGGAAATGCTTCTCTTGGCATTGAGAAATAAGATGAAATCCCTAGAATAAAAAATATAGACATGATTACATAAATTACCGTTCTATGCTCTATAGCCCATGAAGAGAAAATGAATTCTTTAATTTTAGTGGTTTTTGATTCTTTATTCATTATTCAATGATTCTTTTTACTTTTTGATTTTCAACTACAAGACTTACACCTTCATCCACGACAAGTTCATCAGAAGTCAGTCCTTTTGTTATCTCAATCATTTCTTTTTTATTTTTTCCTAAAATAATTTTGCGTTTTTCAGTAGTGTATCCCTGATTTTCTTCAGGTTTTTTAAGAACAAACACATAAGGCTCACCTTTAGCATCTTCTCTGATCACTCTTTGAGGAACCAGAATTGCTTTTTGATTAGTATAATCAACAATACTTAAACGAGCATTAAGATTTGGTTTTATTAGTCCGTTTGAGTTTTTTATTGGGGCCTCTATTCTAAATGTTCTGTTGCTTGGAGCTATAAAATTACCAGTCAGTTGAATTTGAGTTGTTTGTATTTGATTTAATGCAGGAATAGTCACTAAAGCTTTACTTCCTTTTATGATATTTGGTAAGTAATTCTCGGGGACATCGGATTCAACATACATGCTATTTAAATTAATGATTCTTAAAATAGGAGTTACTCCGGGGACGAGATTACCGCCTAATCTAGCTGGTATCTCGTCTATTATACCGTCGAATGGAGCATAAACTTTTGTCCTAGATAACTGCTGTTTTATTTGGCTAACTTGTTTAAAAGCTGATTTGTATCTAGTCTTTGCTTCAAGATACATCATTTCAGAACCTATTTTTTGTTCCCAAAGCCTTTCTGTTCTTTCAAATGTTGTTTTAGCTAAATCCAGTTGCAATTTTGATTGTTCAAGTTGATCTTTAAGCCCTGCATCATCAATTAATGCTAATAATCTCCCTTTTTTTACATTTTGCCCTTCACTTACATTTAATTTAATTAGCCTTCCATTAAATTCAGGGTAAATCATAATATTTTTTCTGGTTTTAATATTTGCTTGAACTTCTATTTGGTGTTCAAAAAAAGTGGTTTTTGTCTTCAGTGCAGTTATTAAAATTCTCTTCTCTGTAACAGCTAAATCTTCAATAGCATTATTTATTTTTTCTAATTCAACATTTAGATCATTTATTTTTTTTGTGTAGAATGCTTTTTGTTCATTTAATTCTTTTAAGTTATTTGAATTTAAAGAGTTTGAATTATTATCGCTATCATTGCTCTGAGTACAGTTATAAAAGACTAAAATTAGTCCTAATAGATAAATATTTTTTTTCATATAATTTTATTGAGTTGTATTAAGTATTGTTTGAAGAGATAATTTTTTTTGAATCACTTCTTGGATTGATTTGATATAATTATTTTGAGCACTGTAAAGTTGTAACTGAGCTTCTCTTAACTCAAATGAACTCGTAACTCCTTCAAAATATTTTAATTGATTCTTTTTTTCAATTCTTGTTGCTAATTCAAGATTTTCTTTATTTGTGAAATAATTTTCTACAGCTAGTTTGTAATCATTTTCTGCTGCTTTAACTTCAATTAAAATTCTTTCTTGTGTTTCGGTTAGGTCATTTTCAGCTTGCAACATGGCAATTTTAGCTTTTTGTGAAAGTGCACTTCGTCTAAGAGAGCTAAAAACAGGTATTTGGAGATTAATACCTAACAACGCAGCACCAAACCACTTTTGTCCTTGTTGAGTAAATGTGAAAGATTCGCTATTGCCGGTATAATTTCCATTTAAAAATGCAGAAAGGCGAGGTAATCCTTTAGAACGTTCATATCTATACAATAGAGTTTCAGATAATAAATTATTCTCCGCAATTTTTATGTCAATATTGTTATCAAGACTAAGGTTTTCAGGAACCTTAAAGTTAAAAAGACTGTCATTAGTTAATTTTTCCAAATCATCAGATAATATAAGAGGTGATTTTATAGGAAAACCCATCAATAGTTTTAGCATGTCTAAAGTTATTCTTTCTACATTATTAATATAACGTAATTGGGTTTTGACTCCTGACAATGTCAACCGGATTTGCTCTACACTTTCTTCTTCTTCGAAACCATTTTCATATAATTGATTTAACTCAAGAAGATTTTTCTCTAAATTATTTTTATTCTTTTTTAAGAAATCGATATTTTCTCTGGCTAATAATACAGATGAGTATGTTTGAACTATATTTCTTCTAACCTCAAGAAGTGTCTTTTCAAAAATATTTTCTGAAATTTTTAAAAAAATCTTTGATGCTTCTAGCCCAACAATATATGACCCGTCAAAAATTAGTTGTTGAAGAGTTAGTCCAGCCGTCATTGTTTGTGGTGTTCCAAATTGGACTTCAGCAAATTCTCCTTCATTACCCCCAAAAAACTGAGCTGGAATTAATGAAGTTGGTAATTCAATAAAATTTTGATAATCAGCATTAGCACTTATTTGTGGTAGGCCTATAGCAATTGTGCTCCACTGATCTTTATAGGCTTTTCTAATTTCCATGCTAGCCTTTTTTATATTCCTATTATTTTGCTCACCAAATGCTAATGCCTCTTCAAGAGATACTAATTCAGGTAGTGTCTGGCAAATAGGAAAATGAAGTCCAAAGAGAACAAATGTTATCAAATAAATTTTGTGAATCATATATTAAGTTCTTTTTTATATTTAGTTAATTTTTCAATTCCCTGTGGAGTACAGATAGCTC
>CAJWHM010000026.1 GCA_913041125.1 uncultured Bacteroidota bacterium | reverse complement strand
TTAAATCAAAAGGATTATTCCGGTGCAGCTGCTGAATTTGCTAAGGTGATTGCAAAAGAAGGTGGCGCAGTAGGTCTTGTCTCTAAAGATGTATGGGGATGTTTAAATAGAGGTTGTGCTGAAGACAGTAAGGAAATTATATGGTCAATTCAAAACGGACCTGGAGCAGAGGGGAGTGGTGATTTTATCCCAATGGGTATTCCAACTCAATCAGGCTATAATGGATGGTCAGGGCATAAATTCACTCAAGACTTAGTTGATGCTTTTGGAATGGCTAATGGTTTACCAATTACTGACCCAGCTTCTGGTTATGATCCAGACAATCCACTTGAGGGAAGAGATCCGAGATTAAGATTGACTTTTTACTTTGAAGGAGATGTATATGACGGCGGGACAATTGGTGATGCAGAATTTGGAGGTGTTTGTTGTAATGGCGATACTAGACTTATGGCAAATATTGGTATTGCACCAGTTTTTCCAAAAAAATATACTGCTTCACCAGAAGACACACCTGAGGCATTTGCTCAAATGAATACCATTGAGTTTGGATCTCCAATGGATATTAACATATATAGATATTCAGGAGTTTTACTTGCTCATGCTGAAGCACTTAACGAATCTGGCAACACTACAGCTGCCTACGAAGGAGTAAACAAAGTACGTAATAGAGTAGGTTTACCAAGTTTACCAGCAGGTCTATCTCAAACAGAAATGAGAGCTGCTATTTTACATGAAAGTAGAGTAGAGCATGCTCTAGAGGGAAGAAGATACTATGACCTTAAAAGAGCTGGGATTTTAATGGAGACTGTTAATTCCAACAAGGGTTGGGATCTACACGGTGGTGCAAATTATAAAGCTCACTTTGATCTTTGGCCGTTACCAGGTAATTTTGTAGACAATAGTCCTAATATAGAGCAAAATCCAGGTTACTAGTTAGTATCCAATAAATATTTATAAATTTAAGAGGTAGGGGGAAATTCTTCCCCTACCTTTTTTGAAATATATATGAAAGCTTTTGTTTTGCTTTTAGTACCCTTATCTATTTTTGGTCAAACAACATTCTCAGATATTACTTTGGATTCAGGAATAGATAACATATACGATGTTTATCAAGGACTTTTTGGCGGGGGGGTAGTTGCATTTGATTACAATAATGATGGGAATGAAGATTTATTTATTACTGGTGGCCAAGGACAGGATGTACTCTACAAGAATAATGGAGACGGAACATTTAAAGATGTTACTATAGAATCAGGACTTTTTAAAGAAAAATTGATTGTAACTACTGGAGCTTCATCAGCAGATGTGAATAAAGATGGATTTATCGATTTATTTGTAACTACAATTGCCTCAGAAGCAAATAAATCAAAGAAAAAGAAAACTTTAGCTTCTAACTTACTATACATTAATAATGGTAATGGCACTTTTAGCGATTCAAGCACAAAATATGGTATTACAAAAAATAACTTTTCTACATCTTGCTCTTTTGGAGATATAAATGCTGATGGATACCCAGATTTATTTGTCGGAAACTATTTTAAAAACTTTTATTTTGAAGACAGTCCCTTCAATACTCATAATATTGCTCTTTTAAACCATTATTCTATTAATGAAGAATATGAAACGGGTGATGATGAGCTATTTATTAATATTGAAGGTAAATTTTTTAAAGACGTTTCAGATTTACTCATGGATTCAGGGAAAGGTTATGGTTTTGGAGGTGTTTTTACAGATTTTGATAATGATAATGATTTAGACTTATTTATAATAAATGATTTTGGTGAAACTAGTGAATCAAACAGATTACTAGTCAATCAATATCCTGATTTAAGATTTGAAAATAAAAGTAGAGAACTTAAAATAAATTTTGGACTTAAGTCAATGGGAGTTGGCGTTGGAGACTACAATAATGATAATTTTCTAGACTATCACGTAACCAATATTTTTGCTGGTCCATTTATAGTAAATAGAGGAGATGGGTTGCCATTTGTTAACCTTATGAACAATGTAGGAACAGGAGTAAATAAAATAAAGAGCTTCAATAATCGTGAAACAGTTATTATAGGCTGGGGTAGTTTATTTTTAGATTATGATAATGATACCGATTTAGATTTATTTAATTCAAATGGCCCGATAAATCCATTGGTTAATCCAATACCAAACACACTATTTGAAAATAAAGGAAGAGTTTTTGAATTGAATGAAAAATCAGGTGTTATGGATTATGGGATTGCAAGAGGTTCTATACATTTTGATTATGATAATGATGGTGATCAAGATATATTTATTGTAAATCAAAGGCCAGTTAACGATGTTTCATATAGAGGAGGATTAGTCGGTTCAAAATTATATAGAAATGATTCATCAAATGATAACAATTGGTTAAAAATTAAATTAAAAGGAATTAGGTCAACTACAAGAGGTTTAGGAGCAAGAGTAAAAATTGTCTGTAATGATTTGTCTATGATAAGAGAAGTTGATGGTGGATCCAGCCATGCATCACAAAATAGTTCGATTATTCACTTTGGATTAGGTGAAAATAAAAAAGTTGATTCTTTAATTGTTACTTGGCCTGGAGGAGAAAAACAGTATCTTTTAAATTTAAATCCAAATAATCTAATTGAGATCGAAGAAAATATTTTGAAAGAACCTTCATTTATTGAGTCTATATTAAAATATTTTAACTTGAATTAAAATTGTTAGTTTTTAGCGAATCAAATGAAAAAAGTACTTTCAATTTATATTATTTTAATCTTTTTTGGAAAGTTTTCATTTTCTCAAAAACAAAGTATAGCAAGAAAGTGGAATGAGGTTCTTTTACAATCGATTCGAAACGATTTGGCAAGGCCTACTGTTCACGCAAGAAATTTATTTCATATTTCTGCAGCAATGTATGACGCTTGGGCTGTTTTTGATAATAATGCAAAACCGTACTTTCTAAATCAGAACAATCACGATTATTTTATTCCTTACAGAAAAACAGACTTTATAGGACAGATAGATAAAAATAGAGAAAAAGCAATCAGCTATGCTGCCTACAGGCTTTTGGTTCACCGTTACGAAATTTCTCCCGGTTATAAAAAAACTAAAAAAGTTATTGATTCATTGTTTAACAAACTGGGATACAATAAAGATTTTAAATCTACAGATTATAAAGATGGCGATGCGGCAGCTTTAGGTAATTATATAGCAAAGCAAATTATTAATTACACATGGAATGACGGGGCAAATGAAAAATATTTTTATACCAATCTTTTCTATGAACCCAAAAATGATCCTCTAATTTTAAAAAACCCAGGCATTAAAGGATTAAATGATCCCAACCGATGGCAACCACTCGCTTTTGAAAAATTTATTGATCAATCAGGTAACGAATTAGCAGGCTCTGTTCCCGAATTTTTAGGTCCTGAATGGGGATCAGTGAAACCTTTTGGTATAAGTCAGGAAAATTTAACTATAAAAACAAGAAATGGTTTTGATTATCCAATTTACTATGACCCTGGTCCTCCTCCTAAATTTTTAAATTCAAAAAATAAGATTAATAAACAATATGTGTGGAATCACAGTTTTGTTTCAATATGGAGTTCTCATCTGGACCCAAATGATAATGTTTTTTGGGATATATCTCCAAATAGTATTGGAAATCTCAATTTTGAAAATGCCAACTTTGATATTGAAGGCTTAAATAAGATTTACAAAGATATTGATGGAGGTGATTATTCCAAAGGACACAAGTTAAATCCACACACTAAAAAACCTTATGAAAAACAAGTTGTACCTAGAGGTGACTATACCAGAGTTATTGCAGAATTTTGGGCTGACGGACCAGATTCAGAGACACCTCCAGGTCACTGGTTTACCATATTAAACTATGTATCTTATCATAATAAATTTCAAAGAAAATTTGAAGGCAAGGGTGAAATTTTAGACGCTCTAGAATGGGATATAAAATCTTACTTTTTATTAGGTGGAGCAATGCATGATGCTGCAATTGCTGCTTGGGGTTTAAAAGGCTATTATGACTATGTAAGACCTATAAGTGCTTTGAGATATATGGCCCAGAAAGGTCAATCTTCAGATCCTAATTTACCCAATTATACAACTGTTGGAATAAAGTTAGTTAAAGGATATATTGAATCAGTCAAAAAAGATGATATTCTTGCCGGGAAGAATGGTAAAAATATTGGTAAAATTAAAGTTTTCTCTTGGCGAGGGCATCAATACATAAAAGATCCAAATATTGATTATGCTGGAGTTGGATGGATTTTAGCTGAAAACTGGTTTCCCTATCAAAGACCTACATTTGTTACTCCAAATTTTTCAGGATATGTATCAGGACATTCTACTTATTCAAGAGCTGCAGCAGAGGTCCTGACACTACTTACTGGAGATAAATATTTTCCAGGTGGGTTGGGAGAGTTTATTGCAAAAAAAAATGAATTTTTGGTTTTTGAAAAGGGTCCGTCTCAAGATGTTAAAATTCAGTGGGCTACATACCGAGATGCAAGTAATCAGTGCAGTCTTTCAAGAATTTGGGGCGGCATTCACCCTCCAGTTGATGATCTTCCAGGGAGAATCATTGGTGAAAAGATTGGAATCAATGCTTATCGCTTTGGAAAGAAATATTTTTAACGGTTGTATCTTACAGGGTTTATAATTTTAAAAATGTATTAATTATAAGACTAAAATGTATTTAATAAACACTTAAACTAATCAATCAATAATGAAAGAAAAGACTTTAATCTTGATTTTTTTGACAGCTCTTTATTCTTGTGAGACAACTCAAACAAAAATTGTTGATGATCAACCTAATATTGTACCAATCCCAAAAAATGTTATTCTAGATGCTGGGAAAAGAAGTTTAGTGTTAACTAATTCAATATTATTTTTTATCAATAGTCCGGAATTAAATACACTTTTAGGTGTTTTTGAAAAAGATATCGAAAGCATATCTTCAATGGATATTAAATTTCGAAATACCTCAAAAATTAAAGCTGATTTGATTTTTGAAATTGATAATAATCTAGAAGACGAAGAATATTCAATAAAAATAAGTAATAACATATCAATAAATGGAGGATCATATAATGCTTTAGCAATGGCAAAAAGTACTCTTAATCAATTATTGAAGCTAAAAAAAAATAAGCTTATTTTCCCTATGCTTGAAATTGTAGATAAACCTGATTCAGAATATAGAGGACTTCTTATAGACCTAGCAAGGATGTGGCACGATGTCTCAACCCTCAAAAATATAATCGATTTAGCATCTTTTTATAAGATCAAATATCTACAATTACATTTGAGTGATGATCAGTCGTTTACATTTCCGTCTGAAATTTTTCCTAAGCTAGCTTCTCCAGATAGACCATATTCAAAGAGAGATTTCAGGGAGCTAGTAAAATACGCTAGTGACCGTGGAATAATTATAATTCCTGAAATGGATATCCCAGGACATTCAAGACAATTTGTTGAAATATACCCTGAAATATTTGGAGTAAACAATAAAATGCTCCAGACAAATCCATGGAAATCAAACGTTATAAATATTGGGAGTGAAAAAGTTTATTCCGCAATTGATCAGTTAATAGGGGAAATCATTGAGGTATTTAACACCTCTCCTTATTTCCATATTGGAGGTGATGAGGCAAACTTAGATTTATATAAAAATGTTCCTGAAATAGATTCATTTATGAGAAAAAATAATTTAGGCAAAGATGTACATGAGCTATTTCGATACTTTCTTGTTAGAATGAACGAAATCGTAAAAAAACACAATAAAAAAATGTTTTTGTGGGAGGGTTTTAGACGTGAAGGAGAAATTGAAATACCTAGAGATGTTGTTGTATTTGCATTTGAAACGATGTATCATTTACCAAGCCACTTAATTGAAGATGGATTTACCGTTGTTAACACTTCGTGGACTCCTCTATACCTTGTAAACGGTGGAGTAAAACAACCAAGAGCTCGAAGAGCAGTTTGGTCTCCAGAGACAATATATTCATGGAATATTTGGAGATGGGAACACTGGTGGGATCAAACACCAGTATACAAAAATCCAATGCAACTGGAAGAAACCTCCCAAATCATTGGAGGACAAATGTGCTCTTGGGAACAGGCTGGAGAGGCAGAGATTCCTTCTCTTAGAAAAAGATTACCGGTATTTATTGAAAGAGTATGGAATAATAAAGAAAAAATGCCATTTGAAGATTTTTTTATTAGAGTAGAAAAAAATGATCTAAAGCTTTCTAAAATAATTAATGATAAAAGACAAGATTCAATTCTCTTAGGATTTGATTCAGATGATCACTACGACGGGATGTGGGTTGATTAATAAAACTTGATTAAATAAAATTGAAAAATGATTAAAATAAAATTTTTTAGTTCATTATTGATAATAGCTTTTTTGTCATGCAATGTACAAGAGAAGAAAAAGAATATTATTTCCAAAGCACGATTGAAAAATTATGTCGATCGTTTTAATAAAAATGATAATGAACTCTACAAGCAGTTTATTTCTAATGATGAGTCATTTAAGTTTTTAAACAAAAATATTCCAATGATAGATCTGCCAAATAAAGAAATTGAAGAGACCTATTATTTTAGATGGTGGACCTATAGAAAACACATTAAGAATACAGATGACGGATTTGTAATTACAGAGTTTTTACCTATAGTAAACTGGTCAGGAAAACACAACACTATCAATTGTCCAGCTGCTCATCATATTTATGAGGGCAGATGGCTCCGAAATCCAAAATTCATTACAGAATACATTAACTTTTGGCTTGAAAGTTCTGGAGATGGAATTAGACAATATAGTTTTTGGATTGCAGATGCAATTCTTGCATTTAATAATATTCATCGAAATGATTCAATCTTATCAAATCAATTAGAACCACTTGTGAAAAATTATAATCAATGGGAAAAAATTAGAAAAGATGAAGGAAAATCTCTTTTTTTTCAATGGGATGTTGCAGATGGAATGGAAGTGACAGCTAGTGGAAGAATTTTAAACAATGGAGTCAGAAAATTTGGAGTCGAGGCTATAAGACCAACAATCAATAGTTATATGTATGGTGATGCTAAGGCAATATCAAAAATATCAAATATTACTAATAATTTTGATAAAGTTCAGGAATTTGAAAATAAAGCAACCGTAATAAAAGAAAAACTCCAAAGTCGTTTATGGAATAAAGAATTAAATTTTTTTACTGTGTTACCTAAAAACTATGAAAAAAATACTAAACCATTGAATGTTAGAGAATTGATAGGTTATGTGCCATGGTATTTTAATTTACCTGATGATAAATCTGAATATGCTTTGGCTTGGAATAAAATTAAAGATTCAGCAGGTTTTTATGCACCTATTGGACTTACTGTCACTGAGCAGTCTCACCCCTTTTTTGAAGTAAGTTATGAAGGAGTTGAATGTCAATGGAATGGACCTTCTTGGCCTTATGCTACAACTCAAACCCTTAAGAGCATGGCAAATTTTTTAAATAATTACTCTAATAATAAAACTATATCTAAAAAGGATTATTATGATCTTCTTTTACAATACTCAAAACAACATCAATTTAAAAAAGATACAGGTGAAATAGTTAATTGGATTGATGAGAATTTAAATCCATTTACTGGAGATTGGATTTCTAGAACAAGACTAATAAATTGGCAGGGCAAAGGATGGTCTAAAGATAAAGGAGGTGTTGAGAGAGGGAAAGATTATAATCATTCTGGATTTTGTGATTTGGTGCTTTCTGATCTATTGGGGATAAAACCTAATATTAACAATTTCATTGAAATTAATCCTCTTATTCCTAAAGATTGGGAATGGTTTGCAGCAGAAAATATCCCCTTCCAAGGCAAAGAAATCTCATTAATATGGGATAAAACAGGAAAAAAATATGGACTTGGAAAAGGGCTTATGCTATTTGTTGACAATAAGTTAGTTGCTCAAAAGGAAAAAATTCAGAAAATCGTATTTAATAAAATCTTATAAAAAATGAATAATAATTATAGTATCATTTCGTTAGTGGCTTTAATATCGATAATTCTTTCATGTAATCTTAATGAAAAAACAGTCCGAATTCAAGAGTTAAATAGATGGTCTGAAGAAAGAATTTGGGATTGGTATAATAATCAACCTTGGCTTGTTGGGACAAATTTCATCACCAGTTCTTCTATTAATCAACTTGAATTTTGGCAAGAAGAAACTTTTGATCCAGAATTAATAGAAAAAGAATTAAAACTTTCTGCGAGTATAGGAATGAATACACATCGAGTATTCCTTCACGATTTACTATGGGAGCAAGATTCAATTGGATTTATGAACCGAATCGATAAATTTTTAGAAATTTCTGATAGAAATGGAATAAAAACTTTACTTGTTTTCTTTGATGATGTTTGGCACCCGGTCCCTAAAATAGGAAAACAACCTGAGCCAATACCACATGTTCATAATTCGGGATGGGTTCAATCCCCTGGAGCAAAAATTCTATATGATACATTAAGTCATAATAAACTTGAATCTTATATTAAAGGTATTGTTACAAAATTTAAGAATGATTCAAGAATTTTAGCTTGGGACCTATATAATGAAGCTGGTGCAACAGGAATAGCTTCACATGATATTTCAAAGGAGAGAGCGATAGAATTGTATGAAAAAATTGGAATCGAAATCACGGATGATAATTATTCTTTATACAATTTAAATGATATTGATCCAAAGTCAATAAAAAAAACATATACTCTTTCATTATTGAAAAAAACTGTGAAGTGGGTCAGAGAGTCTAATCCATCTCAGCCTATTACGTCAGGTATTTATGCTTGGGATATTGATTGGGCACCATTAAGTGATCTAAATGAGTTAGATCAATTCATTATTAATAGCTCTGATATTATATCATTTCATTCCTATGGATCAAAAAAAGACGTTTTAGAAAGATTAAAACAACTTAAAAACTACAATAGACCTCTTTTATGTACAGAGTATATTGCTCGCGAAAACAAAAGTACATTTGAAGATGTTTTACCAATATTTAAGGAAAATAAAATAGGGGCTTATAATTGGGGATTAGTGTCAGGAAAGACAAATACAATTTACCCATGGAAAAGCTGGGACTCAACATATACTGCACCTCCTAACAAATGGCATCATGATATTTTTTATCAAAACGGGGAACCATTTTCAAATGATGAAATTGAGTTAATCAAAAATTTAACTTCACAGGCAAATGAATAAACCAAAAATGAAAAAACAGCAATATTTCACCTATAAAATATTAGGGCTATTATTCATAATATCGATAAATTTTTCTTGTAAATCAAACCTTGAAATAAATCAAGGTCTGGAGCTTCCGTATGTTTTTTCTGATAGCATGGTTTTACAACAAATGTATGATACAGCTTTCTGGGGTAAATCTAAGCCAGGAGAAACTGTTACTGTTAAGGGAAGTTGGGGTGAAGAAACGTCAACACAATCAAATCAAAACGGAGATTGGGAACTTAAGCTTTCAACGGTAAAAGCTGGTGGCCCTCACACTGTAACTATTCAAACATCAAGTAAAAGTATTTTATTTAAGGACGTTATGATTGGTGAGGTATGGTTATCCTCTGGACAGTCAAATATGGAATGGAGGATGAATCAATGTAATAATTGTATTGACAACCAAGACGAAGAAATTTCCAATGTGAATAACAATCAGATTAGAATGTTTACTGTTCCGATGGATTTATCTGGAGAACTTATTAAAGAAAGCAAATGGTTAGTTGCTAATCCAAAAAATGCTGAAGGATTTAGTGCTGCCGCATATTACTTTGCAAGAAAACTTAATAAAGAACTTCAAATTCCTATTGGAATCGTTAATACAAGTTGGGGGGGAACTAGAGTGGAAGCGTGGACAAGTAATCGTAAACTCTTGTCCATTCCAATTACCAAAGAGAAAGTCCCAAAAGATCAGGATTACGATTTATTACAAATAGAATTGAAAAGGTTAAATGATTCTATTAAACTTGCTGTTCAAAATAAATTTGGATTTAAGTCAGTTGAAATTCCAAAATGGTCTGAAGATGAAACACTATGGGAATCATACAAGAAAGACTGGTCTAATTTTGAGATTGGCGACAAAGAGTTTAGAGAAGCTAATTTTGATGATTCTAATTGGAATCAATGGGACTCTAAGATTTCCGATTATTCAAATATTGACTATCAATCAAAGGGAAGATTTGAAAGTGCTTTTGAAGAGTCAAATACACTCTTATCTGATGGTGTTATATGGTTTAGAACAAAAATAATGATTGATGATATAAGTGAAGATTATCAATTTATTGTTGAAAAAGGAATTGACGACTCTGATCAAACATATTTTAATGGAGAACTGATTGGTAATACTTTTGCATGGTCAAGAAAAAGGAGCTATGATATACCCAAAGAATTATTAAAAAGAGGAGAAAATACACTTGCCATAAGAATCACTGATCATATGGGAGGGGGAGGATTCAATAGCCCCATAATCATTAAAAACACTAAGATTGAAAAACAGTTAGTTTTTTCTGAATTTAAATTTAGACATCATGCTTTTATAAGGAACATGACTACTCTTTTCATTCATGATTTATCTCATGATGAACTAATAAAAAAGAATTCGTATTTAAAGGATAATATAGCAGAAGGATTCATTATTAATGACCCAAATAGTTATTCCGTTATGTTTGAAAAAATGCTAAAACCTGTTCTCCCTTTCAGTATAAAAGGAGTTATATGGTATCAGGGTGAGGCTAATGTTGATAATAACGATGAATATCAAGAATTATTTACAGGGATGATCGAAGATTGGAGAGAAAATTGGGGTTATGACTTTCCATTTTATTATGTCCAAATTGCACCATTTGAATATATTCCATCTCAAGAATCACAAAAATTAAGAGATGCTCAAAGGAAGACTTTAAAAACCACCAGTAAAACAGGAATGGTTGTTTTGATGGATATTGGAGAGGAAAAGGACATTCATCCTCATAACAAAAAAGATGTTGGAAAAAGACTCGCTCTTTTAGCTTTAAATAAAGATTATGATTACAATATCATTTCCTCTGGACCTCTCTATAAAAGCCATAAATCATATAAGAATTATATCGATATTGACTTTGAAAATAAAGGTAGCGGATTAATTTCTAAAGGCGTTTTAAAGGATTTTGAAATAGCTGGAGATAATATGATATATAAAAAGGCTAAAGCAGAAATAATTGGTAATAAAGTTAGAGTTTTTTCTAATAAGGTAAGGCATCCAAAACATGTAAGATATGGATGGAAAAATTGGACGTTAGGAACTCTTTTTAACAAAGAAGGACTTCCCGCTTCATCTTTCTCTTCAAATCAAAAATTATGAAAAAATATATTTTAATTCCTCTTATACTATTTCTAGGCTCTATTTCTTTATTGAATAGTCAAACAATTGATTCTGAAAAAATAAAAGATAATGTTTTAAAAAAATTTCAAAAAAAAATTATTGATCAAGGAGATGCAGGGGGAAATGTTGTTATGTTACATAAAAATGGAAAAATAATATATCACCACATTCAAAATTCTTATAAAAAGGGAGACAAATTAATTACAGATCAAACGCTTTTTCCAATTTGGTCAATGTCTAAACCAATAACAACTATTGCAGTACTAATTTTAAGAGAAAAAAACTTATTAAAATTTGATGACCCTGTTTCTAAATATATACCCTCATATGCAAATTTGAAATGTAAATCAGTTAATGGAATTGTCGATTGCAAAAATGAGCTGAGGATTATTCATCTTCTTACCCATACATCAGGTTTTATTTATTACGATGACTTTATGCTAGATGCAATTAGATCTGAAAATTTAGATGAATTAATGGAAAAGATAAGGGAGGAACCACTTGAGTTTGAGCCTGGAAAACAGTATAGATATGGTTTAAATCAAGATATTCTTGGTAAAGTTGTAGAGTCAGCATCAGGAATGTCATTTTATTCGTTTTTAAAAAAATACATATTTGATCCATTAGAAATGAAAAACACTAAATTTTTTATAGATGAAGATGAAAAAAAATTACTTCAACCTTTATTTATTAAAAATGAATCTATTGAGGGTTTTAATCAGACAGGGATTACAGGAATAAATGATTTAATTACCTACGATATGGAATATAAAATTGAATTAGGTAGTCTTGGATTAATTTCTACTGTCGCAGACTACTCTAATTTTTGTTCTATGCTTCTAAACTTTGGTAAATTTAAAAATAAGATTATACTTTCTTCAAAAAGTATTTCTGAACTAATTAAAAAATATGCAGATGGACCACATGCAGGTGATATAGATTTCCCTGGAGTATATAATGGATTAGGAGTTTATGTATTAGATGACCCATCCCAAATGGATTTTAAGGCTCCTAAGGGCTTATATGGTCATGGAGGCTATCAAAGCACAGAGTTTTTTATAGATCCAAAAAACAAGATGTATGGTGTTTTTTTAAATCGAACACTTACGAAATACAATCATAGGTATAATTTTATAAAAAGTGTATACGACTCTTTTTAAAGAGAAAAAGTTTAGCTAAATTCAATAAGATGAAAAAGGCATTATTTTACTTGATGTTTTTAATTTTAATTACCTCATGTCAAACCAGACAAAAGGTTGATTTTAATGCACAAATAAAACCAATAATAAACAAAAAGTGTATTTCTTGTCATGGTGGGGTAAAGCAATCAGCAGGGTTTAGTTTATTGTTTAAAGAAGAAGCCCTTGGTAATACAGATGAAGGGTCGCCAGCTATAATTCCTGGTAATGCAAATAAAAGTAGAATGATCCAGAGGTTTCATGAGAATGATCCTCAACTGAGAATGCCTTTTGAAAATCCCCCTCTTTCAAAAGATGAAATTGACCTTTTTACAAAATGGATTAATCAAGGAGCTAATTGGGGAACCCATTGGGCATATATACCTCCTGAAAAATCTGAAATCCCAAAAGTTGGTAAATCATTTGATAAAATGGGTTTTTTAAAAAACCCAATTGACAATTTTATAGCAGCTCAATTAGAGGACAAAAAATTGGTTCCCAATGCAAGAGCAGATAAAAATATTCTTGCAAGAAGAGTTGCATTTGATCTTACTGGTTTACCACCAAAAATCAGTCTTTTTGAAAATTTTATTAGTGGAAAGATAACTTATGAAAAATATGTTGACAAACTTCTAGAATCCAAAAGTTATGGAGAAAAATGGGCAAGTTGGTGGTTAGATCTTGCAAGATATGCTGACTCAAGAGGCTATGAAGGAGATGGTGATAGGATTATATGGAAGTATCGTGATTGGGTAATTAAAGCATTAAACAACGATATGCCATTCGATCAATTTACAATTGAACAACTTGCAGGAGATTTACTTGAAAACCCAACACCTGATAATTATATCGCCACCGCTTTCAATAGGAATACTATGAATAATGATGAAGGCGGAACCGATAATGAAGAGTTCAGAACTGCCGCAATTATTGATAGGGTAAACACCACTTTTGATGCATTTCAAAGTACAACAATGAGTTGTGTTCAATGTCATTCACACCCCTACGACCCTATAAAACATGACGATTATTATAAGCTCTTGGCTTTTTTTAATAATACAAAAGACTCTGATCAGCCCATTGATGAAAGTCCAGTTTATATTTCCTATAATAGGCAAGAGGAGGAAAAAATCAAAAAGGTTCTTGATTGGATAAAAATTAATGGGAATAAAGAAGTTTATAAAAGATATAAGAATCTTTTTTACAAATATCAGCCTCAATACCAAGCTAATTGGGCTGTAGATTTTATAAATGGAACATTAATTAATAAAAACAACTCTTTATTTCTTAGAAATAATGGTTCTGCAGTATTAAAAGACGTTTACACCCAAGAGAGTAGTAGTATTATTATGAATTATATGAGTGATGCTCCTGGTACAATTGTAAAAATAAGAGAGGGCTCTTCAAAAGGGACGATTTTAACTGAATTTACCATTTCTGAAATGAACTGGAAGAAAAATGGAGAATCATATAGAAAAGAAATACTAATTTTACCCTTTAAAAAAATAGCTGGTAAAATAGATTTATTTATTGAGGCATATGATCCTCTCAGTGATGTTAGAGAATATGTTCCACCCTCTTCAGGTGTAATAGGATTTGATAAAGCCAAACCTCTTGTATATTTTGATTGGTTTTCTTTTGCCCCTGATCTCCCAGGAAAAGGAAAAAAAGGGTATTCTAAAATCAAGAAATTTGTAAATGAAATATTGACCGCTACCAATACAGTCAAAACTCCTATTATGATTGAAAATGAAGATTATCATTATCGCAAAACATATGTTTTTGATAGAGGGAATTGGCTTCAACCTACAAAAGAAGTAAAACCAGATGTGCCAAAAAGTCTAAATTCCTGGAAACCAGAATGGGGTAAAAATAGACTTGGATTTGCTCAATGGATTGTAGACAGAGATAATTCTTTAACCTCAAGAACTGTAGTTAACCGAATTTGGAATCAGATTTTTGGTAGAGGAATAGTTTCAACTATAGAAGATATGGGAACACAGTCTGAACCTCCTAGCCATCCTGCACTTCTTGATTGGATGTCTGTGCACCTAATGGAAGATCAAAAATGGAGCTTAAAGAGTTTAATTAGGTCAATTGTGCTATCTGGAACATATCAGCAAAATTCTACCATTAATGAAAATAATTATCAAAAAGATCCACTAAATATTTATTATTCCAGAGGGACTAAATTAAGATTGAAAGCTGAAGAAGTTAGAGATCAAGCATTGGCAATTTCTGGTCTTTTGGTTCCAAAAATGGGAGGTCCTGCTGTGAAACCTCCACAGCCAAAAGGATTTGGTAAGCATGCATATGGTGGATCATGGATTGATAGTGAAGGTGAGGATAAATATAGGAGGGCAGTTTACACATATATAAAGAGGACGATGACCTATCCTTCTTTCATAGTTTTTGATGCTGGAACAAGAGAAGTTTGTTTAGTAAATAGAATTTCTACTAATACACCATTACAAGCTCTAATTACAATGAATGATCCTGTTTATGTAGAGGCAGCGTATCATTTAGCAAAAAGTTTTTTGAATAAAGAAAATATAGAAGATGCAATAAGGGTTATATATGAAAAGGCAACATATAAAAAGATAAATAATGTTAAATTGAAAAGTCTTGTAAACCTTTATAATAAAGCAATAAATCAATACGAAGATGACCCTGGAAGCTTAAAAGAATTTTTAGATATTGAAGATACTAACAAGCATCATGCTGGTTTAATGATAGTTATAAATGCAATAATGAATTTAGATGAATTCTTAACTCATGCTTGATTATGAATAAAAAAATAAAACTATTTAACGAGTTTTTATTAAAAAATGCCTCGGCTAACAGTAGACGACATTTTTTAAAAAACTGCACATTAGGAATGGGCGGCATAGCTTTGAGTAATTTTTTGACCGCTTGTAATTCAGAAAATAATTTATTAAAAAATAATAGCTCATTAAATCCTCTTGCTCCGTCCTCTCCACCCAATTTAGGGAAAGTTAAAAGTGTAATATATCTTCATATGGTGGGCGCTCCATCTCAATTGGAATTATTTGACAACAAACCAGAATTACACAAACTTCATAATAAACCTTGTCCAGAGTCACTATTAAAAGGTAAAAAATTTGCATTTATAGAAGGAGTACCAAAAATGCTGGGCCCCCAAGCAGAATTTAAAAAAGCAGGAGATTCAGGAAATTGGGTTTCCAATAATTTACCTTATTTCCAAAAAATAATTGATGAAGTTAGCTTTTTAAAAGCCGTTCATACAGATCAATTTAATCACGGACCAGCTCAACTTTTTATGCATACTGGGAGCCCTCGCCTAGGTAGGCCAAGTATTGGGTCATGGGCAACATATGGACTTGGATCTGACAATCAGGATCTCCCTGGTTTCATGGTATTAACTTCTGGAGGAGGAACTCCTGATGGAGGTAAAAGTTTGTGGGGTAGCGGTTTTTTACCATCGGTTTATCAAGGAGTTCAATGTCGCTCGAAAGGCGACCCTGTTTTGTATCTTAATGATCCTAAAGGAATCTCAAGAGATCTAAAAAGAGATTTAATTAACTCAATAAATGAAATAAATTCTGACGAATATAAGAATTACAAAGACCCTGAAATCCTTACTAGGATTAGTCAATACGAAATGGCATATAGAATGCAAATTGCCGTACCTGAAGTAATGAATATTAATGATGAACCTGATCATATAAAAGAAATGTATGGAGTAACTCCAGGGGATGAATCATTTGCCAATAATTGTCTTTTAGCTAGAAAAATGGTTTCTAAGGGTGTTCGTTTTGTTCAACTTTATGACTGGGGATGGGATAGTCATGGGGATAATGAGGAAAATGGTTTAATGCACGGTTTTAAGAGAAAATGTCAACAAATTGATCGTCCAATAGCAGCATTAATATTAGATTTAAAACAGCGAGGTTTACTAGACGAAACATTAGTTGTTTGGGGTGGTGAATTTGGAAGAACTCCAATGCAGGAAAACAGAAGTGGGGTTCAAAATGCTTACACAGGAAGAGACCATCACGGTGATGCATTTACAATGTGGATGGCCGGTGGAGGTATAAAAAAAGGAGCAGTACACGGTGAAACTGACGAATTTGGATATAAACCAGTGAGTGGAAGGGTTTCCGTTCACGATATTCAAGCCACAATACTTCATCTTCTTGGATTTGATCATGAAAAATTTACTTACGATTTTCAGGGTAGGCCATTTAGACTGACCGATGTTGAGGGAGAAATTATACGCGAAATTTTAGCATAAAAATTTTGAAAAAACAGTTTTTAACTTTCTTATTTATTGTTTGTTCATCTAAAATGACTGCACAAAAAGAAGTTCTTTTTTTTCAAACTGACTGGGGTTTTGAGAATGGCACTGAAGTTTTTATTATAAAAGCTAAAGCTTCGGGATATGATGGAATCGAAACTTGGGCTCCAATTGAAACACACAAGCAAATTCAAATTTCAAAATGGTTAAAAGAACACAGTATGAAAGTAATTTTTCTTTGTGGTTCTAACCCAAGTCTTCCATTTGAAAAAAGTTTATCTAATTATAAAGAATATTTAAAAAATACTTTAGAACTAAATCCTGTCGCTGTAAATTCTCATACCGGGAGTGATTTTTATACACTTAATCAAAATATGGCTTTCATCGAAGTAGCTAATGAACTTAGTAATCAATATAATATTCCTGTTTATCACGAAACCCATAGAGGAAGATTTAGTTTTTCTTTACCTAAAACAATAGAATATATTGAAAGGAATAAAGATTTGTTTCTTACACTGGATATAAGCCATTGGTTAGTCGTTCATGAATCTCTTTTAAAGAACAGACAAGAATTATTAGATAAAATAATTAAAAGAAGTAATCACATACATGCAAGAGTTGGTTTTGAAGAGGGGCCACAAGTTAATGATCCTTCAGCACCTGAATGGAAAAATATTGTAGAAAGACATTTAGATATTTGGGAAGCTGTGATTACAAAAAACCTAAAGGAAAAAAATAATGTGACAATAACAACTGAATTTGGGCCGCCAAACTATATGCCAACATTACCGATTACAAAGAAACCAACTAGTGATCAATGGAATTCAAACGTTTTTATCATGAAAGCGCTTAAAAAAAGAATTAAGGGATAAAAGATTATGCTAGATGATTTTTTAATTTTAATTGGTCGTTTTCATCCATTAATTGTTCATCTCCCAATTGGATTTATTGTATTAGGTATTTTAATTGAACTAAATAAAAAAAAGCTTGGATGGTCAAATGAGGCATTAAAGTTCATTTTCTTTTGGGCTAGTATAACTGGAGTTTTTTCAATAATTAGTGGATTTTTTCAATATCAAAATGGTGGATATCTATGGGAAACTGTCCAAAACCATTTTATTGCAGGAGTTTTAACTATAATTTTATCTTTCTCCTTTTACCTTAAATTAATTGAAAATTCAATTTTTAAACCAATACCTAGGAAACTATTTACAATTGCAAATTCGTTTATATTGATTGTCACAGGACATTTGGGTGGTAATATTACTCATGGTGAAGAACATTTAGTTGAGCCTATAAATAATTTAGTAGGTATTAATGGGGAGAAAACTTTAACTGTTAAATATTATGAGGATTTTGAAGAAAAACCTTTATTCTCTTCTTTAATACGACCAATTATAGATGAAAAGTGTGTTAGGTGTCATAATTCAAAAAAATCTAACGGCAAACTCAAGATGCATAATTCCGTAGAATTAATGAAAGGGGGTAAAAACGGTTCTATAATTAATTATGATACTCCTGAAATGAGTGAAATGTATATTAGAATTCATTTACCAAAAGAAGAAAAAAAACATATGCCTCCAAAATCAGGAAAACAGCTAACTAGACAAGAAATTAGTTTAATTAGTAAGTGGATAGAAAATGGAAGTTCATTTGAGAAATCAATTAAAGATTTTAAGCTCGAGGAAAATATAATAAATTATTTTTTTGATACTGAAAAGCCTTTTTTCCCTTTAATTGAAGCATCTGTTCCAGATAATGAATCAATAAGAAAAATCAGAAAAAATAAAATTACAATCAATCCTATATATAAGAATTCAAATTTTTTAAAAGTTAGCAGTATTAATAATTTAGATTTTAAGAATGATGATATATCCCTTTTATCAGATATTAACGAAAACGTCGTGAGTTTGGACCTTAGTGATAGTAAGATTACAGACTCCATTTTTTCACAATTAAAATATTTCACTAATCTTACTGTCTTAAAATTAAACAACACAACTATTACTGGTAAAAAAATTAATCAACTCGTTGAATTAAAAAATTTAAAGCGTATTTATTTGGTTAATACAAATTTTAAGGATGAGTACATAAATATTTTTACTCAATTCAAAAATCTTCAGAAGGTTTATCTATATAATGAAAAGGATAATTTTCAAAACCTAGATAGACATACGAAATTTGATAATAAAATCTTTGAATTTGGTTATTACTCATTAGAAGATTGACAAATAAATAAATGCAGGCTGTCTTGATTTACAGTAAAAATTTAAAATAATTTACTTTTATAGTACTAAAGATCTTTTTAAAAACTCGATTTTAAAAATCTGGTAAACTAGTTATTATGTCTTTAATTATATTACTCCACAATTCATAACCCTTTTCATTTAAATGCCCTCCATCATAGGTATAATCAACACTAAGAAGACCATTGGCATCAATGAAATTGGAATACAAGTCAATAAACTTATAATTGAATTTTTTCTCATTTTTTAATAAGTATTTATTAATTTTTATTATTGATTTTTCAAAATAGTTATCCTTTGTCAAATGTCTAGTGGGTAATATACTTTGTACATAAATAGATGAGTTTGGAGAACCGTTTTTTATAATATCAACTATTTTTAAAATATTTTTTCCTATATATTTAATTGAAGGTACACCAGACTTAATTCTATAACTCCACAAATCATTATGTCCAATTAAAATAAATACTATTTTGGGTTTATAAAATATAATCTCCTCTAACCTTTTGAGAACACCATCAGTTGTGTCACCACTAATACCTCTATTAAAAGTATTTTTTATTTTTATTCTTTTAGCCCAGTCATCACCTCCCTCTGTGATACTATTTCCTAAGAAAACAATTCCACCTTTAATTAGTGGATTTTTTTTGAATTCCAAAATTCTTTCTGGATAGTATTTACTCGTCCAATAGTTGTGATATTTAACAATAATATCTTTTTTGGGATATAATTCATTAATATCTATATTTTTTTGACTATAAGTAAGAAACGATATAATAAAACAAGCTATATAATTAATTTTCATTTTTAATTTGATTAATAGGTAGATTAATTTTAGAAAGCAACTATAAAGGGAGCTAATAAAAGGAGTCTTGTAAACATAATTTATATACTATTCAAAAAACTGAATGATTTCATTATTAATAAAATCTGCGTCCTCTACAGCAAAGCCTGCACCTGCAATGTGTCCCCATAAAGATGGGATTATTTTAAGATTGACTTTAGGGATAAGTTTTGCTTCACTTCTTAAGGCATCAATATGAAAGTACATATCTGTTTCACTAGGCATATATAATACCTCTGCTTTTATTGATTTAAGGGCTTTTTCATAATTACCACTAAAACCTGGTGTGTTGCCAACATTATTATTCTGCCATGTTCTCGCTAAAGCTATCAAATTATTTGCATCCCATGTCAATACAAATTCTTCAAACCAATTAATTACCTCATCAATATTTTTTAGCCCCATTTCTTTGTAAAGCTCTTTGCGGAACCATTCTTGAGACCATCCCCAACTTGACCAATGAGTCCCTCCAGCTCTTAGACCTTTTTCGGGTGGTGAATTATAGTTACCGTTATTAAAAGATGAATCTGCTTTTATAGCAGAAATAAAGCCTTCAAGTCTGACTTTACCGTGAGGATATTCTACTGCTGACCCTGCAATTCCAACGATTTTCTCCATAAATTTTGGATAACTAACAGCCCATTGAAAAGCTTGTTGTGCGCCCATAGAAAAACCTACAACAGCTTTAATTTTTTTTACTTTAAAAACTTCTGTAATTAACATATAACCTGCATTAACATTATCTCTTATGGAAATTAATGGAAAATAAGGGCCATTATATGGTGACCCTGTATTACTTGGAGAACTAGACAGTCCATTTTGAAACATGTCTGTTGCAACAATAAAATATTTTTCAGGATCTAATGCTTTACCAGGCTTTATTAGATAATCAAATCCGTGATGATCACCAAGATATGCTGATGGTACCAATATAAGATTATCTCTTTTTTTATTTAGTTTTCCGTGAGTTACATAGGAAAGTCTAGCATCAGGCAAGGTTTTCCCACTTTCAAGTTTAAAATCTCCAAGTTTGAAAATTTTGTGATTACCATTTGCAAACAAAAATGAAGACAAAGCAAAGTATATTGCTACAAAAGTTTTTTTCATTTTAATTGATTTACGTTTAATAATAACTCTAAGATAGATAGAATGGGTGTAAAGGAAAAAATAAATGCAAAAACAAACGTTTATTCTAAAATATAAAGTTGAGGAGTTATACTTGTTTCCGCCTCTACTTAAAGTTTTATCAAATGTGAATCTTTAAAGTGGACAAACATTTTATAGCTTAATAACTTGAGAGAATAAAATATTTCTTGATGAATTACCAATATTTATTAGGTATTCTCCCTTCTCGAGTTTCCATCCATTTAAATCTTCATCCCAATATCTCAAATCATCATTATTAATATTGAGAGCTATGTTTTCAATAGCATTAGAAGTCAGTAATGAAGTTTTTTTGAATGTTTTTAATTCATTGATTGGACGATCTATATTACTGGCAATTTTTGAAATATAGACTTGAACTACTTCTTTTCCATCAGTTTGACCAATATTTTGAACGTCAAGATTAATATCTATACTGTTTCCATTATTTATTATTTTAATATTTGAAAATTCAAAATTAGTATATGATAGTCCATACCCAAAAGGAAATGAAACGTCCATTTTTGCCTTGTCAAAATGACGATAACCCACGTATATATCCTCTTCGTATATTGTATAGTCTGCATTTTTTATTTCCGATTTAAATTCACCCTTGCTTTTAAAAAAATTTAACATATTCATTGGTGAACCTTGTAAAGGAAAGTTTTTATGTGATGCATGATCTGAAACTTTAATCGGGAAAGTCATTGGTAATTTACCGCTTGGATTAATCTTTCCGCTTATTATATCTGCTAATGAATTTCCACCTTCTTGACCTCCTTGCCAAGCTAATATTATCCCATCAACCTCATTTTTCCATGATGCGGTTTCAATAACACCTCCTATGTTGAGAACAACGATCACTTTTTTGTTTTGAGAATGGTATGCGGATGAAACATTTTTGATTGTCTCCCTTTCAATAGTTTTCAATTCAAAGTCATCAATACTAACTCGATCTCTACCTTCACCACTGTTTCTCCCGATTGTTATTATTCCAATATCTGTATTCTTTGATATAGAGTTAATTTGTTCTTTAGTATATGAAATTTCTGGAGGATTGTATGGATCAAATATTGCATTAATTCCCTCTGGCTTAATAAATGATTCTGCATTGAAAGACTTGTGGGATTCATATAGTGATTTTGCTTTTTTATCAATAGTAAATCCGGGTATAATTTGGTAAACCTCAGATGCAATTTGGTTAGATTTTATTTGATCTCCTCTTGTACTATTAATCTTTATTCTTGCGTTTTCTAGTCCTTCTTCAAGAGAAACACTGTATGCTTCGTTTACATCACCAGATCCATATCCACCTGATATTAAATCATATGATGTAACACCAAATAAAGCAACTTTAGATATTTGTTGAACAGGAAGCACATTATTATTCTTCAACAATATAATCCCTTCATTTGCTGTGTTTCTTGTAATTTCTACATGTTTTTCTAAGTCAGGATTATCATCGTATTTATAATTATTCATTTTATTTGATCCTAAAATAAGTTGTAATATCCTGCTTACAGAAACATCAATTCTGCTATCTGATAAAGTGCCATTTTCAACACCTTTTTTTAACGCATCCCACTGTATTTTTGTACCTGGTTCTAATAGGTCATTCCCTGCATTTACCATTGCTACGGCATCATTTCCCCCAAACCAGTCTGACATCACTAATCCTTCAAATTGCCATTCCTCTCTAAGTATATTGGTGAGTAACTTTCTGCTTTCTGAGGTATAGGTTCCGTTCACCTTGTTGTATGAAGACATAACCGCCCAAGGTTGAGAGTTCTTAATGATTAATTCAAAACCTTTCAAATAAATTTCTCTTAGTGCCCGTTCTGATACTATGGCATCATTAAAGTTTCTGTTGGTTTCCTGATTGTTTGCCACATAATGTTTAGGTGAAGCTCCAACTCCGTTAGACTCAATTCCATTCACCATTGATGATCCAATAAAGCCTGTTAAATAGGGATCCTCAGAAAAGTATTCGAAGTTTCTGCCACAAAAGGGATGTCTATGAATATTAGCTCCAGGTCCCAAAATAACATCAACTCCATATGAGCGGGCTTCTGATCCCATTGCTTGTCCGACTCTAAAGACTAAGTCTGTATTCCAAGTAGATGCTAATTGGGTGCCAATAGGAAATGCTGTAGCATAGTAAGTTCTTTCACTTCCTTCTCTTGTAGGCTTTATTCTTAATCCTGCAGGACCATCAGAGAGATAAATTGTTGGAAGTCCTAACCTTGGTGTAGGAACAATTGTCCCTACAGCTCCTGGTATTGCTGTAGGTACGTAATCACCATCAATAGCTGAGGAAATACCAGATCCCTTGAGTAAATGAAGCTTCTCTTCTATGGTCATTTGTGATAGTGCATCTGACACCCGATTTTCTATAGGTTCATTGTTATTTTCATAGATGTCTAACTTGCCGTTGTTGTTTCGGTCAAAAAAAGACTCTCCATTTGATTTAAGCTCAGAAAAATAGGTTTTTTCTACATAGTCTCCCTCAAAATCAAAAAAAGTTGATTTTAAATATGTCCAGGTTAGCACTGAAACAATTACTAAAATTATTACTAAAACACCTAAGACTAATAAAGTAATCTTCCATCTTTTTTTCATAATTTAAATATATATAATCTTCATATTACATATCAAATCTCACATCCATTTTCTAATTAAAAAACTTTTTTTATTATGGGTAGGAAGTTGAGATTTGTTATGTAATCTATTCTTAAAAATACTATAGCTATAAATCATAAGATTTTATTAGATTTAAAGAATGCATAGAGTTCTTTTTTTGCTTTTTAGCCTTTTTTGTTTTTTTCAATGTGGTAAATCAGAGAAATCAATTAAATTAGGAATTCATTCCCATAATGACTACAAGCAAGATATACCCTTTTGGACTGCATACAAAAATGGACTTAATTCTATTGAAATAGACTTATTTCTAAAAAATGATTCCTTATATGTAACTCATAGTGAATCAGAAATTGTTGCAGATCGAACCATTGAACGCCTATACTTAAATTCACTTTCAAAAGTTACTTCGAGTCAACTTGGCATTGAAAAAAAACTACAGATCTTAATTGATATAAAGTCTGAATCTTATACGACATTAAATAGACTTATAAAAACTTTAAATTATTATCCTGAAATTATTGACAAAGAAAATACCTCAATTGTAATTTCAGGAAACCGTCCTGTACCAAAAAAATATGGGAATTATCCAGATTTTATATACTTTGATTATCAAAGTCTTTATCCTCCTGAAAATGAAAAAATTTGGAATAAAATAGCTCTGATTAGTCTGAATTTTAAAAAATACTCCTCTTGGAATGGATTGGAAGATATGCCAGTAGAAGATTTTAAAAAATTAGATTCATTAGTTAAATTGGCTCATTATTATAAAAAACCTTTCAGATTTTGGGG
>CAJWHM010000025.1 GCA_913041125.1 uncultured Bacteroidota bacterium | reverse complement strand
CTTAGAGATATTATTAATCATAAATCAATTAGAATGAAAAAATTATTATCTATATGTTTTTTATTATCAAGTCTATTTGTTGTATCCCAACAGACTTTTGTTTTAAACCCAGCAATGGTAAATCCGGAAGATGCTGAAAATTTTGAAATGCTAATTAAAAAATATGGGAAACAAATGGCTGAAGATGCAGTTAAAGAAGGACTCATTCAAGGGTGGGCTCTTTTAAAAAGAGTTCCAGGTATGGGAAAAGTTGAAGATGAAAAAATTAACTATCTGTGGGTTGTAGCATACGAAAGCCCCAAGAAATATGTAAATAGGCAAAGTTGGTTCAATACTGAAAAAAAATATGGTATCCCTGGAGAAATTCTATTTGGGGGAATTGATGTTGAACGGTATGGAAGCTTTGTTTACAAAACTGAAAAGAGATATGACAATAATCTTAAAGCAAAATTCATAATATTTAATTGGACTTTCCCTAAAAACATAAACAGTGCTATGAACTTGGCAGATAAAATATCTTCAAGTTTTCAAAAAGATATGAAAAAAGAAGGTATGGCTTCTTGGGGAATGGCAACAAGAATTATTCCACAAGATTCTGATCTGGCACCATTATTCTTTTGGGATGCATACGAAAATATGGAACAAGTTATTGACCATTTAATGTATAAAGCTGCAATTAAAAATGTTGATCAGAATTTATTATCTCAACTTCAAGAAGAATTACCAGACGGATGGGATTCTAGAATAGTTTGGGAATTTGTTTCTAGTACAAATTAAATATATTTTCATACCCTCCCAAGTGGAGGGTTTTTCTTTTAAACCCATTCTCTATATATTAGAGATATTATTAATCATAAATCAATAAAAATGAAAAAACTAATATTCATTTTGCTATTTATTCCTTTAGTTACATATGGGCAAAAAGTCAAAGGTGAAAAAATTTTTTCAATAAAAGCATCAATCGGTGAATGGCAATCTTCAGTTGGGGAATACCTAAACTTAAAAACTATATATGCTCCCTACACTAAAGGAGTTTTTGAGGGGGTTGCAAAAGGAAAGGTTCTACCAGTTGGTGGAGATTTTCCCTTATATCACCAAGAAGATGGTAAAACATACGCAGATTTGGATATTGATTTGGTTTTATTGACTGAGGAAAATGAAAAAATCTATTGTAAAGCAACTGGAGTTTTTAATTATATAACTGAAACTTTTGAATCCTTAAAATTTCAAACACATTGGCGATTTAGAACATCGAGTAAAAAGTATAGATATTTAAATGATGTTATGGGAATTGGATTTGGAACGGTTTTATCTCCAGATTCAGGATATAATTTTCAACACGATATTTACGACATCTATATTAAATAATTCAGGAAAAATTTTTTAAAATCTGCCCAAGTGGAGGTTTTTTTTTACGTGCATTCTCTATATCTTGGAGGTATTATTAACCATAAATCAATTATAATGAAATATATTTTTATAACACTTTTATTTACTTTTTCAAATATTTTGTCTGGTCAAGTCGCGATTGCAGATTTTATCCATCTCGAAAAAGGTGTTGAAAAAGATTACAACACTTTGGAAAAAATTTGGATGCCATTTCATGACAGTGAAATAAAAGCTGGCAAAAAAATGTTTTGGGCTGTATGGAAAATAGATAAAGCACCTGAAATGGAAAAAGCTCCTGATTATGTTGTTTTCAATATTTTCAAAGATGAAAAACAGTTAAATACTTATAGGGATAATTGGGACAGTGATTCGTCAAGAAAAAAAATTGAGTCTCTTAATAGAGGAAAATACTCAAAATCAGTAGTCAAAAATATTATGACCAAAAAAATTAAAAATGAAGTTCGCAGTTATACTATAAAAATTCTACACCAAACAGTTATGACTGGTGGAGATGCTAAAATTGGAGATAAGATTTCTATGGGGGCAATGAGACAAAGAAGTGATGATTATGAAAAGTTTGAGATGAACGTCTTTTTACCCATGTGGGAACAACAGCTATTAAAAGGCAAGATTAGTCAATGGTCATTTGCAAAAGTTATTGATAAAAACGAAGCGGCAAATGATGTTACACATATGACATTTATTTTCAGAAATAATGCGAATCCTCAAGATGTTACGTTCATGCCTGACAATGAATGGTTAAGTAACATTATTGTTCAACAGGGTCTATCTACAAGAGAATTTTGGTCTTCAGAGGCTAAACTAGTTTACATGTCAAATTAAATATAAAAATCCTCCCAAGTGGAGGGTTTTTCTTTTCAACGCATTCTCTATATATTAGAAGAATTATTAATCATAAATCAAGTGAAATGAAAAAAATATTAATCTTATTTTTTATTACATCTTTATCAATTTCATCATTTGCTCAAGATAAAGTTGTTCTAAAACAAACTTTCATAAAAGTAAAACCTGGTAATAATTATGCTGAAGATCTAAAAACAAAATTTGGGGAAATGGCTCAAAAAAGAATTGACGCAGGATGGCAATCGGGTTGGCACCTATGGGAGGTAGTTGGAAATCCTCAAGCTCCATTTACACATTTAATCGTTGAGCCAATGACCATAAGTCAGATGGAAAAAGAAAGAACCAGAGAAGGCTGGTTGAAAATGAGAAAAGAAGCTGTGCCTAGTATGACCGATTCGGATTGGAGAACTTTTATGGAAGATGTCAGGGGAAAAAGAGAGCTAGTAGCTGAGGCTATGTTTGTTACAGTAACTGATATAAAAAGAGATAACAAAGTAAATTTACCAGATGATGTTGGAGTTGTTAATTGGATGAAAGTTAAGGAGGGTAAATTTAAAACCTATGAAAGTATGGAAAAATCTCTTTACTCTAAAGGGCTTAATAAAAATGGATTAAGAACTGGGTGGTCTTTAGGAAAAAGAATAGACAAGTATGGTGTAGATCTTTACTGGAATTATTTTACCGTAGATTGGTTTGCTAGTTACACTGACTATGTAAAATCTGCAGCAAATACCCCAGCATGGGATGCTGATAAAGGTTACCAAAGTATGATGGCCGTTAGAGACCTAAGAGAGTCAGTAGTAATTAGAAAAGTAATTATGTTGGATTAACAAATTTTAAAAAAATGAAACCCTCCCACTTGGAGGTTTTTCTGCAATATTTGAAATAATAAATTTTGTGTCTTTGGGTATATAACTAATTCTAATTAAATTAGAATAATTAAAACTTTAAGCTAATTATTATGAATTCCAATAGAAGAAAATTTTTTACCTCAATTGCCTTGGGTGTTGGGGCAACTGCATTTCCAAACTTTATAAAAGACATGGATGACATGCAGCCTGTAAATTTGAATACAAATATTGACCCAAAAAAACTTTCAAATTGGTTCAAAAAAATTAAAGGTGAACATAGAGTCGTTTATGATGGAAGTCAACCTCATAATACACTTCCAATTGTTTGGAATTGGGCTTTCTTAGAATCAAATAATTCAGTAGGAGTAAAAGATTCAAATATTACAGCAATGACAGTTCTTAGACATTCAGGAATAGTCTTTGCATTCAATTCTGAAATTTGGAAGAAATTTAAACTTGGAGAATTAGTTTCGTTTAATGATAATAAAACAGGCAAGCCATCTTTGAGAAATACTGTTTATGAGCCACAAGAAGGAGATATGCCTTTGCCGCCAATACAAGGAATTAAAGATTTACAAAAAAGAGGATCTTTATTTTGTGTTTGTGACCTTGCAACAAAAGTATATGGATCTGCTGTAGCAAAAAAAATGAATTTAAACCCTGACGAAGTTTACCAAGAAATGGTAAAAGGAATACTTCCAGGAGTTAAATTGGTCCCCTCTGGAGTCTGGGCTTTGGGTAGGGCACAAAATAATAACTGTGCATATATTTTTGCAGGCTAGATTTGATGAATTACTAATTTGGCATCAAGATAAAACCTTGAAGAAGGTGATTTGATAATACTGCAATACCAGATAAAGCTGGTATTACATTTATATTTAAATCACCATTATTTATGTTTCTTGATGAATTCGCTTGAGAACAAACGTAAAGTTTAACCCCATTTTCATTGTGTTGTTGAATAATATTTGAATTTGGATTATCTCTACCAAATTTATCTTGATAAGCATTACTATTTAGAGTGATAAAAGTTGCTTCACCATGTATTGAAGCTACTAATTCAATTTTCTTTCTTGGTATTCCTGATAGTTCAAATAAATTTAAAGTTCGAGCTATAGTCCATAAACCTTTATTTATACCATTTTTGATTTGATTACTCTTTATATCAAAAATTAATTTATAGTCAAGCTGTTTATTAAGTTGTGAAGCAGCTTGTTCAAAAAATTTAACCTCTCCGTATCCCTAAATAATTGGTGTTTCCCAATCTTGTGCTATTATATAATTTGAAACTAAAATAATCCATAAGAAAGTCCTATTAATTTTGATAAATTCAATTGAATTAAAATTCATTTTTATTAAAATTTATTAAAGTTATAAAGTTAGACTCAAAATTTTTCAAGTATTAATTAATAAAGCCAAATAAATGAAAAATGATAATATACTATATTGTATTCAATTCTTAAATTAAGCATGGAACTGTATAAAAAATTAGTTAGTAAACTGATAAACATAATAGCTCTTTCAACAATTTTAATAATTGTTGTTTTTTTTTGGGTTATTAACCATGACAAAATTTGGACTCCTGAATTAGAGGATCCTATTTTAGAGTGGAATCCTTATGATCTAGTTTTGAACAATTCAGATGTTCCAAATGAAGTTAAAGAGGGCTTTTTACTTTTAGATTCCTCTTCAATATATATGGGTCCATTGAATAAAGATCCTAAGCTCAGATACTCAGGTAATAATTTATCGTGTACAAATTGTCATCTAAATGGTGGTACTAAATCAGGAGCTGCTCCATGGTTTGGAATTATCGATAGATTTCCTCAGTTTAGCGGTAGGTCTAATAAGGTTGGTACACTTTTTGAGAGAATAAATGGCTGTATGGAAAGAAGCATGAATGGAAAAGCATTTCCAAAGAATGCTTCACAAATGAAAAAAATGATTGCTTATATAGAATGGCTTGATTATGGTATTCCTAAATTAAATTCAAAAAAAATTAGTGGCTATCCCAGTATTGAGATACCTTTCAAAGCTGTTGACAAAAAAGTAGGTGAAGAAATTTATTTAAGGGAATGTGTTGTTTGCCATGGCAAAAATGGTGAGGGTATTTTATATCAAGATTCGAAGAAAGGCTATCAATATCCACCTCTATGGGGAAATGACACATATAATGATGGTGCAGGTATGAATCGAGTATTAACGGCTGCGGCATTTATTAAAAATAATATGCCGTATCTACAAGCAAGTTGGGAAAATCCAAAACTTTCAGATGAAGAGGCTTATCATGTTGCGGGATATATAAATAGTTTTCCTAGACCAAGTAAAAAAAATAAAGAAATGGATTATCCAGATAAAAAATTGAAACCTATATCAACCCCCTATGGACCGTGGTCAGATAACTTTTCATCAGAACAACATAAATATGGTCCTTATCCTCCTATGATCGAATATTACAAAAAAACATTTGGTATTAAAAAGTCAAAATAACTTACGTTTAGTCTTTTATTCTTTATAATATATTTAAAGATATATACTATTTTTGTGTGATGATTTATGTAGAGGAGTTTTATTCAGCATTTTTAGGGTCGGTGGATTGGACACTAAAATCTATTCTTTTTCAAGTCCCGTGGCACATAAACTATTTTTGGGGACTAATTTTGATTTCATTAATCATATGGGCTTTAGAAATTATTTTCCCTTGGAGAAAAAACCAGTCAATTATTCGGAAAGATTTTTGGTTGGATTTGTTTTATATGTTTTTTAATTTTTTCATTTTTTCAATAGTAATAAGCGGTGTTTATAGTTCTCTAGAAGTTTTCTTCAATAATTATGGCATAAAAAATACTAGCTTGAGTATTATAAATTCAAATACTTTACCTTTTTGGGTTGAAATTTTTATTTTTTTCATTTTATTAGACTTTTTCCAATGGGCAACTCATATTCTACTTCACAAAATCCCTTTTTTATGGAAATTCCATCAAGTTCATCACAGTGTTAAAGAAATGGGATTTGCAGCTCATTTCAGATACCATTGGATGGAAAACATTCTATATAAACCATTAAAAACAATTGGAATTATGCTTATAGGTGGTTTTGAACCTGAACATGCCTACTTAGTTCACTTTTTTACAATTTGTATCGGTCATCTAAATCATGCTAATATTAAACTTTCTTGGGGACCACTAAAATATATTCTTAACAGCCCAGTTATGCACCTTTATCATCATGCTAAAGATCTACCAAATGGAAAATTTGGAGTGAATTTTGGTATCAGTTTAAGTTTATGGGATTATTTGTTTAAAACAAATTATTTACCAGAAGATAGTGGGACTATAAATTTGGGATTCAGTGGGGATGAAAAATTACCTAAAGGATTTTTTGGACAATTTTTTTATGGGTTTATAAGTTCAAAAAAAAAATAAACATCATTTAGTTACTCAGGAATTTGCATTGAAATATTTCGGTATTCTATAACACCGTGATCTCCTTGTAGCATTATTGGTCCAGGGTTTCCTTCTTTGCTGTCTATAGCACCCCCTGTTATTCCTGGAATAATTTGATCATTAATTATTTTAATACCATTCGCTACAATAGAGACTCTTCTTCCAATAAGTGTAATATCGTAACTCTGCCATTCACCATGTTTTTTAGCTGCCATTTGGTTAGGTGTTAAAAATCCATATATTCCTCCAAACAAAGTAGATTCTGGATCCCTTCCATAATTATCCTCTACTTGTACTTCATATCTCCCCCTTAAATAAATACCAGAATTACTACCCTCAGGATAACGAAACTCTATATGTAGCTTAAAATCAGTAAATAATTCATTTGTAATAAGATTCACACCTGGTTTAGGACTTATAAGAACTCCATTTTCAACTTTCCATTGATTAATTCTTCTTGAATCAGAAGATTTCCACCCCTGTAAATTTCTACCATTAAAAACTGATCTAGAATTACCCCATTTAATACTTGAGGTCCTTATAAGTTTTGGCGCACGTGTTCCTGTAAATGTTGAACTTTGACCTTCACTAGTTAAAATAGTTCCTGTTAAATTTCCTTTACTTAGGATGCCTTGAAAATGCAAATAATTTAATCCATCCCATTGGGGTGGTATACTAAAATCTATAATTCCATTATGAAAAAAAACCTCTGAAATTGGTCTTGCACTTCCACTTTTAAAAACAAAATAACCAACTAATGCCTTATTTCCAGATTGTTTTACTTCAAGCCATGATGGATATTTTTTCCCATTTATTTCAACTTCTAGGTCCCATTTTCCTATTATTGTATTTTTGTTTTGAGCAAAAACATTTATTGAAAATAGGGCCAAAAACAAAAAAATATTTTTCATTTTAAAATTATTTATTCAACACTTAAGCGATCCGTTGCTAAAAATTTATCATTAGAGTTAAAATACCAGCTTCGATTTTTAGGCATTTTAATTCCTTCTACAGGGATTTCATCATTTAATAATATATATTCTCCGTCATTTTTAGATTCGTCATGAAAAAATTGATAACGTTTTAATGCAAAAGTTTGTTTATCAAAGAAGAAATACCATGTATCTCTTCCTACAGACTCTTCGTAAGTAGCTTTTAAAACCCAATATTCCTCTCCGTTAATTGTTCTCTTTTCAACTTTTGGTTCAATAATTGTTCCCGGATCATTTAATTTCATTGGCAGTCCATAAAGATAGGTGTAATAATTTCTTAGGTATTTTACTCTTTCACAATCTAATCGATACTTATCTTTTATTTCATTTGAAAAATCAAATTTCCCATTAAACAAAATACTACAATCATTATTATCAAGAATTGAGGTAATTATATTTTCATCTTGCTGTACTTCAATTCCAAAAAATGACTCACTATTATTTAAACTAATTATACTTTTTCTAATAGATCTCTTAGGTGACTCAGAAGTAACAATAAAACTACCATCAAATGAATCCCATTTTGAATTTGGGTCGTGATATGAAATAGCTTTTTTTAAAAGATCAGTTCCTTTGAATTCTTGAGAAAGAGTATTTGTTGTAATTAATAACAACAATGTGAGATATGTAAATTTCCCTTTCATTGAATTAATAAATACTGATTTCATAATACTGTAAATATTAGCCATTATTCATAAATATACTAAGTTTTTCTTCAGTAATATCTGGATTAGCTCCAATACTTCCAGCTACCAAAGCACCCATAGCACATGCTTTATCAAGAGTTTCCTGTAAGGGTTGATTTTTAATAATTCCATGGACTAATACAGCTAAAAAAGAATCCCCTGCTCCAACTGTATCTTTTACTTTAATTTTATAACCATTATTATAAAACCATTTTCCTTTATGAAATAATATAGCTCCATCCTTCCCTCTCGTAACACATATAATTTTAGTATTTGTTTTTTCTGATAAAAACGAAATATGGTCTTCTAATGTATTTAATGGTGATTTTAAAGCTTTTGCAATTTCAAATAATTCTTCATTATTAAACTTAAGCAAATCAGAATATTTCACTAACTCGTTTATTTTAGAAATAGTATAGAAAGGGGCTCTAAGATTTAAATCAAAAACACAAAATTTTGAAACAGATAAATACTTTTTTAATGTAATATATGACGCAGCTCGCGAAGCCAAACTCCCAAAAATTAAAGCCTTGGAATTACTTACCATTTCAATGTCTCTGTTTAAAATTTCAATAAAATCCCAAGCAACTTCTTTGGTGATCTCGTATTGTGCGATTCCATCATTGTCTAAATTTACTTTAACACTTCCCGTTTTATAATTTTTGTCTATTTGGATTGAGTGAGAATCAATATTATTTAAATGTAGTTTCTTTATTATTTCTTTACCCAACTGATCATCCCCTACTCTACTTATTAAATTTACATCAGCTCCTAATTTTTTTAGAGAATTAGCAACATTATAAGGGGCTCCTCCTAATTTCTTTTCAGATTGAAAAAAATCCCAAAGTATTTCTCCAAAACAAACTATTTTATCCCCTTCCATTAATTAATTTTATTGGAATCTAAAGTTATAAGTTAGTGAAACTAATGGACTTCTTAAGACTGATAACTCATAAGAACCTAATGGACTTGAGAGAAATACATCCCCATCAATGGTTCCATTTCTCTGAGTATAATATATATTAAATGGATTTTTTCTCCCGTACAAATTATAAATTGTAAATATCCAATCTCCTTTAAAATTTTTGTTGGGATCTTTACTGTATGATATTTTCCATGCAAAATCTAATCTATGATATGTCGGAAGTCTTGAATTATTTCTAATCAAGTAAATAGGGATTACCACGTTTTGTTTTTCAAAAATACCATTTGCTATAGTATAGGGTCTGCCAGACTGTCCAACAAAATTGAAACTAAATGAATTATACTTATCATTTTCAAAATTGATTGATAAATTTACTGTGTGTGGTCTATCAAAATCAGAGTTGAACCAGTTATTGTTATTTATCTTATACTGAGGGTTGATTTCGTTAGATTTTAATAAACTTCTAGACCAGCTATAATTTAAAACTCCATTAAATTGACCTAGTGTTTTTTTTAAACTTAATTCTACCCCATATGATCTACCTTGAACTTGTGTAATTTCTCTTTCGATAAACTCAGAGAGAAAAAAATCAGCACCAGGTTTATATGTAAGGTTATTTTTTGTGTCCCTGTAATAACTTTCCAATGATAATTCAATGAAAGAATTTGGAAAATTTTTGTAATAACCCAAACCATATGTATCATTTTTTTGAGGTGAGATGTATCTGTCAGATATTTTCCATCTAGATGTTGGTAGTGGTGTGTTAGTGTTATATATATTCTGGATATATTGAAATAAGCGAGCATAACTTATTTTTATTGAACTTTTATCATTTAACTTGTAATTTATACCCAATCTGGGCTCCGGATTAGTATAATTCGTTACCAATTCATTATCATTATAAAACCTTAGATCAATAGCCTGTCCAAAATTATTATATAAAGACTCCTTATAGGGTCCATAAAGCATAAATCTGGTTATTCTTAGACCAGTGGATAAGGTAATATCAGAATTTATATTCCAATTTAAATTTCCATATAATGATAATTCGAAACCCTTTTCCCTGTTCAAAATCACAGGATTAATATTATTTCCAAAACCTGGATCTAGAATTCCTGGATTTATATCATATCTGTTTAATTGACTACCTAAATAATAATCAAATTTATCTTTGGTTTTATTAATATACTCCATTTGAATACTTGAATAATTTATTTGTGACTCAAATCTTATTAAGTTTTCAGAATCAATTTCTGGAAAAAGATTTTTTGGTTTATAGGTGCTGTGTACAAGAGTGCCACTTAAATTAGTATTATTATTAAAGGTATGTGTCCATTTTAAAGTATTATTTAAAGTTCTAAAGTCATATTGATTTGAGGAGGATATTATATTTTCTACAGATGAAATTAAATCAAGCTGATAGAAATCATTACTAAAAAAATTTGTGAATGTAAATTGATTATTAGAATTGAGTATATAAAGTAATTTTGAAGTTGAATCATTAAAGTTTGCCCTAGTGTTTTTAAGTCTTGGAACAATCAAAGGAAAAAGTAAGCCACTTAATCCATATCGTCCACCACTAGTCAACATTAATTTATCTTTAATTAAAGGGGTTGATATGGTCAACCTACTAGAAACAAGTCCGATACCACCATCTAACTTAAATTTATCAATGTAGGGAGTTTTCACATTAACACCCAAAACAGATGCTATCCGACCACCAAACTTCGAAGGTATATTTGCCCTATAAATATTTACTGAAGAAATTACATCTGGTGTAAAAACAGAGAAAAGACCAAATAAATGTGTAGGATTAAATACAGGTGCAGAATCATACAATAATAAGTTTTGATCAAGTGAACCGCCTCTAATGGAAACACCATTACTCACGTCTCCCGTATTATTAACCCCTGCCATTAGGGAAAGACTTTTTAGCACATCAAATTCACCTAGAGCTGCAGGAACTTTAATTAAATCTCTACTATTTAATTCAATAATTCCCATCTGCGCATTTTCAGTGTTTTGAAATCTTTTCTGTGCAAGAAGAACAACTTCTGATAATTCCTGTTCTTCAACTTTCATTGATACAATAAGATTTTGATTTTTACTTAATATTACACTTATAACTTCGGAGGCATATCCTAAATAGTCGATATTTATATCATAATTTGACTCTTTTATTTTTTTAGAAAAAATACCATTATTATTAGTTATTCCCCCACAACCACATTGTTTTATGTAAATAGAAACACCTTCCAAAGGCCTTTGATCTGATCCATCTATAACTTTAAGATTTAAGACATATTCTTGTGCACTTGTTGTTAAAGAAATAACCAAGAATAATAAATTTATATAATTTGAAATCAACTTCATAAGTTTATCAATTTCTGCTCGGGTCTCTAGGGAATCTATCTCTTCCGTCGATATAACCATCTCCGTCTGAATCAGGATTATTGAAATCAGTTCTTGTTATCTCCCTTTCAACAATATCGGGTAAATAATCATTGTCGCTATCACGAGGAAGACTCTTCTCATCTAAAGGGTTAGAGTCAGCATATATCTCCCATTCATCAATATAACCATCATTATCATCATCCAAATCTACACAATCTGGGATAAGATCAAGATCATAATCCTCTGGTACACTTTGATTATCTCGATCACTAGTCTCACACGAATTTTCATAAAAAACAATATATCCGTCACCATCTGCATCATTATCACAAGCATCTCCTATCCCATCAAAATCCAGATCATTTTGATCTTTATTTGCTGTGTTTATACAATTATCAAAATTATTTTCAACTCCATCTTCATCAATATCATTATTTGCAACACTACTAATATTGAAATAGTTGAGTAGATATGGATTTAAAATTGATGTTCTTGTTCTAGACTCATCGCATGAATATTCATATGTTAGTGGATTTGGAATCGGATCTCCTAATACTTCAGGTTGTAACTCTCTTGAATTTCCAAAAACTTTTTCGGATCTATCATCTCTTTTAATAAATATTGATTTAGTTACTGCAGAAGCAGCTGTAAATCTTCCTAAAACAATTTCTTCTGGATTTAAAACACTAGAAAAATTTCCAATCAAAGCAGTAGGTAAAGGAGAATTTAAACTTCCATTGTTATCAACTAAATCTTTTATTGTTTTGAAGTAATTATATGAATCTTCTGATATATTAAGTTTTAAAACTTCAACTAGAATATTTTTTTTAGACACATATGGTACTTTACCGACAAGTAAATTTGAGATTAACTTACCATTTGTGAATTTGTCATTAAAAACTATTATCTCTTCATTATAACTAATTTTCCAGCACGGTACATCACATAAATAAGTATAGTAATCTTTAGTTAATAATGGGTTATTAATTTGAGAAAAACATTCTTGATCACGCAGAACACCATATTCACATATTTTACAATATACTTCTCTCTCATAACCTCTGTATTGATATAGAAAAAAATTATTTTCTTCTAAAGGGTCTTGAAAATCAATAGTTATTTCATTTCCAGGAATGTATCCTCCAAATCCTTCATCGTATGTCATTTCTAAATTAAAGTTTTCTTCAATTTTTAAAATTGGAACTTCTACTGGAGCTTTTTCTTGTGTAGAACGATATATATTTCCATTAGGAAGAATAACCTCTAGCTCCCAAATTGATTCTGGTATAATCTTAAAATCACTAGGCGGTAAGTAAATATTATCTTGTTCGAAAAAAATAATTTTTTCTTTTGTCTGGGAATTAATTAATAAAACTTCACACCCTGGAATAAATTTGCTAGTATATTCACCAAATTCAATTAGTGTTTTCTCAACAGTAACATTTGATGAACCAACAGAAGTTGATATAATGCCATTGATTAATATTATGTCGCTTTGAAAATCAAATTCTGGTGGTAAAGGGTCAATACAACTAATTACAAAAGAACTTAATACAACAAAAAAGAATATATTAAAAAATTTAATTTTTCTAATATTTTAGTTTAGCAATTTTGTATAAAATTACAATAGAAAAAGAAAAAAAAGGTTTTTTAAAAAAAAATTGTAGTTTTATTTTATGAATAAACTTAATCCATTAGAAAATATTGATGATTGGGACGATGACATCTTAAAGCGATACCCAGAAAAAACAACTGATAAAACTAAAAAAGAATTTCGTGATTATCAGAATTCAAATCGAGCCAAAACAGTAAGAGAATTTTATAAATTAAACCATCAATATCAATCTTTTGAGTTTGTTTCCAAAAAAGAAGATCGCTTTCTAAAATTCAATGAACGTAAAATGTCCATTTGGGATGCTGTTGAGTTTCTAAATACATTGGTCGATGACAGTGACCCTGATATAGAATTAGACCAATTACAACATTTGCTTCAAACCTCAGAGGCTATTAGATCAGATGGACATCCAGATTGGTTTGTTCTAACTGGATTCCTACATGACGTAGGAAAGGTTCTTTGTCTTTTCGGGGAGCCACAATGGGCAGTTGTAGGTGATACTTTCCCTGTTGGATGTTCTTTTTCAAAATCAATTGTTCATTCAGAATATTTTTCACTTAACCCAGACTCAAGCAATCCAAATTACAATACTAAATATGGTATTTACAAAGAAAATTGTGGTTTAGATAATGTTAAAATGAGTTGGGGACATGATGAATATCTGTACCAAATTGTAAAAGACTATCTTCCTCAAGAATCACTTTACATGATTAGATATCACTCTTTCTATTCTCAACATAAAGAAAATGCTTACAACCACCTCTTAAATGAACTAGATATTAAAATGTTTGAATGGGTTAAGAAGTTTAATAAATATGATTTGTACTCTAAGGCACCTATCCCACCCGACAGTAAAGCACTTCGTCCATACTATGAAGATTTAGTATCTAAATACCTTCCTAATACACTAAATTTTTAGTTCTAAATTTCATAGCGCGGAATATTTAAGTGGTTTTAAAAATATTCGTTTTATATCTGAAACTGTATTAGAATATTTCTTAAGAGAAGAAATTCTTTTCCAATCAGGATCCTTTGAAAATTTTTCCCAATTAATATTCCTCTCCTCCATTGATTTAAATGCAAGCATATATGCTAGTGATGGCATGGAGGGTCCAGAAATCTGTTCGCCAAAAAAAACTGAATGTAAACCAGTATTTTTAAATATTTTTAGTTCTTCTTCATTAAACATATCCACCTTTCTTTTCACAGCATCTTCAGAATAGCCTTCGTAAATTCTATATTCAAATAATCGTGAGTCTTCTTTAGGTTTGATTAACCGAGGAAGACTATCAAAAGCTATAAAAAAAGAAACTGTGAAACGATTGTAAACTTTTTTATTTTCTGGTATTGCATCATACAATTTACGTTCACTTAAGTAATTCTTATCTTTTTCTAAGGCTTGAGTTACTTCTGCATGGTGTTTTAAATCATTGTAAGGAATAAATAAAAAAATCTGTTTAGGAATTGGACTACCTAAGGCTTCAAATACACCAATATTTTGAATTCCATTTCTATTTAAAGCTGGAAGTAGGCCCTCAGAAAAATATTTATGAAGTGCTTCTTCAGGCGAATTGAATGGGAGTTCATATTTTCTAACTTCATAATATTCTTTTTGACCATAGGTGAAAAAATTTAATAAGATGAATATGATAAAAATATTGTTTTTCATTATTATTTATTTTTTAAAAGTTATAAAATCTATATGATTTGACGATTTTTAGTGAGTAATATTTCATTTATTTAATGATTCACTAATTCCTAATGCCAAGCCTCTTAGCTCAGCCAAACCTCTAAGTCTCCCAATAGCAGAATAACCTGGGTTTGTGTTTTTTAAAAGATCATCTAACATTTGATGCCCATGGTCAGGGCGCATTGGTATTTGGTAATCAGATATTCCTGATTTTTTTCTTTTCTTTTCTTCATTTAAAATAGACTTAACAATAGTATACATGTCTACATCTCCTTCTAAATGGTTAGCCTCAAAAAAATTTCCCTCTTCATCTCTTTGAGTACTTCGCAAATGAAGAAAATGTATTCGATCAGCAAATTGATTAAATATAAATTTAAGATCATTATCTTTTCGAACACCTAAAGAACCAGTACAAAAAGTTAATCCATTTGAAATTGAGGGAATACTTGAAAAAATAAAATTTAAATCTTCAAAAGTACTTACAACTCTTGGAATTCCAAAAAGTGGAAAAGGTGGGTCATCTGGGTGTATACACATCTTTAATCCGTGTTTTTCTGCCACAGGAATTATTTCTTTCAAAAAGAGAAGAAGATTATTTCTCAATTCATCTTTCGAAATAGAATTATATTTTTCTAATTGTTTTTTAAACTTTTCTAAATTATAATCTTCTTCTGAACCAGGTAATCCTTTAATTATATTATTAGTCAAAATGTTTACTTCTTCTGAAGAAAGATTTTCAAAATATTTTTTTGCGTTAATCAATTGTTGCTCATTATATAATTTGTCTGAACCATCTCGATTAAGAATAAATAAATCAAATGCTACAAGTGCAGTAAGATTAAAGTATAAGGCCTTAGAACCATCTTTCATCATATAATTTAAATCTGTTCGGGTCCAATCTAATACTGGCATAAAATTGTAACATACCGTCTTGATACCACTAGAAGCAAGATTCTCTAATGTTTTAATGTAATTCTTTATATATGATTGAAAGGAACCTTTTCTAAGTTTAATGTCTTCATGAATAGGAACTGATTCAACTACCTCCCATTTTAGCCCTGATTTTCGAATTATTTCTTTATGTGAATTTATTTGATTTTGATCCCATACTTCACCATTAGAAATGTTGTGTAAAGCGGAAACTAAATGAGTAGCTCCAGCCTGAAGTATATTATTCAATGATACTATATCTTTTGTTCCGTACCATCTAAATGATTCTTTCACTATCTTTAAATTTATACTCCGCTGTATGCACTAAACCCACCATCTACTGGTAATACAATACCTGTAATAAAACTAGAACTTTCACTAGATAAAAAATGAATTGCACCGCTTAATTCATCGGCATTGCCAAATCGTTTCATTGGGGTGTTTCTAATTATTTTTTCTCCTCTTTCTGTTAGACTCCCGTCTTTGTTTAAAAGTAATTTTTTATTTTGTTTTCCAATAAAAAATCCTGGAGCAATTGCATTAACACGGATACCATCTCCAAATTTTAGAGCCATCTCAACTGCCATCCATCTTGTAAAATTCTCCATTGCCGCTTTCGCTGCAGAATAACCTACAACTCTTGTAATTACTCTGTCTACCGTCATCGATGAATAATTAATAATACTTCCACTTGCTTGTTTAGCCATTACTTTACCAAAAACTACTGAAGGCATAATTGTACCTTTTAAATTTAAATCAACTACTTCATCAAAGTCATTTTCAGATAAATCAAAAATTGATTTGCTATCAGGTATAACTGCTCCAGGTAAATTACCACCAACTGCATTTACCAAAACATCTATTCGATCAAAGCTTTTTACCACTTTTTTACAAACTTTCTCTAAATCTGATTTTTTTAATACATCTGCTGTATAATTTTCAACAACAGTATATTCATTTATTTTTTTTGTTAGTTCATCTAAAAGTTTTTGATTTCTTCCCAAAAGAACTAAACGAGCATTATTTTTAGCAAGGCTTAATGCAAGTGAACTTGCTAGTACTCCGGTAGCACCAGTTATAACTATTACTTTATTTTTTAAATCAAACATTTTATAAATTATATTTTGGATCCCAATCAATTACTTGCTTACTATCCATAGCACGAATGCCCATGTCTACAGCAAAAGCTACACTTGCTCCACCTTTAATATCTGATAATGGTTGTTTGTTTTCAAGTATAGCTGTTCGAAAATCTTCTAATGCCTGTAAAGTTGGTTCTTTATGACTATAATTTATTAGATTACCTTTTCCCTCAGTCCAGCTAGAAGTTGCTCCTGAAACACCATCAACATTACCCATCTTTTTATCATACTTTCCCTCTGGATATTTCCAGGCTTTTTGATAATCAATAATTATAGTTGCTTTATCTCCCATAACCTTAATTTGATAATCATCTTTAGCATTTGAAGTTAGGCATGTAAAAGTAGCTTTTACTCCTTTAGGATAAGTATAAACTAAATGAATATTATCATAAGTTTCTCTTCCATCTTTCCAATAATCAATACTACCAAAACCAGCAACTTTGTTTGGATTATTATTTAAAACCCAATTGCAGAAATCTATTTGATGTGAGCTTAGTTCAGCTAAAAGACCGTAGGAATATTCTCTATACATACGCCAATTTATTTGACGCTCCAGCTTGGGATCTGGAACAGGTCTTCTCCAATTTCCATTTCTATTCCATTGTGCCTGGATGGCTGCAACCTTTCCAATTTCGCCTGATTGAATCATTTTAACTATATGTGAATAAAGTCTTGAACTATGATATTGGTGGCCTGTTTGAAAAATTATTTTGTCATTTTTTTGAACAGCTCTGACTAATTTAAAAATATCATCCTCACCTTTTACTAGTGTTTTTTCGCAATAAATATGAACAGATGCGTCAATTGAATCTAAAGCTATATAGGCATGAGTATTAAGGGGTGTACTTATAATAACTGCATCCAAGTCTTTATGAGTAAGTAAATTTTTATGATTATCATATCTTTTTGCATTTGGAGCAATCTTGCTTGCCTGTTCAAGTCTGAAAGAGAGAGTGTCACATATTGCAACTAATTTCATCCCATCAATTTTATTAATCAGGCGTATTAAACCTTGTCCCCTAGATCCTGTACCAATAACACCAATTTTAACTTCTTTAGCGAGGTTTTTATTGAAAATTGAGAAGACATTAGTTTTTGTTGTAACAAATGGAATTGGTGAAGCAACAATAGATTGTTTTAAAAAAGATCTTCGAGATGCCATTAGAAGATAAATTACACGTTTTGGTCTCTGCAATTTAACAAAAACTTTTGCTATATTGAGTTATATTCTTGATTACAAAACCAAAACAAATTGAATTTAAAAAAAAGTAAAATCATAGTTTTATTTATTTCATTTATAACAATAATACCATCTAAACTTTCATGTCAGGATAATGAATGGGAAAATTTATTAGAAGACAGTACCCTAAAAAACTTTGTGAGACTTAATGGCAATGCAGAATTTAAAGTTGTTGACGGAAACCTGATTGGTACCTCCAAATTAAATACACCTAATAGTTTTTTAGCAACAAAAAAAACATATAGAGATTTTATATTAGAATTTGAAGTAATTATAGATTACGGTTTAAATTCAGGAGTACAATTTCGAAGCGAAAGCATGGAAGAGTATCTAAATGGAAGAGTACATGGATATCAATGTGAAATTGAAACTAGCACCAGGAAATGGGCTGGTGGGATTTATGATGAAGCAAGAAGAGGTTGGCTATATCCTTTAACGAGAAATAAAATAGGCCAAAGGGCGTTTAGAAATGGTACTTGGAACAAATATCGTATTGAAGCTATTGGAAATAGAATTAAAGCTTTCGTGAATGGTGTAGAAACATCAAATTTAATTGATGATATGACAAAAGAAGGATTTATTGCTTTTCAAGTTCACGGAATTTCAAATAAAGATGAAGAAGGAAAAAAAGTAAAATGGAGAAATATCAAAATCTTAACTAAAAATCTTGAAAAAAATCTATTTCTAGCCTCAAATAAAGCACCTCAAATAAGTTATCTTGATAATGTATTAACGGAAGAAGAAAAAAGATTAGGTTTTAGACTTTTATTTGACGGTAAGACAAATAATGGTTGGCGTGGAGTAAGATTAAATAAATTTCCTCAGAAAGGCTGGAATATTGAAAATGGAATTTTAACTGTTGAAGAATCAGATGGAAAAGAATCAAGAAATGGTGGAGATATTGTTACCATAAAATCTTTTAGAAATTTCGAACTCAGTGTAGATTTCCTTTTATCTCCAGGAGCAAATAGTGGAATTAAATATTTCGTAAAATCTAATTTAAATAAAAGTCAGGGATCTGCTATTGGTCTAGAATTTCAAATACTAGATGATGCAAAACATCCTGATGCTAATTTAGGTAAAAATGGTAATCGAACAGTTGGGTCACTTTATGACCTTATCAGGGCAGAAAACAAAAGCACCGGCGCGAGAGGTAAAAATTTCAAAGGTGTAGAAAACTGGAACAATGCCAGAATAGTAGTTAATGGGGGTGAAGTAGAACATTGGTTAAATCATGTTAAAGTTGTTGAATATAATCGTTTTAGCCAAGTTTTTGAATCGCTTATCGAGAAAAGTAAATATGAAAAGTGGAAAAATTTTGGTCGCTGGCCTGAGGGATTAATTCTATTGCAAGATCATGGTAATAAAGTTTCCTTTAAAAATATTAAAATTAGAGAATTTTAACATGGACTATACAAGAAGAAAATTTATAAAAAAAACATCAATAGGTACTGTCGGAATAGCTGCACTTAGCTCAAAGATAATGGTTGGAAAAAATATACTTGGAGCTAATGATAGAATTATTTGTGCTATAGCTGGAATCCGAAGCAGAGGTAAAGCACACGCTATAGCAATTAATCAACAAAAAAATTCCAAAATTCTCTATAGTTGTGATGTTGATGATAATATTTTAAATGACCATAATAAATGGAGTGAAAAAAATATTGGTTATGTACCTAAAGTTGAAAAAGATTATAGAAAATTAATTGAGGATAAAAATATTGATGCAGTTTTTATTGCTACTCCTGAACATTGGCATGCTCCAATGGCTATAATGGCTATGGAAGCAGGCAAACATGTTTATGTTGAAAAACCTTGTAGCCACAATCTTTATGAAAACGAATTACTTGTTAAAGCACAAATTAAATATGGAGTAAAAGTACAAATGGGAAATCAACAACGCTCTTCAATTACAAGCTCAATAGCTATCAAGGATATTAAAAATGGTGTTATTGGTAATGTATTTAAAGGTGAAGCTTATTATTCAAATAACAGAGGATCAATAGGGATTGGGAAAGTTGTTGCCATTCCAGATACATTAGATTGGGAGTTATGGCAGGGGCCAGCTCCAAGAAGAAAATATAAAGATAATATCCATCCATATAATTGGCATTGGTTTAGAGATTGGGGTACTGGTGAAGTTCATAATAATGGAACTCATGAAATTGATATATGTCGGTGGGCATTAGGGGTAGACTATCCAGAAACCGTTACTTCTTTTGGAGGTAAATATGCATATAAAGACGATTGGGAATTCGTTGATAATCAGCAAGTAACATTTAAATATTCAGATAATAAATTTATTACTTGGACAGGACACAGTAGAGGATTAATTCAACCCAATCAACCTGGTCGCGGTGTGACTATTTATGGCAGTAAAGGAACCATACAATTAGATCGGAACTTTTATAAATTGTATGATCTAGGAGGAGATTTAATTAAAAATGAACTTGAAGGTACAGCAAGCAAAACAATAGATACACGCGGACAAGGTGGACTCGATGTTAATCATGTTGGAAATTTATTTGATGCTATTAGAACAGATAAGCCACTTACTGCTGAAATTAAAGATGCTAGTATTTCTACTCATTTATGCCATTTAGCTAATATGGCTCAAGATGCCGGAGAAACATTAAAAATTAATCCAATTTCAGGTAAAGTGATAAACAATTCTAAGGTTATGAATTATTGGAAAAGGGAATATGCCAGTGGATGGGAGCCAAAGGTTTAAATATAATTTTTAAATTATGTCATCTGATAATTCTTTTATTCATAATGATTTTTTACTAGAATCAGATAATGCTCGTTTGCTTTATCATGATTACGTTAAGAAATTACCCATCATTGATTATCATAATCATCTTTCTCCAAAATTAATTTCTGAGAATACAATTTTTGATTCAATAACCTCTCTTTGGTTGGAAGGTGACCATTACAAATGGAGAGCTTTACGAACATTAGGGATTTCAGAAAGATATATAACTGGAAATGCCTCTGATAAAGAAAAATTTATAAAATATATGTCAACTGTTCCATTGATGGTAAGAAATCCTCTTTATCATTGGACACATCTAGAGCTTAAACGTTACTTTGGAATTTCTGATACAATATCAATTGCTAATGCTGAAAAAATATTTCAAGAGACAAATACAATGACTAAGACTCCTGAATTCAGCACATTATCCCTTTTAAAGAAAATGAATGTAGAGAGAGTTTGTACAACAGATGATCCCCTAGACTCGTTAAAATACCATAAATCTCATTCCCTATCAGGAAATAATATTTTAATGAATCCCACTTTTCGTCCTGATAAATTTCTTCTTATTAAAGCTCCAGATTTTAATAAATATTTAGATGTTTTAGAAGAGAAAGTTGATTTTAAAATTGAAACTTTTGAAAACTTTTGTGAAGGCCTTGAAAAAAGAATTGAATACTTTCATTTTAATGGCTGCAGAATTTCTGACCATGGTTTGCAATATGTTCCTTTTCATGAGTTTACAGAATTAGAGATTGAAAATATTTTCAAAAAAAGGAGGAGAAATGAAAGTTTATTACCCAATGAAAACGAAAAGTTTCAAACAGCATTACTACTTTTTTTAGGGAGGACTTATTTTAAATTTGGTTGGATTCAACAATTTCATCTTGGGGCAATGAGAAATAATAATGGTAGAATGTATAATCTTTTAGGAGCAGATTCTGGATGGGATTCAATAGGGCAATATCCTATAGCAACATCATTATCTGATTTTTTAAATGAACTGGATAAAAATGATCAGCTATCAAAAACTATTTTATATAATTTAAATCCTGCTGATAATGCAATGATGGCTTCAATGATCGGAAATTTTAATGATGGAAGTATTGCTGGAAAAGTACAATGGGGTTCTGGCTGGTGGTTTTTAGATCAAATAGATGGAATAACAAACCAAATTAATACACTATCAAATATTGGAATTATAAGCTGTTTTATAGGAATGCTAACAGACTCAAGAAGCTTTCTTTCCTTTCCAAGACATGAATATTTCAGGAGACTTCTATGTAACATTTTTGGGAATGATATTGAAAGAGGTAAACTACCAAATGACATTTCTTGGATCGGAAAAATTGTTTCTGATATAAGTTACCACAATGCTAAAAAATATTTAGTTTTTGATGATGAATAAATTTAAGAAGTTAAATTTTTTAAATATTTTCTTTTTTATAATACTATTTTTAATCTTAAGCTGTGCAGAAGAAAATCCTGTGAGAATAATTAGATTAGCACATGGCTTAGATACTTCTCACTCCGTTCACAAAGCAATGCTTAAAGCAGATACGATCCTTAATATTCTTTCTGAGGGAAAAATGAAAATAAAAATTTATCCTAACCAACAACTTGGAAGTGAAAGAGAGTGTTTAGAATTACTTCAAATTGGAAGTTTGGATATGACGAAAGTTTCTGGAGCTGTTTTAGAAAATTTTGCTCCTAAGCTTAAAATCTTTGGTCTTCCTTTTCTTTTTAAGGACAAAACTCACTTTTTTAAAGTCCTAGATGGTCAAATAGGAAAAGAATTGCTTGAAGAAAGCGAGAAATATTGGCTGAAGGGAATTGGATTTTATGATTCTGGTAGTAGAAGTTTTTATACAAAAAACAAACCTATAGAAAAACCGACAGATTTAAAGGGTTTAAAAATTCGTGTACAAGAGAGCATTTCAGCATTTCAAATGGTAGAACAATTAGGTGCTTCTCCAACTCCAATCTCATGGGGCGAGCTCTATACCGCACTTCAACAAGGTGTTGTTGACGGAGCAGAGAACAATCCCCCAAGTTTTTATCTTTCAAAACACTATGAAGTTTGTAAATACTACAGCATTAACGAGCACACATCAATTCCAGATGTATTAATAGTAAGTACTCATTTTTGGAATAGGTTAAGTGATAAAGAAAAAGAATGGCTTCAAAAATCAATAGATCAATCTATACCATTTCAACGAAAATTGTGGAAAAAGTCTGAAAAAAAATCGCTTGAAGCTGTTATAAAAGCTGGAGTTAAAGTTGTCTATCCTAACAAAAAAATATTTCAAGAAGCTACTAAAGCTATGTATCTAAATTTTAAAAAAGATAAAAGAATGTCTAATTTGATTGATCGTATTATTAATGAAGCAAATTAGAAGTCAATTAGACAAGATTATAGAATTACTTCTAGTTTCTATCCTAAGTGCCATGGTTATAAATGTTTTATGGCAAATTATAACTCGTTACTTTAGTGCTAGTCCTAGTTCATTTTCAGATGAATTAGCACGTTATCTTATGATTTGGCTTGGGTTAATTGGATCAGCATATGTCTCTGGAAAAAAAGAACATGTATCAATAGATTATTTTTTAAAAAAACTAAATCATAAAAAAAGGGTTTTATTAAATCGTTTGATTGATTTTATAATACTATTCTTTGCTTTTTTCGTAATGATAATTGGAGGAGGCCACTTAGTTTTCGTTACTATAAAATTAGAACAACTGTCGCCCTCGTTACAAATTCCACTGGGGTTTGTGTATTCTGTTATTCCTCTTAGTGGTTTAATAATTATATTTTATCAAATATCTAACATTAAAAAATAAAATGGACGTATTTGCAATATGCATTCTTATATTTAGTTTTATTCTACTAATTGGCATTGGGACACCAATAGCCTGGAGTATTGCCCTATCATCATTATTTTCATTAATTGTAAACCTTCCCAATATTTCTTCCTTTACTACAATAGCCCAAAGGATGGCAACTGGTTTGGATAGTTTTTCACTATTAGCTATACCATTTTTTATACTTTCAGGTCAACTTATGACACATGGCGGTATCGCAAAACGATTGATTAGTTTTGCGAAAACTTTGGTAGTAAATATACCTGGAGGACTAGCTTTGATTAATATTGTGTCTGCAATGATGATGGGAGCAATTACAGGATCAGCTATGGCCTCAGCTTCAGCCATGGGAAGTACACTTGGTCCTGAAATGGAAAAGGAAGGATATGAAAAAGAATTTAGTGCGGCTGTAAATATTACCTCAGCTACTATGGGTTTAGTTATTCCACCCAGTAACATATTAATAATTTATTCTCTTGCAAGTGGAGGTATTTCTATAGCTGCTTTATTCTTAGCAGGTTATCTTCCTGGTATCATTATTGGATTTTTTCTTATGATTGTAGCTGCAATTTGGGCAAAAAGAAAAGGATATCCTGTTTTAAAAAGAAGTAATTTTAGAAATATCATTTCAAGTTTTATCAATGCACTTCCTAGTATTTTATTACTCTTTATAGTCATAGGCGGGATAGTTTTAGGTTTTTTTACTGCTACAGAGGCCTCGGCCATAGCAGTTCTTTATACTTTAATATTAGGTATTGTTTATAATGAAATTAAGATGATAGAACTACCAAGAATACTCCTTAATTCGTCAAAGACTAGTGCAGTTGTATTACTTTTAATTGCTTCTTCTATGTCAATGTCATGGGTAATTTCATATGAAAATCTTCCTCAAAATATCAGTCATTTTTTGTTGGGAATAAGTGATAACAAAATAATTATCTTATTACTTATAAATCTTATTTTACTTTTTGTTGGAATTTTTATGGATATGACCCCAGCAACATTAATTTTTACTCCTATTTTTTTGCCAATTGTAAAGTCAATAGGTATCGACACTGTTCAATTTGGAATAATTATGGTTGTTAATTTGTGTATAGGATTATGTACTCCGCCAGTAGGATCAGTATTATTTGTCGGAATTAGTGTAGCTAAGACAAGTGTAGAAAAGGTTGTGAAACCACTTTTACCCTTATTTTTAGCAATGATACTTTCTTTAATTCTAATTACCCTTATACCAGAAATTACACTTTGGCTTCCAAGAAAATTCGGTTTCTAAAAAATTTATATTTATTTTGATAATGCTTTAATTAAGCTTATTTTTTTTAAACTATTTTTGAAAAATTATACTTTAAAAAACATCATCCTTCTTGTAATATTTTTGATTGTATAAAAAAGTGAAGATG
>CAJWHM010000024.1 GCA_913041125.1 uncultured Bacteroidota bacterium | reverse complement strand
GATTCATTAATTACTGTTTTTACAAATTTTAAAATATATTTTTTTTTTTAACTATTCTACAATGATTTTAAAGGGATGTTTTAAATTCTTAAAATTCTCTAGATCAGCTTTTATTGACCCAACTAAAATATCAGCTTGTAATCTTATCGGCAGACGATTGTTATCGTTTGAAACCCATAAAGTAACGCTTTCTTGTTCTTCAAAAACTCTACCAGATTGAACGATAGGACGAAACTTCAAACAATTTATTTTTCCAAACTTTGAGTTTATAACTTCATTTCCCAGATACTTTAATTTAAATAAATAGTTTTCGTTATCAAAAAACATATTGATATTAAAACTTTCATTTTTTTTCAATTTATCTTTTGGAAAAAAATTTCTTAAATAATAAAAAGATGAAATTAAATCTTGAACTCCACTCTCTACAGAAAATTCATTTATCTCTCCTTTTTTTTTATTATTCACCAAAGCAGTTCCATTTTGGTGATCAAATTCAATTTCGACATCTTTTGTATAACCCCCTTCATTAATATCACGAATAAATTTATAGGGATAAATAATTTTTTCATCAAAGTAACTTTCGTAATAATCTTCAACCTTAAAAAACCAACGTGCAATTCCTGTAGTCTCACCAAAACCTTTTGCATGAAATACAGGCTTTCCTTTAATTGTATCTCTTTCTAATGATAATGTAGCATAACTTGCATTAAATGGGCCATAATGAAGTCTTAATTGAAACCATTCACCTTCTTGAAAAGTATTTATGTTGTTTGATGGTATTGAATCTGATTTTTTTTGAGTATAGCCCAATTGAATTATCAAAAAAACACAAATAATTAAACGTTTCATATTAAAGCAAATATAGTAAAACCCTATCCTAAGGGATAAAATAAATATTTAATTAATGATTAGTAATTTTTCAATTCCTCAAATATTTTTTTCCCTTTATCATCACCAAGGATTAATTTAATTTCATTTTCTGATGCGGCTTTTATTCGTTTAAATGATTTTAAATTACTTAAAAGTTTATCCCTTGTTGCGGGACCAATTCCGGGGACACTATCAAGTAGAGAATTTAGGCTTTTTTTACTTCGTTTTTTCTTATGAAAAGTTATTCCAAAGCGATGCGCCTCATCTCTTGCTCTTTTTAGTATTCTTAAGGTTTCAGATTTTTTATCCAAATATAAAGGGATAGTATCATTTGGGAAATATATCTCTTCCAAACGTTTAGCAATACCTAAAATTGAGATTTTTCCTCTTAGCCCTAAAATATCTAAACTTTTTAAAGCTGATGATAGTTGCCCTTTACCTCCGTCAATTACAATAAGTTGAGGTAGAGGGGAATCTTCTTCTAGAAGACGTTTATAACGTCTAAATATAACTTCTTCCATTGATGCAAAGTCGTTTGGCCCATTTACGGTTTTTATGTTATAATGTCTATATTCTTTTTTACTTGGTTTACCATTTTTAAAAACTACACAAGCAGCAACAGGGTTATATCCCTGGGTATTTGAATTATCAAAACATTCAATATGGAAAGGTTCATTAGGAAGTCTTAAATCATTTTTCATCTGACTCATTATCCTTTTTATATGACGGTCTGGATCTACAATTTTCATTTGCTTGAATTTCTCCATTCTAAAATATTTAGCATTTCTAAGTGATAAATCCACTAGTTTTCTTTTGTCTCCTCTTTGGGGGACAAATACTTTGAGCTCTTTACCTAAGGAAACTCTGTCTGAAAGAAAAATAATTTTCGAATTACTGGAAAATAGCTGTCTAATTTCTATAATTCCTAGTTGTAATAGTTTGGAGTTACTTTCATCTAATTTTTTCTTTATTTCTACTGTATGTGAACGAACAATAGCTCCATATGATACTTGTAGATAATTAATATATCCATAACTTTCATCTGAAAAAATTGAAAACACATCTACATTATTAATTTTCTGATTAACTATTGTTGATTTGGATTGAAAATTTTTAAGATCTTTAATTTTATCTTTTATCCATTGAGCTTTTTCAAATTCCATTTTTTGTGCATAGAATTTCATTTTTTTTTCAAAAGAGAGGAGTGCTTCTTTAAAATTACCTTTTAAAATTTGTCGAATAGAATCTATATTTTTTTTGTAAGATTCAATGTCAACTTCACCTATACATGGGGCTAAACAATTTCCAATGTGGTATTCTAGACAAACTTTATAGTTATTTAACTTTATTTTTTCATCTCTTAAGTCATAATTACAACTTCTCAAAGGATATAAACTTTTTATTAAGTTAAATAAAGAACGAACTGTTTTCAAACTAGTAAAAGGCCCATAGTATTCGGATTTATCTTTAATTAATTTTCTGGTGAAAAAAACTCTTGGAAACGGTTCGTTTTTAATACAAATCCAGGGATATGTTTTGTCATCCTTTAAAAGTATATTGTATCTAGGTTTATATTTTTTAATTAAATTATTTTCTAGAAGTAAAGCATCCATTTCTGACTCTACAACCACGTGTTCAATTCTATTTATATTTTTAACAAGAACTTTTGTCTTATGGTTATCAAATGATTTATTGAAATAAGAAGCTACTCTTTTTTTTAGATTTTTTGCTTTACCAATATAGATTATCTTGTTTTGTCTATCATAATACTGATAAACTCCAGAAACCTCTGGAAGGCTTTTTAGTTGAATTTCTAATGCATCTGATTTCACAAAACGAAAATATTGATTTTCTTTGGGTATTGTAATTAACACAAGAACTAATTAATGAAATCCGAAAATTCAAAAAAAGCCTTAAGGAACTTTTTTTTAAATAAAAGGATCTCACTCCCAGATAAAACTCACGAAAAGAAAAGTTTTGAAATAACAAATCACTGTTTAAAATTACCAATTTGGGAGAAAGACTATTTTCACTTATTTCTTCCTATTAAAAGGAAAGCAGAGATTGATACTACTTTAATATTAACATTATTACAAGGTAGAGATAAACAAATTATAGTTCCAAAAATAAAGGGAACAAGATTAGAGAGTATTTTGTTAACGGATAACACTAAACTACAAATAAATAATTGGGGAATTCCAGAACCAGAAAAAGGACTTGTTTTAAATCCAAAACAAATAGATGTAGTATTTATTCCTTTATTGATATTTGATAAAAAGGGGAATCGAGTGGGATATGGGAAAGGTTATTATGACCAGCTTTTAACTTCTTGTAAGCCAAGTATATTGAAAATTGGGCTTTCTTTTTTTGAAGCCATAAATAAAATAGAAGGGGTTAATTCAAATGATTTGATTCTTGATTATTGTGTAACTCCAATGGGTATAAAGGTGTTTTAAATTTAATTTGATTTTGGAAAAACTCTTTTATTAAAAACAATTAATATTCCAACTCCAGTGCTAATCGCTGTGTCAGCTATATTGAAAATATATTGAAAAAATAAATATTTTTCACCTCCTATCCATGGAATCCAACTAGGCCATTTCCACTCGACTAAAGGGAACTGAAGCATATCAACAACATGACCATAAAATAGTGGAGCATAACCTTTTTCAGGAAAAATTTCTGCAATTTTACCATAACTATCAGAAAAAATAACACCATAGAAAACGGAATCAATTATATTTCCTATTGCACCTGCAAAAATCAATGTCAAAGCCCAGTTTAATAAAGGGTGAGTTTGTTTTTTTATTGAATTCCATAACCAATACCCTAATCCAACTATAGCTATCAAACGAAATAGTGTTAGTATAAGTTTTGCTGTATTATCTGAAATAAAAGGCAAGAAATCGTTGAGTTTGGCTCCCATAGCCATTCCTTTATTTTCAACAAAAAGTAATTTAAAAAATCCCCAATCAATTATTGCAGGTGATCCAAAATTTGAAAGAGGATAATTTAATTTTATATAAAACTTTGATCCTTGATCTACGGTTAATAATGATAGAATAATTATGATTGCCCAAAAAAAAGTAAAATATGTTTTTTTTGTATTCAGAATCTTGTGTTAAAATTATTTTTGCAAGTTTTTAGCTTCAATACTTAAAGTTGCATGAGGCACTAAAAATAAACGTTTTTTATTAATTAGTTTTCCTGTAACTCTGCAGATACCGTAAGTTTTGTTTTCTATTCGAATTAAAGCGTTTTTTAAGTCACGAATAAATTTTTCCTGTCTAATGGCAAGTTGTGTATTCGCTTCTTTTGACATGGTTTCAGAACCTTCTTCAAATGCCTTAAATGTTGGAGCAGTGTCTTCAGTACCATTATTACCATCATTCATATAAGCACTTTTTAGCAAATCAAGATCTGATTTGGCTTTTACAATTTTTTCTTCAATTAAAGATTTGAACTCTTGGAGCTCAACATCTGTATATCTAGTTTTTTGGCTCATTAGGTTAGTTTTTTAATAAAAATATCAGTTTTAATATTGTCAAATTCAATAGGTGTTCCATCAATAATTTCAGATTTAAAGTGAATTGAATCGGCTAGTGTTTCGGATAAAATATAGTCGAAATTTTCTTCAACTGCTTTTTCTAATTTTTGTTCACTTTTTAGGTAAATATCAATTTTATCAATTACTTTAAACCCAGCATCTTTTCTATAATTCTGTATTCTGTTTACTAATTCTCTTGCTATCCCTTCATTAATTAATTTTGGGTTTAAAGTGATATCTAAAGCTACAGTCATGCCACCACCTTTCGCTACCTGCCAACCTTCAATATCCTTATAAAAAATTTCAACTTCAAAGCTGCCTAAAGTAATATTTTTTTCATTTAGTTTGATGTTAAGTTCACCTTTTTCTTCTATTTCATCAATTTGATCTGAATTTAGTTCTGAAATCATATTGACAATTGACTTTAGATTTTTCCCGAAACGAGGGCCAAGTTTTTTAAAATTTGGTCTTATATCCTTAACTAATAACTGATTTTCATCATCCAAAAGTTCAATTTCTTTTATGTTAACTTCACTTTTTAATTGTTCAACTACATTCTTAATCAATTTTCTTTCTGACTGATTTTTAGTTGGTATTATTAACTTTTTTAAAGGCTGTCTTACTTTTATTTGTTCTTTCTTTCTCAAAGAAAGAGCAAGGGAGGTCAGGTTTCTAGCAGTATTTATTTGAGCTTCTAATTCTGTATCTATTAATTCATGATTAACTTTTGGGAAATCAGTTAAATGAACTGAAGAACTTTTGTCAATTATTAAATCCTTATATAAGTGGTCCATGTAAAAAGGTGCGATAGAAGCACCTAATTTCGATACTGTAATTAAACACTCACGAAGGGTTTGGTATGCAGCAATTTTGTCTTCTCCATATTCTCCTTTCCAAAAGCGACGTCTACTTAATCTAACATACCAGTTACTAAGTTTTTCTTGTACAAAATCAGAAATAGCTCGACAAGATTTTGTTGGTTCATAATTTTCATAACTTCTATCGACTTCTAGAATCAAACTATTTAGTTCTGAAATAATCCACTTATCTAGCTCTGTTCTTTTTTGATAAGGGATTAAGTCTTCTTTTTTTGGGTCAAAATTATCAATATTAGCATAAAGGCTGAAAAATGAATATGTATTGTATAGTGTACCAAAAAATTTTCTCTGAACCTCTGCAATTCCATCGATATCAAATTTCAAATTATCCCAAGGATTTGAATTTGAAATCATATACCATCTAGTGGCGTCTGGTCCAAATCTATCTAATGTTTCAAAAGGATCAATTGCGTTATCTAGTCTTTTTGACATCTTTTGTCCAGTTTTATCAAGAACTAGCCCGTTGGAGATAACATTTTTGTATGCTTCCTTTTCAAAAACAAGAGTTCCTATTGCGTGTAAAGTATAAAACCATCCGCGAGTTTGATCAACACCTTCAGCTATATAGTCTGCTGGGAAACGATCACCATTATCAATAAGATTTTTATTTTCAAAAGGGTAGTGCCATTGTGCGTAAGGCATTGCTCCTGAATCAAACCAAACATCAATTAAGTCTGATTCACGAGTCATTGCTTTTCCTTTTGAGCTTGTTAAAATAATTTTATCTACAATATTTTTATGAAGATCAACCAAGTTATAGTTTGAATCTGAATAATCTTCATTTTTAAAGCCTTCAAAAGGATGTTGTTTCATTAATCCATTTTTTAAGGAAACTTCAATACACTCATTTAATTCAGCTATTGATCCTATCACTTTTATCTCTTTTCCATCTTCAGTTCTCCAAACTGGTAGGGGAACTCCCCAAAATCTTGAACGCGAAAGATTCCAATCATTTGCATTTGATAGCCAATTCCCAAATCGTCCTTCACCTGTTGATTTAGGCTTCCAATTTATTTTTTTGTTTAGTGAACTCATTTTGTCACGAACTTTTGTGATTTTTATGAACCAGGAATCTAAAGGATAATATAAGATTGGTTTGTCAGTTCTCCAACAATTAGGATATGAATGAACATATTTTTCGACTTTAAACGCTTTGTTTTCTTTTTTTAATTGTATTGCAATTTCTACATCTATTGATTTATCAGGAATTTTATCATCAGGATAATATTCGTTTTTTACAAATCGACCACCTAATTTACCTACTTCTTTTCTAAAACGACCCTGTAAATCAACCAATGGGACTTTATTATTATTTTCGTCTAAGATCAAAAGAGGGGGTACTTCTGGTATTGCTTCTTTTGCTGCTTTGGCATCTTCAGCTCCAAAAGTGGGTGCTGTATGAACAATACCTGTTCCATCATCGGTAGTAACAAAGTCACTTGAAATTACTCTAAAGGCATTTTCTGGTTTTTCTAGTGGGAGTGGTGATTCATTCCAGATTTGTTCATATCTAATATCTAATAAGCTAGAACCTTTTATTTTTATCTCTATAATATATGGTATGATTTTATCTCCTGACTTGTAGTTTTTTAGCGAGTCTGAGATTTTGAAATTTTTTCCAAATTGTTTAGAAATTAAATTTTCAGCTATTAAAACTCTAATGGGCTCAAATGTATATTGATTGAAGGTTCTAACTACAACATAGTCTATTTCCAAACCTACTGTTAAAGCTGTATTAGATGGTAGTGTCCACGGAGTTGTTGTCCAAGCTAAAATATAAAGAGGAATTTCACCTTTAAGATTACTAGGTAAACTCTCTGAAATAGTTTTGAACTGGGCAGTTATAGAAGTATCAGTTACATCTTGATATGTTCCAGGTTGATTCAGTTCATGAGAGCTTAACCCCGTACCAGCCATTGGTGAGTAGGGTTGTATTGTATACCCTTTGTACAGTAATCCTTTATCGTAAATTTGTTTTAATAACCACCATACACTTTCCATATATTTTGGAGTATAGGTTATGTAAGGAGATTCTAAATCAACCCAATACCCAATCCTTTCAGTTAAATCATTCCAAATATCAGTGTATTTCATTACTGCTTTTTTACAAGCAGAATTATATTTTTCAACAGAAATACTTTTACCGATATCATCTTTTGTAATTCCTAACTCTTTCTCAACCCCTAACTCAACGGGAAGACCATGGGTATCCCACCCTGCTTTTCTAAAGACTTGATATCCTTTCTGCGTCTTATATCTACAAAAAATATCTTTAATTGTCCTAGCCATAACATGATGAATGCCAGGCATACCGTTAGCTGAAGGCGGTCCCTCATAAAATACAAAGGAAGGATTCCCTTCTTTATTTTTAATACTTTTATTAAAGGTGTCATTTAGCTTCCAATCATCAAGAATCTTAGATGCTATCTTCGGTAAGTCAAGACCATTATATTCATTAAATTTCACCCTCTTTTTCTTAATTTATGTGCGAAAATAATTAATTTCAATCAAATAATTTAAGTATGACAACTTGCTTCTTTAAGCTGAAATGTTTCAATTATAGTTGAACATTTATTCCAAACTTAAAATTTCTTCCTGGAGAAGAAATCCCAGATCCGAAATTTCTGTAATGTATATCAAAAATATTATCAATTCCAAAACGAACATATATTTTTTTACTCCACTGATATTGAGTTAATAAAGACAGTTCAGACCACTTAGGTGTGCCAGCATAAATATTCTCAACATATGAAATTACTGGGGTTTCGTCTAAGCCATCCTCTCCCCCCAAGCTATAATCTTCAGGATTTTTTTTCCCGCTAAATTGATATCTAAGACTTGCAAACCATGATTCTTTTTTAAAAGTCAATTCAGAATTACCAAAAACTGGTGATATGGAAGGGAGTGGCCCATATTGTTTATTTTTTAATGCTTCAATTATATTTATATTACCTTTTAAAGAAATATTTTTAGTGAAGTTGATATTGCCGTCAAAAGAGGTCCCTAAAATATATCTATCACCTAAATTATTATTTGAAAATGTAATTACTTCTTGTCCACCATAAATTATTGTTTTTTCATTTGGAGTTGTTTTGTCTGCAAAAATGGTGTAAAAGTCTCTGCCAATATGTCTAGATATAAGTGTTGAATATCCTCGTATTGAAAAATAGTTATTAGGTTTTTTAAAATATCTAGTAAGTCCTAATTCGAAATTATATGCATATTCTGGATAAAGCATTGGATTGGGAACAATGAGTTGTCCTTTATTTTCTCTTATCTTTCCAACATCATCAATATTTGGACTTCTAAAACCATTTGAGAGTATAACATTAAATTGTGTTTTTTTTGTTGGTCTATACGTTATAGCTAATGTTCCAGTAAGAGCTTCATTTTTTAAATCTACTGATGATAATAATGCATTAACATTGTAATATTCTTTCCATTTGCCTCTTAAAAAAGTATTTGTAATTCTTAATCCAGCATTAATTGTTAATTTTTGACTATAATCCCATATCCAATTCGTATAAGCAGCTAGTGTCCCATATGAACTACCATTACTAGGATATCTAGTAGGTATAGGAAGAATTGGTGATAAACCAATTATTAGATTCTGTTCTAAAATTAAATCGTTTTTAAAAGCAAAAGAACTTATGTCATTATAAACACCCTCAAAACCGTACGAAAAAGAATGTTTTTCATTAAGTTTAAACTCAAAGTCACTATTAAGACTAAGAGCGCTAACTTTTTCTCTTTGAGTATTTCTTGTTAAACTATTAAATGGCCTGAAGTTTCTAGATTCTTTTAGGTTTTGGAATGCAAAAATTATTTTGCCAGAGTTTAAAAATTTTTTTTTGGGAAATACTTTTAATTGTGGTGAAAATAAAAAACGTTTTTGCGGCCCATAAAACCATTCTGCATAACGTAATATCCCATTATTTTCTTCAATTAATTTGTCATATCTAGATATATCTGAAGAATTTGAATATTGAAAATTTAATCCTAATTGGCTTTTTAATCCTAATTGAATTAAAAATTTTTGAAGAAAGTCAATTTGATTATAACCTGTGTTTTTTTGTATTAAAGGATTTTCATTTATAGAAGGAATTGAGCTATAATTATTTCTGCTATTTAATGAATAAAAAGGTGTTAAACCCCATTCTGGATATCCATGTCTTCTGTTACTACCTATTTTAACATCTCCAAAATTGGAGAAATTAATACTTGTTAAACTTGCCCATTTTTCAAAACTTAATTCTGTTGAAATAGAGTTTATTATAGCTTGGTTAGCAGATGAAAAATCGCTAGAGACTTGTGTTTTAATTTTTTCTTCGCTATTAATTAGAGGAGAACGAGTATAATAATGGATCACACCTCCTAAGGCATCTGAACCATATCCAACAGAAGATGAACCGAAAACAACTTCTACTCTTTCAATTGTATTTGGATGTATTGTTATAGCATTTTGAAGGTGACCACTCCTATAAATGGCGTTATTAAGTCTTATTCCATCAATAACAAGAAGTATACGATTCGCTTCAAATCCTCTAATTACTGGACTTCCACCTCCGCCCTGAGATTTTTGAATGCGAACACCTGGACTTAAACCTACCAAATCAGCGCCAGATGATGGGCGCTGAGTAATAATATCTTCAGATGATATTATATTTACTTTTTCTGCTATTTGTTTTCTTTTTGAGGGATTTCTTGCAACTGAGAGTATAACTTCCTCTAAACTTTGATCTTTAGGTTTCAATCCTAATTTGAAATTACTGGATAATTCTTTCGAACTAATTTTTATGATTCGTTTTTCAAAACCAATAAATTGAATATTTATTAAATCCCCTTCAGAAAACAAAGAAAGATCAGCTTTCCCGTCTTTGTTTGTTATTGTAGATATATTTTTTGCTTTATTGTAAATGGCAACCCCTTCCAATGGGAATTGAGAAATTACATCAATCACAACAATTTCTTGACCAAAAATTGAATAAGAAATAAAGAATAATAAAAATGAACTAAATTGTTTTAAATATTTCATTTAATACTTTCTTTGACTTTGGAGGTTTAAACTGTTGTAAATGCAGTTCGAAATACCTTATAACTGAATTAAGTATATCTAACTTATATTTTTTTGTTATTTGGATTTCTAAAATTTCATCAAATTCTATGCCTAAAATCTTTAACCAATATGTCTTTATGGGATCTTTAATATAATTATCCTCTGGTTTGATTAAAGCCATACACCCTGATTCTAAATCAAAATAAGGAGCTTTTTGATTTGAAATATTTGGATAAAAACCTATGTACTTAGTCAAGTCCAACATCATCTTAATATGAAATATCCCTACATTTTGATTTTTATCAAGCCAAATTATTTTTTCATAAATGTAATTATACAACAATAGATTTGAACTCTGCTCTTCACGAACAACTTGATAAATAATTTCAGAGAGAAAAAAAACTAATGATTTTTTATTTAAATCATAAGGAATAGACTTAAATGGATATCCTACTTTAGCTTCTTTTATAAAGCCAAGGCGATTCTCTGGATTCTCTGTGGCTTGTAGTTCTAAAATTGTTAAGGGCTCAAAAAAGGATCTTGGAATTTTTTTTTGGCCTTTTGATAAAACTCCTTTGAGCATGTAAGATTGTAAACCATATTGCAGAGTATAGCAAGATACTATAAGACTTGAATCTCCATATTTAAGATACCTTAAAGTTATTGCATTTACAGTATGATTAGAATTTGTTGTCAAAATTTTTAAACTACACCCTGAGCAAGCATTGCATCAGCAACTTTAACAAAACCAGCAATATTTGCACCCTTGACATAATTTACAAATTCATTTTCAGCTCCATAGGAAAGGCAGGATTTATGAATATCTTTCATGATAGATTGTAATCTTTGATCAACTTCTTCTCTAGTCCAACTGTAACGTAATGAGTTTTGAGCCATTTCTAAACCAGATACCGCAACACCTCCAGCATTTGAAGCTTTTCCAGGGGCAAATAGGATTTTATTTTTTATAAAAACTTCAATAGCTTCGGGTGTACTTGGCATATTGGCACCTTCACCCACACATATACAACCATTTTTTAGCAAAATTTCAGCATCTGATTTTCCTAATTCATTTTGAGTAGCACATGGAAGAGCTATATCACATGGTATTTCCCAAGGGCTTTTATCTTTATGGAAGCTAGAGTTTGGATATATATTAACATACTCGCTAATCCTACCCCTTTTGATATTTTTTAGTTCCATTATATATTTAAGTTTTTCTGAATCTATACCATCTGGATCATATAAAAATCCTGAGGAATCTGAAAGCGTGTTGATAATAGCTCCTAATTGTAAACATTTTTCAGCAGCGTACTGAGCTACATTACCTGAACCTGAAATATTAACTTTTTTATTTTCCATGCTTTCATTTGAATGAAGAAGCATTTCTTGAGTAAAGTAAACTACTCCGTAACCAGTAGCTTCAGGCCTAATTAACGACCCTCCCCAACTTACTCCTTTACCTGTAAGAACACCAGTAAATTCATTTTTTAGACGTTTATATTGACCAAAAAGGTATCCAATTTCTCTACTGCCAACACCTATATCTCCTGCAGGTATGTCACGATTGGGGCCTATATGTCTAAATAGCTCAGTCATAAAACTTTGACAAAAACGCATAATTTCTGTATCGGATTTTCCCTTAGGGTTAAAATCGGAACCTCCTTTACCCCCACCCATAGGTAAGGTTGTAAGACTATTTTTAAAAGTTTGTTCAAAAGCTAAAAATTTCAAGACACTTAAATTCACACTCGGATGAAATCTTAATCCGCCTTTATATGGACCAATAGCTGAATTCATTTCAATTCTATAACCTCTATTAACTTGTATTTCTTCATTATCATCAATCCAAGCAACTCTAAATGAAACAACTCTCTCGGGTTCTGCAATTCTCAATAAAATATTTTGGCCATAATAAATGTCATTTTTAACTATATATGGGATTACATTTTCAGCAACCTCAGTGACAGCCTGCATAAATTCTGGTTCATTTTGATTTCTGGCATTTACCTCTGAGATGAATTGAGATATAATTTCTTTCATAGTAAAGAATATTAGTGCTCTCTAAGATAAACTCTTTTTTCTAAAGATTAATTTTAGAAAAGAAATTTAACTAGACTCTCAACGTTGGATAAATATTTGATTTTGATTGAATTTTGAACACCATTGATTTTGCTATACTTTGAAATAACTAGATTTTTAAATCCAAGTTTCTTTGCCTCCTGTATACGTTGTTCAGCTTTTGGAATAGGGCGAATTTCTCCAGACAAACCAATTTCAGCTGCAAAACAGAATTTTTCTGAGATAGATATATCATTATAGCTTGATAAAATAGCTGCAATTACAGCTAAATCTAATGCGGGGTCTTCTACACTCATTCCCCCTGTTATATTAATAAATACATCTTTTGTATTTAACGAAAATCCAGCTCTTTTTTCCAAAACTGCGAGAAGCATATTTAATCTTTTTGCATTAAATCCAGTACTACTTCTTTGTGGTGTTCCGTAAACTGCAGTACTTACAAGGGCTTGCACCTCAATCATTAGTGGTCTTATCCCTTCAATTATAGCAGCTATCGCGTGGCCACTTAGTTTATTGTCTTTTTCAGATATAAGTATTTTACTAGGATTTAAAACTTGTTTTAATCCATTAGCTATCATCTCATATATTCCAATTTCAGACGTCGCACCGTAACGATTTTTTTTTGCTCTTAAAATCCTGTAGATATAATTGCGATCTCCCTCAAATTGGAGGACTGTATCAACCATATGCTCAAGTATTTTAGGACCTGCAATTGCTCCATCCTTTGTAATATGGCCAACCAAAATTACTGGGACATTCGTTTTTTTTGCATAGTGGATTAATTCAGTTGTGGATGCCTTAATTTGAGAAACACTACCTGAACCACTTTCAATCTTATTACTGTGTAATGTTTGTATTGAATCAATAATTAGGATATGCGGATTAAAGTCTTGTAATTGATGAAATATTTTTTGTATTTCAGTTTCACTAAGAATAAAACAATTTTCATTTCTAAATCCTATCCTGTTAGCACGTAATTTGATCTGATGTTGACTTTCCTCTCCAGAAATGTATAAAACTTTTTTCTTAATTCTAAGAGCGAGTTGTAGAAGTAATGTAGATTTTCCTATACCTGGCTCACCTCCTAAAAGAGTAACAGATCCTGGAACTAAACCACCACCAAGAACAGTATCTAATTCTTTATCACCAGATTTAAACCTAGGAATAAGATCAACATTTATGTCATTTATTTGAATTGGTGATGTTTTAGAGGGGTTAATATCTTTTTTCCACAACTCATTGGTTTCTTTGGAAATAATTTCTTCAACTATTGTATTCCATTCTTTACAACCATTGCATTGACCCTGCCACTGGGTGTGTTGAGTCCCACAAATTTGACAAAAAAAGACTTTTTTTATTTTTCCCATAAGAAAAAATTCTTTCTTATTTTTTGGAGTTTACTAAAGGTAATATAAAAAAAGAGAGGCTTCCAAAAACTGTAATCATTATTGTCTGTGATGTCCAAATTATCCATCCAAATGAAAGACCTGACTCATTTGAAATGTTGAATGAAGTTAGAATCATAGCAACTGAAAATGGATAAATCCCAATCCCACCATTTGTAGTGGAAATAGTTAGTCCACCCACAACAAATGCAGGAAGTAAAGAGTCAAATCCAAGAATAGTAGTTTCAGGAAGACTCCATTTTATCACATAAAACATAGCAAAATACATTACCCAGATAAAAATGGTGTGAAAGATAAAGGCACTTTTATTTTCGATAGATTTTATTGTTAAAATCCCTTTAACTAAACCTTTGAAAATTTTTTTTATTCTAATTGTTATTCGATTATTGATTTTTTTAAAAAAAAAACCAACAATCATAAAGAAAATTATAAATACAGATATTGTAGTTAAAATTGTTGCAAAGGAAATTTTTTTTTCATTGATGATGTTCAGTATCAAATCATACTGAATAAATAAAGCGAGTAAAACAAAACAAATTAGTATTAAAAGATCAATTACACGTTCAGTAACAATTGTTCCAAAAGCATTTTCAAATGGAATCTTCTCATATGTACTTAAGGTTGTCGCTCTTAAAATCTCTCCTGATCGAGGAACACCTAAATTTGCAAAATATGAAATCATTACAGCTGAACTTAAATTCACATATTTTGGACTATACCCCATTGGAGCAAGTAAAAATTTCCAACGATATGCTCTTGAAAGATGACTTAAAAAACCAAGAAGAATTGATAATATTACAAAGCTGTAATTTGCATTTTTAATGTTGTAAAAAATAAGTTTTCTTTCTTCATAACTTGTCGAGTTATAGGTTAAATAGATAAAAATAATTCCAATAAAAAGAGGTAAAAATATTTTTAGAAAAGAATTTATTTTTTTCAATTTCTAAGATAATTTATTTGTTTCTTCATTTGGAAAAACAACAACTGGTTTGAAGTTTTGGGCTTCTTCTACGCTCATTTGAGCATAGCTTATAATAATTATTGAGTCTCCTTTTTGGACTTTTCTTGCAGCAGGTCCGTTTAAAGTAACATCACCACTATTTTCTCTGCCTTCAATAACGTAAGTTTCCAATCGCTCGCCATTATTAATATTTACAACTTGAACTTTTTCTCCAATAACAATATTAGCAGCATTTATAAGTTTTTTATCTAATGTTATACTACCTATGTAGTTAAGATCAGCATCTGTTACTTTAACCCGATGTATTTTAGATTTGAGTACTTCAATCAACATTTGTGCAAATGTAATTTATTAATATAATTTAATGTTATCAATTAGTCTTGTTTGACCAACATAAACAGCAACAAAAACTCTGAAATTTTTATTATTAACTATATTTTTTATAGGAATCAAATCGTTTTCAGATGCTATACAAAAATACTCTACTTTCAGCTGTTTTGAATCTTCAATTTTATCAATAAAAATTTTTTCCAATTCATTTACATCGTATTGATCATAAATTCTTTTAATTTTTTTGAGAGTAAAATGTATTGAAGAAGCTAGTTTTTTTTGAGAAGAGTTTAAATGTTTATTTCTAGAGCTTAATGCTAATCCGTTTTTTTCCCTTACAATTGGGCATAGAATTAACTTAGTATTAATTCTTTTTTGTTCCACTAAGGATTTAATTATTTTAAATTGTTGAAAGTCTTTCTCCCCAAAATAGGCTTTATTAGGTGTTGTGTTTTTAAATAAAGCTTCTACAACAGTAGCAACTCCATTAAAATGGTTGTCTCGAAATTTACCTTCCATATGTTGGTCAAGCGAACCAAAATCGTAAGAATTGCTTTTGATACCATCAGGGTATATTTCTTTATTTTCAGGGATATAAACAATTATTTTTTTACTAAACGGCTTCAATAAGGATATATCTTTTTTTTGATTTTGAGGGTAGTTTTTGAAATCAGATAAGTTATTAAATTGAGTAGGGTTGATATATATACTTATAACTACATAATCATTTTCTTCAAATGCTCTCTCAACTAGTGATAGATGACCGGTGTGAAGAGCACCCATAGTAGGAATAAGCCCGACACTTACTCCTTTTGAATTAAGAAATTTTTTAAGCTTTAATGAGGTTTTAAAAACTAACATTTAGCAATTATTTAACGCCTCTAAAGTAGTTTGTTTTTAAAAATATGTCTATTTATTTTGTATTTTTGCGTGACTTTTTCTTAGAAAAGTTAAAATATGAGAAACAAGAAAGTATTAATAATTTCTTCTGAGGTAGTACCTTATTTGCCTCAAACTGAACAAGCTGTTAAATCATTTCAAATTCCTAAAACAGTTAATGAAAAAGGAGGGCAAACTCGAATTTTTATGCCAAGATATGGACTAATCAACGAAAGAAGACACCAATTACATGAAGTTATAAGGCTCTCAGGCATGAATTTAGCTATAAATGATATGGATATGCCACTAATAATTAAGGTGGCTTCAATACCTAAAGAGCGTATGCAAGTTTATTTCATTGACAATGAAGATTATTTTAAAAGAAGGGCTATTTTACACGATGACAAAGGGAAAATATTTAAAGATAATGACGAGCGAATGATTTTTTTTACTAAAGGTGTAATTGAGACAGTAAAAAAATTGAATTGGTCACCTGATATAATACATCTTCATGGCTGGTTTACCTCTTTGTTTCCGTTGTATCTTAAAACATATTACGCAGATGAACCTTTATTTGCAGAAAGCAAAATTGTAAGTTCTATTTATAAACAGGATTTTAATGGAGTTATCTCCAAAAAAATACATGATAAAGTAACTTTTGACAATATTGATGAAGCAGATATTATTGATCTTAAAAATGCTACGTACAATTCTTTATGTAATATAGCTTCCTATTATTCTGATGGAACAATATTAGCTTCAAGTGAGATACCCGAGGAGGTTAAAAATAAAGTAAAAGACAGCAATAAGCCAAATATTGAATTATCGGGGACCGAAGATCAAGAATCAATTATTGATTTTTATTCAACAAAGATTTAATAATAAACTTTTGAAAAATCACTTTCTGTATTTTTTTGTTAGTTTTCTAATTGCTATCATAATTATCTCTTGTAATAAAGATTATCATCCTGTAGGCATGGATATTTTTGTAGATCAAACTTTAAGAACAAAGACTAAAAACATTCCAGCTTTTACTTTTCAAGAAAGTATAAATCAAGTACAAACAAATGTTCAGCCATTGGCTCAATTAGGAATGATAAACCATCCTGTATTCGGAAAATCAGAAGCAAGTATTGTAACACAAATTGCAATAAGGCCTGATTTATTTTTTGGAAATTTAAAACAAAACTTCGAAAACCAAAGTGATGGAAGTAACCCTGACATAATTGATGAAGAAGAAAAGGTAAAAGAAGTGTTTTTAGAAATCCCTTTTTTTTCAAATACTAATGATTCTGATAATGATGGTGTTATAGATTCTTTAGATGAAGATCCTAATGACCCTGCAAGTAATTCTGATGGAGATGAACTTACCGACATCGTCGAATTCCAATCAGGCCTTAATCCATTGAGTTCTGATAGTGATGGAGATGGAATATTAGACCATAATGATAACGACAATTCTGCTTATGATAGTGAAAACAGTGTTTACGATATTGATTCAATCTATGGGAATAGAAATTCTGAATTCACACTTCAAGTTCACGAACTTACATATTATCTAAATGACTATGATCCATTAACAAATTTTCAATCTTCTCAAATTTATTATTCAAATAGAGATTATTACAGTGAGGGTTTTGTAGGTGCCACACTTTTTGACGGAAGAATTAAACTAAATTTCGATGAAATACGTTTTTATTATAATGAGGATGATCCTGACACACCGGATATTGATGAGACTACACAAGTTGAAAATAGATTAACACCCCGTCTTAGGATTCCTCTTGACCCAAATTTTTTTCAAGAAAAATTAATTGATCTTGAAGGCACGGAGTCATTATTGAGTGAAATATCATATCAGAAAGATATGAGAGGACTTATAATTAGGGGTGAAAATTTTTCAGATGATCTTTATATGCTTTTGGATATTCAAAACGCAGAAATAAAGATATCTTATGAGTTTAAAGATAATAATACTCAAGGAACATTAGAAGATTTAACTGATGACACTATTGAAATTTTAGAAAGAAATTTTTCAATTAGTCTAGGAGGTGCTTTTTTGAATGTATTAAATAATGAAATTTTTGAATCATCTATAAATAAGCGTATAGCAGATTCTAAAAACAACATACCAACAGATAAACTTTTTGTCCAGAGTAGCAGATTACATGGAAAGATAAGACTCTTTTCCAATGTAGATCCAAATGTGAATGAACAACTTAATTCCATAAGAGATGAAAACTTATTAGTAAATCAAGCTAATTTGATTTTTCATGTTGATCCTGAAACCCCTATTGAACAATATAATGCTCAAAGACTCTATTTATTTAATTTAAATAATGGAGCACCAATGATAGATTATTTTAGTGATGGATCAACCTCAAATTTTGGAACTAATGCGAATAAAGCGGTTTTTGGAGGGAAATTGGAACTTGACGAAAATGGTAACCCATCAAAATATAAATTTAATATAACAAATCATATTTCAAATATCATAAGAAATGATTCTCTAAACTATGATTTAGGGATGACCGTTACAGCGAATATTGACACTCCTTCTGTTATAAGTGCCATTAATCAAGATGAGGATCAAGAGATTAGATATCCTTTAGCATCAACTTTAAATCCATTGGGGACGGTTTTAATTGGTTCTCATCCAGATAGTCTTCAATTTGACAAAAGAGTTAGACTCGAATTAATATATTCATCATATTAATTTAAAAAAGTCCATAGGGAATAACAAAAAAACACTACTCCAAGACCAATAACCCCTTGAAAAAATGTTCCCAAAGTATGCGTCTTATAAGCAGTTTTCACATCTAAACCACCCATTTGTGAAACAATCCAAAAGTATGAGTCATTTGCATGGGAAACTGTCATAGATCCTACTCCTAAAGACATTATTGTCCAAACTTTTCCCATATCACTTTCAAGTCCTAATAATGGAAGTAATGGGAAACAAATAGAAGAAGTGGTAATAATTGCTACTGTAGAAGATCCTTGAGCAGTTTTTAAAAGAGCCGCAATACCAAATGGTATAAGTATACCTAGTGTGTTAAAGTCTGTAAGATGTAACGCAAAATCTTTTATAGGAATTGTTTGAATTATACTACCAAGTGCACCTCCCATTCCAGTAATTAACAATATTGGAAGAGCTTGCTTGATTCCAATTTTAAAACTTTCAATCACAAAAAATTTATTCTTTGTTTTAGGAAGCATAAGAGAAAATAATAGTCCTACACCCAAAGCTGAAATTGGGCTTGTCAAAAGGTTTATAAATTCTAAAAACAAATTTTTAAAAGGTATAAACTTAACTAATGCCCCTAAACTCATTAAACCTATAGGCAGTAAAATTGGAAGTATAGCAGAAATAAATTTTGGATGATCATTTACTATTTGCTTATTTAAAATATTTTTGTGTGGTTCACTTCCTTCATATTTATTTCTCTTTAAAAGGTAGTTCCCAAAAAAAGCACCAACAAGAATTAGAACAAATCCAATAATTGAACCAACAGCAATAAGTAAAAAAATATTTTTTAGATCTAGGTTAGATGCAGCAGCTAGAGGTCCTGGTGTTGGAGGAATTAAAACATGAGGAGCAAATAATCCTGTTGATAAAGCAACTGTAAGGCCAACCAACGGTGTTTTTGTTTGATTAGCTAAAGTTTTATTTAATCGAGAAAGAATTACAAAAGCAGCATCACAAAATACAGGGATAGAAACAATATATCCAATTATACTTACTGCAAAAGGTAAAGGAAGTCTAGAAAAATATTTTAAAACATTGGAAGCTATAACAATAGTGCCATTAGATTTTTCTAAAATAACGCCTATTATAGTTCCAAAAACTATTAGCAGGCCTATGTTTTCAATAATTTTTAAAAATCCTGATTTTATAAGTATTAAAATTTCAATTATTGGGATTTTTAATAAAAAGCCTAAAAGTAATGAAGCTGAGAGCAGAACAATGAAAGGATTTAATTTTAGTCTTGAAGTTCCAAATACAATCCATACTATTGAAACTAAAATACTTAATAAGGAGGGATAAATCATCCAAGCTAAGATATGTAATTGTCAAATAATAAATTTTAATAAATTAAGCCTAATTAGAAATAGCATTTATTATTACAGAAGCATGTTCTCTTGAATTTTCAATAAACCATTTATTTGTTTTGTATCCACCACACACTACACCTGCCAAATAGACTCCTTTCGCATTTGATTCCATAGTATTAGGGTTATATATAGGTGTTTTATGTTCATCATTATGAAAACTTACACCAATCTCTTCTAACATTTTGAAATTAGGTTCATATCCAGTCATTGCTAAAACAAAATCATTAGGAATGGTGTAAGATTCTTTAGAATCCTCAAAATAGACAAATTTTTCCTCTATTTTGGTAATTCTTGCATTAAAGAAAGATTTAATACTTCCTTCTTCAATCCTATTAATTATGTCGGGTCTTGCCCAATATTTCACATTTTTACCAATTTCCTTTTCTCTTACAATCATAGTTACGCTTTTTGCCCCTTTTCTATAAGTTTCAAGCGCGGCATCTACCGCGGAATTAGCAGATCCTACAACAACTAAATCCATTCCAAAATAAGGGTGAGGTTCTGTGTAATAATGTTTCACTTTTGGTAATGTTTCTCCTGGAACATTAAGAAGAAATGGCCGATCATAAAAACCAGTTGCAATCACAATATTTCTTGAATAATAATTTCCTTTAGGAGTATGAATAACAAATTTTTCATTTGTTTTTAATATTGTATCAATGGATTCATACAAATTTAATTTTAACTCCCAATGTAAAGCCACCCGTCTATAATACTCTAAGGCTTCAGCTCGAGTAGGTTTTGAATTATGAGAAATGAATGGGACATTTCCTATTTCTAATTTATCTGATGTAGAAAAAAATGTCATGTTTTGCGGATAATTATAAAGAGAATTAACAAGAGTTCCTTTATCAAAAATTAAATAAGATAGATTCTTTTTCTTTGCTTCAATTCCACAAGCAATGCCTATAGGCCCCGCGCCAACTATTATTAGATCATGCATTTCACAAAATTAAAAATCTTTATTAAAATTAATTAAATAAGAAAAAACTATTATACCAATTAATATAATAATTATAAATTATAAATAGTGCTATAAATTATTTTTTTTCATAAATATAATATTAAGTTATAACAAATATCTATTGAAAGATAAATTATGATAGTAAAATATGCTGTCTTATAAATAAAAACACCAAACAAACAAATAAATATAAAGCCATTAAACTATTCCCAAACATTGTATTAATTATAATAGCAGTTAAAATCCAATACACCGGAAACAAAAAAACACCCATTGCGTATTTCATTGAACTATTAAATACAGGATCTTTAAATTTATATACAACCTTTCTAGTAATAAAAATTGGAATAATATTTGGAATTGATAAAATACCGGCTAATAATTTAGTAATATTATTTCTTTTTTTTCTTTTAGGAAGCTGTTTTCTTTTTGTCTTAAGAGCGGATTTCATTTGAAAAAAATCCATCTTTGTTGTTACACTGTTGATACATTCTTTTTGTTGATTGTATATTTCAGAATCCTCAGGTATCCATAGACAATCTTTCATTCTTAATTGAAGAGCTTCACGAATTAGGTTTATGTTTTCAGCTTCACTTTTCTTTTGATCTGTAAATTTTGAAATAAGTAACGGATTACCATATACTAAATGGAGTGAAGATCTAGGTTGGGTATGGTGTCCATAATTAATTCCTACAGGTTGTATATAAATTTTCTTTTTTGGATATTTTCTCTGAGCTTGAAAAGCTAATCTGCTGCTACCTTTTGAGAGATTTTTTAAATAATATTCATGATGATGGCCACCCTCTGAAAACATCAATAGAAATTTTCCAGAACCTAATAAATCAAAACATTTTTCAAAAATAGCATCGTTTTTTTTTAAATTGCTATATCCATTCCTAATCCTGTACACGGGTAACATTTGTAAAGCATCAAGAAACCATTGAAGAGGGCCTCCAAAAACATCACTTCTTGTTAAAGATGTTATTTTTTTTGGGGTCATTGATCCTATAAGTAGTGGATCTAAAAATGCACCCTGATGATTAGGGGAGAATAAAATTCCACCATCTTTTGGAATGTTATTATATCCATAGATTTTTATATTTCTGAAAAAGATATAATTGTAAAACCTAAGAAGGTATTTTAGTGAGAAGTAAAATATATTTTTCAATGGAATAAAAGCCCTAATTCAAATCTTAATTTACGGTATATAAACCTAATATTTATTTTTAAAGAGGACAATTTTCGTATTTAGAAATTATTAATTAAGATTTTGAGTGTTATAGATATTCAAGTCTTTAATTCAAATTATTCGTTAGAAGAAAAAAAATAGTAACTTACGATCAATTATAAAGAAATTGCCCTATTTCTAAACCATTTAAAACAACTTAATCTACAAGTTCAAAACAAATGAAAATTAAAAATATGAAAACAAAGAATGTATTACACAAAGGATTTTTTGCGCTATTATTTTTTGCAGCAAACCTTGTCCTTGCACAAACATCAATCTCTGGTAAAGTGGTTGATGCAGAAAACCAAGAAGCTATTCCTGGAGCCAATATAATTGTAGTTGGTTCAAATACTGGAGCAGTAGCTGATTTTGACGGTAATTTTACCTTAAATACTACAACAGAATTACCCTTCACAATAGAGGTGAGTTATGTAGGTTTTAGCTCTCAAAGTGTTGAAGTCACATCTGCTGACCAAGTAATTGAAGTCGCTTTAGAGTTTGGTCAAAATTTAAATGAAGTTGTAATTTCTGCTTCTAGAAGATCTGAGAAAATATTAGATGCACCAGCATCAGTTTCTATTATTTCATCGCAAGATTTGGAAAACACTGCAAACGTAAATGATCCAGTTAGAAATCTAATTAATATACCTGGACTTCAATTTCAACAGCAGTCTGCAAATTCAATAAATTTTGAAATGAGAGCGGGATCTGGTGTATTTGGGACAAGTGTTTTTCCAATTTTAGATTACAGATTTTTACAATCACCAGCTTCGGGATCTTTCTTCGCATTCCAGTCTGGATTATCTAATTTAGATATCGAGCGTATTGAAGTTGTTCGTGGAGCTGCATCAGCTTTATATGGTCCTGGTGTCGAATCAGGTGTAGTTCATTTTTTCTCAAAAAAGGCTATTGATAAACCCGGAACATCGATTGAACTTATTGGGGGTAACCTAGCTACAACTCAAGCTGCTATAAGACATGCTTATGCAAATGATAAAAAAACATTTGGATTTAAAATAAATGCTCAATATAAGAAGGGGGATGAGTTCAGCTTAGATCCTGTTGAAGACGCCGGTTTCTTAGCTCAAATTAATGGTGCTACTGCAAACGGGATATTCCAACCAATAGTATCAGGAAATAGAATTGACCCTGCACAAGTACCTAGTTCTCCAATACTTACAAGATCTGATATTGATCCTGATGGAGATGGCAACGCTTACATGAATGAATATGAAACGTTTATGGCAAATGCACATTTAGAATTTAGACCCAACGATAAAACAGATGCAGTTATTTCAGGAGGAATAAATTCTGGAAATGGACTAATTAATCAAGCTCAAGGACCTGGATACGCAGCCGGGAATGATTATTGGGGGCAAGCTAGAATTAGATCAGGTGGTTTCTTTGGACAATTGTCTTATACCGCAAATGACGGTGGTAGTGAAAATGCACCGTTTTATCTTTATTTAACAGCACAAAGAATTATAACAAAAAGATCTGCACTAGACGCGCAATTGCAATATAGCTTCGATGCAGTAAACTTTTTAGATTCAAACTTTACATTTGGATTTGATTATAGAGATATAGGATCTGACTCTGAAAATACACTTTTTGGAGAAAATGACGGGAGCAACGACTACATAAATTATGGCTTTTATGGTCAAGGGACATCACGTTTTAGTGATAAACTGGATTTAACCTATGCTCTAAGATACGATAAGTTAAATTTCGTAGATAAAGGAAAGATTGCACCAAGAATTGCTCTTGTGTTCAAGCCAAATGCGAAGAATAGCTTTAGGGTAACTTACAATGAAGCCGTTTTTGGGCCAAGTGCACTTGAAACATATGTTGATTTCCCAGTTCAGATTCAAGCACCAGGGCAATTAGATGTTTGGCTGTCGGGTCAGATAAGTGCTCAAGACTTTAATCCTAACCAACCAATTGAAATGGTTGGTTTTCAGGGAACTCCATTGGCAGAACTACCAGCAGGGACAACACAATTACCTCTTGCTTATCCATATGCTGCTTCAGCTAGCCAAGTTTTACCACAACTATATGCTGGTTTAGGGGCAAGTCCAGATTTTGCGCCACTATTACCTTTAGTTCAAAATTTCTTTAATGGATATGCTCCAGGAGGTGTTTCTGGTAATTTAGTAGGGTATAATGCATTTAATGGTAGCGCAATGCCTCAAGCAGTTGGAACCCCATCTGCGCTTTTAGGGACGACAACATCATGGGAAGTTGGTTATAAAGGACTTTTTGGAGATAAATTTGCTGTTGGTCTTGATGTATATACTTTTGCAAGAACAGGTTCAACACAGTTCACTGCTATTGGACCAACATTTAGATTAACTGGTTATGAAGGAATTCCTGCGGACCTTGCAGCGCAAATAGGATCAGATTTTGCGTCAGATCCAATTATAAGTGGAGCTATAACTCAAGCAGTAACCGCTCAAGTACAGGCTGGCGTTGAGGCACAATATACGGCAAACGGAATACCTCAGGAAATTTGGGCAACTGGAGCACCAGCAGGTGCTTTATTTCCAGGATCTCCTGCAGTAGCTCCTGTAGCAGCAGCAGTAGCAGCAGTTGCACCTGCACAAATAGCAGCAACAAGTGCCCAAGCAGCTGGACTAGTTGGTGGAGCATTCGCACAAGGAGGACAAGGTTTTGTGGATTTTATGAATACTGGGGCTTCAGCAGCTGTTGGGGCTATCGAATCACAAAGAGTCCCTCAGGGTGACAATATAACTCATATATCAGCAGGGTATAGAATATTTGACAACGTAACTCGTTCACATTGGGGGAGTGACCTAACAATGGAATACTTTGCATCAGATAAGCTTACCTTCTGGGGTAACGCATCCTGGCTAAGTCAAAATGAATGGAATCCAGGTGAAGAAAACGATGATGATCTTCCTTTCCAGGACTTTCTTAATGCACCACGGTTTAAGTATCGTTTAGGAATGGATTTTACAGATAGAAAAGGATTTTTATTTTCTTTAGCTTTTCAGCATGATGACGAGTTCAATTCTAATCAAGGATTTTATGCTGGAACAGTTCAAGCAAAAAATCTTTTTGATGCTAGTATAGGTTATAAATTAACAGATAATATAAAACTAGATCTATCTTCTACTAACTTATTTAATCAACAATATAGAGCATTTCCTAATATGCCTGTTATTGGAAGAAGAGTTAATTTAAGAGCAGTATTCGACCTATAATTATTTCTTTTAATTTTAAAAAAGGTAGCATTTTATGTTGCCTTTTTTTGTTTATTTTTTGTAAAAAAATAAAACTCATAAAA
>CAJWHM010000023.1 GCA_913041125.1 uncultured Bacteroidota bacterium | reverse complement strand
TTAAAAAACATCATCCTTCTTGTAATATTTTTGATTGTATAAAAAAGTGAAGATGAAAAAGAACAAAAATAGAGAAGTAAAGCTACCTTTTAAGGAAACAAAAAATATTGTAGCAAATGCACTAAAGAAATATGTTAATAAATCAAAAAAAGATAATGAGGTTGTTTTAAAGCAAAATTCTCCAGAAAAAATAGCTGAAATGCTAAATGCTTCATCCATTTTTGAAAATGGATTTAGTAACACTAAGGAGTTAAATAATTTTATTAGTACATATTTAGAAAACACTAATCACCTTAAAAATCCACGTTATATGGGACATCAAGTAGCTGTCCCTCACGACTTGTCGGGTATACCAGACTGGATTCATGGCACTATAAATAACCCTAGTTCTCTGTATGAAATGGGTCCTGCTGGTGCTACATTAGAAGCTTTTATGATTAACTGGATGTTAAGTCAATTAGGTTGGTTTCGTGGTAAAAGTCTTTATGATTTTAAAAAATTACAAAATAATGGGAGTGGTATTTTAACTCACGGAGGATCTATTGCAAATATGACTGCTCTTTCTGCTGCTAGATCTAATATTGCGCCGGAGTCCTGGGATAAAGGTAATCCAAAAGATTTAGTTGTAATTGGTCCTAGTACATCACATTATTCTATAGTTAGGGCTTTATCAATTATGGGTATGGGTAAAGATTCTTTCATACCAGTCCCGGTTGACAAAAACGAAGTTATTATTACATCTGAATTAGAAAATGTATACACAAAAATTAAGAATGAAGGTAAAAGGGTTATGGCAGTAGTTGCAAATGCTTGTGCAACTTCAACAGGTCTTTTTGATCCAATTGAGGAAATGGCTTCTTTTTGTAAAAAAAATAGTCTTTGGTTTCATGTTGATGGAGCTCATGGTGCTGTAGCTCTGTTGTCTCCAGTGCATAAATTAAAAGTAAAAGGAATAGAGGATGCTGATTCAATAATTTGGGATGCACACAAAATGCTTAGAGTCCCGTCTCTTTGCACGGCAGTTTTATTTAAAAAACAAGAGCATATGTGGAACAGTTTTCATCAAAAAGGAAGTTATGTATTTCATGAAAATGAAGTAATAGGTATGGATTCAATGCCTTTTACAATTGAATGTACAAAATCTGCATTGGGAACAAAACTTTTTTGGAGTTTTGCACTCGAAGGACTTGATTCAATAGTTGATTTTATCGAAAATAGTTTTAAACAAACAAAAGATTTATACAATTATCTAAACAAACTAGAAGATTTTTATTGTCCTTATGAACCAGAATCTAATATTCTTTGCTTCCAATACAAGCCGCATAAATTCAATGATCAAAAACAACTTAAACTTAGATATGAGTTAATAAATTCTGGTTCATTCTATATTACATCTTGCATAATAAATCAAAAAAGATATCTTAGGGTTGTAATGATGAACCCGCTAAGTAAAAAAGCTGACTATAGAGCACTTGCTCATTCAATCAAAAAAATTGCTGCTAAAATTTAGATTTTATGAGTTCAAAAAATATTTTATTATTTGATGCCTCAGGAATTGTCTTAGGGAATATATTTTAATAAGTTAAAAGAGTATATTATTAAAAACTTAACCTTTGCAGAATTTGGAAAATAAAAGTTTCTAATAAAAACCTAATTTTATAAAAAATTTATATATGAATTCTTTGAATTTAAAAACCCTGTTGTCAAGAATATTTGAAGAAAATGGTATAACTAAATTTTGGGCGGAAAATTTATCAATTGTGTTATTATTTTTCTTCACAATAATATTGAGTATTTTATTATTCTGGGTCACAAGGAGAATAATTATAAATATCTTTAACAAGATTGCAACAAGGACAGAGTCCACGTTTGATGATCTATTGCTAAAAAACAGAGTTCCAAGACTCTTATCATATATCCCTCTTCTTTTTTTTATATACGCGAACTTCCCAGGCCTATTTGAAACTATTTATGAACCGTTTACCTATGGTTTGAAAATCATCATTGAAGCTCTATCAGTAATTATAGCTCTTGGATTAATAAGAGCTTTACTTAAAAGTTTAAGTGATTTTTTAAAAACCTTTCCTGCTTTAAAAGAAAAACCATTAGATAGTTATCTCCAGGTTATAATGATTTTTTTATGGTTTATTGGTGGAGTTTTAATATTATCTATTTTAACAGGAAAAGACGTTTGGAGCTTCGTAACTGCACTTGGAGCTCTTTCTGCTGTTTTACTTTTTGTTTTTAAAGATACAATTTTAGGATTTGTAGCAAGTGTTCAAGTTGCTGTCAATGATACTGTTAGAATCGGTGATTGGATTAGTATGCCCCAAAATAAAGCCGATGGTGATGTTATTTCAGTAAGTCTTTCTACAGTACAAGTGCAAAATTTTGATAAAACAATAACATCTATCCCAACATATAAGTTGATTTCTGAATCATTTATAAATTGGAGAGGTATGAGTGAATCTGATGGTCGAAGAATAAAAAGATCTTTATTAATTAAAATAAGTAGTATCCGTTTTTTAGAGTCCTCAGAAATCCAAGAATTAAAAAAAATAGAACTTTTATCAGAAATTCTGGAAAAAAGAAATGAAGAAATTGATAAATCAAACTCAAATAAAAAAGTTGATAAGAGTTTATTAATTAATGGACGAAATTTTACGAATCTTGGCTTATTTAGATTTTATACTGAAGCTTATCTTGAAAATCATCCAATGATTAATACTAATATGACAATCATGTGCAGGCAATTACCACCTACAGCACAAGGGATTCCATTAGAAGTTTATGTGTTTACAAAGGTTAAGGAATGGATAAATTATGAGCATATTTCAGCAGATATTTTTGATCATCTCTTAGCATCAATTAAGTATTTTTCACTTGAGTGTTTTGAGTTAAATTCAAACTTCCTCCCGAATAAATAAAAAAGACTGCAACTAAGCAGTCTTTTTTACGATTACTCAATACCCTGACCAATTATGTAAGGAGCATCAGCTTCTTTTAACATTTTTTGAATTTCAGGTATTTTAGTTTTAGAAATTTTAATTACCTCAGTCTTTAATTCAGATAGTAATTGTTTTGCCATTTCTAAACTTTTAGCATGAAGCGGAGTAGGTCCGTAAGAATTTCTAAGTCCAGAAGATGCATTGTATAAATAATCATTAAGATCTGCTGGATTGCGTTCTCCAACCTCTGATCTAGAAGGACTACCATTTAGACTTAGATTTATCTTATCTAAATCTTCTCTTAATATAGCAATTTTTGCCTCAATAACCCCTGGAAAAATCTTTGTCTTTTTTAATGCGTTTGTCATCGCTTTTTGCATTTTTAAGCTTTCCTCAAACACATCTTCTACAGCACTAATATCATTGTATAATTCTGATATTTGTTTTAAATATCTGTTATATTCCTCAAAACCAATCCCATTTAAAATACCTTCTCGAATCGCTTTTATCTCAAATGAAATTGGACCATCGAGTGTGGTTACTTTCCCATTTTGAACTAATGATAATGATGCTTTGTAAGTACCAGGTTTTGCTAGAGCTCCACTATAATTATATCTAGGTGATTCAGAAGAAACAGCGTAAGGATTAAAGTGGGTAAAATCCCAAGAAATTCTATTACTTCCTTTACTAGCTTTTTTTGAGATCTTGTTAATTACGTTTCCACTATTGTCTTGTATTGTAAGTACAACATGTGCTGGATCCTCTCTCCTTTCCTTATCTAAATTTTCCCATCCAGGGAAAGGAATATTAGATTTTCTTTTATTTAATTCGATTTCTTTATCCCGTCTAATTTCTCTTTTTGTTTTATAATCATCTGAAAGATGATATGTGAATACAGCTCCATATGTTGGATTATCAGCAAAATAATAGTCGGAGCCTGTATTCCCAATATTACTTCTTGGAACAAACCACTTAGCTGTTCTTGGTTTAAAAAGTTTACCCTTTTTATTGAGATTTTCTTCGGTAAATTCCCTTAGAGCACTATAATCATCAAGAATGAAAAATCCTCTACCAAAAGATGCAGCTACTAAGTCATTTTCTCTTTTTTGAATAGTTAAGTCTCTAAATGAGATTGTTGGCGATCCATCTAATTTTTGCCATGACTTTCCTCCATTTAATGAAGTATAAATCCCAAATTCTGTTGCTGCAAAAAGTAAATTTTTTTCGACATGATCTTGAACCATACGCCAAACAAGAGTCCGTTTTGGAATATTGTTACTTATTGATTTCCATGTGAGTCCTCTATCGGTACTTTTAAATAAATAAGGATTATAGTCTCCTTCTTTATGATTATCAAGCGCAACATAGACTGTATTTGCATCAAACAAATCTGCTTTAATATCATTGACAAAACTCCTTGGTGCAAGTCCCAAATTAGTTACTGGAATTTTTCTCCAACTATCTCCACCGTTTTGAGAAACATGAATAAATCCGTCATCTGTACCTGCATAAATCAAACCTTCTTCTACAGGTGATTCATCTAATGAAGTAATTGTATTGTAATTAGACATTGCTCCTACATCCCAGGCATTATCCCAACTCTGTTTTCTTCCCATAATAGGTAAGGTAAAACGATTTTCATTTCTGGTTAAGTCACCCGAAATTGGCTCCCAGTCATCACCTCTACTTTCAGATTTCCAAACTCTATATGAGGCAAAATATAAGCATTTTGGGTTATGTGGACTTACTAATATCGGTGCATCCCAGTTAAATCGTTCATGTGGTTCACCTAATCTTGCTTTTGGTTGAATTGAAACTGTTTCACCAGAGGTTAAATCCACTCTAAATAAAACACCTTGCTGATATTCACCGTATATAATGTCATTATATACTGGATCAGTAGCAGATTGATGTCCATCAGCACCCAAAGTCTTATACCAATGCTTATTCGCTATTCCTTCTCTTTCATCTGTTGCTGAGGGTCCCCCGGCTGATCCATTATCTTGAGTCCCTCCGAAAATATGATAAAATGGTTCTGCATTATTGACAGCCACTTTATAAAATTGTGTTAAAGGAAGATTCTTTATATATCTCCATGTCTCAGCTAGGTCAAAAGACTCATAGATTCCTGCATCAGTTCCTAACATTAAATAATTTGGATCATCCTTTTTGAATACAATAGCATGATTATCCGAATGCTTATCACGTTCTTTTAATTGTTCAAAGGTTTTGCCTCCGTCCGCTGAAGTTAAAACTCTTACATTCATTAAATATAAACGATCAAATTCATGAGGGCTAGCGTATAATTCTTGGTAATAATGAGGACCTGTGCCTCCAGATACTGTGTTAGACATCTTTTTCCATGACTCTCCACGATCTTCAGAACGATACACCGCACCAGATTTTCTGTCTAATTCTATAGCTGCATAAACGATATCAGGATTTTGAGGAGAAATCGCAAGACCAATTTTTCCCATATTACTGACAGGGGAATCATCTTCATCTACTACTCCATCGTTATTAGAATCAGGATTATTGGGTAAGCCAGTTTTTAAAATTTTCCAATTTTCTCCTCCGTCATCGGATCTATATATAGCAGTTCCTGGTCCTCCACCCATAAGTGCAGCAACAGTTCTGTGACGATCCCAAGTAGCAGCGTATAGTATATCTGGGTTTCTAGGATCAATCATAATATCAGTAACACCGGTCCATTCGCTATTTCCTAGTACTTTTTTCCAATTATTTCCACCATCAGTGGTTTTATATAGTCCACGCTCACCTCCTTTATTCCAAAGAGGTCCTTGAGCAGCCACCCATACTATTTCTGAATTACTAGGATGAATGATTATCTCAGAAATGTGTTCAGATTTCTTTAAACCTTTATTTATCCATGTTCTACCTCCATTATCACTACGATAAATACCATCACCGTAGGCAACATGTCTTCCTCCAACATTTTCACCTGTTCCTAACCAAACAACATCAGGATTGCTTGGGTCAAGTGAAATGCAGCCCGTAGAATAGGAGTCTTCGTTATCAAAGATAGGTGTCCAAGTAGTGCCCGAATTTACTGTCTTCCATACACCCGAGGAACCCGTAGCTACATACCAAATATTATCATTATTTGGATGCATTTTAATGTCTGCGATTCTACCAGATAAAAATGCAGGGCCTACATTTCTCAGTTGAAATGCATCTAAGGATACAGACTTAGTTGTGTATTTTGTATAATTCTTTTTCTTTTTTTGTGCTTTAACAAAATGTAAAGGGAGTATCAAAATTAAACTCAAGATTGATTTCAATAATATTTTCATAATTGTTTTTTTATTAATTCTAATATACATTTAAATTAATGCTTTAACAATTGAATTATTTGATTTTTTTAGATATTGTAGAAAAAAAATAATGAGAATATTTACATGTATATTATTTACAATTCTTTTAAATAATAAATTTATTTTTTCCCAAACTAATGATTTAAATATTGATCAATCTAAGTCTATAGACTCCTTAACCAAAGATATTGATCAACAAAAAGGAATGATAACATCATATTTTAAAAAGGATAAATTATTATTCGAAATTGATAAAAATATATTAGAAAAAGATTTGTTAATGGTAACTCGTTTTGTCCAGTTTCCTGCTAATTACCAAGCTTATCAAAATGCGGGATCAAAAACAAGCGAACAGCTTATTCACTTTATCAAAAAAGGGGATAGAATTTTACTTTTAGAAAAAAGTTACATCAATATTGCTAACATTAAAGATCCTATTTCATTAAGCGTTACGCAAAATAATTTTCCACCCATTTTAGCTGCTTTCGAAATTAAAAATATTGAACGTGATCGTTTTTTAATAGATGTTAGTAATTATTTTAACGCAGATTCACCTGGTTTTAATATTATAGGATCATCACAAAAAAAAGAATTTGGTATAGGTGGTGCAGACGCTAAAAGAAGTTTTATTGACGAGGTTAAAAGCTTTCCAGAAAATATAGAAATAAAACATACACTTACTTATAAATCAAATAAACCTCCAAGAGATAATAATAGTAAAACACTAAGCTTTCAAGTTAATCACTCTATTATTTTATTGCCTGAAAATCAAATGGCTGTTCGTTATCTAGATAAAAGAATTGGATGGTTTAATCTAAAAAAAATTAACTACAGTTCAAAAGCATTAAAGTCTGACGAAGTAAGGATAATTAAAAGGTGGCGTCTAGAACCAAAGGATAAAGAAGCTTACTTTAAAGGAGAATTGGTAGAACCTATAAAACCAATTGTCTATTATATTGATCCTGCAACTCCCAATAAATGGAAACCTTATTTTAAAAAAGGGATTGAGGATTGGGCCAGAGTATTTGAAAAAGCAGGATTTAAAAATGCAATAGTAGCAAAGGACACTCCAAGTAAAGAAGAAAATCCTAATTTTAGTTTAGAAGATGTTCGATATTCTTCTGTAAGATATGTAGCTACTACAACAAGGAACGCTACTGGACCAAGTGTAGCAGATCCGAGGAGTGGAGAGATTATTGAAAGTGATATCATATGGTATCATAATCATTTTCGCTCCTATAGAAATCGTTATCTATTAGAAACTGCTGCTGCAAATCCTTTAGCCAGAACATTAGAAACACCAGAGGAAGAAATAGGAAAAATGATGCGTCGTGTAATTTCACATGAAATTGGACATGCACTTGGACTTCCTCATAATATGAAGGCAAGCTCAGCTTATCCAGTAGACTCACTAAGATCAGGAAGTTTTACAAAAAAAATGGGTATTGCGACTACTATTATGGACTATGCTAGATATAATTACGTTGCACAACCTGGTGATAAGGATATTAATTTTATTCGTCAACTGGGTCCTTACGATGACTATGCAATTGAATGGGGTTATAGGTATTTTGATAAGGAAACTTTAGAAACGGAAAAAGTTTTTTTAAAATCTTTTATTGATGAAAAAAGTATGAACAGAATGTATATGTTTGGATCTGGTGGAAACGATCCTGACACTCAAACTGAAAATATTGGTGATGATCCAGTAAAAGCTAGTAATTATGGTTTAAAAAACTTAAAAATTGTAGCAAATAATCTTGATGATTGGACCACAGATAAAGGTGATAATTATAATGATCTTAACGAATTATATGGAGAAATGATTTATGTATACAGAAGATATATAAATCATGTAATTGCAATTATTGGAGGCGTTAATGAAACATTGATGGTTAAAGGACAGAATAATATTCCATACAAAAATGTATCTGTTGAAAATCAAAAAAGAGCTTTAGCTTTCCTAGATATAAATGTATGGCAAACCCAGAACTGGTTAATGAATCCAGAATTAATTTCAAAAATAAAAGAAAAAGGAGCACTTAAAAGAATTCAGAACATTCAACGCTCTGCTTTAAATAGAATTTTAAGTGTTTCAAGACTGAATCGAATGTTATCTACCTATTTAACTCTAAATAATAAAGGATTTGATCCAGTTGAACTTATTGATAGCCTCTATGACTCTTTTTTTGAAAAATTAGAAATTAATGATCAAAATATTTTGGCTTTGCAGATTAGGTTTGCTGAAAAAATAAAATCTCTTTGTTTTGAAGATGAACTTAATCCAATTATTGTAGCCAAACTTATTTCTTTAAATGAAAGAATAAACAAAACATCAAAGAAGAGAATAAATAAAGGAGACAAAAGACATAAAAATCACTTTAAATACCTGGCCAAAATCACAAAAAATTTATGAAATTAGAGTATAAATAAACCCTTTAATCATTCCATTTTTTATATTTGAAAAAAATATTTATGCATATCTCTAACCTTTACACAACTGGATTTAAACAAAGAAATCGAGATCATTTCGCTGCTATTGTAAGAATTGCTTTAGCTGATGGGGTAATTACCGATGAAGAACAAGCATTTATTAATCGTACAGCGATTAATCTTGAAATTGAAGAGGAAGAAGTTGCATCTATTATTAAAAATGTTGACCAATATCAAATTAATCCACCAAGTTCAAAAAGAGTTAGACTTGAAAGATTATATGATCTTGCTCGAATTGTTTTAGTAGACAATATAGCTGACGATGCAGAAAAAAAACTAATGCATCGTCTTGTTATTGGCTTAGGTTTTGATGCTGATCAAGCTAATGCTATTGTTGAAAAATCTTTTATTGAGATTCAAAAAGGATGTGACGAAGACGATTTTATTAGTGCCTTTTAATTATTTTTTGACATTTCAATTTTTAACAAAATTGCTTTACCCACAAAGCATATACCGCTATTGAAGACAATTAGTGCCAAAGCGCCTATGTAAAACCAATTGAAATCTTGATTAATTTTGAATCTTATAGCTTCACCTAATAGTGAAAGCCCAAATCCATTGAGTAATAGACCAGAAATTGAATATATTAACCATTTAGTTTTCATTTTTTTTTTTAAATATAAAGCCTCTTGTACTTAAAATAAGATATAGTTCCAAGAATAAATACAATTGCTGTAGAATAATATACAAAATCAGGTGTTATTATTTTATCGCCACTAGCGTACGAATGCAATCCTACCAAGTAAAAATTCACACCAAAATAGGTCATTAAAATACTACCAAAAGCAATAATACTCATTAAATTAAATATCCAAGTACCTCTTAAGCCAGGTATAAGCCTCATATGGATTACAAAAGCATAAACCATAATACTAATTAAAGCCCATGTTTCCTTTGGGTCCCAACCCCAGTATCTACCCCAACTCTCATTGGCCCACATGCCTCCTAAAAAATTTCCAATTGTAAGCATTATTAAACCCACTGTTATAGACAACTCATTTATAATTGTAAGCTCTTTAATTTGCAGTTTAATTTTCTTTTTATTTTTATTTGTTGCGATTAACATCAATATTAATGACACTGTTCCAATAATCATCCCCAAAGCAAAAGGCCCATAACTTCCTACAATTACAGCTACATGAATCATTAACCAATAGCTATCAAGAACAGGAACAAGATTCGCTATTTCGGGGTCCATCCAATTCCAATGAGCAATCATTAAAATCATTCCCGCTACAAAAGCAGTTGAAGCCATTGTTAAATCTGATTTTCTTCCAAATATCAATCCAAAAAATTGAGTTGCCCATGCAACATAAATCATTGATTCATACGCGTCACTCCAGGGTGCATGACCTGAAATGTACCACCTTGATATTAGTCCAACTGTATGTAAAGTGAAAAGTAAAATCATTACAATTTTAAAGCCTTTTACTAATAATGAAATAAATCTATTAGGTTTAAAAATTTGAATTATCAATATGATAAAAAACAGAAGTCCTGCGTATAAATACCAGCTGAAAAGTTTTTTGAAAATATCGTATTTATTATATGCTATTTCAGCCTTTATCTTGTCATCATTTGGTAAAACTTCACCCCCAAACTTTTTTTGAAAACCATTAATACTTTCTAAAAGATTTTCAGCCTGTTTATAATCTTTATCTTTTTGTGCCAACCTAAGTGATTGAAAATATAATGGTAAAATATTTCTTACGTATAAAGAATCTTTTCCTCTAAAATTCGACCCATCTAATTCAGGATAAGAGACCCACTTATTATTTGTATCATTTGGAATTGGAAATATACGCATTACCTTGCCTTCTAAGGCTGAATATAGTAAATTGACACGCCGATCTATTTCGATAAAATCCTTTTGAAATTGGTTTGGAATCCCTGCTCTATATGCCTCTTCTAGATTATTTGCTAATTTATAATCTCCATTTTTGTCAAAAAATGAAAGTAAAGGAGCATATTTAGACTTCAAGTCTATATTTATTAGTTTTCGGATGCTATCATTACCTCTTCGTAGATAAATTAGGGGTACATTATACCATATTGCCGGGTTATTCATTATTGAAAGTAAAACTTGATCAGAATTTAATCCTTGATATTTATCATTCTTACTTACTTTCCTTAAAAGTTCAGATGAAAAAGTATTGGCAGGTTTCATTCGACCACCAGAGTCTTGGATTACTAACTCTCCAAATTTTCTTGCATGGCTTTCAGAAAATGCATCTGCTTTAATTATAGAGTCAAAATCTATTGCACTTTTTTGACTAAATACAGATGATTGGCCTTGAATACTAAATGAATTAAAAATAGAGAAAAAGATAAGAAGCATTAGGGATTTCTTTTTCTCTTTTATTTTGTCCAAAGACTTAGATAGTTCTTGAAAACGAGTTTTACCAATGAAGAAAATTCCAATCATACTCAAATAAAGTAAAATGTAACCCAGATATGTAATATTTGTACCCCACCAGTCATGGTTCACAGATAAAATAGTCCCTTTTTCATCTGGATTGAATGAGGCTTGAAAAAAACGATACCCCTTGTAATCTAAAACATGATTCATATATATATCATATTCAAAAGGTGTTTTATCTTCTACCCTTACTTTACTCATAAATGATGCATAGCTTTTTTCTGTTCCAGGGTATTTTTCGGCAATAAAATCATTTAATGTTATCGCGAATGGAAGTTCAAATGCTAGTGATCCAAATTTCAGATAAAAATCTAATCCCCCTAAGCTGATTTTTTTTGGATCATTTGTTATTCCTTTACCACCCAATAGGGTTATTACTTCACTTTCACCTTTAGAAGTAACTTGAAGAGTTAGTGCATTTTGCAATACCTCATTTTGGATGTCAGATTTCACAATATCAAATTTGCCTCTTAAAGCTGGCTCTGGAATGACAAATTGAAAATTAGGTAATGAATAAAGTGAACGAAATTGTAAAGTTTCTTCAGTATTTGCTACAATTTCTCCTTTCAACTGATCTGCCATCCTCATAAATTCTCCAGAAAAGGGTGAGTTAATGGTATATAGCCCATCCTTTAATGTAATATTAATTGCACCTTTCTGATATCGATTTAAAGTGAATAAAATGTTATGAATACTAACTATATCACCTTCTTTAACGAAATGTTCATGCCTAGTCCCGTCTCCTGCTTCGACGACTTTAATATATCTTTCACCTTTATCGTCTAAAACTAAATCCTCAGTCGCATTTTCAATGAAATCAATATATGATATACTAAAAGCTTGACCATTGAATTCATTATCCCAAGAAAAATTATTTTTTGCATGTTCTGAAAGTAAAAGATCATCTTCTAATTTTTTTCTTCTTGGTTTACCATCTATCTCACCATCAATGTAAACAGTTAAATAAGTTTTTTCTGAAAGCATTTTATTTTCGGTAACTCCTTCTCTGATAGGCATAACACCCTCATAACCAATGTACCTTGTTATAAATGCTCCTAAGAGTATTAATAAGAAAGATAAGTGTAATAATAAAACAGCCCATTTTTCCTTCCTTAAAAGACGGTATTTAAAAATATTACCAAAAAAATTAATTGCCATAAAAACCATCAGTAATTCAAACCACCATGCATTATATATCCATATTTTTGCGGTATCAGTACTATACCATGTTTCTATAAAAGTTCCCAAGGCCATCGCTGTGGGATAGAGTATGAAAAGAATGGCAGTTAAGCGGGTAGAAAAAAGATATTTAATAAGTAAGTCCTTCATCAAAATCGGCATAAATCAGATGCAAATATAGGTCAAGTACGTTAATAAGTAATAGTTTTCATAATTTTAAAATCCTCTTAAACAATAATAAAATCTTATTTAAATTAATTTAAAATAGAATTCTCAAATCAAAATCAAATGAATTGCTAACATTTAAATTACAGGAGAAATAAATACTTACATAAACTGTTTTTGTATTTTTGAAAGCTTATGAAAATTACACTAATAGGTGGGGGAAAGCTTGGGGAACATCTTTACAAAGTTTTAATTTCAGTTGGCCAAGTCCAATTATTAAAATGGGTAATACGATCAAGAGAAGAGAGCTTAACCCCTGAAGGAATCAATATAGTAAATAAAATTGATCAAGATGAAAAATGTGACATTTATCTGATTGCTGTTTCTGATAATTCAATCAAAGAAGTAGTCCAATTATTACCAAAAGATTCTTTTGTAGTCCATACCTCTGGGTCAATTTCTTTAAAAGAAATAAAACGAGATCGTGCGGGCGTTTTTTATCCAATTCAAACGTTTACTAAAGGGAGTGATGTAAATTTTAGTGAAATCTTTGTTGGGTTAGAAAGTAAAAACTCTAAAGACTTAATGATTTTAAAAAAACTCGCAAAACATATTGGTTCCAAATCTTTTGTTTTAAATTCATCCAAAAGAGAGCAACTTCATTTAGCAGCAGTACTGGTAAATAATTTCACTAATCATCTATTTGCAGAAGCAAACTTGATATGTAAAAAAAATAATTTACCATTTGATATATTACTGCCACTTATTAAAGAAACAGTCCAAAAAGTTGAGAAACTAAGCCCAAAGAACTCACAAACAGGACCTGCCTCTAGAAATGATAGTGAAACCATTTCAAAACAAATAAAATTGATAACAAATAGTAGATTAAAAAAAATTTATAAAGTATTAACTTCAGCAATACAAGAATGTAATGATTAAAAAAAATTATAAAGAATATTTAACTAGAGTTAAGACATTTATTTTTGATGTTGATGGAGTATTAACTGATGGAAAAGTCCTTGTGACTTCTAAAGGTGAGATGTACCGTGCATTGGACACAAAAGATGGTTACGGCATGAAGTGCGCTTTATTGCATGGATTCAAAATTGTAATAATTACTGGAGGCATGAATGAAGGAATTCGAAAACGTTTTAATGAATTTGGTATTTATGATATTTATCTTGGAGCTTTCAATAAAATGGATGCATATAAAGATTTAATGGATAATTATTCTCTAAATCCTGAAGAGATTTTATATGTGGGAGACGATATTCCTGATTTACCTGTAATGAAAGAGATAGGAGTTTCTTGTTGTCCATCAGACGCAGTTCCGGACGTAAAAGAGATAGTAGATTATGTTTCTCATAAAAAGGGTGGAGAAGGCTGTGTTAGAGAAATTATAGAACAAGTACTTAGAGTTCAAGACAAATGGAACTTAAATCCGGATAAATAATTTGTTTAATGAATCTTATAAAAAATCAAATTATTCTTGCTTCTAGTTCCCCTCGAAGAAAATTTTTTTTTGAGAAAATGCAGCTCGATTTTATTGTTAAAGTAATTCCAGTTAAAGAAAAATACCCTCCAGGCTTAAATGGTATTGAAACCGCAAGACATATTGCACATAAAAAATCAGAATCCTTTTTGGAAAAGATAAAGAAAAATCAACTTGTAATTACTGCAGATACCATTGTTTGGCATAAAAATAAATCTCTTGGTAAACCATCAAATTCCCTAGAGGCAAAAAAAATGCTTAAAAAATTATCTAATAGCTCACATGAAGTTATAACTGCTGTTTGTTTTTTAACCAAAGAAAAAACTGAAATAATTCACGAAGTTTCTACTGTTACTTTTGGTAAAGTTTCAGAGGATGAAATAAATGACTATATAAAAACTGGATCTCCTTTTGATAAAGCAGGATCTTATGGTATCCAAGATTCTTTTGGAATAAGAAATATAGTTTCTATAAATGGCAGCTATACGAATATAATTGGGCTTCCAGTAGCTCAAGTATTTAAAAAAATAAAAGAAATTATAATTGAGAATTAGTGAACTTTATAAAATCCTAAATATCAGCTAATGAAAAAATTCATCATCTTATATCTAATACTTTTTTTAAGCTGCAATAAATCAAATTTTTTAGATTCACATTCATCTTTTCCTTTAAGCGAAGAGTTTAAAAACTATTGGTTTGACGGAAAAGCTGAAATAAGTAACTACAGTTTAACTCATTCAAGATATGGTAGTATTAGAAAGGGAAGTGCTGTTTTGATTTATGTTACAGAAGATTTTTTACCTAGAAAACAAGTCAAAGCAAATAAAAAAACCGAATACACAGAGAATATTTTAAAGTTAAACCGAACTAAAAAATTTTTAACTGGAATTTATCCATACTCTATAATGACGAGTATCTTTTCACGTTTAGGAAAAAATTTACCTTTAATTAAAACTACTACATCTATTCAAGAATGGTGTGGTCAAACTTACCTTCAAATTAATCGAAGAAAAACACTTGAAATAACAGGTCACTCTTATTTTGAGGGAGAAGCAGATGAGATGTTTAACCTAAAAAATGACTTAACAGAAGAAGAGCTTTGGGTTTGGATAAGAACACAGCCCAAAATTTTACCTCAGGGTAAAAAAGAACTATTACCTTCACTAGAATACCTTCGTATGAATCATAAACCTATAAAGTTTTATGAAGCAGTACTAGATTTAAAAAATAATGATACCTTAAATATGTATTCTATATTTTATCCTGAATTAAAAAGAAAATTATCTATCTACTTTGAGCCAAATCATCCTTACCAAATCTTAAAATGGAATGAATACGATTTTGAAAATCAAAAAATCATATCAAGTGCTGTTCTAGAAAAAATGATTAAACTTCCTTACTGGGAACTAAATAAAATTGGAGATGAGCACTTTCGTGATTCCCTAAATTTAAAATGAAAATGAAAAAATTAATTCTATTTTTTCTGACCTTATATTCTACAAATCTTCTTTGTCAGGAAGGAGCTCAAATATTTAAACAGCTAAAAAAATTAAATACTCTAGCATCAGTACTTTATGTAGCTGCTCATCCAGATGATGAAAATACACGTTTGATTTCTCTATTTTCAAATCACTTCAATGCTCGGACAGCATATCTTTCATTGACTCGAGGTGATGGTGGACAAAATCTAATTGGAACTGAACTTAGGGAGGGATTAGGATTAATTAGAACTCAAGAACTAATAGAAGCTCGTAAAATTGATGGAGGAGAACAATTTTTTACAACAGCTAATGACTTTGGATTTTCAAAGCATCCAAAAGAAACACTTTCAATTTGGAATGAAAAAGAAATTTTATCTCAAATTGTTTTTCGTTTTCGTCAATTTAAACCAGACATAATAATTCACAGATTTGACCACAGAACACCAGGGACTACTCATGGTCATCACACAAGTTCTGCAATTTTAAGTGAAAAGGCTTTTCACTTAGCAAATGACCCTAAAGCTTTTTCAAGACAATTGAAAACTGTTAGCCTTTGGCAGCCAAAGCTTCAGTTTTATAATCTCTCATGGTGGGCTTATGGTGGAGAAGATAAATTTGATAAAGTTGACAAAAGTGATATGATTGCTTTGGAAAGTAATCCTTTCGATATTTTGTTAGGTAAAACCAATGAAGAAGTTGCGGCAAAAAGCAGAAGTCAACACAAATCACAAGGTTTTGGGAGCTCACCAAGACTTGGTAGTCAAACGGAATATTTAGAGTTGATAAATGGGAATGAGATAATAAATACGAACCCTTTTAATGGAATTGATACTTCTTGGAATCGTGTTAAAGGTGGTAATGTAATTCAGAAATTGGTTGAGTCAGTTATAGATAATTTTGAATTAGAAAAACCATATAATAGTATTCCAGATCTTCTCAAAATTCATAAAAAAATATTAACTCTAAAAGATAACCACTGGAAAAAGATAAAATTAAATGAAGTAAAAACTATAATTAAAAATTGTTTAGGTCTAAGGTTACAATTTAATACGACAAACGAAGTTGGAGTTCCAAATATGATAATTCCAATAAAAATAAAAGCATTGAATCCTAGTCCGATTCCCATAAGTCTCAAAATATTATCAAAATCTATTAAAATTGAATCTGAGTTTAATTTATCAAAAAATCAAGTTTTGGAAATAAGTGAAACTTTGAAAATACCAGATGTGAAAACAACACCTTATTGGCTATTAAATGAAGCCGATTTGGGCAATTACAAAGTAGAAAATGAATTTTTAAAGGGTCTACCTGAAACTCCATATCCTATTAAAATTCAATTCAAAGTATTCATCAATAATAATGAAATTATATTTGATGTTCCACTCACATATAGAATTACAGATCGAGTAAAAGGAGAAATAATACAGAATTTTCAAGTATTACCAAAGGTAACAACACAATTAAGTAAAAAAGTACTTTTATTTAAAGATAATACACCAAAAGAAGTTAGAGTAAATGTTACTTCTCATGTAGAAAAATTTAATGGCTTGGTAACTTTAAAAACACCTGTTGATTGGTCATTTAATCCAAAGAATTATAAAGTAAAAATTGAAAAAATTGGAGAAACAAAAGAATATATTTTTAATGTAAATCCTCCCGATGGAAATAAGACTGGATTTTTTTCTTCTCTAGTGACTGAAGATAAAAAATCACATATTTTTTCGCTAGATAAAATATATTATCCCCATATATCTAAACAATATTTATTGACTCCAAACAAAACACGAGTATCTAAAGTAGATATTAAATTTAAAGTAAAAAAAGTTGCCTATCTCAAAGGAGCTGGAGATAAAATAGTTGAAAGCTTGGAAAATATTGGTATAAAAGTAACAGAATTTGATGTAGAAAATTTAAGATTAGAAACTATCTTACCTTTTCCAACTCTAATCGTAGGTATTCGTGCTTTTAATATTAATAATGATCTAAAATTTAAAAATAAAATTTTATGGGATTATGTAAAAAAGGGTGGAACTCTGATTGTTCAGTATAATACCAGTAGAGGACTTGATTCTTCGATAGTTGCACCCTACCCTATTAATTTATCTCGTGATCGTGTAACTGATGAAAATGCAGATGTAAAATTTTTAATTAAGGATCATCCTATTCTAAACCATCCAAATAAAATTTCTTCAAAAGATTTTGAAGGATGGGTGCAAGAAAGGGGGCTATATTTTCCTAGAGCATGGGATAAAAAATATCAAGCTGTTTTATCTATGAGTGATAATGGAGAGGAAGAAAAAAAAGGAAGTTTATTAGTTGCAGATTATGGGAAAGGTAAATTCATATATACTGGCTTGAGTTTCTTTCGTGAACTTCCGGAAGGAGTTCCTGGAGCATATCGTTTATTTTTAAACTTAATTTCATACGGGAAATGAAAGACCATATTTATTTTCTTCTTATTGGAATTAATATTTTATACTGGTTAGTATTTTATCTCTTCATGAATCAATATCAATAATGGGATCAATTGACTGGATAATTCTTGTTGGCACCTTGAGTTTAATTGTTTTTTATGGTTTATGGAAAAATAGAAGCCATAATAATATCAACGAATATCTTAAAGGAGGAAATCAGGCACGCTGGTGGACTGTAGGGCTATCTGTTATGGCTACTCAAGCAAGTGCGATTACTTTTTTATCAACTCCAGGGCAAGCTTATCATGACGGGATGGGATTTGTACAGTTTTATTTTGGACTTCCATTTGCAATGGTAGTAATTTGTTTATTTTTTATCCCAATATACCACAATCTAAAGGTTTATACAGCATACGAATATTTAGAAACACGTTTTGATATTAGAGTAAGGACTCTAACTTCAATATTATTTTTGATTCAGAGAGGCTTAGCAGCAGGAATAACAATTTATGCTCCAGCAATTATAATGAGTATTGTCATAGGATGGGATTTAAAGCTAATGGTAGCATTAGTCGGAGGAATTGTGATTTTTTACACACTTCTTGGAGGGACAAAAACTGTGAATATTACACAAAAACAGCAAATGTCTGTGATTTTAATTGGAATTATTGTTGCTTTTGGATACATAATACACCTTTTTCCAAAGGAAATTTCTTTTTCTGATGCACTTGAAATTGCTGGTAAAGCAGGTAAATTAAAGGTTTTAGATTTTAGTTTAGATCTAAATAGTAGATATACTATTTGGAGCGGTTTGACGGGTGGATTTTTCTTAGCTCTTTCCTATTTCGGTACTGATCAATCTCAAGTTCAAAGATACTTGTCTGGTAAGTCACTTAAGGAAAGTCAAATTGGGTTAATAATGAATGGAATACTTAAAATTCCCTTACAATTTTTCATCCTTCTTATAGGAGTTATGGTTTTTGTCTTCTATCAACTCGAATATGCACCAATAAATTTTAATCCAAAAGCAATATCAGCCTTAAAAAATAGCAGTGTTTCCAATCAATATAATCAATTGGAAACTGAAAACTATAAGACTCAAAAGGATATAAAACATGAATTAATTTATGGAAATGATCAAAAAAAGATTTTGTACTTACGAGAAAAAGAGTCATTACAGCGTAAAAAAGTTAAAAATTTAATTAAAAATAATTTTTCCAAAATTGAATCAAATGACAAAGACTTTGTGTTTATCTCATTTATACTTACAAATCTTCCAAAAGGACTCATAGGTTTATTAATTGCTGTAATTTTTTCTGCTGCAATGAGTTCAACAGCCTCAGAACTAAATTCCCTTGCTGCTACATCAACAATTGACCTTTACAAAAGAAATATTGAAGATAAATCAGAAATTCATTATGTAAATGTCTCTAAATTTTTTACACTTTTTTGGGGATTAATTGCCATTCTATTTGCAAGTTTTGGAAATTTATTTGAAAACCTTATTCAACTAGTAAATATAATTGGTTCACTTTTTTATGGGACTATACTTGGTATTTTCTTAACAGCAATTTTCATTAAACAAATTAAAGGAAAAGCTGTTTTTTGGTCATCAATTGTTTCAGAGGTTATCATATTGATTCTTTTTATTAAAAATGTTGTTAGTTTTTTATGGTTGAATTTAATTGGAACACTATTAACAATATCCATAGGGTTAATAATTCAAAAAATCTTAAATGATAAATAAAAGCGGTTATACTGTTATAGTATAACCGTTATATTGTTTTAGTAGCGAGAGGGAGACTTGAACTCCCGACCTCCGGGTTATGAATCCGACGCTCTAACCGGCTGAGCTACCTCGCCATTAAGTGCCCAAATATAAAAACATAATCTACTACCCACAACCTTTTGAAAATATTTTAAAATAAACGCACTTCTTCTTTATTTTTCAATATATTGGGTTCTTATAATATTTTAATTATGAGCAAAAAGAAAAGTTTTTCTCTAGAATACGACTTCCATGCATCACGTAATATGCTATTTCAATACTTATCAACACCATCAGGCTTAGGGGAATGGTTTGCAGATAATGTAAATTCAAGAGGTGAATACTTTAATTTTATTTGGGAAGATGCTGAAGAAACTGCTAAATTAATTCAAAAAAAGAATAACGAAAGAGTACGCTTTCAGTGGGAAAATGATGAAGAAGAAGGAAATGAATATTATTTTGAATTTAAAATTCAAGTCGATGACATAACTAATGACGTCTCATTAATAATTACAGATTTTTCAGATGAAGACGAATTAGATGAATCAAAAATGCTTTGGGATAATTTAATATCCAGCCTAAAACAAGTTTTAGGCTCAAGTTAATTTTTAATATGTTCAATTTCAATGGAACTATAGTATCAAAAATTAATGATGTTGAACCAGAATTAGTCCATGCTCTAAAAAATTCATTTTCTATTTTTGAGATTGTTCGTTATCAAAACAATAAAATTCTCTTTTGGGATTTTCATTATCTCAGAATGATGGCAAGCTTGCGGAGATTTAGATTTAATATACCAAAACATTTTTCTTTTGAATTTCTTGAGACCGAAATAATTAAACTAATTAAAATCAATAGAAAAACAACTAATGATTTTTTGTTTGAATTTCATTTTTTTTCTGACGCAAGAATAACTTACTTTTTAATAAGCTTATTACCCTCAAAACCATTAAAAATAAATGACTCAAAATATTTAATTGATCTTTACAAAGAAAACTCAATTACAGCTAGTGATCTATCTAATTTCTCAATTACAAACAGAGGCTTAAGAAGAATAGCTGCTAAATATGCAGATGAAAATGAATTAAATGACGTTGTTTTAATTAATGAGCATAAAAATATCGTTGAGACATCACTAGGATCAATTTATTTAATTCAGAATAATAAAATATTAACGCCCAGTCTAGATTCAGGTTGTCAAGATTTTGCAATTAGGAGTTATTTTAATAATTGGTTAAAAAAAGAAGAAACTACATTTCAATTATTTGAAATTATTTTAAATCCTTTCGAAATACAAAAGTCTGATGAATTTTTCGTATTATCAATTGAGAGTGGAATTCAAGTTGTAAAAAACTATAGAAAAACCAATTTTAAAAGAGAGAAAAGTAAATTTCTATATGAGAAATTTATAGAATCAAATATTTAGTTCATTTGGGGATTATCAGGAGAATTAGACCAAACTAAATAATCGCCACCAATTGTATTTAAACACTTTTTCCACATATTTGAAGGATTACTTTTAAATATGTCGGAAGTAGGTTTGAAATCAAATAGTTCCCACGATTTTTGATTGAATTCTTGCTCAAGTTGTGTTTTTTCCCAACCGCTGTATCCAAGAAAGAAGCGAATATTATTATTTTTTATTTTTCCTTTTTTTATATGGTCAATTATAATATTAAAATTTCCGTTCCAAAAAAGAGAATCTTTAATTAAAATACTTCCTGAAATTTCTTTTCCCATGTTATGAACATAAAATAAATTATCAGGTTCTACAGGACCGCCATAATAAAGCGGAAATTTAATATCAATATTATTTAAAACCTCGTCTAGATTATATTGTAATTTTTTATTTAAAATAAATCCAATGCTACCTTTTTTTTCGGACTTAGCAAGAAGAACAACTGTTCTATGAAAGTTTGGATCACCTATTACATGGTGTGTAGAAACCAATAAATTTCCATTTTTCATATTAATATTTTAAAAAAAAAGCTCCATAAAGGAGCTTTAATTATAATATTTTAAAGTTTAATTCACTGTGCTAGACAACTCTGCTCCTGCTTTGAACTTTACAACATTTTTTGCTGCGATTTTGATTGTAGCTCCAGTCTGAGGGTTTCTTCCATCACGAGCAGCTCTTCTAGATACTGACCAAGATCCAAATCCTACTAAAGATACACGCCCACCTTTTTTAAGTGTACCAGATACACTACCTAAAAAAGATTCTAATGCTTTTTTAGCAGCTGCTTTTGAAATGCCAGCGTCCGCTGCCATTGCGTCGATTAATTCTGTTTTATTCATAATTTAATTATTAAAGTTATTTAACAAATTTATACGGATTTTCTATTAAGCCGCAAAAAACCTAGGGAAATCAGCTGTTTTGTTAATAAATAGAAGTATTTGTTAATAATGTATATGTTCAACACTATAAAACGTAAGTGTTTTCAGGAAAAATATACCCATTTAATAAAGCTTTTGTTGTCATTCGTTTTTTATTTGGCAATTGAATTTCAATACAACTAAGTAATCCTTCTTTATGAGCAATAAAGATGTTACTATCTTCAATTATAAGACTGTTAATTTTATAATCATGAGTTTTAATTATAATTTTTGCTTTAAATATTTTAATTCTAGTTGTGATATTATTGTTTGAAAACTCTGTCCATGCTCCTGGATATGGTGATAATCCCCTAATTAAATTATTTATTTGAATTAATGTCAAACTCCAATTAATTTTGGTGTTTTCAGGTGTCAATTTCGGTGCCTCACTAATTTTTTTTAGTCGTTCTTGTTTTTTTGGTATCAAATTACCTTTTTTTAGACCAATTAGAGTTTTAACAATTATTGGAGCGCCAATATCTAAAAGTTTATCATGAATATCTCCAGCACAAAAATCATCCTCAATATTCATTTTGTCTTGCATTAATAAATCTCCAGTATCAATATTTTCATTAATTAAAAAAGTAGTAACACCCGTTGAAGACTCTCCATTTATCAAAACCCAATTAATAGGTGCAGCTCCTCTATAATTTGGTAATAAAGATGCATGTAAATTAATTGTTCCAAGTGGTGGTATTGACCATACTTTTTTGGGTAACATTCTAAAGGCGACAACAACAAATATATCTGCATTAAGGTCAATCAATTCTGAAATGAATAAAGGATCCTTCAGGTTTAATGGTTGAAAAATTTTTAACCCCAATTTTTCTGAAAAAATCTTTACTGGTGATGAATTAACATTTTTACCCCTTCCTGCTCTTCTGTCTGGTGCAGTGACAACCCCCTTTATACTAAAACTATTATCGTTTAAATATTTTAAACAAAATTTTGCAAATTCTGGTGTTCCAAAAAAAACAATTGAAGGAATATTTTCTTCATTATCAAACATAAAGCGGTTTCCTTTTAAATTTTTATAAAAAATTACAGTTTAATTATACCGTTGAACAATTCATACAGTTATCTTTTTTGTGCTCACCAAAATAACTTAAAAATTTGTTTCTAATACAAGTTGAAGAATCATAAATATCTTTTAACACCTATTCAAGCTTATTTTTTATTAAACCATAAATTTTATCTAATCTTTAAAATATTGTTAATAATAATAAAATTATCCATTGTATGAAGACAAATAAGATTCTACAAAATCAGTTCTCTTGTCAACAGATGTTTTTGGAATTTCAATTACTTCATTTGTTATTTTATATGTTTTCTTAATAAAGGTGTAATAGTTTTTAGCTGACTCAAATGGTTCTAATCTATGGCTATCATTTTTATATATATCTATCCATGGTTTCACCAAAAAAATGAAATCATATTTAAAATTGGTTATTTTTTTTTTCCATGTTTCATTTGCTTTTCCAATTGCCAATAGATAAGCATAAATATCATGAACACCTCTATCAAAAAAAACCAAATTACCTTTTGATTTTGTAATATTTATTGAATCTAAATATTGCTCACTTCTTTCTTTAAATAATCTCTGACTAAATTCTTCAGGTTTTTTTAAAAATGGATTAATAATCTTATCAGATTTTAATTCTTCTATTAAACTCCTTGAATATTCTTCATAAACAATGTATCCCCTTTCTTTTAATAATTCAATTATTTTTGTTTTACCTCCTCCTGGACTTCCGCTAATAACTACCCTTTTAATACTTTTCAACATTAAAATAATAAACCATTATATTTATACAAAAGTACCTATCAATATGAGTTCAGAAATATCTTCTAAAGAATTTTATTCACGCTTTTATGATCAACTCGTTATCTCACAAGATTGGCCTGGAAAATATCTTTTTAAATTTATAGTAAAATCAGAGTCTCCACACTTAAAAGTATTAAAAACCTATTTCAAATCAACTAATGCTATAATTTCTGAAAAAAAATCATCAAAAAAATCTTTCACAAGTTTAAGTGTAAAAGTTGAAATGAAAACTCCTGAAGATGTCATTAAAATATATAAAAAAAGTAGCAAGCTAGAAGGTGTAATTGCTCTCTAATTTTTAAAAAAATCTTTAGTATTCGCCTTATTTTACTAATTTGCAATAAATTGAATTGCTCATTGATGTATATCATCTTTTAATCTTATGCATACTTTACAATACAACACAAAGAGAAAGCAACTTATCATACCTGAATATGGTAGACACATTCACGCAATGATTGAACAAGCTAAATCAGAAACCAATATTGAAGAAAGAAATAAAAAAGCTAAGGCCATCATTGGTGTTATGGGAAACCTAAATCCTCACCTTAGGGATGTTCCAGACTTTCAACATAAACTATGGGACCAATTTTTTATTATGGCTAATTTTGATATTGAGGTTGAATGTCCTTTCGAAAAACCAAAGAAAGAACTTTTAGATATGAAGCCTGAAAAACTCCCATACCCACAAAACTACCCCAAATATCGCTTTTATGGCAACAATATAAAAAGAATGATTGATGTTGCAATTGATTGGGAGGATGGAGAGTTAAAGGATGTACTTGTATTCACAATAGCAAACCATATGAAGAAAAACTTCTTAAGCTGGAATAAAGATAGTGTTGAGGACGTTGTTATTTTATCACATTTAGAAGAACTGTCTAATGGGAAACTAAAAGTTGCAGCTTCTCAATTACCATTGAGTGAATCTTCAGATTTAATGCGTTTTAAACATAAAAATGGTAGTGGCCCAAGTAGTAATCAAAGTAAACCGAGAAAGCAGCGAAATAGAAAACGATATTAAACAAAATGGAATCATTCGTAATTAATGGTGGTTATCCATTAAAAGGTTCAATAACTCCTCAAGGAGCAAAAAATGAAGCATTACAAATTTTATGTGCTGTACTACTTACCTCAGAAAAAGTTGTAGTTCATAATGTTCCAGAGATTATTGATGTAAATAAACTAATTAGCTTAATCAAAAATTTTGGTGTAAAAGTTGAAAATATTGATAAAGGATCATATTCATTTGTAGCTGATAATGTTAACTTTGATTATTTAAAATCTAATCAATTTAAAGTAGATGGTAAAGGACTTAGAGGTTCTATAATGCTAGTTGGCCCTTTACTCGCTCGTTTTGGAAAAGGAAGTATTCCACGTCCCGGTGGAGACAAAATTGGAAGAAGAAGACTCGACACTCATTTCGAAGGATTTATAGAGTTAGGTGCAAAATTCAACTATGATAGGGGTAATAGTTTTTACAGTGTTGAAGCTAAAGAATTAATAGGAAAAAACTTAGTCCTTGATGAAGCTTCTGTCACAGGAACTGCAAATATAATTATGGCAGCAGTATTAGCTAAAGGAAAAACAACCATATATAATGCTGCATGTGAACCTTACATTCAACAATTGTGCAAAATGTTGAATCGAATGGGAGGAAAAATTAGTGGTATAGGATCTAATTTAATTAAAATTGAAGGGGTTAAATCATTAACTGGAACTGAGCATACGCTTCTCCCAGATATGATTGAAATCGGAAGCTGGATTGGTCTTGCGGCACTTACTAAAAGTGATATTACTATTAAAAATGTTGGTTGGGATTATTTAGGTCAAATCCCTAATGTTTTTCGAAAATTAGGA
>CAJWHM010000022.1 GCA_913041125.1 uncultured Bacteroidota bacterium | reverse complement strand
TACCTGATAGTTCAAAAAAAATCACATTACGAAATAGAATGTTTTTTAACTTATTCAAAGAACAACAAAATATAATACATTTTAAAAATCAACAAAAAAGGGAAAGCTTTTTGTTACATAATGAATCAGATACAGTTGTTTTTTATTTATAGCTTAAGATTTCTTCGTATTTTTCAACATAAAAAAACATTGTTTATGAATAACCGTATTTTTAATATTAGTATAACAATAATAAGTATTCTATCTTCTTTTTTATTTTTTGGGCAAACACAAAAAGGTCATACAAATAAAAATAAATTTAGACAATTATATGACCAATTTGCAGATCCAAATAAATATCATAATGCTTCTGGTGCACCTGGTGTTGATTACTATCAACAAAAAGTAGACTATGTTATGGATATTGAATTAGATGATAAAAATTCCAAAATATATGGAGAAGAGGAAATAACATATACCAACAACTCCCCCGATAACTTAACTTATTTGTGGTTACAGCTTGATCAAAATATCAGAAAAAAAGATTCACCGTCTTTAGATATAAATAGCTCAGAAAACTCATTAACTCAGAGACCCTCTTCTTTTTTGAAAAATTATGTAAATGAATCTTTTGATGGTGGTTTTAACATTGAATGGGTTTTAGATTCCCAAGGGAATCCTTTGAAATACAATATTAACCAGACTATGATGAGAGTTGATTTACCAGAATCTCTCTTACCGAATGGAATTTTTAAATTTAAAATTAAATGGTGGTATAATATTAATAATCATGTTATTGAAAGAGATAGATCTGGTTATGAATATTTTAGTGAGGATGATAATCGACTTTATGTAATTGCACAATTTTTTCCAAGATTAGCTGTATATAACGATGTTGAAGGTTGGCAAAACTACCAGTTTTGGGGTACAGGAGAGTTCGCATTAGAGTTTGGTAATTATGATGTAAAAATTACAGTTCCAGATGATCATATAATGGAGGCTACAGGTGAGTTACAAAATCCTAAAAATGTTTTATCAAAATCAGAGTTGCAGAGATATAAAAAGGCTGCTTTTTCATTTAATAAACCAATTGTAATTGTTTCAGAAGAAGAGGTCAGAGAGAAAGAGAAGATAAAGTCAAATGGGAAAAGCACATGGCATTTCATAGCAAAAAATGTAAGGGATTTTGCTTTCGCCTCATCTAGAAAATTTATTTGGGATATGATGGCTGTAAAAATTGGAGGTAAAAATATAATTGCTTCCTCTTTATATCCAAAAGAAGGTAATCCCTTGTGGGAAGAATATTCTACAAAGGTTGTAGCCCACACCCTAAAAGTTTATTCAAAATATACTTTTGATTATCCATATCCAAAAGCAGTTTCTGTACATTCTAAAAATCAGGGTATGGAATACCCTATGATATGTTTTAATCGCGGGCGACCCGACGAAGACGGAACATATTCGGATAGAACTAAATTTGGAATGATAAGTGTTATTATTCATGAAGTAGGACATAACTATTTTCCGATGATTGTTAATTCTGACGAACGTCAATGGGGTTGGATGGATGAGGGGCTTGATAGTTTCCTTCAGTACTTAACTGAACAAGATTTTGGTATTTCTTATCCAGATGCTATTGGTGATTTAGAAAAATACCCATCTAGAAGAGGTGATCCAAAAAAGATTGTTCCTTATATGGCTGGTGATCAAAATTTTATTGCCCCAATTATGTCAAATCATGAAAATGTTTACCAAAAAGGACCAAATTCATATGCTAAACCAGCTACGGCTCTAAATATTTTGAGAGAAACTGTTATGGGCAACGAAGTTTTTGATCATGCATTTAAAACCTATGCAAAGAGATGGATGTTCAAACATCCTACACCTGAAGATTTTTTTAGAACTATGGAGGATGCGTCAGCAATTGATTTAGATTGGTTTTGGAGAGGCTGGTTTTATTCAACAGATGTAGTTGATATAGGTGTTAAAAATGTAAATCAATATTATTATTCTGACACTCCTGATCAAAAAGCATTGGAAAAGTTAGAGGCATTTGGATATGAGTTAGAAAATTTACCGGATATGGTATATAAGATTAGTGAAAATAGTGAATCATTTGACCCAAAGCTTGCAGATTTCTCTACAAGGAGCTCCAGGGTATTAAATGAATATTTACGCGAGGAAGGATTTGATAATAAAGAATTACCAAAATATTTTTATGAGATAGAATTTGAAAAACCTGGTGGGCTGGTTATGCCTTTAATTGTTGAATATAGTTATGAGGATGGTTCTGTTGAGCGAATAAAATATCCTGTACAATTATGGAGAAAAAACGATAATACAGTGAAAAAAGTTATAACGTCAAACAAGAAATTAATAGGCGTGACAGTTGACCCTGATTTAGAGACTGCAGATGTTAATTTAGATAATAATAATTGGCCAAAACAGGAGACACCTTCTGATTTCGAAAAGTTTAAAGAAAAATTAAAAGGGTAGTTTATAGTCTGAAATTCATAATTAATGAGATTAATAATTATTTTTAAAAATATTATATAATTAAATTTCAAATGTTTCTATTCATTAGTGGGGCGGAAATCGTCTTTGTTTTTTTTATTGTTTTACTCGTCTTTGGAGCAGATAAAATTCCTTCAATCGCAAAAACTTTAGCAAAAGGAATGACACAAGTCAGACAAGCTACTAACGATATAAAAAGTGAGATTCAAAAAAGTGTTGATAAAGATATAGATAGTACCACCAAAAATCTTTCACAAGATTTTCAGCATGAGGTAGATAAAGTGAAAAAAGATTTTAAAGATCTTGGTGATTCAATCAAAAGGGAACTTTAAATTACCCAGCTCAATGATAAGCCATCTCTAAAGGGTAAAATTGTTGTTTTAACTCTTGGATCATTTTTAAGTTTTTTGTTGTATTTTTTTAATGCAACTGTATTTTCGTCGATTGAATCAAATTCATCTAAAACCTTTCCACTCCACATAACATTATCTGAAATAATTAAACCACCTTTACTCATTTTAGGAATTACAAAATCAAAGTATTTTTCATAATTAATCTTATCTGCATCTATAAAAACTAACTCAAATGGACCTTTTAATTTTGGAATTATTTCAACAGCATTTCCTAAATAAAAACAAATTTTTTTTTCAAACCCGCTTTTTTTAAAATATTTATTTTGTATTGTGACTAATTCTTCGTTATTGTCAATTGTATGTATTTTTCCGTTTTTTGACAATCCTTCTGCTAAACAAATTGTTGAGTATCCAGTGTATGTGCCAATCTCTAAAATAGTTTTTGGCCTTATAATATTAGAAAATAGACTTAATAATCTTCCCTGAAGAGAACCACTTAACATTCTTGGCTGAAGTACCTTTTGATGTGTTTCTTTTTCTAATTCTAAAAGTAGATTGGGAACTGAATCGCTATTTAAAAGAGCGTAATTATTCCAATTTTCGTTGTCCATAAATTCATTTTGTTAAATTTCAAGATTTGGGTCTAGCATATGGAAATCTGTCTATAAGTTTCGGGACGGCATAACCATCTAGTCCATTTATTGTAACTATATTTTCATTATCTAATTGTACCCATCCATCATCCATCAATAAAGTTTGTGAAATGTATAACTCTTTAATACTCCCAATAATTAGTATAGTATTATTTTCTTTTATATGATATTCATTTTCGTAATTACATCCAATTTGGATTGGAGATTCTTTAACATATGGTGCGTTTGTTTTTCTTTTATGCTCAATAGAAAAATTCGTAACATCAAATTCTGAAATTTCTTCTGGATATTTTGCAGAGGTTTGATGCGCATCTTTTATATAATCTTTTGTAACAGTATTTAAAGTAAAACAACCGGTTGCTTTGAGATTTGAATAAGTGTGCCTTGGAACAGTTGTTGGTCTTAATACAAACCCAATTAAAGCAGGGTTGCTTCCTAGGTGAATAACAGAACTAAAAATAGCAAGATTCGTGATTCCATTTAAACTTTGAGTTCCAATCAAGTTTGCAGATTTATATCCAGTTATGCTATTAATTAAGTTAAGACGATAGACTTTTGATAAACTATCTAGGTCATTTGAATTAAAGTAATGCATTTTTTACAAATCTGTTTACCTAATTAAGACTGATTTAAGAATTAATTTTATTATCGAAACGTAATACATAATAAATTAAAATACTTATAACAATAAATAAAGAACCTATAAAAAGATAATGATCGGGGATTTCATTTGTTGACAAAAATCCAGAAATTATTTTTTTGTCTAAAAAAGAGATAAAAATGGACACTGGTATTAGGATTAGAATAAATTTAAAACGCTTTAAAAAACTATTCATTTTATGATCTTAGTAACATTATTTAAGTTGTAATTTTATAAATTTAATAAAAAACAAATCATAACATGGTAAAATATTTAGTATTAATCTATCTATTATTTACTTATTCAACACAATCTAATTCTGTAGAAGGTATTTGGATTACAAAGGATGATATAACCGGCAGGGAAAAGTCAGAGGTATTAATCTACAAAAATAATGGTAAGCTTTATGGAAAAATAGTTAATCTTTTGTTACCTGAAGATAAAGGTAAACTTTGTACAAAGTGTAAAGGAGAAAATAAAAATAAACCTATTGAGGGTATGATAATTTTAAATGATTTAATTCTAGAAGATGAAGTATGGGAAGATGGAACAATAATTGATCCAAAATCAGGAAAAATTTATGATTGTTATTTAAGTCTTGAGAAGCAAAATGTTTTGAAAGTAAGAGGTTATTTAGGATTTTCTCTTTTAGGGAGAACCCAAATTTGGAAAAGGAAAAATTAATTTCTTCATTGTTATTTCATTATTTAAATAGTGGAAAAGTAGATAAAAATAGCTAATACTACTTTTTTAATTATACCAAATGCAATAGAATATTTTACAAGTATCTTTTTATCCATAACATTAAAATATGAAAACGCTACTAAAACACAAATTTACATATCATTGAGGCACACCCTACTTTTTGTAACGCAAAAAAATGCCCCCAAGCTTACCATAACTTTCCCTCTTGTTAAATATATTTGTACTGACTCATTTGGAAACTAACTTATTAATAAATCAGTTATAAAGAAATTTTAGGTATAGAAGCTCGACAATAAGTCGACAGAGAGAGAAAAAAAATGAGCTAAAACTTTCGCAGACTCTATGGGTGTTTAGCTCAGTTGGTTTAGAGCGCTACCTTGACAGGGTAGAAGTCACTGGTTCGAATCCAGTAACACCCACTCAATAATAGAGGGACTTTCAAGAAGATTGTCCCTTTTTTTATGCTTTGATATTTAGTATTCAGTGAACCATTAGTGAACCAGATGAAATATTTCTATATGTTATTCTATGTTAATCATAGGGGGTGTACCCTCGTGTTAGAGAGTAACGCACCTCAAAATAAATAGTATTAGTTATGGAAAAGAATTGGGGCAATATCTATAAATTGTAATGCAATCAAAAAAAAACTACAATGAAAAACTTCTTTTTATTAGTCCTTACAAGCTTAACTCTTTATTCGTGTATTTCTATAATGTTTCCAGATTCAATTAAAGCTGATATAAAATTAGAAGATGAAAATGATAATATAAAACACAATCATAAAGTTGGTATGCAGTTCCTTATTGATGTTAAATATCCAGATATATATGAAAAGGCATATCAAGATTATAGAGATAACTTATCTTCGATTCTTAATGATGCAACAATGTCTATGGCGAAAATTGATGGGAAAATTTTAGGGAATGCAAACTATATAAACGTTGTGACTGCAAAAAATAAAGAACATTTAGACACTCTTCTTGATAGGGTTTCAAAAAGCGAATTTCATAAAAAATATCATTTGGATATTGGTTTAGATAAAGGAGATGTAAAAGTCATTTCTGTTGCTAAATTTGAATTTAAATAGTATTAGTTATGGAAAAGAATTGGGGCAAATTCTTATTTTAGGAATATGGAAACTAGGGTTTGTAATAAATGTGGTATTGAAAAGCAGCTTACTCTAGAGTTTTTTTTACAATATAAATTAAGAAGTGGCGAAAAAACTTTTAGGGGTTATTTTTTCTTTTTATCTAATACTCTTTCCCCCTCAATTGCAGTATGATACCAAACATCTTTTTGTGCACCATCTTTATCTTGTAATGTGAAAGATACTAACCTTACTTCACCTGTAACTTTATTATACATATATGTTCTGCCACCATCTGAAATTTCCATTTCCCATAAATGACTTTCAGGATATTGTGGATCACTTGTTTCATTTGTAAATCCTGTTACTATAGCAGCAAAACCAATTACTGCAAATATTCCAATTATTATATCTTTAATGTTATTCATTTTATTTGTTTTAATGGTATACTTAAAAATACAAAACAACATCAAACATTTTAGGTATTTCTTTATTGGGTTATTACTTTTCATTTCCTGCTCTAATGAAGAACAACTCTGTGCTTGTACAAAAGAATATATGCCTGTTTGTGCTGGGGGTGAACAATACAGTAATTTTTGTAAAGCAACATGTGCTGGTTACAGTGAAGATGAAATTAGTGTAATAGAAATACCACAAGAAGAAATTGATAGAGGTATATTAATATCAGTGGATTGTAGTATCTGATAGATCAAATTAATCAAAAAAAAATTTTATATATTTAATTCTTAATCATAAACCATACACAATGAAAAAATATATATTATTAATTGCAATCATATTTGCATCTTGTGCAGAGCAAAAACAAGAACCAAAAACTGCAGGTTACTTTATTCTGGATGAAGAGCAAACTTATATGATTGGTTCAGATGAAACCACAGATTTTATGAAAAAATGGATTGATGCCCATAATGAAAGGGATATGGAAACAATTTTATCCATGGAAAAAGATGATATTAAAATAGAGCTTCCAGATGGATCAGAGATTAATGGTAAAGATGAACATTCTAAAGTTCTTGAATCATCATTTTTTGCTAATAATGTAACTTGGACACCATATTGGATGCTACCATACACTGGTGTTAAAGGGAATAAAACATGGCTAATTGGAGGTTTTCAATTAAAATCTAATGTAGATGGAGTAGAAAATGTAGTGTTGCATATGGGTGATATACAACTAGTAGATGGTTTAGTTAGTAGAATCATTGTATATGAAAAACAACCAAAAAAGAAATAACCCCTAAAACCTAACCTACTTATTTCATGTTATGTCCCAAAGGATTATTTGAAGTGGTATTATTAAGAGTTCCCAGATAAAAAACCTACCTCTTAAAAAACCTAAAAGTATCTGGGTTAAATTTTTCTTTCTTTAGAGGGATTCCATTTTTAATACACCACTCAACACTTACGAAGTCGAGAGATATACCTCCATTTTTATCGTAATGCTCACTTAACAAGTCGCCATTAGCATCGAATACTCTTACTCGACCTTCACCTAATTGTCTTTTACGAATGAATTGTTCAATCTCCATCAAGAATATCTTAAATTATGTCTTGAGTTTCTTTTCTACTTACTTCACTTACATCAAACTTTTGAAGATGTCTCATTGTGATAATATAGGGGACCAGCTTATGCAGGTAGGTTTTTAAGTTTTGTTGGAGGTGTTCCGAAAGATTTTCCTTTTATCCAAATTTACAATATAAAACCAAACGATCCCTTTGCATTTCAAAAAGCACATGATAAGTTTGTTGGTAAAGCTTCAAAAATATTAGGTGATAGACCTGTTGGATTTGGAACTTATGATATAGGATCGCCTGACGGAGCAACTCATTGGGTAGTAATAGGCTCAAACGGATTCAGTGATCTAATAGATCAAAAACAACAATTTGAGGATAAATTAGCAAAAGAAATGATGGAATGGGGTAAAACAAATGGTGGAGTAGAAATTAAATCAAATTTTTCTATCCAAGTTTTGGCTGCATTTGGTGGATTTTAGAATTTAAAGCATAAAAATTTCCTCCTTTTTACCGGGGGGTTTTTTTTGTAGATTTAGCTTTAAATACAAAAAAATTAAAAAGCTACTTCTAATATTATTTTTTAGCTCTATTTCTTTTGCTCAAAACAAGTTTAATGATCAAAAAATTTTTTTAATCACACTTGATGGACTTAGATGGCAAGAAATCTTTACTGGAGCTGATTCACTTATTATAACAAACAAAAACTTTGTAAAACACCCCGATAAACTTTTTAATTGGGCTTGGGAGAGGACATCGCAAAAAAGAAGATCTCTTTTAATGCCATTTGTTTGGAACGAAATAGTAAAATTTGGGCAAATTTTTGGAAATAGGAATCTAGGAAGTAAAGTTAATTTAACCAATAAAATGCTTTTTTCTTTTCCTGGATATAATGAAATATTAACAGGAAAAGCTGACGATAGTTCTATAAATTCAAATGACAAAATTCCAAATCCTAATGAGACAGTTTTAGAGCAATATGCCAAGAATTATAATCCTATAAAAGTAGCTGCTTTTGCAAGTTGGGATGTTTTTGATTACATAATAAACGAAGAGCGATCAAAGGTTTATACTAGTTGCGGATTTGAGCCTTCATCTGACTTTCCTCTATCCTCAGATGAAAGATTGTTAAACCAATTACAAAAACAAATTTCTAGTCCCTGGGGAACAGTTCGTCTAGACGGATTTACACATCAGTTTGCTAAAGCATATATTAATAAACATAAACCTAATTTGATATTCATTTCTTATGGGGAAACAGATGATTTTGCACATGACGGAGATTATGAGTCTTATTTAAAGTCAACAAAAAATACCGATGCTTTAATAAAGGACCTATGGGAATTTTGTCAAGGTAATAGTTATTATAAAGACAAAACAACTTTTATAATTACTACTGACCATGGAAGAGGTACAAATCCAACTGACAGTTGGAAAAGTCACGGAAAAGAAGTCACAGGTTCTGATGAAACCTGGTTAATAATTTTTGGAAAAGGTGTAAAAGCTAAAGGAGAAGTATCAAATAATAATCAGATATATAATAATCAAATAGCTCCTTTAATAAGAAAACTGATGAATCTTCCTCAAAAGTTTGGTTCAGATTATGGTAAGCCAATATCATTAGAGTGATTTAAGTTCCTCTCTATTCTATTTTTTACTATAAATCGATACAGACTGCATTTATTTTTCCTTTACACCCATTCTCTATATATTAGAGGTATTATTAATCATAAATCATTTAAAATGAAAAAACTGTTCGGTGCTATAATATTTTTGATTTTCTGCTCTTGTGAAAATAATGCATATCTAGAGGAGTTTGAAAAAAATACTGAAATAGCTAAAGCATACTTTAAACTTCATGAAGAAGAAAATTCAGAAGCAATGTTTAAATATTTACACCCTGACATGGAATGGCATATGCCAATATATGGATTGAATATGGGAGGTGTTGAAGATGTAAAAGCAGCAATAATTGGATATCAAACTGAATTCGATAACCTTAAGTTCACTCCAAATTATTGGTTGCCTGGTGTTAATACAGAAACAGGCATTCCTGACGGTAGCACACGAGTTTATGGGACCTGGAATGCTAAACATGTTAAAACAGGGAAAGAAGTTAATTTAACTACTTACCATTCTTTTGAATTTAAAGACGGTAAGATATTTCGAGGTGGAGACTGGTTTGACTTAGGTGGAATGATGAATACTCTTACCAACCACGAAGATGAAATAATAAATATAGTTAATATGACTACCAAAGTCTCAGCTAGTAAAGTTGAAGCTTTTTCGAAAAAATATCAATCTTTAGTCAATAATTTAGAGCCTACTTCATTAAGCTTCCGATTTTCAAAAACTGGAAAAAATAGAATTACTTTAATTGAACGTTATATTAATTCTGATGCAGTATTAAACCATATTAAAAATGTTTCACCAGGTGGAGAAATATCAAAAGATTTTGAAGAATTTCAGAGAGTTTTTAACATTTATGAAATGACTTTATATGGAAATGTTTCTGATGAGTTGAAAAAAGCTATTGCGCCTTTTAAAATAAAAACTAAATATGTTCCTGTAATTTCAGGTTATAGCAGATAATTTGTTGTATTTACTTTTCAAACTCCATTTCAAGTAGAGGATTTTTCTCTTGGAACAGGAGTAATAATTTTACTAGTTTACAAAACAAATTAGAAATTATTAAACCCTCCCAAGTGGAGGGTTTTTCTTTTACATCAAATGGTTGTCCGCTATTTGCAAATAAATACAGGATAATATTGGACAAAAGAAATGGAGTAACCTTCTCTCAATTCTTATTTTTTATACATTAAAACACATTAAAAAAATTAATAATAATTTGTATATACAAATATTGTTTATACATTTGTATATATTATTAAACAAAATATTGCTATGAAAAAGAAAAAACCAATATGTGGCTGTGGAAATACTCAAAACCCAAACGGTTATTGTGATGGTTCACATAACAGGAAATCATAATACTTTGTTTGATTCAAATTAAACTCCCTTAGTTAATTCTAGGGGAGTTTTTTTTAGCCTTAGATTGTGAAAAAAGCAAAAATTTTTGGAACCTTATTCGTTCTTATTTCAGTTATTTTTGGTGCTATAAATACACACTATTTAAAATCAATACTTCCAAAAATAGCTATAAATTCAATTGATGTAAGTTTAAGATACATGATTTATCATGGACTTGGATTATTAATAATTTCTATTTTACCAATAAAAGAAAAGAGATATGTTATTAATCTTTTTATAATAGGGACATTACTTTTTTCTTTAAGTATTTTGATTTTATCCTTCCAGTCAGTATCTAATTCAAATTTTGGTTGGCTAGGTCCACTAACACCAATAGGAGGCTTATTACTAATCAGTGGATGGATTATACTTCTGTATAGTTTTATTAGAGAAAAATGAGTGCTTCTTAATCCACTGGTATTTTTTGTACTTTTATTAGAAAAACATGAAAACTTTTCTTTTAATACTTGTTACTTTTTCTAGTTTGATTCTAGCTAACGATAACTCTCCAATTAGACATAAAATAAAAGTAATTGCCGAAAGTAGAAATGACTACATTTTATCAGGCACTGACAATACCGGAAATATAGGTGGAATGGATCCCGAGATAATATTTCAAATAGGATCTGAAATAAAATTTCAAATCAATGCCCCAGGTCATCCATTTTACTTAAAAATAAAAAGTGGTATTGGTAAAAAAAATCTTATCCAAGGGGTTGAAAATAATGGTCTTACAGAAGGGGAAATTATATGGATACCCAAAGAAAAAGGAATCTTCTATTACCAGTGTGGTAAACATAAAAATATGGTTGGTATAATAAAAATCATTTAGTTTAAAAAGATGTTGATCGTAAAAACATTTTTTTGGATTATCATGATAATTATGATCTTTATTGGATCGATTTTTATAATCTATCTAAATAATGATTTGGGGATCTCTTTTGTGATAACTATTCCAATATTTATATTTTTATGGACAGCCTTATTAATAGTATTGGCAAAATTTTTTAATGATAAATGGAAAGTCATGGAATTTGAAACCAAAAGAAACATTGAAGCTTTTTTCAAAGAGAAAGAAGATAAAGGCGAGAGACGTATTAATAGAATAAAATAATCTAATAGTTATTATTTACATAATGGTAAATTTTAATTTGATAAATAACTAATCCATCGTTTTCTTGCATTAAATGTAAGAGAACGTGATTAAAGCTTTTTAAAAAAACAGATGAGAAAAAAATGGAATACTCCTAGTCAGATCCTTTTTCAATTAATTCTTATAATAATTGTATTAATCCTTTACAAATTGTTTAATGGTGAATTAAAATTTTGATATACTAGAATATTTAATTTTAAACTTGAATGAATATAAATCAGATTCAAAATTTGATATAGTTTCTGAACTTTATATAAATTGCTGCTAAACATAAGAAAGATCCTCCTGGAAGAAGAAATAGAACTCCTAAAAGAAAAATAAACTTACCTCTACTAGTTTGCTCCACCTTTCTAGGTATATCAGATAAATTTCTTCTAAATTTTTCTACAAAATTTTTCATATTTCAAGATTATAAATTAAAAATTATATTAATAAAACTTTATAAATTTTTATTTGGCTTTATCTATTTTCAAATAAATATTTATGTTTTTGTAGTTTTACTAGATGGAAAAAAATGTTTTTGGTGAACCTCTAGCGATTTGTTCTAAGACCCCCATAACTGGTTATTTTAGAGATGGACTTTGCAGAACCATAAATCAAGATATAGGCACTCATACTGTCTGTGCTGTAATGACAGAGGAATTTTTGAAATTTTCTGCTTCTATGGGTAATGATTTGATTTCACCAATTCCGTATTACCAATTTCCTGGACTCAAAGAAGGAGATATATGGTGTTTATGTGTATCTAGATGGATTGAAGCCCATAAAGTAGGAAAAGCCCCTAAACTAATTCTTGAAGCGACACATGAAAAAACTTTAGAATATACATCCTTGGATTTACTTATTAAGTATGCATTTAATAAATATTAAGAACTAACTTATATGTTAATGATTAAGATTTAAGTTTTTTTACGAATATCATGCAATGTTGCCAAGGAAGATTTGTTATGTTTTCTTTTAAAAAAAGACCGGATGCTTCAAATTCTTTAACAGCTTGTTTTTGTGTCATTTTATGTATTTTTTTAATTGGGACAAAAGAATCTTCTCCTCTATATTCAATTAAAAATAATTCACCATTTGGTTTCATTGCTTTTTTTATTGATGCAATCATCTCAGCGGGGAAATTAAATTCATGATAAACATCAACCATTAAAACTTTATCAACAGAATTTTTTGGAAGTTCTATACCTTTTTCAGTACCAAGAACCGTTTTTACATTTTTAACTTTTGTTGATTTTTTGGTTTTATCTATTTCCACTAACATTTCAATCTGAATATCTACTGCATATACAAATCCATTTTCGGCTAATGGAGCCATCTTAAATACATGATAACCAGAACCAGCTCCAATATCTGCAATAATATCGCTTGATTTAATTTTTAAGTTTTCAATTAGCATTGACACATTTTCCTCCTTTTCTCTTTCAGGTCTTTTAAGCCAATCAATTCCTTGATATCCCATTACATGAGCAATTTCTCTTCCCATGTACCACTTTCCTATACCATTATAATCTCCTTTCTTAAATGTATATTGATTTTGAATATTAGAATTTTGAGCTTTAGATTCGAGTGAAAATGAGATTACAAATAAAAAAGAATAGAAGATGATTTTTTTCATTGTATGGAATATGTTAATCAAAATTTATTAGTAATTAGATAAAATTAATAATCTGTCAATAATTTCATTAAAACTTGTGCAGAAGTTTTACCTATCAAATCAATTTTTTCACGAGAAGTTTCATCGCCAATTTCGTATGTTACACCAATGGCTTTATTAGCATAAAGTAACCAACCCTTAGAAACGGGTTGAGTTGAATTACTTGCTTTCTCATTAACTTTATAGTCTGGAATATTTTTTTCCATACCTTCAAACCATTGATCCAAAAATTTTGGATAAGGGGTTGATTCTCTTTCAACATTAGTATAAAAAACATCATAGTAAGTAGAATGAAAATCAAGACCCATTACAATTTTGTTATTATATTTTCTTTTAGTTTTTTTTATAAAATTTACAATTGATTTAATTTCTGGTTGTCTGTAATGGCCCCAATCACGATTAGTATCAATACCTCCCGCATTATGACGCCAGTGACCTAAATCTACACCATCAGGGTTGACTAACGGGAACGCTAAAACTCTGTATTTATTTAAAAATAATTCAGCAACTGGGTTATTGTTAATCAATTCTTCAATAAATGATTTAAATGCAAAATAACCAGTTACTTCCGGTGGATGTTGTCTAGTAAAAAATAATAAAAGAGGTTTATCCGTTGGTGATCCTTTTGTTATATCTAAAACCCATATCGGTCTTCCTAAATTAGTTTCTCCAATTGTAACCCAATTTATATATGATTTATTTTTTAAAATTTTATTTATCCAATTTTTCACATCATTACTATTTTGGATTTCTTGTGCACTTATTAGTCCTTTTCCATATATATTTTCTAAGCGTAATAATATTTTGTCATCTAAAAAGTCTAGGTCTTTATTTTCTGTAATTTTCCATCCGTCACCCCAATTTTGTTTTGGAATATATCTGTGAGAATATCCCTGAGGATAGTCAAATTTTAAGTAAATTGTTTGAGTACTTTGACTACTTATTTCAAAAGAGTAGTATGCACTATTATTTATGGGTGTATTTTCAGGTTTTATAATTATTTTAAATATGGTATCATTAATTTGAGAAACTCCGTTTATTCTAGCTCCATCAAATTTATTATTGAAGCTAATTTCTTTTTGAGGAAAGTCATAACTTGTTTTATTTTGAAATTCTATAGGTCTTGAACTTGTGTCTACTGGTCTTTCAAATTTTATTTTTTTAGGACCACAACTTACAAGCAAGAAAAAAGCAAAACACTTGAAAAAATATTTCATTTTGAATTATTTTAAACGAAATATACAAAAAGGTTTTTACTATAATTTAAGCCTACTTAAACTATAAATTTGAACACTTAATTTAAAGTAAGGTCATTCAATTTTAATGAATGGATCACTTAATCATGTTTAAGCCGAACCAAATGATTCCTACACCACCTAAAATCATTAAAATGGCTATACTCTTTAAGACACTCTGAAAAGTCATTATAAATTTAGTTTATTTAAAATTATATTTTTTTTTAATTTAATTCACATTTTATGTACTGCATTTATACTTCAAAAAATATTTTTAATTTTATATAACCATAAATTATAATGAACAATTTTCAGCGGCTCGTATTTCTTGTATTTTTAATTAAGACTTTAGTGGTTTACACACAAGGTGTAACTGCTTTGGACGCTCAAAAAGGGGTTAAAGTTTATTTGGGAGGAGGACAATTGCAAGGTAATGGTTTTAATAATGCTGATATTAAAACAATTGGTTCTCCGTTTTTTCATGAAAATTGGATTCCAACATTATTTAAGGAAAAAAAAATCTCTGTAAAATATGATGCTTTTAATAGTCAAATGATTACATCTAGTGGACAGATGTTAATTCCATTTGATGGCATATCTTTAAAATTAGAAAACGGAGAAACATGGCTAACATTTAATAAAAAATGGTATAAGTTAATTAACCAAAAAAATGATTTCACCTTTTTGATTAAACCTTATGTAAAATACAAACCGAGGATAACCTCAAGAACAGGTTATCAAGAAGACAAGCCTGCCGAATTTGTATTAACCAATCAGTTTTTTATGCTTAAAAAGAATAGTATTAATTTATTATCTAAAAAAGAGGTTAAGAAATATAAATTGAAGAAAAAATAATAATGCATTATTGTTTTTAAATTTAAGTTAAATGAAAGGTTATTTTAAATCAATCTAAATTTAAATTACTGTTTTACAATGATTTACATATCAAATTTTCTTAAATTTGTTTTAAAATTATAACAATGGAAAATATATCGCTAAGTAACTCTTGTGTTAATTGTGTAAACCTTGAGGAAAATAAATGTTCAATTCATCATGTAGAAGTTTCTGCAGCTAATACATGTGACACTTTTACAACTTCATAATTTAGTACTGAAATATATTCTTTTCAAGTATTTATTCTAAACTTGTAAATTATAAAAATTTAAACTCTCAATAATATTGAGAGTTTTTTTATTATTTATATTAAGAGTTTTTTTAATTTAGATTAAACGAGCAATACAGCCATGAATCAATTTTTTAAATTTTTCATAATCCTTTTTATATCAAATAATATTTTTTCACAGGATACAATCTTTTTAAATTACACATCAGATCTCCCATTTCAAACTTCAAATGAATCTGAGTATTATCATCTAGAATCAACAGTTTTAATTCGAAATATTATTAACGATATAGCTGAAGTAATTGATAAAAAAAATCTTTTGAAAGATCAGAAGTTTACAATTATAATCAAAAATTTAAGTGGGGCTGTTTTTCCAATAAATTATTTAGTTTCAAAGAACCCATATAATTCAGTCTCCTCAAAAGAGAAATTTATGGAAAAATCTTATGATTGGTTTAACAGAACTTTTCGTTCTAATTTTGCTTATAAAGATTAATAAATTAAAGGGGTCAAATTAATACATATTTTACTTTATAAATTATAACTATATTTATTTCATGAGCAAGAAACATGGTGATTATTGGAAATCAAATCTTAAATATCTTGGAGTGCTGCTTTCTATATGGTTCATCGTTTCCTTTCTCTTTGGAATTGTTTTTGCGGAAAGTCTCAATCAATTTAAGTTAGCTGGATTTCCGTTGGGATTCTGGTTTGCTCACCAGGGGTCAATATACACTTTTGTAATATTAATTTTTATTTATGTCGCATTAATGAACAAGCTTGATAAAAAATTTGATGTTGATGAAAATTAAATTTTCTGCTTTTTTATGACTGCACAATCATGGACCTATATTTTAGTAGGTTTAACATTCCTGATCTATATAATTATTGCAATTGTTTCACGGGCTGGGTCTACAAAGGAATTCTATGTTGCTGGAGGTGGTGTAAATCCAATAGCTAATGGTATGGCTACTGCTGCAGACTGGATGTCAGCGGCATCTTTTTTATCAATGGCAGGATTAATTGCTTTTATGGGTTTTTCTGGAGGTCAGTATTTAATGGGATGGACAGGTGGTTATGTTCTCTTGGCCCTTTTGCTCGCCCCTTACCTTAGAAAGTTTGGTAAATTCACAGTTCCTGATTTTATAGGTGAACGATATTACTCAAAAAATGCTCGTCTAGTAGCATTAATTTGTGCATTATTTGTATCATTTACATATGTTGTGGGTCAAATGAAGGGGGTTGGCGTAGCATTTGCTCGATTTTTGAATGTACCTTTTGATACTGGGGTTTTAATTGGTATTGGGATTGTATTTTTTTATGCTGTACTGGGAGGAATGAAAGGAATTACTTACACTCAAGTTGCTCAATTTTGTGTCTTAATTTTTGCTTTCACCGTTCCTGCTATATTCATTTCTATACAAATGACAGGAAATCCAATACCACAAGTAGGATTTGGTTCTAAAGGAACTGATGGAATGTATTTATTAGAAAAACTCAACATTTTATCCAAAGATTTAGGATTTGATAAATACACTTCAATAAATAAGGAAAATCTTGTAAATATGTTTTTCATAACCGGTGCGTTAATGTTTGGGACAGCAGGATTACCACATGTAATTGTTAGATTTTTTACTGTACCAAGAGTTAAAGATGCTCGTGTGTCAGCAGGTTGGGCTTTACTATTTATATCAATTCTTTATACTACTGCTCCCGCTGTTGCTGTTTTTGCAAGAACTAACTTAATTAATACTTTGTCAAATACCTCATACGTAGATGTTCCAGATTGGTTTACTAATTGGGAAAAAACTGGCTTACTAAAATTTGAAGATAAAAATAATGATGGAAAAATTCAATATGTAGCTGACAGTCAAATAAATGAATTAAAAGTGGATCAAGACATAATAGTTCTTGCTAATCCAGAAATAGCAGACCTTCCACCATGGGTTATTGGACTTGTAGTCGCTGGTGGCTTAGCTGCCGCTCTATCAACAGCTGCTGGATTACTACTTGTAATTTCAACATCAATTTCACATGATTTATTAAAAAATTATTTACGCCCTAATATTAGTGAAAAGGGAGAACTTTATGCAGCTAGAATAGCAATTGCAGTAGCAGTTGTTGCTGCAGGATTAGCTGGCATGAATCCACCAGGATTTGTAGCTCAGGTGGTGGCATTAGCATTTGGTTTAGCAGCATCTTCTTTTTTTCCTGCAATAATTTTAGGGATTTTTGATAAACGTATGAACCGTGAAGGAGCTATAACAGGAATGATTGTTGGTATTGTTTTTACTGCATCATATATCATTCATTTTAAACCACAATTAGGAGGTTCTGGTATACCTGAAGGCTTTTGGTTTGGAATTTCTCCCGAGGGTATAGGGACTCTTGGAATGTTAATTAATTTTATCATTTCTATAATTGTATCACGACTTACATTAGCTCCTCCTGGAAATGTTATAGAATTAACTGAAAGTATACGTACACCCAGGGGCTTAAAAAAAACTAAAACATCTTTGCATTAAATTTATTAGAATATGTCTTTTAAAATATCATCACTCTCTGAATATTTTGTAGAATATCAAAAAAGTATTGATCAACCTGAAAAATTTTGGTCTGATATTGCAGAAACATTTAAATGGAAAAAACCTTGGGATAAAGTCTTGTCATGGAATTTTAATGACCCTGATTTAAAATGGTTCTTAAATGCTAAGCTAAATATCACAGAAAATATTTTTGAAAGAAATATCGAAAAATTTGGGAGTAAAACCGCAATAATATGGGAGCCTAATGATCCGAATGAAAAGCCACTTCAAATAACTTACAATGAATTATTTCAAAAAACATGTCAATTTTCAAATGTTTTACAAGATCAAGGAATTTCAAAAGGAGATAGAGTTATAATATATATGCCGATGATCCCTGAAGCAGCAATCGCAATGTTAGCATGTGCTAGAGTAGGTGCTGTTCATTCAGTAGTATTTGCAGGATTTTCATCCTCAGCTCTTGCTGATAGAATAAATGATTGTCAAGCTAAAATGGTAATTACATCAGATGGTAATTTTAGAGGTAAAAAAAATATTGAAGTAAAAGCTGTTGTTGATAGAGCTATTGAAAAAACAAAAACAATAGAAAAAGTTATCGTTTGTAAACGGACAAAAGCCAAGGTAAATATGAAATCTGGAAGAGATTTTTGGTGGCACGAGGTTGTTAAGAATCAAACTTCAGATCATAAAGCTACTATTTTAGATTCAGAAGATTTATTGTTTATTCTATATACGTCTGGATCTACGGGAAAACCAAAAGGAGTAGTACATACAATTGGAGGTTATATGATTTATTCACAATACTCTTTTCAAAATGTTTTTCAATATGAAAATGACGATATCTATTGGTGTACAGCTGACATAGGATGGATTACAGGACATTCTTATATTATTTATGGTCCACTTTTGAGTGGAGCTACGACTCTCATGTTTGAAGGGGTTCCTACCTATCCTAATCCAGGTCGATTTTGGGATATTATTGATAAATATAAAGTGAATCAATTTTATACTGCACCAACTGCTATTCGTGCTCTACAGGCACACGGAATTGAGCATATTCAACCATATAAGTTAGATTCCTTAAAAGTAATTGGATCAGTTGGAGAACCAATTAATGAAGAAGCTTGGCATTGGTATCATGATAATGTAGGAAAAGGAAAATGTCCTTTAGTAGACACGTGGTGGCAAACTGAAACAGGGGGTATAATGATATCACCATTAGCAGGAATCACTCCAAACAAGCCAGCCCACGCGTCACTTCCTCTACCTGGAATTCAACCTATAATTCTGGATACTAACGGAAATGAACTTATAGGAAATAATGTAGAGGGAAATCTTTGCATAAAATTCCCCTGGCCTTCAATGATAAGGACAACTTATGGGGATCACAAAAGATGTAAAGAAACATATTTTTCAACTTATCAAGGTATGTATTTTACGGGAGATGGAGTAAAAAGAGACCATGATGGTTATTTAAGAATTTTGGGTCGTGTTGATGATGTTATGAATGTTTCAGGTCATAGAATGGGTACAGCTGAAGTAGAGAATGCTATAAATGAACATCCAAAAGTAATCGAGTCGGCTGTTGTAGGTTATCCCCATGAAATTAAAGGACAAGGAATTTATGCTTACGTAATTTGTGATATAGATAATTATAGTGAAGCTAATTTAATTGATGAAATAAAAGAAACCGTTAGAAATATTATTGGCCCAATCGCTAAGCCTGATAAAGTTCAAATTGTACCTGGCTTACCAAAAACTAGATCAGGAAAAATAATGAGAAGAATTTTAAGAAAGATAGCTAGTAAAGATATTTCTAACTTAGGAGATATTTCGACCCTACTGAATCCAGATATTGTGGAAAAAATTATTATAGGGTCTTCGAAAATATAAAATTAGTTTTGGGAACAATAAATATCACCTACTTCAAAGTTATTATAAATTTCCTCTGATACTTTACCTTGTCGAACGCCATCATCTGGAAGGTTTGGTTGAGAAGGATTATTTAAATAATTTATATATTCATCTGTTTGCAAAACAAAATAGTAATTAAGATCAATTTCAACTTTTTGAATTATAGTTCCGCATCGTTCGTCATTATTATGACAGCCAAAAATTAGAATAATTAATAGTAATCTTTTTAAATAACCCATAATTTTTTAAAAAAAGGGATCAAGTTTTCTAGTTGCATTGCACGAGATCCTTTTATTAAAACGCCATTAAATATTGAACTATTGTCATCAAACTTTTGGATAAAGGACTCTAAGTTTTCAAATTTATAAATTGAATCGTTTTCTACTGAAGCTTTTTTAAAATTGTGACCGATAGTACAAATTTTATCTATTTTAAGTTTTATACAAAGTCTTAATATGCTATCATGTTCCTCATTAGATTGACTTCCCAATTCAAACATATCGCCTAGGACAACTAACTTTTGAAAAAACTTACAACCTGCAAATGCATTTAGTGCAGCTTCCATACTTGTAGGATTTGCATTATAAGCATCCAATATAATTTGAGTTTTATTAATCATTAATTTTTGCGATCGATTATTATCTGATTGATAATCTAAAATAGATTTTTGAATAAGCTTTAATGGTACATCAAATAATAAACCAAATGAAATTGCAGCCGCAATATTAGCTAGATTATATTTTCCATGTAAAGGTGATTTAAATATTACATTATTATAATTAATCTGAAGTTCCTGTGTTTCTGTATTTAAATATTTTATTTTGAAATTCGCCTTTAAATCAGTCCCAAAAAGAAATCTGTTAGAATTTTTTGAAAGTGACAATTGCTTTTTATCATCTGCATTTACAAGAATTTTCCCATTATAATTTTTTAAATAATTATATAATTCAGATTTTCCTTTAATTACTCCTTCTTCATTTCCAAAACCTTCAATATGTGCTTTACCAAAATTAGTGATATAGCCCCAGTTAGGAAGACTTATTGAACAAAGTCTTTCAATCTCTTTTAAATGATTAGCTCCCATTTCTATTATTCCAATTTCATGTTCTTTGGTAAGCTGAAGAAGTGTTAATGGCACACCAATATGATTATTATAATTACCTTTTGTGAAATGGGTATTATATTTTTTACTAAGAACTTCACGTATCAATTCTTTTGTAGTAGTCTTGCCATTACTTCCTGTTATTCCGATTATAGTAGGGTTAAGTTTTTTCCGATGATAGGCTGCCAAGCTTTGAAGAGCCATAAGAGTATCTTTTACTAAAAATACTTTATCATTTTTTTTAATATAACCTTCATCGTCTACTACAACATATTTTGCTCCTTTATCTAATGCAGATTGAGCAAATTTATTTCCATCAAAATTAGGTCCTTTTAATGCAAAAAATAAGCATCCTTTAATAATTTTGCGACTATCTGTTGAAACTCCAGAAGTCTGTTTGTATGCTGAATATAGTTTTTCTATTTTTTTCATTGCAAAAAAAAAGCATCTTCAATTAAGATGCTTTTTTAATTAAAATTATCCTTGTCTTTTATGACGTGCTCTCTTTTTAGCTTGACTTTTGGATCCAAGGCGAGACATAGCACATCTAAAACCTATATAGTCGGTTGCAATATATTGAGGAAGATAACGTCTTTGAGCTGGATCTAGCCAATATGCTCTATCTTTCCAAGAGCCTCCTTTATATACGCGGACTTCATCTGTAATCAAGGTAGTTCTATTGGAATTTTTATCAAATTCACGAATTAGATCTCCATCTTGATTAGCAGTTACTTTCGCGGGAGTAGGTGCATCATACATTTGTGTAGTTTCTGGTCTTTGATTTTCTCCAGGTTCTTGTCTTCCGGCTGCAAAATTTCTCGAAGATTCAGTATCTCCATCTCTAAAATTTCGATTATCACTTTCAGAAAAATTTTGCCTTAAAAAAGTTTCATTTTCGTCTATAGCTATTTTATCTAATTCACCAGGGAGTCTTTTTAATAAAACTTTTCCATTGGGTAAAGTATCAAATACTAGTTGATCAGCAGCTATAATTTCTGCTTTACCATCTTCTCCTATTACAGATTTGGTGTAAACGTTTCCACGATAATAATTAAAGTCATTTGCCTCATCATCAACGATAGGACGATAAACGTCTGAAACCCATTCTGCAACATTACCAGCCATATCATAAACCCCAAAATCATTTGGAGGATACTGTTTTACTTGAATAGTAATGTCAGCTCCATCATCAGACCATCCTGCGATGCCCCCATAGTCTCCTTTTCCAAGCTTGAAATTTGCCAATTGGTCTCCTTCAGTTCTCCTGTCGCTAGATCGGGTATATTCTCCGGACCATGGATATTTTTTCTTTCCACGATAATTATTATACTCCCTATCGCCAACTAGTGCAAGTGCAGCATATTCCCATTCTGTTTCAGTTGGGAGTCTATAGGATGGAAGAAGAACACCCTTTTCAACTCCAGCGTATACTTTAACTATTGAATCTCCTTTTTTCTGTTCTCCTCTTTTTCCTACCAAACTATCCATTTTTCCCGCATATGCGGTTTCAGGTCTTTTAAGATAAGCACTTGTATTAAAAGTACTATTTGTTTCAACTTCATTATATCTTACATCTTTTTGGACGAAAGATTCACGTTCAAGAATATATTCATTAACTCTATCTGTCCTCCATTCAGCATATTGAACGGCTTGGAGCCAATTAACACCTACTACTGGATATTCAGCGTAAGCAGGGTGGCGTAAATAATTTGTCGTTAATTCTTCTACGTATCCTAATTGATTTCTCCACACTAAAGTGTCTGGTAATGCACCTTCATAAATTTGTCTATATCTTTGCTCTTGGGTTGGGAAAACATATTCTAACCAATCTAAATATTCCATATACATTAAATTTGTTACTTCTGTTTCATCAATGTAGAAGGACATAACGTGTTGTTTATTTGGAGTATTATTCCAATCATGCATTACGTCGTCTTGAACCTGACCTTTAGTAAAAGTTCCCCCTTCAATAAATACTAAACCTGGTCCAGTTTCTTGATCATTGAATTCTATATTATATTGAAACCCCCCTTTTTTTGAATTTATATCCCATCCTGTACCACGGGAAGTATTACCACCCCCACAGCCAATAAGAGTAAATATTCCAAGAAATGTGATTGAGATTAGTTTTAAATTAGTCATTTTCATAATGGTTCAAAATTAACTCATAAACATAATGCAATATACAAATAATTGAAATTATCTTTTAACCGTCATGCCTTATGATAATTAACTAACGTAAGAAGAAATAAAATATTGTACACAAACACAAACTATAATCTAATTATTTTAAATACAAGAATATTAATAAAAACACGTTTAAGATATGTAATTAAAAGACATGATATTACATATTTATTTTGTGTTCATTTTTATAATTTTTACACAATTTAGTTTTTCTCAAAATTCTAATCGTGTCATTACAACTGGCGTTCCATTTCTTTTAATCACTTCAGATGCAAGAGCAGCAGGAATGGGAGAGTTAGGCGTAGCAACTTCTGCAGATATTTATTCACAACAATGGAATCCAGCTAAATATGCCTTTTCTTCAAATGAAAAAGCACTTGGTTTAAGTTATACTCCTTACTTAAGCAAAATAGTTGATGATATATTTTTAGGGAATTTTACATATTTTAAAAAAGTTGATGATAGGAGTTCTTGGGCAACCAGTTTAAGATATTTTAGTCTAGGCGAAATCCAATTTAATGAATTTATTTCAGGATCTATCGTAGATCAAGGATTTCAAAGGCCTACAGAATTGACTTTAGATTTATCATATGCATTAAAATTAAGTAGTGTATTTTCTATGGCTATAGCTGGACGTTTTATTTATTCTGATTTAAAAATAGCTATTGATGCCGATACTTCATCTGCAAGTTCTTTAGGTTTTGATATTGCTGGTTATTATCAAAGCCAATCATTTAAATTAAATTCAAATAAAGCTATTTTTAGATCGGGTATAAATATTTCAAATATTGGACCTAGACTTAACTATGAAATGGGAACTCAAAAAAGTTTTATTCCCACTAATTTAAGAATTGGTTTTGGTTTGGACTTATTATATGAAGACGAAAGTTCACTAGGTATATATAGTGAGTTTAGTAAACTTTTAGTTCCTACTCCAGTTGCAATTTTCGATTCTAATAATAATTTTCAAGGTTTTAGACAGCCGGATGTTGATTTTATCAATGGTATTTTTATTTCATTTTCAGACGCGCCTGATGGATTTTCTGAAGAATTAAGTGAGATAACTGCTGCCTTTGGATTGGAATATAGTTTAAGGGATTCATTTTCAATAAGAACAGGTTTTTTTAATGAGAGTCAGGAAAAAGGCTCAAGGAGATATTTAACCATGGGTACAGGGTTTAATATAAATTTTATAAATGTTGATTTATCATATTTATTTTCTACATCAAGAGTAAGAAATCCATTAGAAAATACAATAAGATTTTCTCTATCAATTAATTTAGACAAAACATCAATCCAGATTCAAGATGAGAACAAGAATGAAAATAATTTGTAATTGAAGAAATTAAATATAAAAGTTATACATGCTATTAGTTAAAACAGAAATGAGTAATTTTGTTTATCAAAATAGGATTTGATTATTAGGTTTTTATGAAAAAAATTACAAAGCAAACATACTTAGATTGGTATGAAAACATGCTTTTTTGGAGAAAGTTTGAAGATAAATTAGCAGCAGTTTATATACAACAGAAAGTTCGTGGGTTTTTGCATTTATATAACGGGCAAGAGGCAGTTTTGGCTGGATCATTACATGTAATGGAAATTGGAAAAGATAGAATGATAACCGCATATAGGAATCATGTTCAACCCATTGGAATGGGGGTGGATCCAAAAAAAGTCATGGCAGAATTATACGGTAAATCTACTGGAACTTCACAAGGACTTGGAGGATCTATGCATATTTTTTCTAAAGAACATAATTTTCATGGCGGTCATGGAATTGTTGGCGGTCAAATACCACTAGGAGCTGGCATGGCATTTGGGGATAAATATTTTGAAAGAGATAATGTTACTTTATGCTTCATGGGAGACGGTGCTGTTCGTCAGGGATCTCTTCATGAAACACTAAACTTAGCAATGCTTTGGAAACTTCCTGTTGTTTTTGTTGTTGAAAATAATGGCTATGCAATGGGTACTTCTGTTGCTAGAACTGCATCTCACGAAGAAATTTGGAAATTAGGACTGGGATATGACATGCCTTGCGAACCTTGTGATGGTATGGATCCAGTAGCAGTCGCAAAAACAATGGATAAAGCAATTAAACTAGCTAGATCAGGAAAAGGTCCATCATTTATAGAAATGAAGACATATCGATACAGAGGTCACTCTATGTCAGATGCTCAACACTACAGAACCAAAGAAGAAGTAGAGGAGTATAGAAAAATAGATCCAATTACTCAAGTCAAGGAGGTGATTTTGTCAAAAAAATATGCTTCAAAAAAAGAATTAGAAATTATAGATGCTTCAGTCAAAGAACGGGTGAAGGAATGTGAAGATTTTGCAGAGAATTCTCCATATCCAGATCCAAATTTGATGTATAATGCTGTATATGAACAAAATGATTATCCATTTATTAAACATAAATTATAGAGAATGGCTGAAATAATTAATATGCCGAGGTTAAGTGACACTATGGAAGAGGGAACCGTTGCAAAATGGTTTAAAAAAGTTGGGGATCAAGTCAATGAGGGTGATATTTTAGCAGAAATTGAAACAGATAAAGCTACAATGGAGTTTGAATCCTTCAACGAAGGAGAACTTCTTCATATTGGAATTGAAG
>CAJWHM010000021.1 GCA_913041125.1 uncultured Bacteroidota bacterium | reverse complement strand
ACAAAGAAATTATACATCACAATAAATATTTGAATAATTACGACTATAACAAGGCAATTTTATTGATGAATAAAAAACCTTTCTTAGATAATGGGTTTTTTCTCTTAAAAGAGGATATAGAAATTAGTACTCCAATAGGATGTCTCAACTACCAATACTATGAAAACACTAAGGAGGTAATGAAAGAAATTGAAAAAAAATCAAACTTAATACAATGCATTGTGACTAATTTAAAGGTGAAAAATGCCATCCCATTTGGAAAATCGCAGCAACCCACCCTGTGGGATTATGCAGATGGGATAGACACAATTAATTTTTTGCAAAATCTATAATATTATTTTATCTATAGAATAATTTTTCTTTTTATCAAGAATGGGCGTGTTAACAAATTAAAAAAAAAATATAATTTAAAACTCTGATTTTATTTAAGTAATCGCAATATTTGTGCTTTCAAATAAAAATTGCTAGTGAATGAAAATACACAACTTTAGTGCTGGTCCTTCAATTTTACCAAAAGATGTAATTGATAAAGCCTCTGGAGCAGTAAAAGAATTAGATAATTCTGGTTTGTCTTTAATTGAAATTTCTCATAGAAGTAAAGCCTTCATTTCGATCATGGAAGAGGCTTGTGAACTAGCCTTAAAACACACTAATCTAAATAATAAAGGTTATAAAGCATTATTTCTTCAAGGCGGAGCTAGCCAACAATTTCTAATGTGTGCTTACAATCTTTTAGATAATAAAGCCGGATATGTTAATACTGGAACATGGTCAACAAAAGCAATAAAGGAAGCAAAGCTATTTGGTGATGTAATTGAAATTGCAAGTTCAAAAGAAAATAATTTCAATTATATCCCGAAAGGTTATGATATTCCCTCAGACTTAGACTACTTACACTTAACTACAAATAACACTATTTTTGGAACTCAGTATAAAGAAATACCAAAAACAACAGTTCCTCTTGTAGCTGATATGAGCTCTGATATATTTTCGAGAAAATTTGATTACTCTAAATTTGATTTATTCTACGCAGGAGCACAAAAAAATATGGGCCCTGCTGGAACTACACTTGTAATTATTAAAGAGGCCCTTTTAGGTAAAGTTTCTAGAAGAATTCCATCAATTTTGGACTACACGGTTCAAATTAAAGGTGGAAGTATGTTCAATACACCACCTGTTTTTGCTGTATATACATCCCTGCTAACATTAAGATGGATCGAAGAAAAAGGTGGTATTGAAGTTATAGGAGAAAAAAATTCTTTAAAAGCAAATAGATTATACAATGAAGTTGATAGAAATCCAATGTTTAAAGGATTTGCATCAGAGGAAAGTAGAAGTCAAATGAACGTTACATTTAATCTAGTTGACGCTGAACTTACAGATACTTTTGATGCTATGTGTAATGATAATGGAATTAGCGGTTTGAAAGGTCATCGATCAGTAGGAGGCTATCGTGCTTCGATATACAATGCTCTGTCTATCGAGAGTGTTGAAAAACTAATAAATTGTATGCAGCTTTTAGAACAAAAAAAATAAAAAAATGAAAATTTTAGCAAACGATGGCATATCGCAATCAGGTATCGATAATTTAGAAAAAAATGGGTTTGAAGTATTAACAACTAATGTAGCACAAGAGCAGCTTATTGACTTCATAAATAATAATAAAATTGATGCGCTTCTAGTGCGAAGCGCTACAACAGCAAGAAAAGAACTTATTGATTCGTGTTCTAATCTAAAACTAATTGGAAGAGGAGGCGTTGGCATGGATAATATAGATGTTGATTATGCAAAATCTAAAGGGATTCATGTTATTAATACACCTGCTGCATCATCTGCCTCAGTAGCTGAGCTTGTCTTTGCCCACCTATATGGTTGTGTTAGATTTTTACATGACTCAAATAGAAACATGCCTCTTGAAGGAGAAGCGAATTTTAAGGGACTCAAAAAAGCATACTCTAAAGGAATTGAATTAAGAGGTAAAACAATTGGAATAATTGGATTTGGTAGGATAGGACAGGAAGTTGCTAAAATCGCTTTAGGTGTAGGAATGAATGTTATAGCGTCTGATAAATTTATTACGGAAGCTAATATTGAAATAAATTTTTCTACAGGCAATAAGATTTCTGTAAATATAAAAACACAAGATTTTGAAAAACTTATAAAATCATCTGATTTCATATCCCTTCATGTACCAGCACAAAAATCATATGTGATAAATGCAGAAGTTATATCAAAAATGAAAAAAGGTGCAGCAATTATTAATGCTGCAAGAGGGGGAGTTATTGATGAAGTTGCTTTAATAGATGCACTTGACTCTGGGCATCTTTCTTTCGCAGCCTTGGATACATTTGAAAACGAACCCAAACCTGAAATAAAACTTTTAATGCATGAAAAGATATCACTAACACCTCATATTGGAGCTGCTACAATGGAAGCTCAGGATAGAATTGGTGAAGAATTAGCATTGCAAATTTCTAATCTCTTAAACTAAAAATACAGCACATTGTATTTTAAACGTCTAAAAAAAAAATGGGGAATAACCTCTAACTTTCAGCTGATTATAATATTTATTGTATTCGGTATTACGGGTTCATTAAGTGTTAAGCTCGGAAGACCATTTTTAAACTTTATTAACTTAAATCCTGATACTTTCGAATCCTTTTACTTCGGAAGCATAATTTATTGGATTTTAAGACTCCTAGTTATTTTTCCAATTTATCAGATATTACTATTAGTCTTTGGTGCTTTATTTTTTCAATTTGACTTCTTCTGGAATTTTGAAAAAAAAATTTTAAAAAAAATAGGCTTAAAGCGATTATTTAAGGATTCCTAGGAAAGATTAGATTGAACTAAATTTAAAAATTCATTTCTGGTATCTGTGTCCTTAAAAGCCCCTCTAAAACCAGAAGTTGTTGTAGTAGAATTTTGTTTCTGAACTCCTCTCATCATCATACACATGTGAGAAGCCTCTATTACAACAGCTACACCCTTTGGATTTAGAGTGTTATTAATACAATCTAGGATTTGTTCAGTAAGACGTTCTTGAACTTGTAATCTTCTAGAAAAAACATCAACCACTCTAGGTAGTTTACTTAGTCCTACAATTTGACCGTTTGGTATGTAAGCAATATGAGCTTTACCGAAAAAAGGTAAAAGATGATGCTCGCATAAAGAATACAGTTCAATATCTTTAACTATTACCATCTCATTGTAATCTTCTTTGAACATTGCACTTTGTAGTATTTGTTTTGGATCTTTTTCATAACCTTCTGTCAAAAACTTCATAGCTTTTGATGCACGTTCCGGAGTTTTCAACAAACCTTCACGATTTTGATTTTCACCAAGCAAGTGAAGAATTTCTTGATAATTTGTTTTAATTTGTTCCGTTATAGGAAGTGTTTCTATGTTAAAATTTTCATTCATTTTCGCTAGCAATATAATTTTTAAAATAGGTTTTTAATTTATTTAATTTAGGATCAATTGTAACACTGCAATATGGTTGCCTTTTGTTTTGATTGTAATAATTAATATGTTCTTCAGCAACAAAAAAAGGTTTGGCTTGTTTTACCTCAGTTACTATTGGGTTTTGAAATAATTTTTCTTTTTCAAGTTTAGTAATAATAAGATTTGCAACCTCTTTTTGTTTAACTTCTGTATAATAAATTCCAGAACGATATTGTGTGCCAAAATCATTTCCTTGGCGGTTTAATGTTGTTGGATCATGTGTGCTAAAAAAGATTTCAAGAATATCCTCTAATTTTATTTTTTTTTCATCATAAGATATCTCAATAGCTTCTGTATGCCCTGTTTTTCCTGTACATACATCCTTATAAGAGGGATTCTTAACAATTCCATCAATGTAACCAGGGATAACTTTAACTACTCCTTTAATACGTTGAAAAATTGCTTCTGTACACCAAAAACATCCTCCCGCTAAATAAATAGTTTTGATATATTTTTTTTTAAAATAGTTAAACAAATATACTAATTGAATTAATAGAAAAAGAAAAATTCATTACAATAAAATAATATTAAGTATACACAATTTGATTTTACATAATAACAATTAATGATAATTGATAAGAAATAAAATTATAATTTTGAAATAGTTATGAAGTTTGTTTTAAGTGCTAGAAACTTATCAAAGAAATATGGAACACTAAATGTTTTAAATAGTGTAGATATCAAGGTAGCTGAAAAAGAAATTGTAGCGATAGTTGGTCCCTCCGGAGCAGGAAAAACAACATTACTTCATATTTTAGGTACCCTTGATCGACCAGAAAACAAACCTGATGTTAGCTTAATAGTTGATGGTATAAATACAAATGAATTATCAGAAAAAGAATTAGCAAAATTCAGAAACCAAAAAATAGGTTTCATTTTCCAATTTCACGAATTACTCCCAGAATTTTCAGCTTTAGAAAATGTATGTATACCCGCATGGATAAGTAAATCAAATTTGAAAAATGCTGAAAAGATGGCAAAAGATTTACTTCAACGCCTAGGGGTTGGCGATAAAACTAATAATAAGCCGTCCTCTCTTTCTGGTGGTGAACAACAGCGAGTTGCTGTAGCTCGAGCTCTTATTAACAAACCTAAAATAATTTTTGCTGATGAACCAAGTGGAAATTTAGACTCAAATAACGCAAATCAACTCCATGATTTATTCTTTGAATTACGTGATGAATTAGGATGTAGTTTTATAATTGTAACTCATAATAAGACTTTAGCAGAAAGAGCTGATAGAATAATTAGTTTAAAAGATGGGAATATCCTAACATAATGCTTTCTAAATACCTTAAGGAATTTTTAGATGAAAAAGCAAAATTATATGAACAAACTAGTTTTATAGAAAAAGATCCTATTGGAATTCCGCATAAATTCAATAAAAAAGAAGATATTGAAATAACAAGTTTTTTAATTGCAACTATTTCTTGGGGAAACAGAGCCAGCATATTAAAAAATGGAGTAAGAATGTTAGAATTGATGGGTAATGACCCATTTCATTTTGTGCTAAACCATAACGAAAATGACTTAAATAAACTTTCCTCTTTTGTTCATAGGACTTTTAATGGGACTGATTTTATATACTTTATTAAATCTCTAAAAAATATTTATTTGAATCATGGAGGTTTAGAATGCGCTTTCTCCACTGAGTTAAATACTAAAAGACTAGACATAAACTTACACAACTTTAAAAATATTTTTTTTGAGTTAGAACATAATAAAAGATCAGAAAAACATGTTTCTGATCCTATTAATGGGTCAGCTGCAAAACGATTAAATATGTTTTTGCGGTGGATGGTAAGATCCTCTAAAAAAGGTGTTGATTTTGGAATTTGGAACAGATTAAATGCAAGACAACTATCCTGTCCCTTGGATATTCATACTGGAAATGTAGCGAGAAGACTAGGTTTATTAAAGCGTAAACAAAATGATTACAAAGCCTCAGTTGAATTAGATACTAACCTAAGAAGGTTTGATCCAAATGATCCTGTAAAATATGATTTTGCACTCTTTGGACTTGGAATCTATGAAAAATTTAATACCAAAGATTTTATTATTTAATTGTAAAGAAAATTATTTTTATAAATATTCTATTTAATGTTAAATAAATTTTTTAAAAATATAGGTCCTGGACCTTTAATTGCTGCAGCTTTTATTGGGCCTGGAACTGTTACTATTTGTACACTTGCTGGAGTAAAATTTGGAACGGATCTTTTGTGGAGTTTATTGATTGCAATTTTAGCAACAATAGTACTCCAATCTATGGCTGTTAAAGCAGGACTTATTACTAGAAAAAATCTGACTCAAATTATCATAGATGAACTTAAAAATCCAATTATTAAGTATGGAATAATTACTCTTATTCTTCTTTCAATTGTGATAGGTAATACTGCGTACGAATCTGGAAATATTAGTGGTGCTGTTTTAGGGCTAGAAACGCTATTTGGAAGTTTAAACTTTAGAATTGATAACAATGTGTTTAACTTATATCCAATAATCATTGGACTTATTTCAGGATTTATTTTATGGTCGGGAAAATTTATAATTATTGAAAGGTTTTTAATTATTCTTGTTGTAATTATGAGTTTTTCTTTTGTTCTCACTACGTTTTTTACCAATCCTGATGTATTAACTATTTTTAAAGGTCTTTTATATTTTAAAACCCCAAATGAAAGTTTACTAACAATTATGGCGCTAATTGGAACTACAATAGTTCCTTATAATCTTTTTCTTCATGCTGAGTTAGTTAAAAAAAAATGGTTTAAAAAAAGTGACTTACCTTTTGCATACAAAGATTTAATTATTGCTATCAGCATCGGTGGATTTGTTTCTCTATGTATAATAATAACAGCCTCAAATATAGATTCCTTTGAAATTAATAATGCTGGAGATCTAGCAATCGGCTTAGAGCCTATATTTGGAATATTTGCAAAATATTTAATAGCAATTGGTCTTTTTGCTGCAGGAATTACAAGCACAATTACAGCTCCTCTTGCTGCTGCTTTTGTTGTATGTGGTTGTTTTGGACTACCATCAAATTTAAAATCATTATACTTTAAATTTACTTGGATATTAATCATTTTTTTTGGTGTTATTATATCAACTATTGGTTTAAAGCTTATTTCTATTATTCGCTTTGCACAAATTACAAATGGCATGTTACTTCCAATTATAGCCTCATTACTTTTATGGATAATGAATAAGTCCAATTTGATGGGATATTACAAAAATTCTTTTTTTAAGAATTTTATTGCATGTTTGATTGTTCTTTTATCTTTCCTTTTAAGTATCAAAACCATTTTATTAATAATTAAATGAAAGAACTTGATATAAACATAGATATAGGGGAAGGTTTTAATATCGAAGCAGAAATAATGCCACTTATCCAATCATGTAATATTGCTTGTGGAGGTCATGCTGGCAATAATAAGGAAATGTCAAAATTGATTTCACTAGCAAGGCAAAATAATGTTAAAATAGGTGTTCATCCCTCCTACCCTGATAAAGATAATTTTGGACGAATTTCAATGAATATTGACAAAAAAAAACTTAAATACAGTATAAAAAGTCAATTATTAAATTTTATAAAATTATTAAATGATTCTAAAGAATTAAATCATGTTAAACCACACGGTGCTTTGTACAACGATTGCGCTACAAATGAAAATATAGCTACTATTTTAATTGAATGCATTCATGAATGCTGTCCGCATGCTACTTTATTTACTCTTCCCGAATCAAAATTAGCTAAAAAAGCAAAATCAAAAGGTATTATTGTTTGTAAAGAAGCTTTTCTAGATAGAGGATATATGGACAATGGACAATTACAACCAAGGGGTAAAAAAGGAGCACTTATTACTAGTAGCCATGATATTTTTAAAAGATTGAAAAATCTATTATTACATTATAAGATTCAAACGATAAATAACAATTGGATTAATATTGATGCAGACACATATTGTCTACATGGTGATCATCCCAATATTGTTGAAAACCTGAAAGATGTATTGAGTATGTACAATAAAATAATATAGAATGGAAAACAAATCAGGTTATAAAATCAATATAATTAATCAGGATACTTTTTTACTAGATTGGAACGAGAAGCCATCGGAGATTTTATTAAGTAAATTGCTATTTCTAAGAAAAACTCTTGAAAAAAAACCTGAAGTATTATTATGTAGAATTGGTTACAGATCCCTTTTGATTCAACTGAATAAAAAAATTAAAAATCTTGAATATTGGAATCAATATTTCAATAAAATTTTATCAAAAATTGAAAAACACAAAAAATTACAAGGAAAAAAATGGATCATTCCTGTTTGTTATGAAAATAATTTTGCGCCTGATATTATTAAACTATCAAAAGCATTAAAATTGGATGTTAATGAATTAATTCATTTGCACTCAAAAAATACTTATAAGGTATATTTTATTGGCTTTCTGCCAGGGTTTCCATATTTAAGTGGTCTTGATCCTCGTCTACATTACCAAAGAAAAGCAAAACCTAAACTGAATGTCCCCAAAGGATCAGTTGCTATTGGAGGAAAACAAACAGGGATTTATACGACCGATTCTCCAGGGGGATGGCACATTATAGGATTTACACCAATAAGCCTATTTAATCCAAAAACATCACCTCCGTGTTTCATAAAACCTGGGGATACAATTTGTTTCCAAAAAATAGATTCTAATAGTTTAAAGGATATTGAGATAGGGCTTCAAAGAGGAGATTATAATTTTTTTAAATGATTGAAATTATACGTAGAGGAATTTATACATCCATTCAAGATGCTGGACGCTTTAATTATCAAAATATTGGAGTTCCTATATCTGGTCCTATGGATCAACAAGCATTTGGAATTGCTAATCAAATACTAAATAATGCTTATAATACAGCCGTTTTAGAGTGTTCATTTATGGGGCCAAAAATAAAATTTCACAAAAACACATATATATCAATCGCTGGAGCTGAAATGAATACTGAACTTAATGGAGAAAAAATAAAATCTTATACACCCTATAAAGTAAATGAAGGTGATATTTTATCAATGGGGACATCACAATATGGCTGTAGAACTTATTTAAGCATCTCCGGTGGGATAAAAACAGAAAAAGTTTTGGGTAGCAGAAGTCAGTTTAAGGGTATAACTTCTGAAGGGAATATCACAAAAAAAGTATTAATCCCAATAGGAAAATCAGATTTCATACCAAAGGTTGGTGTTAGTTTAAAACCAATAAACATAGACTATGAAAATGAAATTCTAGAGGTATATCCTGGCCCTGAATTCAAGATTTTAGATAACACACAAAAAAAAATTCTCCTTGAAAATATTCATCATATATCCTCATTAAATAATAGAATGGCTTTTCGTTTAGAAGAAAAATTAATTTGTAAACTTCCTGAAATTTGGACCTCCCCTGTTATTCCAGGAACTATCCAATGTACTCCCGACGGTAGTCTAATTATTATAATGCGTGATGGACAAGTTACTGGTGGATACCCAAGAATTTTTCAATTGAATAAAAGATCTATAAATCTTTTGTCTCAAAAAACTACACAGTCTCCGATTAGATTTAAACTCTTATCGAAAGTATAATTTAAAAATTGTTTTATTTTTGCTTTGATCTTCATTTTATGAAAATACTCTTAAAAAATGCAACTATTATTAACGAAAAGAGTGAATTTCATAATGAAACCCTTGATATTCTAATTGAAAATGGTATTGTATCTCAAATAAAAAAAGACATAGATATTGATGCCGACAGTATAATTAATAAAAAAGATCTTCACGTTTCGTCTGGCTGGTTTGATCCAAATATTTCTTTTGGAGAACCTGGATTTGAATTAAGAGAAACTTTAGAAAATGGTTTACTTACAGCCTGTAAAAGTGGTTTCACAAACATCTTAATTAATCCGAATACAGATCCTCCAATCTCCTCCCAAGCCGATGTTAGTCACTTATTACAAAAATCAAAATCCTCTCCTACTGCTCTTCACATTAGCGCTTCTTTATCTGAAAATGGAGAAGGCAAAAATATGGCTTCTCTTTATGATCTTCACAAAGCAGGCTCTAAAGCATTTGGGGATTTTAATAGTGTATTGAAAAATTCAAGCTTATTAAGAGTCGCTCTAGAATACGTTCAAGCATTCAATGGTATTATTCAAGCCTATCCCATCGATGAAATTTTTTATGAAAAAGGTCAAATGCATGAAGGTCTAGCTAGTGTAAATTTGGGCTTAAAAGGAATTCCAACTATAGCAGAAACTAACCCCTTGTCTCGTGACCTGTCGCTTCTTGAATATACAAATGGCAAAATGCATATCCCATACATATCATCTGAAAGAGGTGTTAAATTGATTAGGGATGCTAAAAAAAGGGGGCTAAATGTTAGTTGCTGTGTAGGCATTCCTCATTTGCTTTTCACAGATGAAAATTTATTGGAATTTGACACAGATTTTAAAATTATACCTCCGCTAAGAAATTCTAGTGATCAAAAAGCGCTAAGAGAAGGATTATTAGATGGTACAATTGATATGATAAGTAGTCTTCACCAACCCGTTAATCCAGAATTAAAAAATCTTGAATTTGTCCAATCGAAAGAGGGAAGTATTGGAATGGAAGCTGCTTTTAAAGTAATGCATGAATGCTTTCCTTTAGATAAAATAATTACCTTTTTTACTAGAGGGAAAAAACGTTTTGGGATAGAGGATTTTTGTTTTAAAATAGGCTCTTCAGCCGATATAACTTTATTCACACCTTATGGTAAAGATACTTTTAAAATAGGGGATATTAAGTCAACATCAAAAAACTGTATGTTTGTAGGTACTGAAACAAAGGGTAAAATATATGGTATAATAAGAGGAGAAAAAATACACTTGAACTAATTTAACTTTAAAATAATTGTTACATTATAAAATAAAAAATGCTGAAAATGGTTTAAAAAAAAATTCAGTTATTTTTTTACTTCACGGATATGGAAGTAACGAAGATGACTTATTCACTTTTACTCCTTTTTTGCCTAAATATTCGACAATTATTTCATTTCAAGCACCTTATCAATTATCAATAGGAAGCTATGCATGGTATAACCTCTATCCCAAAAGCGATGGAACTTTTGAATCTGATATTGAAACTGCCTGGAAAACAGTTGATTTATTAAATAAAAACATACAGCTTATCATTGAAAAATATAATTTAGAATCAAATGATATTACTCTGTTGGGCTTTAGTCAAGGAGCAATTTTAGGTTGGGCTTTAGCATTTGAAAAACTAAATATTGTTAGACGCTTAGTTGCCTTAAGTGGGTTAATACATGAAACTATAAATACGTCCAAAGAACCTAATTTTATTGCCTATTCTTCACATGGTATTTCTGACCAGGTAATTCCAATTAAACTAGCTCGTAAATCAATTTTACCAATATCTAAAAAATATAATAAAATTCAGTATCATGAGTTTCCAGAAGGACATACAGTTTCTCAAGAAAACTTAAACCTATTTTTAAAATGGCTTGACAACACAAAATTATAATGGATTTACAAATGATTTTAAGGATGTAAAACCATGTATTTCATTTTTTTTAAATTTTACTTCTAAAAAAGATTCTCCCCAATATTTATTTGATCTAAAACCTATTAAAACCCAATTTTTGTTAATTACATGAACATTTTCTATCAAAAACTTTCCTTTGGGAAGTTTTATGAAATGATCTAAACCACCACTAACATTCATTTCAAATAACTTTTCTTCAATTTTATTCTTTAATCTCTTTGATTCTGAAAAACCTAAATCAATTTTTTTATTCCCTTCAATTGAGAAATAATTAAAATTATTATTGAAATTATTAAGAATATTTATAGAGTCCTTTAGTACTCCTTGATTAAAATTAAAATTTTGAATTTTAGTTTCTTGGTGATTTAGAATCTTGTTAGTATTGTATAACTGATAAAAAAGTAAAAGTAAAACAAACACAAATGAATAAAGTAATATTTTAAATTTCATCTAATGATTAATGAGATTTAATTCTTAATGTGTCGTATGCCAAAAATACATTTTTTGCTAGCTTTTTATTCACTTCTTCATGAAACCCCATTAAATGGCTTATATGAGTCAAATAGCACTTCTTAGGCTTTAATTTGTCAATTAAAATCTCAGCTTCCTTGAGATTTAAATGATTAGGATGTTCATCTATTCTTAAACAACTCAAAACTAATAGATCTATATTTTTTAATTTATTATATTCTTTAGTTGGTATCGTTTTAACATCAGTCAAATAACAAAAATCATCTATTCGGAATCCTAAAATAGAAAGATTATTATGCATTACTTCAATGGGTATAATTTTCTTTCCCTTAAATTCAAATCTTTTTTTTGCTGATATAATATTTATATCTACTGAAGGAGCGCCAGGGTATTTATTGTCTTTGGAAAAAATATAATTAAATCTTTCATTAAAATTATTAATTACCCTTTCTGTTCCAAATACCGGAATGTCACCTTGTTTAAAATAAAAAGGACGAATATCATCCATTCCTGCACTATGATCAGCATGTTCGTGGGTGAAAAAAATCCCATCTATATGTTTAATATTTTCTCTCAGCATTTGTTGTCTAAAATCTGGACCACAATCGATAACCAGGTTATAAGATTCCCACTGAACTAGAACTGAAACACGTAAACGTTTGTCTTTTGGATCTTTACTTTTGCAAACTGGATGATCACTCCCAATTATTGGAACGCCCTGTGAAGTACCTGTGCCTAAAAAAGTTACATTTATCATGTTTTTCAAAGGTAATCTTTGTCCTTTAATTGTACAATCTTTGTAGATTTGAAATATTTATAATTCGTAGTATGACAGTAAATTTACCCGGTGAAACTGAACTAGAAAATAGACCATCTATAGAGGCTAAAGCTCTAAGAATAAATCTAAACAGATTTATATATGGAACATTTGCTGAAATTGGAGCTGGGCAAGAAGTTGTAAGACATTTTTTTAGAGCTGGAAGCTCATCAGGAACCATTGCAAAGACTATGAGTGCTTACGATAAAAATTTCAGTGACAATATTTATGGAGAAGAAAATGATAAACGTTATGTAACTGAAGCTAGGCTCAATAGAATGTTAGATCATGAAATGAAGTTACTTGAAGATAGGATTCCCAGAAAAGAAAATCCTAATAAAATGTTCTTTACATATGCAAATACAGTTGCGACGATAGATTTTGCCAAAAAATTTAAAGGACATGGCTGGATGGGAATTAGATTTCAAACAAATCCGAATGATAGTTATAGTGAAATAACTTTACATGTAAGATTTCATCAATCTGAAGCACGCCTCCAACAGGAAGTGTTAGGTTTAATAGGAGTTAATCTTATATATGGTGCCTTCTACAAAAATGATGAACCCAAAGAACTTTTACGTTACTTATATGACCATATTGATAAAGATGCGATTGAAATCGATACAATCAACTTTAAGGGTCCATTATTTAGATCTGTAGATAATCGTTTGATGAGTTTACAACTTGTCAAAAACGGTATGACTGATGCTGTAATGTTCAATCCTGAGGGCAGTAATATTTTACCAGCTAGAGAACTCTATAAGAAAAATATACTTGCATTAAGAGGAAGTTTTCGTCCAGTAACTTTAGTTAATATAGATATGTTTGAAAAAGCTTTAGATGCATTTATTAAAGAACCTGAGGTTGATGAGAATAAAACTGTTGTAATATTTGAAATAACACTATCAAATTTAAGTGCCCAAGGTGAAATAGATGAAAAGGACTTTATGGATAGAGCAAAGTTATTGTGTTCCATGGGCTACATGGTTATGATTTCAAACTTTAAAGAGTATTACAAGCTGGTCGATTATTTATCAGAATACACAAAAAAGCAATTAGCTTTAAGTATGGGAGTTAGTAACTTTGTAGAAATTTTTGATGAACAATATTATCAAGACCTTGGAGGTGGGATTTTAGAGGCCTTTGGAAAAATGTTTTATAATAATCTAAAAGTATATTTATATCCAATGAAAGATGATAATGGTAATATAATAAATAGTACCAATTTGAAGCTACATCCCCGAATGAAGGATTTTTATAAATTTTTCAAATATAACGGCAAGATTGTGGATATAATAGATTTTGAGGAAGAATACCTTAAAATATTTAGTAGAGAAATATTAAAACAAATTAGGGACGGAAAATCTGGTTGGGAAAAACATCTACCAAAGGGAGTTGCATCACTTGTAAAGAAAAATAAGATGTTTGGGATAAAGTCTTAAAAGGAAAGTACATCTAATTAGATTTAAATTATGATATAGTTTTCAAATTAAGAATTTCAACTTTCATTCTAAAATTTGTGATGCGTGTTCTTTAGTCTTTACTTTATCAATTATACGCTCTATAATACCTTTACCATCAATTATAAATGTAATTCTGTGAATCCCTTCGTATTCTTTACCCATAAATTTTTTTGGTCCCCATACACCAAAAGCATTAATTACTTCTTTATTTACATCTGCTAATAAAGGAAAGGGAAAATCGAATTTATTTGAAAAATTACGTTGACTTTTCTCAGAGTCTGCACTTACCCCGAGGAGAAAATAACCAGCATCTTGAAGTTGTTTGTAATTATCCCTTAGATCACAGGCTTCTAGAGTACATCCAGGGGTATTAGCCTTCGGATAAAAGAAAATAACAAGTTTTTGATCCTTGTAATTACTTAATTTTTGAATGTTACCACGATCATCTGATACTGAAAAATCAGGAACCTTATCCCCTACTTTTAGTGTTTTCATAACTTATTTTTTTTCTAAATTACAAAAGCAATTAAGAATAATAAAAAAATGACCAAAAAAGAAAAAGTAGATTTTGTAATCACCACTTTAAATAAACTTTATCCTAGAATTCCAATACCCCTTGATCATTCAGATCCATATACTTTATTAATTGCTGTTCTATTATCTGCACAAAGTACTGATGTAAGAGTAAATCAAATAACTCCTTTATTATTTAAAAGAGCAAAGACTCCTAGTGATATGATTAAACTAAGTGTTGAAGAAATAAGAAACATAATAAAGCCAGTTGGATTATCACCAATGAAGTCAAAAGGAATTTATGGTCTTTCAAAAATTTTATTAGATAAATATAATGGTAAGGTGCCTAAGACTTACGAAGAATTAGAAGCTTTACCATCTGTAGGACACAAAACAGCAGCAGTTGTAATGGCTCAAGCATATGGTATCCCAACTTTTCCTGTAGATACACATATTCATAGACTTATGTATCGATGGGGATTTTCAAATGGGAAAAATGTCATTCAAACGGAAAAGGATGCTAAAAGGTTATTTCCAAAAAAATTATGGAATAAATTGCATTTACAAATAATTTGGTATGGAAGAGAATATTCTCCTGCAAGAGGGTTAAAAATTCAAAAAGACATTATATTCAGTACAATTGGTAGAAAATCTTTATTAAAAAAATATTAGTTTTTTAATATATCAAGATTTTTATTTTCCTTATTATCTTTATAGGATTTAGAAAAAGCCATAATACGTTTTATTACAATTTTTCGAGGTAGTGTATCTTTTTGTGATGTATTATTATTAGAGTAATTTTTTTCCATAAATAATTTTTGATACAATTAAAACGAAAAAAAAATTAAAAAATTGTCAAGCCTCTAAAATAATTTGATTCTCTTCTATCATTTTTCTGAGATTAATTATTGCATATCGCATTCTTCCTAAAGCAGTATTAATACTTACATTAGTATTTTCCGCGATTTCCTTAAAACTCATATCTCGATATAACCTCATAATAATTACCTCTTTTTGATCCTCAGGTAGTTCCTGAATTAATTTTTGTATATCTTTTAAAACTTGATCCTGTATCAAAGTTGTTTCCGCATTAGGCACATGATCTGAAAGAAATTGAAAAATATCGAATTCTTCTTTATTATCAACTGTAGGGATACGATTACTTTTTCTGAAGAAATCAATTACAAGATTGTGAGCTATTCTCATTACCCAAGGAAGAAACTTGCCTTCTTCGTTATAGGAGCCATTTTTTAATGTTCTAATTACTTTTATAAATGTATCTTGAAAAAGATCTTCAGATATTTCTCTATTATTAATCTTAGAATTAATAAAATTAAATATTTGAAGTTGATGTTTATTTATTAAAATTTCAAGTGCTTGTTCGGATCCTCCTATGTATTGACTTACAAGTGATGCGTCGGATTTGTTGGTATATTGAGATGTTTCCATAATAAAATTACTTCCACCAATTGGTGATTAAACGTTTCGTATTGTTTTAAAGTAATTTTATTTAATAGGCAAAATTTATTATACAAATATAATATTTTTTTTATTTATTCATATTTATTGATTTAAAATATTGATTAATAGCACTTTAATAAAATTTTTATTTAATAATTATTATTTAAATCAATAATGTATTTAAATATTAAATATTGTATTTTGCTAGCTTAAAAAAATTTTATGAAAGATATTTTGGACGCTGATCCAAAAAATAATATAATAATAAAAGGCGCTCATTTACACAACCTGAAAAACATTGATTTATCGATCCCTAGAAACAAAATGTGTGTAATTACAGGATTGTCGGGATCAGGTAAATCCTCTTTAGCTTTTGATACATTGTTTGCTGAAGGTCAACGAAGATATGTTGAAAGTCTTTCTTCATATGCAAGACAATTTATGGGCAGATTAAACAAGCCTAAGGTTGATTTTATAAAAGGCTTATCACCCGCAATTGCTGTAGAACAAAAAGTGAATTCCTCAAACCCAAGATCAACAGTTGGTACTAGAACAGAAATTTATGATTATTTGAAACTATTATTTGCTAGAATAGGTAGGACTTATTCTCCAATTTCTGGATTGGAAGTAAAAAAAGATGTAGTAAGTGATGTTGTTGATCATGTAAAAAAAATAAAAATTCAAACAAAACTGCTTCTTTTAGCGCCTATTAAAACCAATTCCAAAACTTCATCTAAAGAGAAAATTAAAATTCTCAAACAACAAGGATTCGCAAGAATATATTATAATGAAAAAGTATTTGGCATAGATGATTTAAAAAAAATACCTGAAGAAAAATTTGATCTAGTTATAGACCGATTAATAACTAGAAATAATAATGATTTTTATGACAGACTTTCGGATGCTGTTGAAATTGCGTTTTACGAAGGCAAAGGAGTTTGCTCAATTTTACAATTAGAAAATAAAAAAAGGAAAATATTTTCGAACAAATTTGAACTGGACGGTATTAAGTTTTTTGAACCGAGTATTCATCTATTTAGCTTCAATAATCCCCTTGGTGCGTGCTCAAAATGCGAAGGTTTTGGAGATGTAATTGGAATAGATCCTGATTTAGTAATCCCTGATACTAGTAAATCTATTTATGATGGTGCAATATCACCATGGAAAGGATCAACTTTAAGTAAATACCAAAAAAAATTAATTAATTCTGCCTATCTTTTTGATTTTCCAATCCATAAACCATATTATGAGCTATCTGAAGACAATAAGAAATTAATTTGGGAGGGAAATACTCATTTCACAGGGATTAATTCTTTTTTTAAAAAAATTGAGAAAAAGAATTACAAAATTCAAAATAGAGTTCTATTATCTAGATACAGAGGAAAAACTTTATGTGATTCATGCCAAGGAACAAGGCTAAATGAATCTTCTAATTTTGTTAAAATTAATGGCAAAAGTCTTGGTGATTTATTAAAACTGTCTATTAATGAATTATATGATTTTTTTCAAAATTTAAATCTTTCTAAGCACGATAATCAAATTGCAAACCGTATTAGAAAAGAAATTAATGATCGTATATTATTTGTAAAAAAAGTAGGTTTAGGTTATCTAACTTTAAACCGAAGATCAAACACCTTATCTGGAGGCGAATCTCAAAGAATTCAATTGGCCACTTCATTAGGCAGCAGTTTAGTTGGCTCAATGTATATACTTGATGAACCATCTATAGGTTTACATCCTAAAGACAATGAAAAACTTATAGAGGTTCTCAAAAAGCTAAGAGATATAGGAAATACTGTTATAGTCGTTGAACATGACGAAGAAATTATGAATGCAGCTGATCTAATTATTGACATTGGCCCTAAAGCTGGTTCAAATGGAGGAGAAATTGTTGCACAAGGAACACTAAAAAAACTACTAAAAAGTGATGGTCTTACATCAGAATATTTAAATGGAAATAAAAAAATTGAAATACCTAAAAAGAGACGAGTATCAAAAAATCACATAGAAATAATTGGAGCGAGAGAACAAAATTTAAAAAATATTGATGTAAAAATACCTTTAAATGCATTAACGGTAGTTAGTGGTGTATCGGGAAGTGGTAAAACTAGTTTAGTAAAAAAAATTTTGTACCCTGCGCTACTCAGACATTTTGATATATATAGTGACAAACCAGGGGCGTTTTCAGAAATAAAAGGTGATTTAAAAAAATTAAATAAAGTAGAGTTTATTGACCAAAATCCGATAGGGAGATCATCTCGTTCAAATCCGATAACATATATAAAGGCATATGATGATATTAGAGCATTATTTGCTTCTCAAAATATTTCTAAAAAAAGAAAGTATCTTCCAAAACATTTTTCATTTAACGTAGATGGGGGTAGGTGCGACAATTGCAAAGGAGAAGGGGTAATTACTATTGAAATGCAATTCATGGCGGATGTTATTCTAGAATGCGAAAACTGTAATGGGAAAAGATTCAAAAAAGAAATTTTACAAGTAAAATATCAAAACACTAATATTGACGATCTATTAAAAATGACAGTTGACGACTCAATTCTTTTTTTTAAAGAAAATAACCAAAATCGTATTGTTCAAAAACTCAAACCCTTAAAGGATGTAGGCTTAGGTTATATAACATTAGGTCAATCTTCAGCTACCCTTTCTGGTGGTGAAGCGCAAAGAATAAAATTAGCATCTTTCATAAGCCATGGTAATTCAAAAGATAATGTATTATTTATATTTGATGAGCCAACAACCGGTTTACATTTTCATGACATCAAAAAACTTTTAGACTCATTTTATGCGCTAATTGAAAATGGACACTCAATTGTAGTAGTTGAACATAATTTAGAACTTATCAAATGTGCTGATCATATTATTGATTTAGGACCTGAGGCTGGAGAAAAAGGAGGGTGTCTGGTAGGACAAGGAACCCCCGAATACATAATTAAAATAAAAGAGTCTCATACAGGAAAATATTTAAAAAGTAAGTTAGAATAGCTTTCTTCGTATATTATTAATTACATCAATTATATCCTTTGACCATCCAAAAGAAAAGAAAGGTATACTGAATAAAAATAAAATTAGTGCCGTCCGAATAAATATTGAAATCCAGGAACTTTGAAATGACGGAATTAAATAAATTAATCCATATATAACAACCAAACTAATAAAGACCTCCATTGTTTTTAAAGAATATGGATGTATTTTGTATAAGAAATAAACTAAAAGTATCTTACAAGAATTTATAAAAATTATAACTATTAGAGTTGCTATTGATGCACCAATTATTCCATAAGATTTAATTAAAATAAAATTTAAAATTATTGCTAAAATTGCCGAAGACACAGAAAACCAAAATACATATATATAATATTTTGAATTACTAATTATATTATTTAAGCATCCCATAGACATACTAAAAAACTTACCAATAGAAACAATTACAACAACTCCAATAGCCGAAGCATAGCCTTCTTTGTTTAAAATTTTATAAAAATCTATTAAATTAAGATTGATTATCAAAAAAATAATTCCTGAAACTATCATTAAATTTAAACTACTTTTTTTAAGTAGTTTTTCCAGGTTAAGCTTGTCATTTTCATTTAATGCTTTAGCTACCATTGGACTAGTAATTTGAAACATTGCTCTTCCAGGCGCTTCTATAACTGCTGTAATATAAAGCGCTACAGCATAAAAGGCAACATTCTCTTCAGATATAAGTGAAAATATCATTGACTTATCAATATCTAAAATTAAGCTTGCTGAAGCACCAGAGAGAAAAATTAAAAAACTGTATCTTAACATTTGTCTCCATGACTTTGGAAGAAAAAATTCAAAACTTGGGATATATATTTTAAAGCTATACCCGATTACAATAATCAACCTAAGATAATAGCCTACTATCAAATAATTAACAAAACTGTCTAAGTTAATTATACCAAATGCATATAAAATTAATAGCAGAAATGTTAATAGTCTCGGATAAACCTCTTTCAAAAAATTTCCAAATACTGACTTAAAATGCACTCTTAACCAACTAAAAAATATTTCGAAATATGCAGTTGAAATAGCTATTGCAATAATTAGGAAAGTAAAATGTGTAACTCCCTCATTACCATTGGATAAAAAATTTACAATTTCAAAATCAAAATATGTATAGAAGGGTATTAATATTATTAAAACAAGTATTGGTAAAAGTAAAACGAACCATAGCAATCTATCTTTTTCAGACTTATTTTTTGAGCTACTAAAAAACTTAATAAGTGTATGCTGTACACCAAAAGAAATAAACGGTTGCAAAAGGTTAGAATTTGCGAGTAGTGCCACTATTAAACCTTGAAATTCTTTACCAGGAAACGACGGATATAAAATCAGCATATTAATGGCACCTATAATAAATGCAAAACCAATACTTAAGGTATTATATATGGACTGTCTCCCAACTATTCCCATGGAAACCCTGTTTTTCTAAAATGCTGAAAGAAAGTTAATAAAGAAGTTATAAATACAAAAAAACCTAAGTTTAAGTTTTGGAGAAATGTACCTGTTTTTACTATTTCAGGTTCAAATTTAAATTCAATCTCGGTAGTATTTTTTGGAATAATTAGTCCGCGTAGAACATAATTAACATTATAGATTTTTCTCTCAATTCCTTTAATATACGCTTTCCATCCATTTGGATAATACATCTCTGAAAAAACAACAAATCCTTCTGAACTATTATCAACTTTATAGATTAAGTGATTTGGTTTGGATGAGACTAAATTAATTTTCGTTAAAGAATCAACTTTAAAGTTTTTGGATATGTCTTCTGGAATACTATTCTCAAGAATTAATGCTGTTTTACTAAAGTCTGTTTTTTTTAGAGCTTTAATTATTGAATCTGAATTGACAAATTCCTTCAATTCTTGAACAAACCATGCTGGTCCAAGAACATTAGGATTCAAAAGAGGTTGTAAATCTTGACTTTCTTTGTTTCGATAAATCAAATATTTGACATTTAAAAAGTCTAAAATCCCAGAAATTTGTTGTTCTTTATATACTTCAAATATTTCCTCAAACTTCCTTGGTTTAGCCCCATGGTAACCACCAATTGAATTATGAAAGTAAGAAGTTCGAGCACCAGTTAATCCTAAAGCAGGCTCAAAGACTCTATAACGACTTTTATCTTTTAATATGGATCTGTCAGCAGACGAAATATTAAAGGCTTTATTCTCGAACTTGTCATAAATAAATGCATCTCTATCAATATATTTATTTGCAACATTTATTAAATCAAATATTAGTAAAATAATTATAGTTATTAAAGCAAAATTCTTTTTAAAAATTTTAATATGATATAAATAATAAATTCCTAAAAACAGAAAACAAATTGAAATTCCCCTAAAGATATCTGAATTAAAAATCGAAATTCTCGCTTCTCTAATTTTTGAGACTAAATCAACGCCATATACTCCCCTAAAATAAGAATCATTCAGACCAGTAAACGAAAGAGACCCTTGAAATAAATAAACTAAGCCTAATATCATTATTGGAATTGATCCAATTAAAAAAAATCGCCTAATTTTGACTTTTTCTTTATTATTAAAAAGATGATTTAATCCAATCACAGCCAAAATAGGCAAACAAAATTCTAAGATTACTTGAATTGATGAGACGGCTCTAAATTTGTTATAAAAAGGAATGTAATTGATAAAAAATTCTGTTAAAAAATTTAAATTCTTACCCCAAGAAAGAAATAATGAAAAAAGGGAACTAAATAATAAAGTATTTCTTAATGCACCTTTAGTAAAAAAAATCCCTATTAAAGCAAAAAAAAACACACTAATTCCGATATATGCAGGTGCTTCAAGAATTGGTTGAGTACCCCAATATGTAGGCACATTTTTTGAAAATTGAAATGCTTGATTAGCTCCTACTCCATTTTCAATTAAAAAGTCATATACCCCATGTTTTGTTCCTAAATTTTCACTTGAAGCTCCACCTTGAATTCGAGGAGCAATAATATTTAGGCTTTCGAAAATACCGTAACTATATTCAGTTATGTAATCAAAATCTAAACCTGAAGTTATCTCTTTAGGACTTCCGTCTGGATTAATTGTTAATTCACTTGCACCACGTGTGCTGAAATTGGAATATTCTAAAGTTGCTAAAAGAGATGTTGAATTAAAACCTAATCCAACAATTCCACTTAATAACAATATAAATACTGAATATAAAAATGATTTTATTTTTTTGGTTTTCAAAGCATAATATCCAAATGTTAATAACAAAAATCCTATTAAAAACAATAAATAATAAGTCATTTGATAATGATTGGCTCTCACATGCATTCCAAATGCAATAGAACTCAAAATAAAGCCAAAAAGCCACCTTTTCTTAAAAAGTAAAAATATTCCAGATATAACAAAAGGAAAAAAACTAATTGCCAAAGCTTTTGTATTATGACCGACTTGTAATATGATTAACAAATAAGTAGAAAAACTAAATGCTATAGAACCAAAAAGTGCATATATCCAATTATAATTCATTATTATAAATAACAAATAAGAGCCTAATAAATAGATGAATAATATGTGAGCTGGTCTTGGTAAAAAACGGAAAAATGAATAGATTGGACTTAAGAAGTCAGAAGGATATTGAGCACCTAATTGATAGGTAGGCATTCCTCCGAATGCATTGTCTATCCAATAAGTTTCAGAGTTTGTTTTCTTTCGGTGTTCTTTCAATTGTCGAGACATACCCTCATACTGTCTTATATCAGATTGTATTAATTTCTTTCCAGAAAGAAGGGGATAATAAAAAAGTAATGAAAAGAACACAAAACAAAATATAACAATAGAGTGTGGGTAAAGAACTAATTTAATATTTTCTTTACTCCACTTCTTCATAGTCAATATATTCACCTAAAGATTCAGAACTAGGTTTTTTATTTTGATTATTTTTTGGTTTAGTTGTAGGGGAATTGAAATGTTTGTTTGCAAAATTTGAAATTAAAGATTTAAATAGAAAAGGTATTATCAGTCTCAAAAGATATATAATACCCATAATTATCAATAAAAATTTTACAAGAATCCCCAAATGATTTCCTTTTGATCAAAAATAACTATTTCATGATGAAAGAACTAAAATTTATCAAGTATTAACACCTTCTCATGTTCAAAAATCCTTCTTTGTTATTATATATTTGCAGTATGTTTTTAAAAAGGATTATACTTTTTTTCTTGTGCTTCCCTTCACTAATAAACTCACAATATACAGACCAAATTAATTCTAATAGGCCAGGTGCTTCTGTTGGAGCATTTTCAGTTGGAAAAAATGTGATACAATCAGAATTAGGTTTTTCTTTTAGAAAATTTACTCATAGTGGATATAACAACTCTACCTTTGATGGGGGGATTGGCTTTCTTTCATTAAGATGGGGTTTTATTTCTGAAAAATTAGAATTATTATTAGATAGTAAATACTTAAAAGGCTCTTTAGTATCGAAACTATACACTATTGATCAAAAATCAGTTAAACAAGGTTTTCTTGGAAATTTTATAGGATTTAAATACTTATTGTTCGATCCATTTAGAAAAGAAAAAGAAACAAATGTTTATAGCTGGAAGGCAAATAATGGTTTTAAATTACGAGAAATGATTCCAGCTGTGTCATTAACATTAGGAACAAATATAAATTTTGAAAAAAATAATCCTTTTCCTTATAATAATATTTTTGGAAATCTATACAGACCAATATTTTTTCAAAATCTTGAAATTAAGCCTGATCAAGAACCATTTTTTCATTTTGGAGGTACAATAGCTACTCAATCTCATTTTTTAGGAACCTGGGTTTTTGTAACAAATTTTAATTATAGTAGATACTTGACAAAATATCCTGAAATGAGTTACATTTTGACATTAACGCATACACTGGATTCTTATTGGTCTGTTTATATTGAAAATCAAGCATTTAAGAGTGATCTATTTCAAGACTTTATTTTTAGGTTTGGAACAGCTTATCTCTTGTCCAATGATATTCAATTAGAGGCAACATTTGGAGCTTCTACAAAAAATACTCCAAGTAGTATATTAGCTAATATTGGAGTATCTTATCGCTTAGATTTTCACAAAGATTTTATTTCCGCTGAAGAAAAACAAGAAAAAGAATTCAGAAAACAAGAAAAAAATCTTAATAAGAGTTTAAAAAAAAGTAGTAAACAAGAAAATAAGAGAAACAGAAAGGCTAAAAGAAATTGAACTAATGACTAAAAAAATTGATATAAAAGAGGTCATCACAAAGAAAGATTATTTTGCATTTGTGAAATTTCCTTTTAGCTTATATAATAATAATCCATATTGGGTTCCTCCATTAATCAAAGACGAAATAGAGACACTGGATCCAAATAAGAACCCTGTATACAAAAATTCATCTGCAAAACTTTTTTTAGCATTTAGAGAAAATAAAGTTGTTGGGCGGATTGCTGCAATTATAAATTGGATAGAAATCAAAGAAGTTAAAAAAAATAAAGTTCGCTTTGGATGGTACGATGTAATTGATGATGTTGAAGTATCAAAAAGTCTTTTAAATAGAGTTATTGACTTTGGAAAAGAAAATAACATGAAGACAATAGAAGGTCCTGTTGGCTTTTCAAATCTTGATAAAGCAGGATTATTAATTGAAGGTTTTGAAGAACCTAATACGATAATTACTTTGTATAATTCACCATATTACTCATCACATTTAAAAAAATTGAATTTTAAAGTAGCGGCAAAATGGGTAGAATATGAGATAAAAATTGATGATTTTGAATCTTCACCTGAAAAAGTAAAAAGATTTTCAAAACTCATTATGGAAAGATATAAACTCACTTTATTAAATTTTAAAAAAAAGGATGAAATTATTCCCTATGTCGATGAGATGTTTAAACTACTAGATCAAACATATAATCAGCTTCAAACCTATATACCAATTCAAGATTATCAAATAACCAACTACAAGAATCGCTTTTTAAAATTTGTAAATCCAGACTATATAAAATGTATAATAGACGAAGAGGGCAAACTAATTTGCTTTTCAATAACTATGCCCTCTTTTACAAAAGCATTAAAAAAAATCAATGGAAAAATTTCATTATTAAATTCAATCCATCTTTTAAAAGCAATGTATATTAATAATCGTGCCTCTTTTTACCTAATTGGTGTTCATCCAGAATATCAAAATAAAGGTATAACTGCAATAATTTTTAATGAAATGCAGAAACTTTTTAATAAAAAAAACATAACTACTGTCGAAACTAATCCAGAATTAGAAGAAAATACTGCAATACAAAAACTTTGGAAAAATTACGAGCACCGACTTCACAAAAGAAGAGCCACTTTTAAAAAAAATATTTAAAAAATGCTTAGTAATGGAACTATTATAGCTTTATCAACACCACAAGGCCAAGGAGCTATAGGTTTAATACGTATTTCTGGACCAGAAGCAATATCAAAAACTAAATTATTTTTTCAAGCAAAGTCAAAAATTACAGTTGATGAAGCTCCAGTTAAAGAAATGATTTTTGGAGATTTTATTGTAAAAGATGAGATAATCGATGAAGTGTTAATTACTAAATTTAAAGGACCTAAATCATACACAGGAGAGGACATTATTGAAATATCATGTCATGGTTCAAGTTTTGTTTTACAAACCATAATAGGAGTTTATATTGATAATGGTTTATTGCCTGCAAAACCTGGTGAATTTACATTAAGAGCTTATTTAAATAGAAAAATTGACTTAAGTCAGGCTGAAGCAGTATCCGACATCATATCTTCAGAAACTAAAAATTCCCATAGACTAGCTATGCAACAATTAAGAGGAGGCTTTTCTAAAAAAATGGAATCTCTTAGAAAGGAATTAATTCAGTTTAAAGCTTTAATTGAACTTGAATTAGATTTTAGTGAAGAAGAGGTAAGTTTTGCTAATCTTGATGAATTGAAATCTTTACTGGATAAATTACATAAAGATATCTCTGTTTTAATAAACTCTTTTGCATATGGTAATGCGATCAAAAACGGTATTCCAGTAACTATAGCGGGTAAACCTAATGTAGGCAAGTCTTCATTACTTAATTTGCTATTAAATGAAGATAGAGCTATAGTTTCTGATATCCCTGGAACAACTAGAGATAGCATAGAAGATACCATTGTTTTAGAGGGAATATTATTTAGATTTATAGATACAGCTGGAATTAGAAAAACATCTGATTTAATTGAGGAAATTGGTGTTAAGAGAGCAAAAGAAAAGGTGAAAAATTCTAAAATATTAGTGTACTTATATGAAGATAGTAATGATCCATCAACAGTAGCTAGCCAAATAAATGAATTATTAGTTGATGATATTAACCTAATAATAGTGGAGAATAAAATTGATCTAAATGATTATAAATATAATAATTCATTAGCATCAAATATAAAACTCGAATTAACTGGTAAAAATAAAACAGAAAATTTGGGAATCTCAACAAAAACACCTGAAGCTATATATCCTCTACAAAAATTATTAGTCAAAATAGTCAAAAACATGAACAGTGAATCTAATATTATTATAAATAATGTGAGACATTTACATGCTCTAAAAGAAGCATTGATTTCAATTAAAAAAGTCAAAAAGAGTCTTAAAAAAAATCTGAGCGGAGACCTATTAAGTATAGATCTTAAGGAGGCAATAAATCATATAGGTTCAATTACAGGAAATATTGACCATGATGAAGATATTTTAGGAACAATATTCAG
>CAJWHM010000020.1 GCA_913041125.1 uncultured Bacteroidota bacterium | reverse complement strand
ATAAAAGGATGTCAAAGTAAAGTTTGGGTCAATGCTGAACTGGAAAACAAAGTAATAAAATTTACTGCAGATAGTGACGCAATTATTACTAAAGGAATTATAGCAATATTAATTCGTGTTTTTTCAAATCAGTCACCAAAAGATATTATTAAAGCAAATACAGATTTCATAGATCAATTAGGATTAAAAGAGCATTTATCACCTACTCGTGCTAATGGACTAGTATCTATGATAAAACAAATTAAAATGTATGCATTAGCATTTCAAACTAAAATAAGTTAAAAAATGTCAGAATTAATGGACACAAAAAATCTGGGAGATAAAATTGTTGATGTGTTGAAAACTATATTTGATCCAGAAATCCCAGTTGATATATACGAATTAGGACTGATTTATGATGTTTTTGTAAATGAAGACAATGAAGTTAAAATTTTGATGACATTAACTACTCCAAATTGTCCAGTTGCAGAAACTTTACCAATGGAAGTTGAAGAAAAAGTAAAGTCTTTGGATGAGGTTTCTTCTGCTGAAGTAGAAATTACTTTCGATCCCCCCTGGACAAAAGATTTAATGAGTGAGGAAGCAAAACTAGAACTAGGAATGTTATAATTATGAAAGAATCTATAGTCAATAAAGTTGCTAAAAGTCCAATAGTTACAATTGATTTGGAGGATTTCAAAACAGAAGGAATAAAAACATTTGTAGATATCGCTCAGTGGTTAGATGAGGGATTAGTGCTTAGAGAAAAAGAATTTAGAAATTTATTAAAAAACCATGACTGGTCACAATATACAAATCAATATGTTGCTTTAGGATGCTCTTCTGAAATAATACTTCCAGCATGGACAACCCTTTTAGTTACTTCTTATCTAAGTCAACATGCAAAAACAGTTGTTTTAGGGAGTATTATAGATTTAGAAAAAAATCTTTTTTTTGATAAAATAAAAGGCCTTGATTTAAAACCATTCGAAAATAAACCCGTAATTATTAAAGGTTGTTCTGATATGACAATTCCAGAGGATGCATATATTCAGTTATTACAACGTTTACAAACAGTAGCTAAAAGTTTATTTTATGGAGAAGCTTGTTCTTCCGTACCTTTATGGAAGTTAAAAAACTAAAGTGAATTCATCTAGCACTAAAATTTTAATTATTTCATATTACTGGCCTCCTTCGGGAGGTTCCGGTGTTCAAAGGTGGATGTATTTTGCAAAATATTTAAAGGAACTAAATTATGAGCCTATTGTAATCACTGTAGATGAAAATCAAGCTTCATATCCTGTTTTAGACACTAGTTTGGTAAATGAAGTAAAAGAAATTAGGGTGATCAAAACCAGTACTTGTGAACCATTAAAATTATATTCTAGATTAATTTCAAGAGACCCTAATGTTGGAATTCCCCAAGGAGAGTTAAATACAAAGAGTTTTTTTGGAAAGGTCGCTGCTTATATTCGAGGCAATTTTTTTATTCCTGATGCCCGAAAGGGTTGGATCCCATTTGTATTAGAAGCTGCAAATAAAATATTACAAGAGGAGAAAATATCATTCTTAATTACAACAGGTCCTCCTCATTCTTCACATTTATCAGGAACGAAACTAAAGGATAAGTTTAACCTCAATTGGTGGGTTGATTTCCGAGATCCATGGGGAGAAGTATTTTATAATAAGCAAATGTTTCGATCTAAAAAAAGCATTAATAAAGATGCTCAATTAGAAAAAATTGTTCTTGAAAAAGCAAGTGGAGTCATCACAACTATCGGAGGTGATTTTCATAAAAAACTACTTAGAAAAAACCCTCAACAAAAAATAATCAGCATACCAAATGGGTTTGACGAGGAATTAATATTTAAAACAAAATCTGCACCTAAGAAAAAAGGGTTTCATATTGTATATACAGGATTATTAACTCAAAATCAATCATATTTAAATTTGTTAGAAATTATTAATGAGTTTTCAAAAAATTATGAAATAAATTTTTCAATTGCTGGAAATATTAAGCCTACAATAATTTCAGAAATTAAAAATACACTATGCAATGTGAATGTGGATTTCTTAGGTTATATATCTCACGAGAACTCGATCGCTCTTATAAAAAGTGCTGATTTACTTCTTAATTTTATTTTTAAAGGTGGAGAATCAGATATGATTTCAGGAAAACTTTTAGAATATATGGCAACTGAAGTGCCAATTATTTCAACAGGAGATCCAAATTCTGAAGCAGCACGTTTTTTAAACAGTGGGAGTCATGCTTGGATGGTTAGTGAACATAATACTTCAATTATAAAAAAGCATTTAAAAGATCTATTAGACCAAAATATAAAGCGAACTAACAAGACACCTAATTTAGAAAGTTGGAGTAGACGAAAGCTAACTCAACGTCTAATAAAAGAAGTATTAAATTAAAATCTAGATATATAATTTTTTTTCTAAAATTGAATAACAAACATTTTCAGGAACTAAGTTCCTTATACTCTTTTTATTTTTTATTTTATTTCTTATGTCAGTAGAAGAGGCATCTATTAAAGGTGCATTCATCCAATAAATTTTTGGATGATTTATGAAATAGTTAGGAATTGGGCCTGATATTTTTCTTGGATATATGTATAATTCATGATTTTCTAAAATTTCATTGTAAGCTTTCCAGTTTTGAAAGTTCACAATGTTATCTGCCCCGAGAAGAAGAATAAATTTATTATCCGGATATTGTTTTTTTAATTCTCTCAATGTTAGAAATGTATAATTAGGTTTTGGAAGCTCAAATTCTATTGTATTAATTTTAACTTTAGAGTTCCCTTCTAATGCTATGGATATTAATTCTAATCGTGAAGAACTGGATTGAATTTCAGTCTTTTTTTTAAACGGGCTTTGTGGGGTTAATATTAACCAGATAAATTCTAGATCTGAATTTTTTATAAAAAAATTAATGAGTTCTAAATGCCCCTTGTGTATGGGGTCAAAAGTACCAAAAAATAAACCTATCTTTTGCATATCTCAAAGTTAGATAAATCATCTAGGTTTTATAAACTGCTTTACTAAATTTACGGATTTTTTTTTAGCCTCATTCATATTATCATTAATTAATATAACATCAAAATTTTTTGAAAAACTTAACTCCTCAGCAGACTTGTTCAATCTTTGTTGAATTTTTTCTTCATTTTCTGTTGCTCTTTTTCTAAGTCTAATTTCTAATTCTTTGATTGAAGGAGGTTGAACAAAAATAGATAAAGTATTTTCCGGAAATTTTTTTTTAATATTTAATCCTCCCTCAACATCTACATCAAATAAAACATGTTTTCCTTCTTTCCAAAGTCTTTTAATTTCAGAATTTAAAGTACCATAATAAGTTCCCTCATAAACCTCTTCATACTCTATAAAAGCGTTTTCGTTAATTTTTTTGTTGAAACTTTCTTTACTCAAAAAATAATAATCTTTCCCATTTTTCTCACTTCCCCTTGGGGCTCTTGATGTTGCTGAAATAGAAAATCCCAAAGGTAGATCTTGTTTTAGAAGATGATTTACAAGGGTGGTTTTACCGCTACCAGAGGGAGCTGAAAATACGATAAGTTTACCTTTTTTCATTTCAGAGGACGTTTAATAACTGCTCCTTTATTTTTTCAAGTTCATCCTTCATTTGAACAACAATTTTTTGTAGATCAGCATGGTTAGCTTTGGATCCGATAGTATTTATTTCTCTACCCATCTCTTGAGCTATAAATCCAAGTTTTTTTCCATTTGGTGAGTTATTATCCATTACTTGATTAAAATAGTTAATATGATTTTCCAATCGAACTTTTTCCTCAGTTATATCAAATTTTTCAAGATAGAAAATCAGTTCCTGCTCAAACCGATTGTTATCAATTTCAATGTTTACTTCATTTAAGGCAATTCTTAGTTTTTTTTCAATTTTTGACTTTCTTGTAGGATCAATTTTAATTATTGATTTAAGATATTTATCAATTAGGGTTAGTCTAAACTCTAAATCTTTTTTTAGGACTGACCCTTCATTTTTCCTAAAATCATTTATGTCTTCAATGACTTCTTCAAAAAGTGTTAAAATTACCTTCTTTTCTTTTGAGTCTGCTGATCCTTTTTGTACAGACAAAGCTTCAGGTAACTTCATTGCTAAGGATAAACTTTCACTATCTGATACGTCAGCAATATCCTTTAATTGATTCATATATGCTTTGACTATACTTTTATTAATATTTGCGGGAGAAATTTCACCATTAAACTCTATAAAGACGTTAATATCTATTTTACCCCTGTGCATTTTATTAATGAACATTTTACGGATTTCGGGATCTAATTCTCTTAGATAAGATGGTGTCCTTAGATTGATATCAGCATTCTTAGAGTTTAAAGAACGTACTTCAACATTAATATTTTTGTCCTTAAATTGAGCTTCTTTTTTTCCAAAACCCGTCATGGACATTATCATAAGCTGCTATTTAAAGTTTTCGAATTTTTATGTTTCTAAATGAAACTTTATTTCCATGATCTTGAAGTCCAATTTTCCCTGATCTCAGTCTTGCAAAGCGATCAAATTCACATTTATCATTAAATTTTGAATTAGAAACTAATTCATTCCATTTTTCACCTCTCAAAGGGAATTCTACAATCTTTGTTCCGTTAAGAACTACGCTTCCTTGATTTTTATTATGATCAATAGTTAATAAAACATGATTCCATTCTCCAGCAGGTTTACATACGTCTTTTGATGGTTGAACAAGATCGTAAAGCGCACCAGCTTGGTGAAACTTTGGATTGGCTTTTGCATCTGGGTGACGGTCGTTATCTAGAACTTGTATCTCTGGTCCAGTAGAATAAGGTTTATTTAAATTTTCACCTTCTTGAACTCCCCAAAAAATTCCACTATTTCCACCCTCTGAAATATTCCACTCTATTGAAAGTTGAAAATTTTTAAATATTTTATCTGTTACAAGATCGTGCACATAGTCACCTTGTGGAATAAGATCAGGATCAAAACTAAGTACTCCTTTTTTAGCAGTCCAAATGGGTTTAACTCCTTTACGATTGAATCTGTGCCATCCATCAAGAGTTTTACCATCAAAAAGTGATTCCCAATCACCATCTGAATTTGAAATATTATTTGGGATTAAAACTGTACTTCCAAGAAATAAGATTGATATTGATAGTAGAATAAAAATTTTGTTCATTTTCAATTTATTTAAAGATTAAGTATATTTTTTAGGAATTGTTCGTCAATATTTCCTCCAGCGAAGTCATCGAAAGTTTTTTGTGTTGCTTCAATAATATGATTTTTGATAAAAGGAGCTCCTTCTCTAGCTCCTTGTTCAGGACTCTTGATACAGCACTCCCATTCCATAACAGCCCAAACATCACAACCGTACTCTGTTAGTTTTGTAAAGATGGTTTTAAAGTCAATTTGTCCATCTCCTGGAGAACGATATCTACCCGCTCTGTCTATCCAATCACCATAGCCTCCAAAAGCACCTTTTTTCCCATTTGGTTTAAATTCTGAATCTTTAACATGAAACGACTTGATAAACTGGTGATAGTGATCAATATATTTTAAATAGTCTAATTGTTGAAGAACAAAATGGCTAGGATCATATAAAATATTAACCCGCTTATGATTATTTGTAGCTTCAAGGAAACGTTCAAAAGTTACACCATCGTGAAGATCTTCACCAGGATGTATTTCATAACAAACATCAACTCCATTTTCATCATATACATCTAATATAGGTTTCCACCGTTTTGCTAATTCAGAAAAACCTAATTCAACTAATCCTTCTGGGCGTTGTGGCCAAGGATGCCAAGTATGCCACAAAAGTGCTCCAGAAAAAGTAGCGTGTGTATTTAATCCTAAATTTTTACTTGCCCTTGCAGCTTTTTTCATTGTTTCAACAGCCCACTCAGTTCTTGCTTTAGGATTATTTTTTACATTATCTGGTGCAAAATTATCGAACATTAGATCGTATGCTGGATGCACTGCAACAAGCTGTCCCTGGAGATGAGTAGAGAGTTCAGTAATTTCTAAGCCATAGGAGTTAATTTTACCTTTTAGTTCATCACAATAGGTTTGACTCTCAGAAGCTTTATCAAGATCAATTAGGAAAGACTCCCAGGTTGGGATCTGGATTCCATTATAACCTAGATCTGAAGCCCATTTGCACATCCCTTCGAGACTATTAAAAGGTGCTTTATTATCCACAAATTGAGCAAGGAAAATTCCTGGCCCTTTTACAGTTTTCATTGATTGTCTAGATGTACCCATACATTTCCATTTTTATTTGATTCAACAACTTTTTCAATAAATAGCATACCGCGAACTCCGTCATTCATATTTGGATATTCCCCATCAAATGCATTTTCACTTCTTAGGGCTTTAGCAACCCCTTTGTATATATTACCCATTGCATCAAATATCCCTTCAGGATGACCCCCAGGAAGTTTGGTTCCATCATTTGCTACGTCAGAGACAAAAGCGTGTCCAGGCTTTATTATACTTTTTGGCTTATCATCTGTTATATGATATAAAATATTAGGGTTTTCTTGTTCCCATTTAAAGGCTCCCTTTTTACCATAGATTGCAACTGTAAGACCATTTTCCTCACCTGTTGCAATTTGACTTGCACGAATTACTCCTTTAACCGTTTTTGAAAAACGTATCAGAACAGTACCATCTAAATCTAAAGAATTATCATCATATAGCATGTTTAAGTCTGAGAGTATTGATTTCACTTCCATTCCTGTAAGATATTCTGTCATTTGAAAGGCATGAGTACCTATATCTCCAATACAGGAACTAATCCCTGCTTTTTTTGGATCCAACCTCCAAACAGTTTTTCTTACCTCTGGATCATGAATTACTGGATTAATCCATCCCTGGTAATATTGAACATCAACTTTTTGTATTTCACCAAGCTCTCCTTTTGCAATCATATGCTTCATATGTCGTACCATTGGATATCCAGTATAAGTGTATGTTACAGCAAAAATTGCTTCGTGTTGTTTTTGAAGAGATTCTAGCTCAAGTGCTTCATTGTATGAAGTTGTTAATGGTTTTTCACAAATTACGTGGAAGCCATTTTCTAGAAGTTTTTTTGCCATTGGGAAGTGCAAAAAATTTGGGGTAAGTACTGAAACTACCTCAATTCTATCTTCTATAGGTATTTTAGTTTCTTCTTCTATAAAAGTGTCAAAATCATCATAGACTCTCCCTGTATTGACACCTATTTTTTTTGCAAAACTTATGTTTTCGTCATAGTTTGGGTTAAATACACCTCCAGTAATTTCGTATCTGTCGTACATATTGGAAGCAACTCTGTGTAAAACACCAATTAAAGAGTCACCTCCTCCCCCTAGTATTCCTAGTTTAATTTTATTCATAATGATTTGAATTTAATGGTTTCGTTTTTAAAAAAGATTAAAAATAAAGTTAAAACAACAAAAGAAAAAATTGCAGGCTGAATCCAAATATTCTTCCATAAGTGACCTATATCGGAAATATATTGATCTGTTAGCCATCCTGCAAATCTAAAACCAATTAGCATTCCTAAACCGTATGTTGCAAGAGTTATAAGCCCTTGAGCCGTACTTTTGTATTTTTCCCCTGCCTTAAAGTCAGTATAAATCTGACCAGAAACAAAAAAGAAATCATAACATACTCCATGAAGTAAAATTCCAAAAATCAACATCCAACTTTTAACTCCAATATCTCCAAATGCAAAAAGCATGTAACGAACTCCCCAAGCTAGAATTCCAACAATTAATGCGTTTTTTATTCCATATCTTTTTATAAATAAGGGTAATAGTAGCAAAAAAAGAACTTCTGAAATTTGACCTAAAATCATTTTAGAGGCAGCTGCTTTCATACCAATTTCATTTAAAAACTGGTTTGCATGTTGATAGTAAAATGCAAGAGGTATACAAATTAAAATAGAAGCTATAAAGAAAAACAAAAACCCTTTATCTTTTAACATTGATAAGGCATCAAGCCCTAAAATTTCTCTAATTTTTAATTTGTTAGAGCCCAATTTAGGTGGTGTGTTTGGTAATGTAAAACTGTAAAAGCCTAAAAATGCTGATGCAATAGATGACATATAAAAAGTATTTTTTAGGGTTTGTGACCCTTCCCAACCAAAGTAACCAATAATTAATCCGGCAACTATCCATCCAACACTTCCTAATACTCTTATAGAAGCAAATTCTTTAGACGGATTTTCCATTTGGTGAAAGGCGACAGAATTAGCTAATGCCAAAGTAGGCATATACAATAACATGTAAATAAAGATATAAGGATAGAAAGCAAAAAAATTATCTGCATTACTAACAATAAACAATAATGCTGCACCTAACAAATGTAAAAGACCAAGAATTTTCTGAGCTGCAAAATAACGATCTGCAATTAAACCAATAATAAAAGGTGCTATTATAGCACCTATTGATTGCGTTTCATATGCCATTGCTAATTCGCCTCCTGTAGCATTAAATATTTGAGAGAGAAAGGTTCCCATAGTAACAAACCAGCCTCCCCAAATAAAAAATTCAAGAAAAAAAAGGAGTGAAAGTTTGAAACGAGTACTAAAGATCATATTTTATATACTTGAAGCAGCTTTTTCAAGTAATTTTTTTGTTGCAATAATACCTTGTTTTTCGCTAAGCCTATCTCCTTCATATTCTACACCAATAAAGCCATTATATCCTGCTTTTTTAACAATTGATAATAATTTATAATAGTCAAGTATAGTTTCATCTCCATTTTCGTCAAATTCATATGATTTTGCACTTAAGCCAAAGGCACGAGGTAACATTTCAGAAACTCCTAAATACGGATCATATGGGTTATTACATTTATTATCTTTAAGTGATCCCCAATCCTCACTCATGCAAAAATTTCCAAAGTCAGGAAGAGTTCCACAGTTGGAATAACTGACTTGATTAATCACCTTCATCAGAAGGGAGGCATTTGATGATTTACCACCATGATTTTCAACTATTACATTTATGTTTAATGGTTCAGCAAAAGCTGAAAGAATATTTAGACTTTCTACGGAATTTTTAATCCATGCTGACTCCTCTTTCTCTCCATGAAGATTAAGTCTTACAGCAGAGCAACCCATTTTACTTGCAGCATTTATCCAAGCTTTATGATTTTCAATAGCTTGCTTTCTCTCTTGACTATCAGAAGTTGATAGATCACCTTCTCCATCAATCATTATTAAAACATTTTTAATATTGTACTGGGAAGCCAGATCGTTATTTTTATCAATAAAAACCTTTATGGCAGACGCTTTATCTTCACTCTCCATTACATCAGTGTATAGCTGACTTACGTACTCCAAACCATCAAATCCTAAATTGCTTGCCATTTTGGCAAATTCATATGGTGATACATCATTTTCACGGAATTCTCTATGAAATGACCATTGAGCTAAGGATAGTTTAAAAAATGGTTTACTTGACATAGCTGGTTTTTTGGTTTCATTTTTACAAGATACTGTAAAGACAAGAAATAGGCTTAATAATAAAATTAAAGGGAATAAATTTGGTTTCATAAACAAGTATAAATTTTTGTTTTATTAATAATTTAAATTTAGATAAACAAATTAAATAACAATAACCATTATTACATATATTTACAATATTCCTATATCAAATTGGAAAATTTATGGAAACAAATTATGATGCCATTGTAGTAGGAACAGGAATTTCTGGAGGTTGGGCAGCAAAAGAACTGTGTGAAAAAGGATTAAAAACATTAGTTTTAGAAAGAGGACCTATGGTTAAACACATAGAAGACTATCCGACTATGAATGATGATCCCTGGGATTACAAAACAGGAGATGTTATTACTAACGAAACTAAAAGAATTCAAGGGAAACAAAGTAGAACTGGATATACAACTACTGAATCAAGCAAACATTTTTTTGTCAACGATTTAGAGCATCCTTATAACGAAACTAAACGTTTTGATTGGATGCGAGGGTACCACGTTGGAGGTAGATCCTTAACCTGGGGGAGACAATCTTACCGATTAACAGACTATGATTTCGAAGCAAATCTAAAAGATGGCATATCTATTGATTGGCCAATTAGATACAAAGACCTTGCACCTTGGTATGATTATGTTGAAGGTTACATTGGGGTCAGTGGTCAAAATGTTGGTCTCCCACAATTCCCTGATGGGAATTACTTAAAAGCGATGGAACTTAATTGTGTTGAAAAACATTTACAAGATTCAATAGCTAAAAAATATAGTGACAGATTACTAACAATTGGAAGAACAGCTATTATTACCGAGGGTACAAAGCCAGGGTTAGGAAGAGTAAGTTGTCAATATAGGTCTCGATGTAGAAGAGGATGCCCATATGGAGCTTATTTTAGTAGTAATTCTTCCACTCTTCCAGCAGCTGAAAAAACAGGTAACATGATTCTTAGACCTAACTCAATTGTTAGTGAAGTGATTTTCGATAAAAATAAAAAAAGAGCATCTGGAGTTCGTGTGATTGATAAAGAGACAAAAGGGGTTTACATATTTAATGCAAAAATAATTTTCTTATGTGCATCTACAGTACCATCTACATCGATATTAATGCAATCAAAGTCAGACGCTTTTCCAAATGGTTTGGGGAATTCATCTGATCAACTAGGTAGAAACATAATGGACCATCACTTGGGAGTTGGAGCTAGAGCTTTAACTGATGATTTTCAAGATAAATATTATTTTGGGAGAAGAAATAATGGAATTTATATACCGAGATTTAGAAATATTGGTGGTAAAACAAATCAAAAAAAATTCTTGAGAGGCTATGGATACCAGGGAGGAGGTTCAAGAGGAGGCTGGACTTCAAAAGTCGCAGAAATGGCATATGGAGCTCAATTTAAGCAGGAAATCCTAAAGCCAGGTTCATGGAGTATAGGTTTAGGTGGATTTGGAGAGGTTTTACCTTATGAAGATAATAGGATGAATTTAGATTACAATAAACTTGATAAGTGGGGTCTTCCTACAGTAACATTTGATGCATCTATTAAAGAAAACGAACTCAATATGCGTAAAGATATGCAACAACAAGCTGAAGAAATGTTAGAAAATGCAGGATTTAAAAATGTTGTGGGATATGATGGTGATTATGCATTAGGTTTGGGGATTCATGAAATGGGTACAGCCAGAATGGGTCGTGATCCTAAAACATCTGTACTAAATAAATATAATCAAATTCACGAGGTGCCAAATGTATTTTTAACAGATGGATCGGCTATGACCTCTGCAAGTAATGTTAATCCCTCACTGACTTATATGGCATTAACAGCAAGAGCTGCGAATCATGCCGTTAAAGAACTCAAAAAAATGAATTTATAAAACCAATCAAAATGGATAGAAGAAAAGCGATAAAAAATATCGGAACAGGACTAGGAGCAATCACCCTGACCTCAACAGTAACTAATATTTTTGAAAGCTGTCAAAAATCAATAGGCTACAGCCCAGTATTTTTAAATAATAATGATTTTAAAACTATTTCTAAATTAATGGAATTAATTATTCCAAGTACAGAAACCCCTGGGGCAATTGAACTTAAACTTCCCGAGTTTCTGGATGCATATGTTGATGCAGTCTGGAGTCAAGAAAGGAAAGATTATTTTTCAATAGAATGGTCTGCATTTAAAAGAGATGCTTTAAAAACTTTCAAAAAAAATAATATAAACCAATTAATTATAGATGATTTGGATACTCAATTATCAAAATACCTTAAACAGGGTAAAAATTCCTCTGAGACAGAACAAAATGCATTAAATTTTGCAAATACCCTAAGAGATTTAACAATAAATGCATATAAAGTAAACGAATATGTAGGGGAAAATCTTTTAGCCTATGCTCCAATACCAGGTGCTTTTCTAGGTTGTGTTGATCTAAAAAAAACCACTGATGGCAAAGCCTGGTCTCTTTGAAATTATAATATTAAAAAAAGTTTAAATTAATAAACACAATATTGAATCCTTATGAATAGTTTCAAGTCTTGTTTTACTTAACTATTAACTTTCCTTTCATTAGTTGCCAATGCCCTGGGAAAGAACATATGAATGTATAAAATCCTTTTTTTGGGGCTTCAAATTTAATAGTGTCACTTTCACCACCACCAAGAAGTTTTGTATATGCAATTGTTTCGTTGCCTTCTGGGATATATTCTGAACCATAAGCTTGTGCAGCTCTTAAGGCGAAATCAGCTACATCAACATCAGCTTTTAATAAAACAAAATTATGTCCCATACCCCTTTTACTAAACTTCCCATTATGATTTAAAGTAAGTGTTATTAATTTCCCTGCTTCAATTAATATGACATTTTTATCAAATTTCATAGTATCATCAGAATTTAAAACGATCTCAGTACTTAAATTATCATCAGATTTTTTTTGGACTCCAGGATTAATTGTTTTATTTTTTTTATTTTCTCCACAACTAAAAATTAAAGAGGAAAAAAAATATATTAACAGTAGCTTTCTCATTTTTTTTTCGCAAAAATACAAAAACGAAAAACTTAAAAAAATAAAAAATGTTTTTAAAAGAATTTGAAATTAGGTGGAATGATTTAGATGCCAATAGACATCTTGCAAATATTACTTTTTTAAGTTATGCTAGTGAAACAAGAATGGCATTCATGCAAAAAATGGGAATGTCTCATGCCTATTTAAAAAAGCTTGCTATTGGCCCCATTGTCTTTAATGAACATTTATTTTATTTTAAAGAGGTCCTTCCTGATGACACTATTCGTGTTTCATTTGAGTTAGCTGCAATGAGCAAGGAAGGAACTTTTTTTGAATTTGAACATAATTATTATAACAAAGAAGGTGAAAATGTAGCTCGCTGCGAGATGATGGGTGGTTGGATGAATTTAAAAACAAGAAAGCTTACTGGCTTACCAGAAGATATGTTAAATGAATTCAAATCTTCCTACAAAACTGATTCATTCAAAGAGATAACTTCAAAAGATACTAGAAGGTGGAATAAAGAACCAAAAAATTTAATAAAATAGAAGACTTGTGAAATTTAATTTATTACATATAAACACCCTTTTATTACTAACAACCTCATTATTTGCTCAAAACAGTATAGATGTCGAAAGTAAATATATTAAGTTAATTAACCGATTAGCTAGGCATGAAAAAATTAAAAAAGCTTTTTCTACTATAGAGAATCTCGATACATTAACTTTAAAAAGGCATATTGAGTTAACTCAAACTGAAGCACCCCCATTTAAAGAATCAAACCGAGCAAAACTTTTTTCTAATTATTTTTATCAGATAGGCATGGATTCAGTTTGGATTGATAAAGAAGGTAATGTCCTTGGATTATTAAAGGGTAAACAGGGCGAGAGGACAGTTGCACTAGATGCCCACTTAGATACCGTCTTCCCTGAGGGTACTGATGTAAAAGTCCGAGTAAAAAATGATACACTTTTTGCTCCAGGAATAGGTGATGACACGCGTGGTTTGGCAATGTTGTTAACGATATTAGAAACTATAAAAATCAATCGAATTCAAACAAGAGATAATATTTTATTTATAGGTTCAGTAGGTGAAGAAGGTTTGGGAGATCTTCGCGGTGTTAAATATCTTTTTAGAAAAGGAGGTCCTAAAATTGATAGTTGGATAGGAATTGATGGATTATCTTTAGAAAAAATTACTAATAAAGGATTAGGTTCTTATAGATACCGAATTAGTTTTAAAGGTCCAGGGGGACACTCATGGGCTGCATTTGGTTTAGCTAACCCCCATCATGCTCTAGGCGAAGCTATTAGCAATTTTGTGACTTTAGCAGATAATTACACATTGAATGGACCCAAAACTAGTTATAACGTAGGAGTAATATCTGGAGGAACTTCTATAAATTCAATACCCTTTGAGTCTTCAATGCTTGTAGATATTCGTTCTATAGATCCTACTCGTTTAGATGAAATGGAAACTATTTTAAAACAAACTTGTCATGATGCTTTGCAACATCAAAATAAAATCAAAAGAATTGGACCAAATTTGACCTTAGAAATTGAAAAAATTGGAAATAGACCTTCAGGTGAACTGTCAGATAAACTTCCTTTAACTCAAAAATCATTAGCAGCTTCAAATCTTTTTGGAATATCTCCAAAATTATCAAGGGGGTCTACAAATTCTAATATTCCAATATCGTTAGGAATTCCCTCAGTGACGTTAGCTTGGGGAGGCAATGGGGGGAAGGTACATTCACTTGGAGAATGGTGGATTAATGAAGATGGTCATAAAGCAATTCAATTAGCATTACTTATTTTACTTTCTGAATCAGGTATTAAATGACCTTTTCTTTTTTTTGAAACTAAATAAACTCCAACAAAAACTAAAAGACAGGCAATTATCTTAATTGTATCTAAAACATCGTTCCCTGTAACTACAGCATAAAGAATAGTAATCAAGGGTTGTAAATAAGTAAATGCTCCAATAGTGGTAGGAGGCAATGTTTTAAGTGCATATACATTTAACATGTAAGTCATAAATGTAGTTCCAACTACTACAAAACCCATTCTCCAGACAGCATCAAAGGGTAATTTAAGCCAGGATACCTCGATGAATTCTTTATAAGTAATAGGGGAAGTATAAAAAATACCAATTAAAAACATCCACTTCATTAATGTAATCGTTTTGTATTTCTTTGTTAGTGGTTTTACTAGCACAAGGTAGGCGCCAAAACTAATAGCATTTACTAAAAGCATAGTGTTTCCTAAAGGAACATTGGGTGCATTAATAACCTGGGTTGTATTTCCATATATAATTAGGATGATTGCACCAGCAAAACCCAAAAAAATTCCTAAAAATTTTAATGTAGTGAGTTTTTCTTTTAGAAAAAATGCAGAAAGAATTAATATTATAATTGGAGTTAAAGTCACTATTACACCACTATTAATAGGGGTTGATAATTGTAATCCTTTAAAAAACATGAGCATATTAATACACATACCCAGAAAGGCTGCCCCAAATATTCTTAAGTAATCTTTTCTTTCAACTTTTTCTTTTGGAACGAAAATGCTAACTGTCCAAAATAATATGCCAGCTCCAATAACTCTTAACATGATAAAACCAAAAGGGCCTATATAAAAAGGCATAACGACTTTCGCAATTGTATGATTTAAGCCGTATATAGTGGTTGCTCCAAATGCTGCTAAAAAGGCTAAAAGTCTATTGTTCATTTATGAATTTAATTGCTTCCAAAATAGTTTTGGGAGAGTTACCCACAAAAATTTTTTCGTCATACATCAAAATAGGTCTCTTGATGAAAGTATAATGCTCTAAGAGAAGATTTTTAAAATTTTTTTCTTTAAGTTTTTTGTAGTCTATATTTCGTTGCTTAAAAAGTTGAGCTCTTTTATTTATTAATTCTTCATACTTACCTACTTTTTCATGCAGTATTGTTAGTTCTTCTTCTGTAAGTTTCTTTTTTTTTATATCAATTTTTTTTACTGATTCACCTAATGTTAATTGACTCTCAATTTTTTTACATGTGTTACAACTACTTAAGTAATAAAATACCCGCATTTTTTGTTTTTTAGTAGTACAAATAAAAATCATTTTTATTGAACAACACAGGTTTTGTTTAAAATCAAATACCTTTACATGGTTAAATAAGATTGTATGAAAAAGAAGCTGCATTTTAACAGTGCTACTATACATGGTGGGCAAGAACATGATAAAGCCTATGGTGCTGTTATGCCTCCTATTTATCAAACTTCAACGTATGCTCAGTCTACACCCGGAGGGCATAAAGGATTTGAATACAGTAGAACACATAATCCAACAAGATTAGCCCTCGAAAGATCTTTAGCTAGCATAGAATCGGGTAAATATGGCTTTGCATTTAGCTCTGGATTAGCTGCTATTGACGCTGTCTTGAAATTATTAAGACCTGGAGATGAAATTATTTCAACAAATGATTTGTACGGAGGGTCGTATCGTTTATTTAGAAAAATTTTTGAAGATTATGGGTTAAAGTTTCAATTTATCTCAATGAATAATTTGGATAATTTTAATTCTGTCATAAATAAAAAAACAAAACTAATATGGATTGAAACACCCACTAACCCAATGATGAATATAATTGATATTAAAGCGATTGTAAGTTTAGTTAAGGGTGAAGATATTTTAGTTGCTGTAGATAATACTTTTGCTTCTTCATATATACAGCAGCCTTTAACCCTAGGCGCTGATATTGTGATGCATTCAGCAACAAAGTATCTAGCTGGTCACTCTGACGTAATTTTGGGAGCACTAATATTAAATAACAAAGAATTAGCAGAACGAATAGGGTTTATACAAAATGCAAGTGGTGCTATTTGTGGTCCTATGGACAGTTTTCTTACATTACGTGGAATAAAAACTTTACATGTTAGAATGCAAAGACATTGCGAAAATGCTGCTACTATAGCTAATTATCTAAATAAAAATTCTAAAATAGAGAAAGTTTATTGGCCTGGATTTGAGAATCATCCAAATCATTTAGTAGCAAAAACCCAAATGAAAGATTTTGGTGGAATGCTATCTTTTGTTACAAAAGGTGCAGATTATAATGCAGCAATCAAAATAGTAGAAAGGTTAAAAATATTCACCCTTGCTGAATCACTTGGTGGCGTAGAAAGCCTTGCAGGCCATCCCGCAAGTATGACTCATGCATCTATTCCTAAAGAAGAAAGAGAAAAGAGTGGTTTAGTAGATGCCCTTATTAGATTAAGTGTCGGAATAGAGGATGTTAGAGATTTAATTAATGACCTTGAACAGGCAATAGGTTAAATATCTTTATGGATATTCCCAAAAATAAAAAAATTTATTTCGCCTCAGACCAGCATTTTGGTTCACCATCTTTAAAGTTGAGTAAAGAAAGAGAAATGTATTTTTTGGAGTGGCTAGATAAAATTCAAAAAGATGCTTTCTCCCTATTCTTATTGGGTGACTTATTTGATTTTTGGTTTGAATATAATAAAGTTGTCCCTAAAGGATTTGTTAGAGTATTGGGTAAACTTGCAAATTTTACAGATAATGGAATTTCAGTTCATTTTTTTGTTGGGAATCACGACTTATGGATGAAAGATTATTTTGAAAAAGAACTAAATATTTCTGTTCATTTTAACCCTGAAGATTTTGTATTTAACAACAAAAAATTTTTTTTGGGACATGGAGACGGATTAGGATCAAAAGACACTGGATATAAATTAATGAAGAAAATATTTACAAATAAGTTAGCTCAAAGAGCATTTAGAATACTTCACCCTGATTTGGGTATACGAATGGGACAATATTTTTCTTTAAGAAATAAAAAAAATTCTTCAAAAAAAGACTCAACTCTTATTGGAGTCGATAACAAGAGCCTTTCTTTTTATATAAGTGAAAAACTAAAACAGGAGCATTTTGATTTTTTTATCTTTGGTCATCTTCATAAACCATTAGAAATTAATCTAAATTCAAAATCAAAATATATAAACTTGGGTGATTGGATTTCACACTTTACATATGGCAGTTTTGACGGGACAAAACTTGAACTCAAAAAATGGAAAATAAAATAAAATGATTGAGGAAAGGACTCTTTCGCATGAGAAAACCATTTTGGTAGGTGTAATTAATAGCCGTCAAAACATAGAGCAAGTAAAAGAATATTTAGACGAATTGGAATTTCTTACTTTTACTGCTGGAGGAAAAGTACAAAAACGTTTTGTTCAAAAAATTGACCCTCCCAATACAAAAACATTTATTGGATCAGGAAAGATTGAGGAGGTTATGAATTATGTGAAAGCAAATGATATTTCTTCTATAATTTTTGATGATGAATTAACACCTGCTCAACAAGGAAATATTGAAAAAATTTTAAAGATAAAAGTTCTTGATCGTACAGGACTTATTTTAGATATTTTTGCTCAAAGGGCACAGAGTAGTTACGCTCGAAATCAAGTAGAGCTAGCTCAATATCAATATCTTCTTCCCAGACTCAAAGGACTTTGGACACATCTCGAGAGACAAAAAGGAGGTATAGGGATGAGAGGTCCCGGAGAAACTGAAATCGAAACTGATAGAAGAATAGTAAGAGATAAAATTTCTTTACTAAAAAAAAAGCTTATCAGTATTGATAAACAAATGGCAACTCAAAGAGGGAATAGGGGAGCTTTAGTTCGAGTTGCACTAGTTGGTTACACAAATGTTGGAAAATCAACTTTGATGAATGTTATAGCTAAAAGTGATGTTTTTGCAGAAAATAAACTTTTTGCTACTTTAGATACAACTGTGAGAAAAGTAGTTATAGGAAATCTCCCCTTTTTATTAAGTGACACAGTAGGTTTTATTAGAAAACTACCTACTCAATTGATAGAAGCCTTCAAAAGTACTCTCGATGAAGTTCATGAGGCAGATTTTTTACTTCATGTAGTTGATATTTCTCATCCTAACTTTGAAGAACATATTGAATCTGTAAACAAAATTTTAAAAGAAATATCTAGTTTAAATAAACCCACTTATATGGTGTTTAATAAAATTGATGCCTACAAACCAAAACCTTGGGATGAAAATGATTTAGTAGAAAAAAGAGAAGAAAAGCACTATAACATTGATGAATGGCAAAAAACTTGGATGAATAGGATGAATGGATATGCTCTTTTCATCTCTGCTTTAAATAAAAAAAATCTTAAGCAGTTTAGAAATAAGGTTTATGATGAGGTAAGAAAAATTCATGTAACACGATTTCCTTACAATAATTTTTTATACCCAGAAACATTAGTAGAAAAATAAATACTCTTCAAAAAATTAATTAATAATCATTTAATTTTTCCTTACACTCTATTGTTAATGTAAGCATTCGCTTGTCTAGTAGGAAGTATTACCATATCGGCAATGGTAACTTTTTCTGGTACTTTAGCCATATAAATAATAGCATCTGCTACCTCTTCAGCTGTAAGCGCATCAATTCCTTTGTAAACACTTTTTGCACGCTTTTTATCTCCCTTAAAACGGACCTTTGAAAATTCAGTTTCTACTAAACCAGGGTGAATTGCTCCTACACGAATACCAAAAGGGTTTAAGTCTATGCGTAAACCTCGAGTAAAAAAATCAACAGCTGCTTTACTGCTGCAATATACATTACCATTAGGATAAACTTCTTTTCCAGCAATAGAACCTAAATTTATAATGTGCCCCTTTTTAGACTCGATCATTTTGGGTAAAACAGCTTTAGTCACATACATTAAACCTTTAACATTGCTGTCAATCATTGCATCCCAATCATCAATAGATGCATTTTGTACAGGGTCGAGACCATGAGCATTACCCGCATTATTAATTAAAATTTCAATATTTTTCCAAGATTCAGGAAGACTATTAAATGCCTCAAAAACAGCTTTTTTGTCTCGTACATCAAACTTTAAAATTTGAGTATTATTCCCAAGTATTCCACAAAGTTTTCTGAGTTTTTCATCTCTTCTTCCGCAAATTATCAATTTTGCCCCGATCTTTTTAAATGCTAACGCAGTAGCCCATCCAATTCCACTTGTTGCCCCTGTAATTGTTACAATTTTATTTTTCATATTTATGGTAAAGGTTTTCCCATACTGGCTTCTAATAATAAAAACCAGTCAGTTAGATCTAAATTAATTTTAGTTGCCTCAATTGCTTTTTTAATTCTATCAGACGATGTAGTACCGATTACAGGATAAATTTTTGAAGGATGCTGTAAAAGCCATGCTAATAGAATTTGAGCTTCTGAACAATTATATTTTTTGCAAAGAGGAGTAATAACTTTTTTTATTCGTATTTTTTTTGGTAAATCTGACTTAAAGTATATACCTAAAGGGCTCCATGACATAACACCAATATTTTGAGTTTTTAAATAGTCTAAAACGCCATTAAAAAGTGGGGTTTCATGCGATAGAGAGCACTCTATTTGATTCCAATTTAAACTAATTTCTTTTTGAAGTAATTTTATTTGAGATGTTGTAAAATTAGAAACCCCTAGTTGGTTAACTTTTCCTTCTTCCTTTAACTTATAGAAAACATCACAAATTTCAGATGCTTCCATAAGTGGACTGGGCCGATGGAGTAAAAGTAAATCAATGTATTCTGTTTTTAAGTTACGTAAGGAATTTTCAACACTTAATCGAATATGACTAGAACTGTAATCATAGTATTTAACATTTAATGGACGTGCTTCACATGGCATTTGGATTCCACATTTGGTAATAAACTGAACATTTTCTCTATCAATAGAACATGTTTTAAATGCATTACCAAAATCAGCTTCTGTAGTATATCCACCATAAATATCAGCATGGTCAAAAGTAGATACACCATAATTAAAGGATTTTTCAATTAACACCTGCATTTCGGATAAAGAAAGTTTTTTACCCCAATCTCCCCATGTCATTGTTCCAGAAATTATTCTTGAAAAGGGTTTCATCTCTATTTCAATATCATTAATTTTATCACCTAAAATAGCAACATTTCAGGTCTAAGCTAAAGTAAGGTCATTCAATTTTTAACCAATTGTTAACAAATCAGTGATGATTTATTTTTCATTTTAGCTGTCCGAAAAAAATTGTATTAAAAACAATGGAAGATAAAACAGATAAAATAGTTGATATTAAGGCTATTAACGAGAAAATTGAGAAGGAAAGTGCTTTTGTTGATATTCTTTCCTTAGAAATGAATAAGGTAATTGTTGGGCAAAAGAACATGGTAGAGCGTCTTTTGGTTGGGCTTCTGGGAAAAGGACATATTTTACTTGAAGGGGTCCCTGGATTGGCAAAAACATTAGCAATAAATACACTTAGTCAAGCAGTTAAGGGAAGTTTTAGTCGTATTCAATTTACACCTGATTTACTTCCTGCAGATGTCATCGGAACGATGATTTACAATATCAAAGAGAACGATTTTTCAATAAAAAAAGGACCTATTTTCGCTAATTTTATATTAGCAGATGAAATAAATAGGGCTCCAGCTAAAGTTCAATCTGCTTTGTTAGAAGCAATGCAGGAAAAGCAGGTTACAATAGGAGACTCAAGTTTTAAACTTCAAGCTCCCTTCTTAGTCATGGCGACTCAAAATCCAGTCGAACAAGAGGGAACTTATCCACTTCCTGAAGCTCAAGTTGACCGATTTATGTTAAAAGTTATTATTGATTATCCAAAACTTGATGAAGAACAACTTATTGTTAGAAGAAATTTAAATGAAAGTAACGAGAAAATTAAATCAGTAGTTTCTACTAAACAAATTATTTCTGCTCAAGAATCTGTAAATCAAGTTTATATGGATGAAAAAATAGAAAATTATATCCTTAATTTGATATTTGCAACCCGTTATCCAGAAAACTACAAACTTGAATCAATAAAACCACTTATAAGTTTTGGAGCTTCCCCTAGAGGGAGTATTAATTTAGCAACTGCATCAAAATGTAACGCTTTTATTAAACGAAGAGGATATGTTATTCCTGAAGATGTACGAGCAGTAATTTATGATGTTCTTAGGCACAGAATAGGACTAACCTACGAGGCAGAAGCTGAGAATATTACCTCTGAAGATCTTATAACTCAAATTATTAATGAAGTTGAAGTACCTTAAACATAAAGTTTGATCACTAAATAATTTAGTATAGTACATAATGGATACAAAAGGACTATTAAAAAAAGTTCGTAAGATTGAAATTAAAACTCGTCGTTTAAGTGATCATGTATTTGGTGGAGAATATCACTCTACATTTAAAGGTCGAGGAATGACATTTAGTGAAGTAAGGCAATATCAATTTGGGGATGACGTGAGAGCAATTGATTGGAATGTTACGGCTCGATACAATGAACCTTTTGTAAAAGTTTTTGAAGAGGAAAGAGAATTAACTTTGATGTTAGTTGTTGATGTAAGTGGCTCAGAAGCATTTGGAACAAAAATACAATTCAAGAGAGAAACTTTAACAGAAATAGCAGCTACTCTTGCATTTTCTGCTCTTCAAAACAATGATAAAGTAGGCCTTTTATTATTTTCTGATCAGGTTGAACTTTTTATACCACCAAAAAAAGGGAGGTCACATATTTTAAGAATAATTCGTGAACTATTAGAATTTAGACCTTTAAGTTTTAAAACAAACATTTCAAATGCTTTAGAGTTTCTATCTGGTATTTTGAAAAAAAAAGCTATTGTTTTTATGCTTTCTGATTTTATGGATAAGGATTATGAAAAAACACTTCGTATTGCTTCAAAAAAGCACGATTTTACAGGAATACGTGTTTATGATCCCATTGAAAAAAGTCTTCCCAATCTAGGAATTATTCCAATTAAAGATTCAGAAACTGGAATTGTTAAATGGGTTAGTACTTTTCCAAAAAAAAACAGGGAATTGTATTCAAAAAAATATAGGGATCAAGTTAAAGCTTTTGAAGAAATTTTTAAAAAAAATGGAGCAGGGCAAATAAGCTGTAGTGTAGAAGAAAGTTACGTTAAAAAATTATTAGGCTATTTTAAAGCGCGTGTTTAGATGTTAAAAAAAGGATTTCTTTGTTTAAGTTTATTTATTTGGTTGAATGCTTCTGGACAAATACAGAAAGGTGTTTTAACTGCAACTGTAGACACCACGGCTGTAAAGATAGGTGAACAAATAGATTATTATCTTCAGATTAAAGCTGATAGCACTTCAAAAGTAGTTTTTCCAGAACAACCTTTATTTGCTCCTTTTGAACTTTTAGAAGTAAGTCAGGTAGATACTATTAGATCTCAAAGCCATTTTTTGTATACAAAGAAATATTCTTTAATTCATTTTGACTCAGGGAATTATTATATCCCACAACAGCAAGTATTAGTTGATGGATTTTCACAATTAGCTAAATTTATACCAATACGTGTCAATACAGTAAAAGTTGATACAACTAAACAAAAGCTATTTGATATAAAGCCTTTACAAAAGGTTAAAAGAAATTATGAAGATTTAATTATAAAATTTGTATGGTTTCTTGTTTTTGTTATTGTTATAACTGGAATCTTATACATATATTACTTTCAAAAGAATAGACAAGAATTTAAAAAACAAGAGCTCCCTCCATTTGAACGTGCTATTGAAGAGTTAAAAGCATTGGAAAATGAGAGTTTAACTAAACAAGAGGAGTTTAAAAGTTATTATTCAAGATTAACTGATGTTATTAGGCGCTACCTAGAAGAAGAAGCAAAAATAGATGCTTTGGAAAGTACATCAGAGGAACTTTTATTAAAATTAGAAATGCGAAAGGATGCAGGCACTTTAGACTTAGATCGTAAGACATTAATTAGTCTAAGAGAAGTACTTCAAAATGCTGATTTAGCCAAATTCGCAAGGTCTATGCCTGAGTTTCGAATGGCTTATGATGATCGTAAAGTTGTTGAAAATATTGTGATAGAAACTAAAGAAGCATTGCCTGAACCCACTGAAGAAGAATTAAAAGAAAAAGCCGCTTACCAAGCGTTATTAGCTAAAAAAAAGAGAAAACAACAGCTGATTTTTGGTCTTGTTGGAACATCTATTTTGGGAATATTAACTCTTTTAATAAGCATATTAATATATGGTTATTATCCTGTTCGAGATACATTATTAGCTTATCCAACAAAGGGATTATACAGTGGACAATGGGTAATGAGTCAATATGGAAATCCTCCAATAAAAATTGAAACTCCTGACGTGTTGGAAAGAATAAAAACAGAAGAGAATGATATTCAACAGTTTGCAATGGGGACATTCGATAGTTCTTTTTATATCGACTTAATATTCAATTTTCCCAATAAAAAATCCTCTTTAAATGCAAAAGAAGATAAAGATGGAAAAGGTGCTGCTTTGGTCGATGCAATTATATCCAATTTTGAGTCAAAAGGAGCAGTAAATATTTTAATGAAAAACGATGAATTACAACTACCGTCAGGATTACCAGTTACTAAAGTTTACGGCACTTTGGATTACCCCAAAAAGGGAAAATCAGACAGGGTACGATGTTCATTTAATGCTCTACTTTTTACTTTTGAAGAGGGGACAATAATTCTTACGATGATCTATGAAAAAGAAGATAGGTATGGTTCAAAAATTGAGCAAAGGATAATAAATAGTTTAGAATTGATAAAAGAATTATAAATAATGTTTGAAGGTATTTATTTTGCTAACCCAAATTATCTATGGTTACTTTTAATTCTTCCTGTTGTATTAACATGGCAAATATTTTCTAGAAATAAAACACAACCCTTATTAAAGATGCCTAGTTTGTCAAATTTTCAAGAAGGGTCATTTTTTTGGGCAAGAATATTTCATGGTCTTTTCATATTTAGACTATGCGCAATCGGATTAATTATAATGGCAATTGCAAGACCTCAGACAGTAGATATTTCTACACGTACAAAAACAAATAAAGGCATTGATATTGTAATGGCTATTGATGTATCTTCAAGTATGTTAGCTCAAGATTTAAAGCCAGATAGACTTACCGCTCTAAAACGTGTGGCTGCTGAATTCATTCAAGATAGAAGATCTGACAGAATTGGATTAGTTGTTTATGCAGGTGAAAGTTACACTAAAACTCCCATTACAAGTGATAAAAACATTGTTAAGTCTTCTATGAGAGAGATAAATTTTCAAGGATTAATAGAAGACGGAACTGCAATAGGCATGGGACTCGCAACTTCGGTAAATCGTTTGAAAGACAGTAAAGCAAAAAGTAAAATTATAATTTTACTTACCGATGGAGTTAATAATTCAGGGTTTATTGATCCAAAAATTGCTACTGAATTAGCGGTGGAATTCGGAATAAAAACTTATACTATAGGACTTGGAAGTAATGGAACAGCTCTGGCTCCAGTAGGAATTTTACCCAATGGGAAGTTCAAATATGGTCTTACTAAAGTTGAAATTGATGAGGTATTACTTAAAGAAATTGCTTTAAAAACAGGAGGGATTTACTTTAGAGCTACAAATAATCAAAAGCTTGAAGAGATTTATCAAGAAATAAATAAATTAGAAAAAACAGAAATTGAAGAATTTAAGTACTACAATTATGAAGAGAAGTATCGTATTCTGATACTTTTAGCTATTGGATTTATAATTTTTGAATGGATATTTAGAAACACATTATTTAAAAGTTTTATTTAGATGTATCAAATAGACGACTTTGAATATATTTATATTTTAACATTGCTTCCATTGATTTGGATATGCTTTGGTTTATTACTTCGTTGGAAAAAGAAAGTTCAAATGTCTTTTTCAAGACCTGAACTTCTGGAAATTTTAAGCCCTAATCGATCAAAATTCAAACCAATTTTTAAATTGATAGTACTAAGTGTTTCATTATTCTTGTTGGTTATCGCATTGATGAATCCAAAAATCGGAACACAACTAGAAACAGTAAAAAGAGAAGGCGTAGATATCGTTTTTGCGATTGATGTTTCTAAAAGTATGTTGGCTGAGGACATTGCTCCCAATCGAATTGAAAAATCAAAAAGATTAGTATCGGCAATTTTAAACCAATTAGCTAGCGATAGGGTTGGAATAATAGCCTATGCAGCACAGGCTGTACCGCAACTTCCAATAACAACTGACTATGGCTCTGCTAAGATGTTTTTACAAGGGCTAAACACAAACATGCTTTCCTCACAAGGAACAGCATTAGACAGTGCTATTGATCTATCAGGAACCTTTTTTGACGACAAGGACCAAACAAATCGGGTGATTTTTCTGATTTCAGATGGGGAAGATCATTCTGAGGAAGCATTCAATGCCGCTTCAAGAGCTGCTGAATTAGGAATTAAAATTTTTACTTTTGGTGTAGGAACTGAAAAAGGAGCTCCTATCCCATTAAAAAGAAATGGTATTGTAGAATCTTATAAAAAAGATTTTAATGGCGAAGTAGTTATAACAAAACTCAATAAAGATATTTTAGAGACTATAGCTCAAGCAACAGGTGGAGTTTATCAAAATGGGAATAATACAAAAGAAGTTTTGGATTTTGTTTCAGAACAATTAAAAGCAATGGATAAAAAAGAATTTGAAGCAAAGAAATTTGTTTCATATAAAGATAGGTTTCAAGCTTTTTTGATAGCAGCTTTACTTTTTCTGTTAATCGACTTATTTTTGTTCGAGACAAAAACAAAATGGGTTCAAAAATTGAATTTATTTAATGAAGAAGCGAATTAACTTTTTTTACTTTATTTTCTCTCTAAATTTTTGTTTTGTATTATCTCAAACAGGCGAGGTTACAAACCATATTTTTGATGGAAACGAAAAAGCAGATGAAGAAGATTATAAAGAAGCAGAAAAATCATATCGAAAGGCAATTTCATTAGAACCTGAAAAAGAAGTTGCTTTATTCAATTTAGGGAACACTCATTTTAAAGATAAAAAGTATGATGAGGCATCTCAACGTTTTTTTCAAACTCAGAAATTTGCCTCTTCAAAACAAGGAAAACATAGAGCATTCCATAATATGGGAAACGTTTATATGCAAAAGAAAGAGTACCAGAAAGCTGTCGAAGCTTATAAAAATGCACTAAGAAACAACTCAAAAGATGAAGAAACTAGATATAATTATGTCCTTGCAAAAGAACTTTTAGAAAACGAGAAACCACCAGAGGAACAGGAACAGGACGATCAAAAGGATCAAAAAGATCAAGAAAAGGATAAAGAGAAGGATCAAGAAAAGGATCAAGATGGAGACCAAGAAAACAAAGACCAAAAAAACC
>CAJWHM010000019.1 GCA_913041125.1 uncultured Bacteroidota bacterium | reverse complement strand
TGCTGCTGAAGAAACTCCTGCTGCTGAAGAAACTCCTGCTGCTGAAGAAACTCCTACTGCTGAAGAGACTTCTTCTGATAACAAGCAATAGAAATATTTTGCTTCAAATCTAATAAACGCGATGAAAATTAAAGACTGTTTCTATATTGGTACAGTCGTAGCAAAGTACAGTTATAAAGGAGAACTATTAGTAAAAATAGATAGTGACAACCCAGAACAATATTTAAATATAGAGTCATTTTTTGTAAATTTAGATACAGGTTTGGTTCCTTTTTTTGTTAAAAATTGTTACCTCCATAAATCCGAATTACTGAGAATTAAATTTGAAAATGTTTCTAACGAAGATCAAGCAGACTCACTTTTAAAAAAAGATATTTATCTACCATTAAAGTTTTTACCTCCTTTAGAGGGGAAAAAATTTTACTTTCACGAAGTCTTAGGCTTTGATGTAAAAGAAAATAATCAAATTATAGGATCAATTTCAAGGATTCAAGAAAATAATGCACAAGCTCTTTTTGAAATTGAGAAAAAAGATAGATCAATATCAATGATTCCTGTACATGATGATTTTATTATAGAAGTTAATAGAGTGGAAAGGTATATTAGGGTTAAAATACCTGAAGGTCTATTGGATTTATAATAATTGATTTTAAAAAAATAAAACAAACCCAAAAGAAGGCAATGGACTACTATTACCCTCTGTTGTTGAAACTGGAACTAAGCTTCTAGGTTCAATAATATTGCCCTCTTCGTTTCTGTTAAGACCAAACTCCTCAGGAGTTGGATTCGGTTGCGCCAAGAAATTTTGAATATCAAAATAAAGATTAAAAGATAAGTTTTTAAAATTCCATTTTTTATCAATTCTTATGTCAGCTAAATTAAAGGCATCTAATTTAACTTCTCCAAGCCTATCATAATCTAATATAATTTCGGGATACGAGAGGTTACTTTCGTTTATGTTTACTGGGACATATGGATTTTTCCCTGCATATCTCCAACGGGCACTAATTTCCCAATTGCGTCTTAATTTATAGCCTCCAGAAAATGATATAAGATGACGACTATCCCAAACTGAAGGCCTAAATAAACGGTCAATTCCAGTAAATTCGCTAAAGAAATAGGTGTAAGCAAAAATACCATAAAAGCTTTTTGAAAGTTTTTGTTGAAATAACACCTCTAATCCTCTACTCTTTCCTTCTCCATCTGATGTAACAACCTCATTTCCTAAAACTTCAAATCCTCCTCCTTTATTTGCTAATGAAACTCCATCAATTGTTGAGATAGGATATTGAGAGTATTTTTTGTAAAAACCCTCTATTGTAATTCTTGAAACTGGTGTTAAATTATATTCAATCCCTGCAACAAGATGATCGCTTCTGGTATATTTTAAATTTTGATTAATAAAAATTGATTGAAAATTTTGAAAACCCAGCATAGTATAAGTTGGTATTTTGAAATACCTCCCTAGAGATGAATTAAATTTCCATTTTTGATTTTCACTTAGTGCATAAGAAATTGCTATTCTAGGTGATATGTTATCCAAAAAAGAGGATCCTTGTGAAAAACTATCGCCATCCGTTCTAATTCCTGCGGATAAATTAAAACGATTATCAAAAAAATCTTTGCTTGTCTTTATAAATAGTCCATATTTTAAAAAATTCAAATCCGTGCTATATGATAGATTGTCTCTTACAAAATTTGTATTATTTTGATAACTTGAGTTTTGGATATTAAACCCTGAAGACCATCTCCAATCTTTAAGGTATTGTACTGCTCGAAAACGAAGTTTTGTTTCCCACTCATAAGAATCATTCTGAAAAAGTACGCCAGACTTTGTAATATTATCTTGAAATCTTGAAAACACATTTTCTAATCTATTGCTGCTTAAAACTGTTGAAGTGTAACCCTTTCCATTTTTATAATTCCTTTTCCAAGAAAGCCCTGCTGTTGTACTTCTCTGATCAATGATAGGAACTTGCTCTAGTGTTGCTTGTTGTTCAGCATCAAATTCATCTGGTGCTTTGACTGAAAAGTTATCAATTGATCCTAAACCAATAAATGTAAGTGAATTATATTGATCTATTTCATGCTTAATTTTCCACTGATAGTCCCAATAATCTGGACGAATTGGTAGGCCGATCAATTCAAATAAAAACTGTAAATAACTTCTTCTTGCTGATAATAAAAAAGTAGTTTTTGAAGGTTTAGTTTTATCTTTTCTAAATAAGGGTCCCTCTAAGGTGAGGCCCGCCTCACTAGCACCAAATCTAAAATTTCCTCCAAATTTATTTGGATCACCCTCTCTTTGTTCAAAAGACAAGACACCCGAAAGTGGATTATCAAATTCTGCCCCAAAAGCCGAACTCGAAAGTGTCACTTCTCTTATGAACGAGACATTTATCATTCCAACTGGCCCTCCAGCACTTCCTTGAGTACTAAAATGATTTATATTCGGTATTTCAATTCCGTCTAGATAGTAAACGGTTTCATTAGGAGCACCTCCTCTTATAATTATATCGTTACGAAATCCACCAATGGAAGGTGATATACCTGGCATACTTTGTACAACCTTTGTAATATCATTGTTACCCCCTGGATAAGTTTCAATCTCAACAACTGAAAAAGTTTGAGTTGACAAGGGTGTTTCACTTTTATTTTTAAATGGACTTCTAGTTACAATAATTTCTTCAAGAGATTCTGATACTTCATTTAATTCAAAGAGTAATGGAATATTACCAACTGATTTTACAATTACATTATATTGAGTTTGGGTTTCATAACCCAAAAAACTTACTATTAAATTATACGTATTAGAGGGAATATTTTCTAAAAAGAAATAGCCTTCATTATTAGTTACAGTTCCATATGTTGTTCCGCTAAGGATTATTGTAGCTCCTTCGAGAGGTAATTGACTTTTAATATCAATAATTCTACCATTTATTGTTCCTGTATTTTGAGAAAAAATTATATTGAATAAGAGGAGAGAAATTACAAGTATAATATTTTTCATTTAACAAAAGTATAGTAAATATGAAATAAATAAATATTTTTGTTTAATTATTTTTATATATATTTAAACAAAAATGTATGAAAAACAGAAGAGACTTTCTAAAAACTGCTTGCAAACCAATTGTACTAGCTACACTAGGAATTCCAATAATAGAAGCTTGCTCAAGTGATGAAGAACAAGCAGAAATGAATACTAATACTCTAGGCAACAATAATACAACGCAAAGTAATAGTCCAAGTGAGTTAGAAATAAATCTTGATGATGATAGGTTTAAAGACCTAAAACAAATCGGTGGTTGGGTAAATTTTACATCTGAAAACATCCTTTTAGTTAGAATCAGTGATGATGAAATAAGAGTATTTGATAATGCATGCCCACACCAGGGAGCAAGGAACCGTTGGTCATTTGATGGAAGTAATTTTACTTGTAGTAATCACGGAAATTCATATGCTGCAAGTTGTAGTGGGTCATTAAAATGTTACGAAGCAACACTTGATGGAAATATTTTAACTATAGATTTAAGTTAATTTATTAATTCTTTTTTGAAGACTTTCTTTCTATTTTTCTTTGCTCTTTTTGTTTGATTTTATCCTGTTCAGCCCTTAAAATCTTCTGTTTTTCTAATTCTTTTTTATCATACTCATTTCGTAATTCGTCAAGATCATTTCCACCAATTTTTTCTTGATCCGGAGCCTGAATAGAACCATCATTAACACTGAAAGTTGCCTTCTTGGTTTGCTTTCTAATAACTTCTCGCGCTGTATTTAAATTATAATAGAGACCAGGATCTATTAATTTATTAGCCAGAAAATGTTCTTTTTTATTTTTATCCCATCTAATAAAAATAAAGCCTCCATTAACAGAGTCTAATTTAACTCTAAATACATGAGCATAATTAGGAAGTGTTTGATAAACTTCAATTTTTTCTGGCACATACCCAGCCACATATAAAAGTTCACTTACAAATGCTGTTTGGGTTTCTAGTGAAGGGTCATTATAATATCCTTCTATGATATCTTCCTGGCTATAAGCAAAAAAGTTAAAGAGGCAAAAGAACAAACAAGCGTTAAGTCTGTGGAGCATTATAAATATAATTAATATTAAAAGGTAAAATATTTATTACAGAATTACTTAATGTTTAATATTTAAAATTTAACTGAATTTGTATATTCCTACCAAGGTCTGATGCGTAAAAACGCATTCTATTTAAATAATCTCTGAAATTAGTATTAATTATATTCTGGCCAATAATTCTAAGATTACTTTTTATATTTTTTTGATCAATTAAATCTGTCGAAAAGACTGCATTTAATCTATTATATCCTGGCGGTGACTCACTAATATCCACAGTTTTAGATACAATATTTCCATTTTCTATAAAGTCGAAAATGAAATTTGAGTCTGGAAATCTCGTCTGTTTAAAATATATTTGATTTGTTATTTCAAATGACCAATTCTCTTCTCTAGAAATATACTTTAACCTTTGATATGAATTAAATGGTGGAATTAGAATTATTGGCTCATTATCATTTAGGTCTTGTGTATAAACATAAGATGCTCCAAAATCAAAAGATAATTTTTCACTTATTGAAAATTTAGAACTTAAGTCTAAACCTGTTAAAAAAGCATCTGTGTTATCATATGTCCACACTGGAAATGCACCTCTTATTGTCTGCTTTAAACCTGTTGGCTCTATAAAGATGTATCCAAATATTTTTGAAATATATGGTTCAACAAGTAAATTAAATCTTTTACTATTCTTAGAAAAACTCACTAAAAATTTATGACTAGTCTCTGTCTTAATACCTAGATTTCCATATTCAATTGCAGCCATAGCATGATGAAGACCATCGCTAAACAATTCCGAGGGATTAGGTGCTCTTTGTGATAAAATATATGAAATATTTACTTTTGAGGTATTTGATAATATAGCTGAAATTCCAGTCTGAGCTGATAAGTTTATGTAATTGAATTTTGGATTTGTAAGTATTTGATTAAATACTTCGTATAGCTCAAAATCTTGATATAACACATTATAATTTCTATTCTGCCAATCAGATTGGTAATAATATTTTTTTGAATCATATGCAACGTAATCTAATCTTAAGCCCCATTCAAAAAGGAATGAGTTATTTTTTTTATAATCTCCTAATAAATAAATTCCTGATTCAAATTTGTAATAATCTGGTATTAGTCTTTTTACACCAGTATCTGGTGTTGAAAAATTGTCTTGAAAAAAACCATTAACTCCCACTTCAAAATTATAATCTTCATATTTAATTCCTGATAAACTTGCATTCAAAATATGTGTTTTTAATGACAAGTCTACAACTGGAATATCAGTTCGACCTCCTCTTCTTAAATCAAATTCTTTTCTTTTATTTTCTTGGTAATTATACCCTAGCTCCAATTTGGAATTGTTCCCAATTAATTTAAAATATTTAAATATAATTTTCTGATGTTTTGCTTGTTGTTTTGGAGCTTCGACAGTATAAGTGAAATCATTTATTATTGTTGGTTGTTTTGAGTTTAAAGCATAAAATAAATCTTGAATATTTCCAATGTGAGATGCCTTTAAGATCCCAGGCTCAATGCTATAATTAGAATACTTTACATTCCATCCTTTATTTATTTGATTTCTTCCAAAATCAATTGAAAAACTAGCTTCTTCAAAACCTGAGTTAGAAAGAATATAATTTGGTGTATTAAAATCACCATATTTTTTTCCTGTTATATCACCATTAATATAAAAACCATTTGAATAAGATTTTTCTAGTGAAGAATTTATTTTACTTCCTCTTCCATTTGATTCAAAATTAATTGATGATCTTCCTAATAAAGTGTCCTTTGGAATTTTTCTTTTAGAACTTAAAATAATCGAACCAGCAGAAGTGTCCCCACCATATTTTAGTGCTGCAGCACCCTTTATTAACTGTAGTGTTTCAAATGAATCAAAATCAATATTGGGAGCATGATCTGGACCCCATTGCTGGTCATATTGTCTAAAACCGTCGGTTACAATTCCAACCCTACTCCCATACATCCCATGGATTATTGGTTTACTAATTGAATTTCCAGTCTTTAAAATAGAAGCACCCGGTATATTATTAATAGCCTCCTCTAAGGTATTACTCCCATATGAATTAACTTCATTTATGTTTAAACTAACCTCTTGTACAGATTTGCGTAATCTTGAAATTTTAGATTCTTGCAGAACAATCTCTTCAAGTTCATTTATATGGTGTTCTAGGTAAAAATTAACATCTTTATTTTCAAGCAATATTATATTCTTTTTTATTGTTTTACAATTTGGATGACTTATAACTAAAACATAATCACCGGGACATATTCCATTTATTAAGTATTCTCCTTCAAAATTAGTTTGAGAAAAAAAATTGGTGCCTTGAATACTTACAATGGCACCAATTAAATTTGAGTCATCATGTGAGTCTAATATTTTACCTTTTAAAAAATAATCACACGATTGGCTATAGATTACGTTATTATAAAACAGAATCTTAAACAATAAGATTGAATAAAATTTAACTTTATTCAACTATTCAATAATTGAAACAGGTATATCAATTGAAACATCATTAAAACCTCCCATTGCTTCTCTAGTAGTAGCATTAAAGTTAGTAGGTTGATGAACTAAATATAATCTAACTAAACCAGTACCTGTTGTAGACGCGTTCCAAACACTGTTGATCAAAACTCCTCTTGATCCAACCTTAGTATCATTACTTGCCGAACTAACGTTTACGGATACTTCTGCAAATTCAAAAAATACTTGATGCTCATCTGCTTCATCAATAATTTCGAGAGTTACATTTTCAACATCTGTGGGATCACTACTGTTTATAAAAGAAACATTAACATTATAGTTTGTATTCACTTTCAAATTAATGTTTTGAGAATTCATTTCACTTAAATCCCAATCAACAGTTTGTGTTTCACCGTCTTCAGAAGCTAAGGTGACTATTACATTAGAAATATATTCTTGCTCATTTATTGCATCTGGATCATCTTTACTACATGAAATAAAAAAGATAACTCCCAACAAAAAAGTGTATTTTAAGTTTTTTTTTAAAAATGTTTTCATAATTTTTTTAATAAAATTTAGTTTCTCATGTCTGAGAATTGTGTTTAATTTTTAAGTGACATGCGAATATAAATAAAAAAACCTTATTGCAACTAAGTTGCAATAAATTTAACTCATATTTTATTTTATAAAGTATAGGCTCTACTCAAAATATAGATGAGTAAAGCCTAACACTTGCATTTTAATTTAATTGAGCTCTATGCAATATTTGCAGGAGCGTCAACAACTAGTGCTGAATGATCATGTCCTTCGTGATCATCGTGATCGTCATCTTCACAAGAAATTACTGTAAAGGCACTAAATGCGAATAATAATAATAAATACTTCTTCATTTTATAAAATTTAAATTAATTAATTGATAAATAAGTTAGCCTAATAAGATCAGGGTAAAATTTTTAGAAAGGCGGTCCCCTGACATTTAGATTTTTATATATTACTTTCTTAACAAAATAGTCATTAAAAGTTTCAAAGTTTGAAGTATATTTTTTTAGTAAGGATAAATTAGAATTAAAATCGAATTCAAAAACTGGTTGAAAAAATATATCTAAAAAATCATTGTGCGAATTTTCAGAATGTATGTGGGTCATTGTATGTTCGCAGGAAGTTGTCTCAGAATGAAAGACAAGAGAATGATTAAGTTTTAAGCCCATAGGAGCCAAAAACATAAATATTAATATCGTAGATAATACAATATTAAAATAGGTATTATGTTTTTTTTCTTTTTCCAATTTACAGTCTTCTAATTTTTATATTCTTATATGAAATCACACCAGGGTGATCTTGTAATGATATATATCCTTCTTTAAACTTTCCGAATCCAGACATATTAGCAAATTTACTATTTTTTACCATCTCGTCCCATTCATTTCCTGATAAAGGAAAATTATTAATTTCAATTCCGTTTAAAATTACTTTGCCATTATTGTTTTGGTAATCAATTGTAATATGATATTTATTCCATTCGCCTGCATTTTTTGCTACAATATCTTTCGGAGGAACCATATCGTATAGTGCACCTACTGTATGTATTTGATGCTCTGGATCATTACCATAAGTGTTTGCGTCAATTATTTGTATTTCTGGACCGGTAACATGTGGATGCTCATATTTTTTATCTTCACTTACACCCCACATAAAACCACTATTAGAATTTGGAGAAAGTTTCCATTCAAACATTATTTCAAAACTAGTGTACATATCATCTGTTAAAAGGCTTTTGTTTCCTTCACCTTTTGCATTATCTTTATTAAAGGTATATATACCATTTTTTGATGACCAACCACTTTTTTTCCCATCTTCATTTTGAAAAATATGCCATCCATCAAAATTATCATTTGAAAGATTTATCCAACTTTTCTCTATAACATCAACTGATTGTTGATTAGTTTCCTTTTTAGCTGATTCTTTGCAATTCAAAAAAATCAAAAGAAAAATAAATAAAATGCTTCTTATCATTATGTTATTGTTTTATCTAAAAATATGAATTTCTATTAATATAAGTATGGTGCTTAGTAGAATACAATTCCTTGGCAAGGATAAAATTAAAATCCCTTTTTATTTTCGCATTTTTAATTTTTCAGTCAGTTTTGGAATTACATCAAAAGCATCTCCAACAATACCATAATCCGCTGCTTTAAAAAATGGTGCCTCTGGATCATTATTAATAACTACTTTAATTTTAGAAGAGTTTATTCCAGCTAGATGTTGTATTGCACCTGATACACCAACTGCGATATAAAGGTTAGATGCTACAGGTTTTCCAGTTTGACCCACATGCTCACTATGTGGTCTCCACCCCATATCAGAAACTGGTTTAGAACATGCAGTAGCAGCACCTAAAACTTCTGCTAGGTCTTCAATTAAATACCAATTTTCAGGGCCTTTTAATCCTCTTCCTCCAGAGACAACAATCTGAGCATCAGCTATACTTACTTTGTCTGATACTTTATCAACTGAATCAACTTTTAAATTAACTGTCCTGTTTTCATAATTATGATTAATTAATTCTAAAGAACTAGCTTTTTCATTAAGACCAAAGGAATTAGATAGTAATGAAATGATCGTTCTATTTTTAAGACTTTTAGATGTCTTGAAGGCTTTGTTTGTGAAACAAGAACATTTGACTTGAATTGGTTCATATTGGGAAGGAACTTCAACTACATTAGGAATATATGCTGACTGAGTTTTTATTGATAGTACAGGGCCCAAATAACGGCCATCTGCAGAAGAACTTACAACAATCAAAATAGCGTTTTCTTCTTTTATAATCTTAGTAATAGTTTCACTATACCTGTCAACATCAAAAAAAATATCTTCTCCTGTTTCAACATTATAAAGTTTATCAACTCCATATTTATTTAGCACACTAGAATCTTCAATATTAAATCCAACTGCAGTTAGTTTTAATCCCTTGTCATCAGCTATTTTTCTTCCATAGGAAGCTAATTCTAAACCGCTCTTTTTTATTTTCCCAAGCTCCGATTCAATTACAACTAATATTGTCATTTGTTTCTAAATTACTTTTGCTTCGTTTTCTAATAAGTCAATTAATTCATCAATATTTTCAGCATCTACTAATCTTACTGGCCCCTTTTCTGATGGTTTTTCAAATGAAAGATCCTGAGTTGATAATTCTACTTGTTCTGGAGACAATACTTCAAGAGGTTTTTGTCGAGCTTGCATAATACCCCTCATGTTGGGAATAATCAAATCTTTTTCCTCTACTAAACCCTTTTGAGATCCTATAACAATTGGTAATGAAGCACTTACCTTTTCCTTTCCTCCATCAAATTCTCTTTCCAATTTCAAATTATCATCTTTTATGTCTAAATAAATACAATTTGACAGATAAGGTATTTTTAGTTTTGTTGCAAGCATACCACCTACCATTCCACCGTTATAATCAATGGACTCCCTTCCAGTAATAATTAGATCATATTTATTAATTTCTAATAAAGAAGTTAAATATGCTACTACTTGAAATCCATCTTTCGGTATAGTATCTATTCTAATAGCTTGATCTGCACCAATAGCTAAACATTTTCTTAAAATGGGTTCACAACTGGAGTCTCCAACGCTAACAACAGTTACATTAGCTCCATGGCTTTGTTGTAACCAAATTGCACGAGTTAAACCAAATTCGTCATTTGGGTTTATAATGAATTGAACACCTTCAGTTTCAAATATGGTATTGTCATTTTTAAAATTAATTTTTGATGTAGTATCTGGGACACTACTAATACAAACTAAAATATTCATTAAAATCTTATTTGATACGAATGTAAATAAAAAAATGACACAGTGTCATTTTTTTTTAAACTTATAAAAAATCAATCTTTTACTAAGCGAAAACCTGTATGTTGTAATCCTGTATCGGGTGAGGATTTCATTCTTGAAGCGACTCGATAACCAGAACAATAAGAATCATTACATAAAAAAGATCCTCCTCGCATTACTTTTTGCTTAAGATATGGCTGAAAAGGATCATAAGGTTTTTCAGGACCTTTTGGATTTATAGTTTCTGACGGTTTTATTTCAGAATAGTAATTATAAGAATACCAATCGGAACACCATTCCCATACATTACCAGCCATATCGTGTAGACCAAAATTATTTGGTTCAAATGATGCTACTGGAGCTGTATAAAAAAATAAATCTCTTTGCTTATTTTCATATGGAAAGGATCCTTCCCAAGAATTTGTTTTAGGTTCTCCTTGATTTACAGGTTCATTTCCCCAAGGGTATTTAACACCATTTCTTCCACCCCTAGCTGCCCACTCCCACTCAGCTTCAGTAGGTAATCTTTTTCCAATCCAAGTAGCATAAGCCTGTGCATCATACCATGAAATATGAACAACAGGATGATTGCCTTTCCCTTCAATAGAACTATTTGGACCTTTTGGATGTTTCCAACTAGTCTTAGGCTCCCATTTCCACCAATTTTCATATCCATTCAATTTCACTGGTCCTTTTGAGGGGACAAAGACTAGGGAACCTGCTTTTAAAAGTGAATCTTCAGGTTTTGGTGTGTCAGGTGGTAATTCTTTCTTTAATTCATTCCAATCAGGAATCCTTTCTGCTGTAGTTACGTAACCTGTAGCATTAACAAATAATTCAAATTGATCGTTAGTAACCTCTGTTTTATCCATCCAAAATCCGTCAACATAAACTTTATGTATTGGCATTTCGTCTTTTCTTGATTTATTATTATCACTCCCCATTAAAAATTTTCCCGAAGGAATCCAAACCATTCCATCTTTTGAAATGATTTTATGATTAGAGTCACTTTTTTTACATCCTAAAAAAAAAATAAGTTTCATAATAAAAAGAAGAGAGAAAAAATACTTCATTTAGAATTATATAAATTGATTTATAATATTTTCAAAAAGTTCTTGTTTTCCACTTTTACGCTCAAGAGTTCCATTTTTAAATGCAATTTCAGAAAGAGCCTGAAGAGTCATATCTCCATTTTCAAACTTTTTCCCATCCTCAGTATCAAAAGAAGAATATCGTTTTTTTCTTAAGCTTATCAATTCGGAAGATGTTAGGATTTTTTCTGCGGTAATAAGAGCTCTAGCAAATGTATCTACTCCACCTATATGCGCATGAAAAATATCCTCTAAATCTGTCGAATTTCTTCTAATTTTTGCATCAAAATTTATTCCTCCACCTTTAAGACCTCCTGCCTGTAATAAAACTAACATTGCCTCTGTTATTTCATAAATATTTACAGGAAACTGGTCAGTATCCCATCCATTTTGATTATCACCCCTATTAGCATCAATACTTCCTAACATTCCTGCGTTAGCAGCTATTGCTAGTTCATGTTCAAAAGAATGTTGTGCAAGTGTAGCATGATTAACTTCAATATTTAATTTAAAATCTTTTTCTAATCCATATTCCTTTAAAAATCCTATTGCTGTTGCTGCATCAAAGTCATATTGGTGCTTCATTGGCTCCATTGGCTTTGGTTCAATAAAAAATGTTCCTTTAAATCCTTGTTTCCGAGCATAATCTCTTGCCATTGATAGTATTTGAGCCATATGATCTAATTCTTTACCTATATCAGTATTAAGTAAAGACATGTAACCCTCTCTACCGCCCCAAAAAACATAATTTTCTCCTTCAAGGGATATAGTTAAATCTAATGCCATTTTTATTTGAGCTCCTGCACGGGCAACTACACTAAATTCTGGATTTGTAGCTGCGCCATTCATATAAATAGGATTTGAAAAGCAATTAGCTGTTCCCCATAGAACTTTTACCCCTGATTCATTCTTCTTTTCACTAATATAGCTAGCTATTTTATGTAATCTTTTTTCTGTTTCACCTAGAGTTTGAGCTTCATCAACGAGGTCTACATCGTGGAAACAGAAATAATCAAAACCTAACTTTGTTATCAGTTCAAATGCAGCGTCTGCCTTGTCTCTAGCTCTCCTTATTGGATCAGAAGACTGATCCCATGGGAATTGCTGAGTCCCAGGACCAAATGGATCACTTCCTTGACCGCATAGACTATGCCAATAAGCTATAGCAAATTTAAAATGTTCTCTCATTGTTTTTCCCATAACAATTTGTTCTGGATTATAGTACTTAAATGAAAAGGGATTATCAGACTCTCTTCCTTCATAGGAAATTGCACCAATACCCTTGTAATATTCTTTATCTCCTGTAAGTATCATTGTTTAATTTATTTATTAATGTTTTTTTCCAATTTTGGTAAGCTGCGTAATATGCATCATTATTAGTTTTAGGCTCCACATATTCTACCCCATTTAAATTATTAATAAGGCTTTCAATAGAGTTAATGCCATTATTTATACTTGCAGCTCTTGCAGCTCCAATTGCCCCTGTAGTGCTGTAAATTTCTATTGGTTGCTCTAAAAGATTTGAGATAGTTTCTGTAAAAATTTTTGATTGAAATAAATTATCATTTCCTGCTCGAATGACTTTTGTTTTAATGCCATCTTGTTTCATAATTTCCGCACCATAAACAAATGAAAATGCAATTCCCTCAAGTGCTGCACGGTATAAATGTTTTTGACTATGAGCGTTTAAATTCAAATTATAAAAATGAGCGCCTAAATTTATATTATTCAACATTCTTTCACTCCCATTTCCAAAGGGTAAAACAACTAAATTTTCACTGCCTATACTGACTTCGGTAGCACAAAGATTCATTGTATTATAATCTTTATTCCCCGTCATTTTTTTTAACCAATTATAAAGTATACCAACTCCATTAATACATAACAATGTTCCTATGGAAGGATTCTCCTTGGTATAGTTTACATGGGCAAAGTGATTAACCTTTGTGAACTCTTTTGTTGTAGCTTGATCTTTAACTGCAAATAGGACTCCCGAGGTTCCTCCAGTAGCAGCTATTTCCCCAGGTCTTAATACATTCAAAGAAAGAGCATTGTTTGGCTGATCACCTGCACGATAATTTACAGGAATCCTCTCTGGTAGGCCTGTTGCTTTTGAAGCTACTGAGGTAATATTCCCCTGGTTTTGAAAATTTTCAACAATTGGTGGGGTTAAATCAGTATCAATATGATAATGATCAAGTAGCCAATTAGCTATTTCTCTTTTCTTATAATCCCATAAAATTCCCTCTGATAGACCATTTATTGTGGTTAAAATTTCACCTGTTAATTTAAAAGCAATAAAATCTCCCGGCAACATAAAAAAAGCTACCTGTTCATAAATTTTAGGTTCGTTCTCTTTAACCCATTTTAGTTTTGATGCAGTAAAATTTCCCGGTGAGTTAAGAAGATGTTGACCATATTTTTTTTTACCTATTTCCTCAGCTGCCTTGTTCCCTATTTCCACTGCTCTACTGTCGCACCATATGATTGCATTTCTTAGTACTTTTTTATTTTTATCGAGAAGAACTAAACCATGCATTTGGTATGAAATTCCTACACCCAAAATTTGACTTGAATTTATTTTATTCTCAAATAATATACGTTTTGTTCCGCTACATAAATATTCCCACCACAAATCAGGACTTTGTTCAGCCCAATTTGTTCTTATAGCTTCAATTTTCATTTCGCCTTTAGGCTCATTAATTACTGCAACCTCTTTATTTTTTTTTGCATTCAATAAAGCAATTTTTATTGAAGAGCTGCCTATATCGTAACCTATATAATACATAATAGTCTAAAAAAGTAAACTCATTATTACTTGATTTTTAATTATCAATTTAGTAAGCTATTTAAATTAAATATAATGAAAAAGTTATTTCGCTAGTAAACCATTATTGATTGATAATATAGATTTTAAATGAAAAATATTTATTTTTAATCTTAACAAATTGAATAATACATCAAGTTATATGAAATCAAAGAAAATAAATTTTACTAGAAGGTCTTTTATTAAAAATGTCACCTCAGTAACTGCGGGAATTGGTTTATGTGGAAATAAAATATGGGGAGCCCCAGCCTATATTCCAAATCTCTTAAAACCTAATTCAAAAATTAATGGAGTCCAATTAGGGGTGATTACTTATTCCTTTAGAGATATGGATGATCAAAGTGCAGAAGCAACTTTACAATATATTTTGGACTGTGGAATAAATGCTGTTGAACTTATGGGTAGTGTTGCAGAATCTTACATTGGAAAACCCAAAAATAAAGTTGATAGAAGAACATATTACAGGTTGTTGCGTTTGGAGAGGAAAAAAGATTTAGACAGAAAGCAGAAAAAACAATTAGAAGATTTAAAACTTCAAACAGCATCATATGAAAATGAGATAAAAAAATGGGAGAAAAACAGAAATCCAGAAGATTTTAAAAAGCTCAGAAAAATGTATAATGATGCTGGAATAGAAATTTATGGATTTAAACCTGACTATCTCTTAAGAAAGGGTAATTCGGATGAAAATATAAATTATGCTATGAAAGCAGGTAAAGTACTCGGAGCAAGCCATGTAACATTGGAGCTTCCAGAAGATCCTTCTCACACATTACGACTAGGAAAACTAGCTGAAAAAAATGGAATAAAAGTAGCTTATCACGGTCATACACAACAACATGCCAATTGGTGGGATACTGCGCTTGAACAGTCAAGCCAAAATGCTATGAATCTTGATCTAGGGCACTACATAGCAGCAGGTAATAAAGATACATTTGAATTTATTGAAAAAATGAATTCAAAAATTTGTAGCATGCACACAAAGGATCGTAAAAATTTGGAAAATGGTCAAGATAATATGCCATTTGGAATGGGAGATACCCCAATTAAAGAAATATTACAGCTTATGAGGGATAAAAAGTATTCTTTCCCTGCAACTATTGAATATGAATATCGAACTCCAAAAGACTCTGATATAATTAATGAACTAAAAAAATGTGTTGCCTATTGTAAAGACGCGTTAGAAAGCTAATTTTATTGTATGAAAAATATTTATTTTTTTCTATTGATTTCTTTTTTTGTCTCTTGTGACCAAGTGCAAAAAGACGCCAAGGATTTAACAAAAGACAAATCATACAATCCTGAAGAACAGTTAAATAAAATTGGAATATCATTACCTGAGGTTTCAGCCCCTGTCGCAAATTATGTTAGAGCTGTGAGAACTGGAAATCTTTTGTTTTTATCAGGTAGCGGTCCTAAGAGAAGAAATGGAGAGTACATTGTTGGTAAAGTTGGTAAAGATCTTTCTATAGAAGAAGGTTATCAGGCTGCAAGAATCACAGGCATAAATCATTTAGCTACATTAAAATCTGAACTTGGTAATTTAAACAAAGTCAAAAGAATTGTAAAAGTTTTGGGGATGGTTAATTCCAGCCCTGACTTTACTGATCAACCTAAAGTAATAAACGGTTTCTCTGATTTAATGGTTGAGGTTTTTGGTGAAAGAGGAAAGCACGCTAGATCAGCAGTTGGTATGGCTTCACTTCCAATAGGTATCGCTGTTGAAATTGAATTAATTGTAGAAGTAGAATAATTATAATTAGTTCATTTGTGTTTTGATCCACTCCATAAATTGCTCTGCATTTTTATTTGCAATACCATTTGCTTTTTCAAAGGGTTTTTTTGAATTAAACTTTGATTTAAAATATTCTGAAAACATGTAGGCTGAAATTTCATTTGGATGATCAAGTCCTCTTTTTACAGGAAAAGATTTTGTGTAAGAATCTATTTCAGATAAGGGTTTTGACTTTAACTCTGAATTAGTTTTTGAAACATAAAACTCTCCTCCTTTCATTTCCACTTCAAAGGCTATATCTTCAAAATGTTTACCCATGATTGGTATTTCAATATTTTTTTTTAGTAAAGTTCTAACCCAATAAAATTTATTTTGATCTTCTTCAAAAGGAATTAACCATTCAGCAATTGGTGCGTCAGGATTAGATACTTGATTAATAATTATTTGATTCTCGTCATTTACATTTGCATTGATAAAATTCCATTTATTAGAGTATAATTGATCAAATTTTGATGGAAATGTTCGCTGTAAAGAGTGTAATTGTTCATGAACTAATAGGCCTCCTAAAGCAGTGACTAAGCTAGCTTCTGTTTTTTTAGACATTTTATCACTCCAATCTTTTGTTAACCTATCAAGATAAGATTGACTCAATATTATATATGTGCCCCTTGTATGTGCGAATCCACCACAAAGCCAATTTTGAATTTTAATAAATCTCCAAGGATGGTTGGCCATTAAATTAATTTCATTCTTTCGTAACCAATTATTTGTTTTATTTACCACGAAGGATAATATTTTTTTCTCTTTATCACTGAATTCTAGTACCGCTGAGGAGAATTTTTTTCTTGCAAAATTTCTTGCAGAGTCAATAGATATTGGTGATTTTTCTTGAACAAATGTTGTTATTTCACGTGGTTGAAGTTGTGAGAAATACTGCTCAAAAGTCTCATCTAGTATAGCAATACTGGCTTGTTTTTTATTCAAAAAATTTATTCTTGAATGCACTAATGGGCTCATGTGAATTTCTTTTATTTGGTAATCTGATAAGCTATATTTTGGATCAATTCTATCTTTAAAATCACCTTCCCCCTGAATATTTGGAATTGAATCTATAACATTGGGATCATCAATCGCATGTTTTAACCCTAAATTATGACCTATTTCATGTGCAACGACAAATGCTTCCATATATTTTTTTTCATCCTCTTTATACTCATCTCCCTCACCTAAGCTTATGAATATTAAATTTCCATTCATCATTCCTCTTCCTGTTGGCCCCTTGTTGCCATCAATAGCGTTTACAAAAAACATATTTACTATATCATTTTGACCCCTTAAAATTTTTTCTCTTTTAGCTATTTTAACAATGCTATCGAGATTAATTTTCCCATCTCTTGCCTTAGTGTTATTGAAATAAATGGGTTCTAAAAAATGAAAGCTTAAATCGGCTTTAGAATATGTTTTGTTAATCAATGATGAAGAAATTTCCATCCTTGCAGGTTTATCGCCGGAGTCTGACTTTGTAATGATTGGCTGAACAATTACAACTTTAGAGGTAAATCTATTTTCATTTGTGTTTGAGCAGGAACTAAATAAAATAATCCCAAAAAAAATCCACTTAAAGAGATGAAAATTCATTTTTATTTTTTGATTTAACAATTTAATGACATTTTTGATTTATATTCAATTTGAATAGATTATTTAAGTACAAATACCATTGGAATCATCAATTAGTAGCCTTGATCTGATAGTTATAATTATCTATCTTTTAATAGTTGTATTATTGGGAATTTGGGCTTCAAAAAAAACAAAATCTGGTGATGATCTTTTTCTTGGAGGAAGAACCTTCACTTGGGGTTTTATTGGTCTTTCTCTTTTTGCCTCTAATATATCCAGTACTACTATAATCGGACTTACTGGCGCAGCTTATTCAAGTGGTATTGTTCAATCTGTGTATGAATGGATATCAGGAATACCTTTAATAATCGCAGCTTTTATTTTTGTTCCACTTTATTTAAAAGCCCAAATAACTACTATACCTGAGTTTTTAGCTAAACGTTATGACCGTAGATCTCAAGTTTTCTTTTCTGCTGTGACAATAATAACAAGCATTCTAGTTGAAACAGCTGGTGGTCTTTATGCTGGTGCAATAGTTATTAAAACATTTTTTCCTGAATTAATTATTTGGAAAACAACAATTTTTATAGCTTTATTTGCTGGACTTTACACGGCTTTTGGAGGTTTAAAAGCAGTTGTATATACTGATTCATTACAGGCGATAATATTAATTGTCGGAAGTAGTATTTTAACTTACATATTATTTGATAAAATAGATTTTTCAATTGATAAAATGGTTTCTTCTGCACCAACTGGTCATTTTTCAATTTATCGACCAATTGACGATCCAATACTTCCTTGGCCAGGACTATTTTTAGGAGTTCCTCTACTTGGATTTTGGTATTGGTCGACCAATCAATATATCGTCCAACGGATACTGGGAGCAAGGAATATAAAACATGCCAGATGGGGTGTATTACTTGGTGGATTTCTAAAATTAATTCCACTCTTTATTATGGTAATCCCCGGTGCAATGGCAATAAGTGTTTTTACAGGCATTGAGAATCCAGATATGGTTTATTCAACAATTGTTCTTAAATCTTTACCATCAGGGTTGATTGGATTAGTTTTAGCAGGATTACTATCTGCAATTATGTCGAGTGTGGATTCCACTTTAAATTCATCCTCTACTTTAGTAATTATTGATTTTATTAAACCAAAATTCTCTTCTTTAAGTCAAAAACAAATTCTCAAATATGGCCGAATAACTACATTTATTTTAATGACGATTGCAGCACTTTGGGCACCAATGATAGAAAAATTTGGAGGAATTTGGATTTATTTGCAACAAATGTATACCATTTTTGTTCCTCCAATTGTTGTTCTATTTTTAGTTGGTGTTTTTTATAAAAAAGGGAATCCCCATGGAGCATATATGACGCTTATTTTAGGAACAGTTCTTGGTATTACACTATTTATTTTACAACAACTTGGATATTGGAAAATTCATTTTACAATAACAGCGGGTATTGTAGTTTTTATATCTGCAATTCTGTTTGTAATTTTTAGTAATCACAAAACACCTCCAACAAAAGAGGTAATTGAAAAATTTACTTTTAATAATTCCTTGCTATCAGTTGAAAATATAAATGCAAAATGGTATGAAAATTATCAACTTTGGTCGCTAATTCTATTTATAATTATTGTCTTATTGTTTTTTATTCTTCAGTAAATGAAAAGAAAAAATAATTGGTGGAAAGAGGGAGTAGTTTATCAGATTTATCCACGTTCATTTAAAGATACTACAGGCAACGGTTTAGGAGACTTGCAAGGAGTTATTGAAAAACTTGATTACATTAAATCACTAGGGGTTAATATGATTTGGATTTGTCCAATCTATGAGTCACCAAATCGTGACAATGGTTATGATATTTCTGATTATAAAAAAATAAGTGATGCTTTTGGTGGAAATGAAACTTTTGAAAGGCTCGTATCAGAAATGCACAAAAGGGATTTAAAAATAATTATGGACTTAGTTGTAAATCATACCTCTGATGAGCATCCTTGGTTTAAACAGGCTAAGACAAGTAAAAAAAATGAATATTATGACTACTATATATGGAGAAAGGGAAAAAACTCTGGCCCTCCCAATAATTGGCAGTCTGTTTTTAGTGGTGACGCATGGTCTTATAATCTATCTACAAATGAATACTATTTACATTTGTTCACTAAAAATCAACCAGATTTAAATTGGGAAAATCCAAAAGTAAGAAGTCAAGTATATGGTATAATTGATTTTTGGTTAAGCAAAGGAGTTGATGGTCTAAGAATGGACGTTATTTCACTTATTTCTAAAAGAAATAGTTTCAGTGATGTTCCTGAGAAAATGTCTTTTGCTCAGGTTATGGAAAAAGTTTACGCAAATGGTCCAAAAATTCATAAGTACTTAAAAGAAATGAATAGTAAGATCTTAAAAAAATATGATGTAGTAACTGTTGGTGAGGGTCCTGGAATTAATCTTGCCTGTGGTCCTAAATATGTCGCAGAGAATGAAAAAGAACTAAATATGATTTTTCATTTTGATCACCTTACCATAGATTTTGGACCTAATGGAAAATATGATCCTGTGACTTACGATTTTATAAAGTTTAAAGAAATTTTTAGTCAATGGGATAAAGCACTTGAAAATAATGGTTGGAATAGTATTTTCTTAGGAAACCATGATTTTTCAAGAATTGTATCGCGTTTTGGAAATGATAAAATATATAGAGAAGAATCTGCAAAACTTCTAATTACTCTACTTATGACATTAAGAGGAACACCTTACATCTATCAGGGAGATGAAATTGGTATGACCAATATTTCTCACCCAAGTATTGATGATTATAATGACGTAGAGAGTTTGAATGCATGGGAGGCTGCAAAAAAAAATGGTGCAAATATGAAAGAGTTTCTAAAAGCTATTCATTGGCAAAGTAGGGATAATGCCAGAACACCTATGCAGTGGACAGATAAAAAAAATGCTGGGTTTACGACAGGTAACCCATGGATTAAACTAAATAAAAACTATAAGGAGATCAATGTTGAAAATTCAGAAAAAGACAAAAATTCCATTTTAAATTATTACCGACAAATGATTTCGTTTCGTAAAAAATATCCCTGTTTAGTTTATGGCTCATTTAAAGATCTATTACCAGAACATGATAAGTTATTTTTTTACGAAAGAATTTTCAATCAAGAACAATTTTTAATTATTCATAACTTTAGTAATTCATACACAAGGTGGAAAAATGAAAATTCTCAATATGTCAAAATCAAATCAAATTACAAATCCAGTTCTCAAGAAGAATTGTCTCCTTGGGAGAGTAGAATATATAAATTAGAATAATTCAATCAATCTAGTTAAAATGAAAACATTTCAAAAAAAAATCCTCTCCCTTACACTTCTTTTATTTTCATCTTTTTTATTTATATCATGTCAAAATAAGTCTAGTAAGTCTGAAAATAATGAAGGAATAAATCATTTAATTTCTTACGTAAAAAATAAAGAAGGTTTTGATTATAAAATAATAGATTCTATAAATTATGAAGGTGCATCTCTTTACAGGGTAAAAATGAATTCAGGTAAGTGGATGTCGGATAAAGTTAAAGGTGAAAGTAATTGGTGGCATTGGTTAGACATTGTTATCCCAGATAATGTAGAAACAAATAAATCATTACTATTTATTGGACCGGGATCTAAATATGATAACGAAATTTATTTGGATAGCTTGAGTGTTGAAAAAGCAATAAAAACAAAATCAATTGTTAGTCATATTAGCAATATTCCATATCAACCCATCAAGTTTATTTCTAATGATACTATCGATAGATATGAAGATGACCTAATTGCATATGGATGGAATAAATTTCTAAAAGGAGGGGCTAAAAATGAGGACGTAGAATGGCTTTTAAGGTTTCCCATGACAAGAGCTGTTGTGAGAGCTATGGATGTAGTACAAGAAATCTCCTCTTTTAAATCAAATTCAGTAAATAGTTTTTTCATATCGGGTGCCTCAAAAAGAGGATGGACTACATGGACAACAGCTGCAGTAGATAAAAGAATTATTGGAATGGCTCCTCTAGTGATAGATTGTCTAAATATAGTCCCTTCATTTGAACATCATTACAGACTTTATGGAGACTGGTCTCCAGCAGTAGAGGATTATGTAAATTTTAATATTATGGATTGGATGAATACAAAAGAGTTCAAAAAACTTTTAAGTTATGTGGAGCCCTATGAATTTAAAAATCTTTTTACTATGCCCAAGCTTATAATAAATGGTACAATTGATGAATTTTTTGCAACTGACTCCTGGAAATTTTATTGGAATGAAATTCCAGAAAAAAAATATCTTCAGTACGTCCCAAATGGGAACCATGGTTTATTAGGTGGTTATCAAAATCAAAATATTTTTTCCTTCTATGAAAGATTAATTTATTCCGAAGAGTTACCAGAATTAGAGTGGTCTATTGAAAATAGTTCATTTAATATCAAGGTTGAAAAAAATATTCCACATACAATTGGTTTGTGGAAAATCAGTAATCCAAAATCTCGAGATTTTAGAATATGGGAAGTTGGTCGAAATTGGGAAAAAACCCAAATAAAAACTTCAGAGTCTGGTATTTATAAAATTGACTTGCCAAAGGGAGAAGGTTATACAGCTTCACTTGTTGAAATAATATTTTTCCCTGATTCAGATTCTCCTCTAATACTTACAACAGGAACAAACGTTTCACCAGACAAATACGATCATGAGCCCTATCAAACCTCTATGAAATAAAAAATCCTCCATAAGGAGGATTTAATTTATTTCTATTTAAAAATTTCTACCAAGCAAAGTGAACAAGCTCTGTATTAAGTGTACCATGGAATTTTCTACTAGCAATTCCATATTTAACTGCCATTTCTTCAGCAAAAGTTGGATTCCATTCAACCTCTGGTGCTTCAGGGTTTGGTATTTCAAAAATTGTGTGAGTTACAGGCTTGTATGCATTGTCAGAACGATCAACAATTTCATTTAATTCCCAGTATAGCCTGGACTTTGATTGCTGATGATAAGGTGCAAATAATTTAATTTCAAAATCGACATAATCATCGTTTAATTGCTCAATTCCTATATAATCTGCTTTTGTGCCAGCTTCGGGAACAGCGTTTTCAGCAATAAAAGCATGTAACCCTTTGTTGGTATATGTCACAGATTTTTTTCTGTACTTGTTATTCATTGTTTCTTGGGTATATTTTTTTACAATAGATCTTTTTGTTTTACCCTTATGAGCCGTTTTTATTTCATTTTCCCACCACTCTACAGATTTAGAATTCATGTCATCCATCTGCTGTTTATTCGCATAAATATTTAGTATCAGGTAATCCGCCCAGGGCTTATTTTCATTACTCTTAGGATCTACTTTCCATACAAACCAACCCATTATTTTACCATCTTTTTTTTGCTTTTCTTTTACAGTTTTCCAAAAGCCTTCAAATTTTTCATAATCTTTTTCTAAACCTTCATTTAAAGTTACTTCCTCTACTTGTCTATAAACATTAGACCAATCTTGTGCATTTAGAAAAGTAAAAGCAGAAAATAATAAGGTTAATAAAATATATTTTTTCATTTTGATTTAGTTTATGATTAATATTTATTAAATATAAAGAGCTTGTTTATTTAATCAAACTATATGACATTTTTATTTAAATCTACAAGTGCTTTTCTATTAATTTTTTTGTTGCTTTTATCCCCTCGTGCGATGAAAGATAATCTGAAGAATTCCTGCCAAACATAACCATTAAAGCTCCTTCATACTCGATTGACATATAACCCTTGAATGAATAGGATTTTATTAAATCGATCATTCTTCCAAAATCGGTATTTTCTTCCTCCCCATTTTCTTTAAAACTAATTGATTTTGCACTGATTCCTTTAGCATAGGGTAACATTTGTTCAACACCTTTATACTTATCATATTGATTTATACATTGATTGCTAAAGGTTTGTTTTGGATTATTGGATTGGGCTCTTTCAATGCAAAAATTTAATGTCCCAAAATCAGGGAGTGTTCCTAGTCTTGGATGATCAACGCTTTGAATTAAATCTACAAGCCATCCTGCATCAGAGGTAAATCCTCCGTGATTTTCAATAACAATTGACATGTTCATTTTTGTGGAATATTCTAAAAGCTGATTGAGTCCCTCTTGACTTACTTTTTTTACTTCCAATGGATCTTTTTCTTTCGTCCAAAGGTTTAAACGTATTGATTCACAACCAATCGATTTCGCAAATTCAATCCATCTTTTATGTTCTTCAATTGCTTCTATTCTTTTACTCTTATCTAAATGAGATATACTCTTTGATTCCCTTTTTTTCAAATCGAATAAATCAACAAGCATTATCGTATTTTTTAATCCATTGTCAGAAGTCCTCTTGTTCATTTCTTTTATAAAATTTGAATCACTCCTTTTTTTTAAAAAAGGAATGTTCCAATATTCAGCGGCTTCAATATCAAAGTCATCTCTTACTATTTTTGGGAAGTCTAAAATTGACATTTCCCCACTCATTAACTTATTCGCAAATGAGACACACTGTAAGGAAATTTTAATGTCTTTTTCAATTAGGTTTAAGTTAGACAATAAATTATTGGAAAAAAATGGAGCTATTGAAGCTGCTGCTAATGTTTTTTTGACAAACTTTCTTCTATTAATTATCATAAAATCGTATTGCTTTAATCTATATTAAAATTAGAAATTTAAATTATCGATTTAATTTTAAATCTCATCATTAATCACCTTATTTGTATATTGAAAAAAAAATCTAGTGAAAAAGACAATAGCTTTTATTTTCTTTCTATTGGCTATATCTGCTTGTACGAAAGAAGAAATTGAAGACCCCATAATTGGTGAATGGCAATTTAGATTAGCAAACACTTTTGATGAACAGTTTTGGTATGCAACTATTATAATTTCATTTAATAGTGATGGAACAGGAACAGCTGTAACAAGAGAGGCAGAAATAATTTCAGTTTCAAATGAAGATGATCCTTGTTATTTAGGATCAGAAAGAGGATTTGACTGGTCAAACCTGACTTCCGATTTTCTTGCAGACCAGCAAACCTACAAGTTTATTAGTAACTATTTAACCTGTCCATCGGTAGACCTTACAGAAAGATCAATTGATTCGAGAACAAGTATTGAAATCTTAAGATTCAATGAAACTTTTACAGAATTTATTTTAGATGGAGACGTCTATGTAAAAATGTAAATAACATTAAAGATATTATGAACCTAAAAACTTTAAAAAGTAAAGAGATAATGCCTGGTTTTCATGGCAAAATGGTACATGGTGAAAACCTCACATGGGCTTTTTGGACAGTTGAAAAAGATGCAGTAGTTCCAGAGCATCATCATCCACATGAGCAAATCATGCATGTAGTAAGTGGTGAATTTGAATTTACTCTTGAAGGAGAGACAAAAATATATCATGAAGGAGATGTTGTACATATACCATCTAATTCCCCACACACAGGAAAAGCAATTACCCCATGTACTTTAATGGATGTATTTAGTCCTGTAAGAGAAGAATATACATAAGCTATGAAAATTGACTTAAAAGAAAAAAACGCTTTAGTTGGCGGTAGTAGTAAAGGCATCGGTAAAGCTATTGCAGAGAGGCTTGCTGCCTCAGGTGCCAATGTTACCCTTATGGCTAGAGATGAAAAAAAACTAAATGAAATAGTTCAGAGTCTTGATAGGAAACAGGGACAAAATCATCAAAGCCTTATTACAGATTTTTCTAATTATGATGATTTTTCAAAAATCATATCCTCCTTTTTCAATAAAAACAAAATTGATATTCTAATCAATAATACTCAGGGACCTCCTGCAGGAGGAGCAGTAGAAAAAAGCGTAGATGACTATCAAGAAGCATTTGATTTACTTTTTAAATGTGGTGTTTTATCTTCTTCACTTGCCCTAAAGCATATGCAAAATAATGGTTGGGGACGCATAATAAACGTAGCCTCAATATCTGTAAGAGAGCCGCTTAATTATCTCGTTCTCTCAAACAGTATCAGAGCTGCACTTACTACATGGGCTAAAAGTTTATCTGTCGATGTTGCAGAAAAAAATATTACTGTAAACAATATACTTACCGGATATTTCGATACCGAACGTATTGAGCAGCTTAATTCCAAAAAGGCAGAAAAAATGAATATCCCCGTTTCAGAAGTTCGAAAGGCAATGGAAGAATCAGTTCCTATGAAAAGACTTGGAAAACCTGAAGAATATGCAAATCTTGTCTGCTTTTTAGCTTCAGATCAAGCTAGTTATATCACAGGAACTAATATTCCTATTGACGGAGGCCTTTTAAAATCATTTTAATAATACCACCAATTATTTATAAAGTAGTATAAATTAAAGTAAGCTCTTCTGGTGGAAGCATTTCTCTTGAATTTTGAAGTCCTTCCCAAGATTTTCTAGTAAGAAAGTCATCTCCAATATCTAATGTGTTTTCACCTTTTTTAGTAGTCATAAAATTAAAAGCAATATGAGTAAAGCCTGCATTTAATTTTTTTGCCCCTTCATCTTTAGAGGTTATCTCACCTAGGCCCCAAAATTTTCTATATCCGTCAAGTATTTGCTTTTGAGCAACAGGTTTCCATAATTGATCTTCATAGCTAACAAAATCTTCATTTTTTTGAGTCATAAAGTGAAAATTACATTTGTCTCCTATTTCCCACTCTAATCCTAACCAGCCAGTAGCGGATACCCATTTAAATTGTCGTTCTCTTCGATCTTTAAAGATACCTTTAAATCCAAGCATATTGTCTATTTGCTTTTTACTTTTTCCTTTAAATGCTTTATATACTACATCCCATGTCTTATCAAAATTTTTCGGGTTAGCGTCCTGCTGAGCTGTGGTTCTTCTAAAAATATAATATTGTGCCCAATTATCATCTCCTTCTCTTGGAGTCCTTTTCCATACCGACCACTGTGCTATAATTCCAGCGTCGACCATCGCTTGTGCTGCAATATTCCAATTTTTTTCTGTGGCTAAATATTCACTTTCTTTTCCATCTTCTAGTACAACCGCTATCATAGCAGTAGATTGTCCAAATGATAAATAGCTAATTAATAAAAAACTAGATATAATAATTTTTTTCATCTTTAATTGATTTATAGTTTAACAGCCTCTAAGATATATAGAATTAGTAAAAACTAAAACCTGAAATTTTATAATTCTTTGATTCATATAAATTGCATTTGAATTTGTGCAATTAATCATCACCTTGTAAGATAGAACCATCCTTCAAAGTCTACAGTACCATCACCA
>CAJWHM010000018.1 GCA_913041125.1 uncultured Bacteroidota bacterium | reverse complement strand
TTCCTGGAAGAAATATTAAAAGGCTTGGAAAATATAATGCTAAAATAAGGCTTCATCGGGAAGTTTCTTTTGAACTTCCTTTTGAAATAGTTCCAGAAATAAAAAAATAATACTAAACCCACTTATAAGTGGGTTTTTTATTTTATGCGTTATCATAAATTAACAGAAAAACAATTGCATGAAATGCACAGAGAGTTTTCAATTTTTCTTTCTTCGCAAGGTATTGATAAAAACGAGTGGGATAATATTAAAAAAAATAAGCCTAGAGATATAAGTAATTACATAAACCTTTTTAGTGATATAGTTTGGGAAAAAATTTTGACAGATTGTAAGTTTATGGATTTTCTAACCCCTAGTCAAGTATTTTTATTTGAAACCAATAAAAAGTTAGCTCATTTAATTATTGTTAAATTAAAATCTAAAACTTTAGATATAACTACCTCTAAAGGATTTGAAATTATGTTAAAAAAAATTCATGATGATTCTGTTGAATTATTTCAAGCATCAAAATCCTATTCGCCCACAAGGAATCTTTTTATTTATAACCAATTAAAAAAAGGAGCAATAATTACAAAAGGGGAGAGATATAAACGACTCAAAAGTTATTTTCAGAATTCGTCAAAATAGAAGATATTTGTAGGACAAGATTACAAATGTCTATAAAACCATCCACATCAAAAGGTACTCGTGATTTCTCTTCTGAACAGATCGTAAAGCGTAATTATTTAAAAGATAAACTACAAAAAGCTTTTGAGTGTTATGGATTCTCACCAATAGAAACTCCAACTTTTGAAAGGTTAGATACACTGACAGGAGTATATGGTGAAGAAGGAGATCGCTTGGTTTTTAAAATTTTAAACTCAGGAGATAAGATCAAAAAAGCTAATATTGATGCACTTTCAAATGGAGAAGATAAAAAGTTTATTTATTCAATATCAGAAAAAGCTCTCCGATATGACCTTACTGTTCCTTTTGCACGTTATGTTGCTCAGCATCAAAATAATTTAATTTTTCCTTTTAGAAGATATCAAATACAGCCCGTATGGAGAGCAGATAGACCACAACATGGCCGTTTTCAGGAATTTTACCAGTGTGACGCAGATATTGTTGGCGATAAATCTTTATGGCAAGAATTAGAAGTCCTTTCATTATATAATAAAGCCTTTATGGATTTAAAAATTGATGGTGTTACGATGAAAGTTAATCATAGAAAAATACTAGCTGGTATAGTATCATTTCTAGGAGCTAAATCTAGATTATATGATTTTACAGTCATACTTGATAAGTTAGACAAAATAGGAAAAGATGGTGTTTTTAAAGAACTAAAACATAATAATTTCTCTTCAGAATCAATCAAAAAACTCAAGGATATATTAGATATACAAGGAACACTCCAACAAAAAATTGATAAACTTAAAAAACTCCTCTCATCTCAAAAAGAAGGGTTAACTGGATTAAATGAATTAGAATTTATTTTTCATAATATCCAAAGTAAGAAAGACAGTCATGCTAATCTTGAGTTAGATTTAACATTAGCTAGAGGATTACATTATTATACTGGAATGATTGTTGAAATAGAACCTCCATCAGGAACTAAAATTGGTTCTATAGGAGGTGGTGGTCGATATGATGATTTAACAGGAAAATTTGGTTTAAAGAACATGAGTGGAATTGGAATTTCTTTTGGTTTTGAGAGAATATATCTTTTGATGGAGGAATTAAATCTTTTTCCCAATAGACTCAAGACCGAAACAAAAGTTCTATTTACAAATTTTGGAAATGAGGCTACACAAGTTTCCTATAAGTTTGTTAACCAATTACGCAACTTAAATATTTCATGCGAGATATACCCTACGGAAGCTAAATTGAAAAAGCAATTGGGCTACGCTAATTCAAAAAAAATTAAAAATGTAGTCCTTATTGGGTCAGAAGAATTGAAACAACAAAATTTTGTTTTAAAAAATATGGAAAGTGGTTCACAAGAGACTTACCCGTTATCTGAATTAATTTCAATATTAAGTTAGATTTCAGTTTTAGGAGTGAGTGTGGGTTTAGAATAGGGTTGAAAAGGTTGTTTTAACAAATTAGTAATTTTCCTGTTCCCTTCTTCATCAAAGAAAACATCTACACCATAAACTAATTTTTCTCGATCAAATGGAATATAAGTTCCAAATAAGCGATCCCAAATTGAGAAAATATTTCCAAAGTTAGCATCAGTATAGGGTAGTCTATAGTGATGATGAGTTTTATGCATATCTGGAGAAACAATTAAATAACTTATGTATAAGTCAATTTTTTTTGGAAGTTTAATGTTTGCATGATTGAATTGGGTAGCAATTAAAGAGAGTGATTGATATAACATTATTGTCCCAATATCAGCTCCTAACAAAAAAACCCCTAATAGTGTAAATCCAAATCGAATTATACTTTCCAAAGGATGGTGTCTATTTGCAGTTGTAGTATCTACATGATGATCACTGTGATGAACCAAATGAATCATCCAAAGAGGTTTAATTTTGTGTTCAACCCAGTGTGGTGTGTACGCTCCTATTAGATCCAGTAACAAAATACCAATAATCACATTAATCAATAAATTTGTGTCAGGGATCCAATGAAGCAGTCCAAATTCATTATCATTTACCCAATCAGAAGTATTTAATAATAAAAAAGCTAAAACAAAATTTATAATGACTGTAGTAAATGTGAAAAATAAGTTTGGAAGAGCATGCCGCCATTTTTTATATTTAAATTTGAATAAGTATAAGTTATTCTCTAGTATCCAAAATAAGCTGAGGCCTCCAACTAAAATAAAGCTTCTATGTAAAGAAGGGATCGTCTCAAAATAACCAATTATCGTCTCCATCTGATCCAAATTTTTTGAAAAATACAAAAAAAATTAATTCTATTATTTCGAATATAATTAATCATATAATTTCACTATTTTAATAAATAAATATTATAACAGATATAGTCTTCCAAATTTCAAAAATTATGAAAAAAATATTTTACATATTGTTAATATTTGAATTTACATATTCACAGAAATCACCAAATCCAGAAGATTTTGAAGTATGGGAGCCTGAACCTCAATTAGTTATGCCAGGCAGTAATAATTCAGCACCAAGTGACGCAATTATTATTTTTGATGGCACAAATTTTGATTACTGGCAACATTCGGTAACTAAAGATCCTGTAAAATGGATATTAAATAAAGACAAATCAATGACTATTAAATTAGGAACAGGAAGTATTGAAACTAAATTTGAACATGGTTCAATTCAGTTACATATTGAATGGAAAACACCTGAGGTTGTAAAAGGTAGTGGTCAGAGTAGAGGAAATAGTGGGATATATTTTCAAAGAAGATATGAAGTCCAAGTTTTAGATAGCTATGAAAATAGAACCTATTCAAATGGTCAAGCAGGATCAATATATAAACAAAGTATTCCTTTAGTAAATGCGTCAAGACCACCTGGAGAGTGGCAAGTCTATGATATTGTTTTTAACGAACCAAAGTATAATGAAGAAGGTGAACAAATAAAAGCAGGAACTTTCACAATATTTCACAATGGGGTTTTAATTCAAAATAATACTAAAATACAAGGGACAACAAGTTATTTTGGAATGGTAGAAACAAAAAGAGATAAATTACCATTTGACGGTCAAAGAGGAGGAGTTCATAGATCGCTTTTGCTTCAAGATCATGGAGATGGTGAAGTATCATATAGAAATATCTGGATGCGAAAACTATAAAATTTATTTAAACCTTCTTTTTTTGATATTCTTTTTCTTTTTCTGACTTGAGGTGAAGGAAAAGGATTTACTTTTTTTAGTTAATTCAACAGAAACTTTTCGATTATTCATTAAAAGATTTTCAAAAGATTTTAAAACCAAAGCTGTGTGAATTTTTTTGATTGAGAAAAAAGAGAAATTTTTCATAACCTCTACCTGAAAAATATCATTTTTTTCAATTTTTAGATAAGAAAGTAAAAAATCTTTTAAAGTATGCCAGTCATACTGATCTCTTGCACCAATATTTATGAAAAAACGATCATTATTATTAGTATTAATTTTTTTATTATTTGCTTGATCATCTGAATTTTTAACATGTAAATCTAAGTCATACTTTTTAAACTCCTTTGAAAGCATTAATTCAATGAGTAATTCTTTATCTATGTTTTTGAAACTTTTAATCACTCCAGGCAAGTACCTTTTTAAATTGCTATTAATAGAAGTTTTTATTATCTCATCAATCCAGGTATCAATTTTATTATTTAATATTACTTCATAAGAAGGCATTTCTTGCCGAGGCACATTAATGTTTAATTTCTTCTCTATCAGTCTAATTTTTTTTTCTTCGGATTTTGTGGCAAAAATTATTGAGATGCCTTGTTTTCCAGCCCTACCTGTTCTTCCACTTCTATGAGTGTAAGTTTCAATTTCGTCTGGTAAGCGATAATTGATTATATGAGTTATATCGTCAACATCTATTCCCCTAGCAGCAACATCGGTAGCAATAAGTAGTTGAATTTTCTTTTTTCTGAAGGATTGCATAACTGAGTCTCTTTGGTTTTGACTTAAGTCACCATGAATGGCAGCCGCTTTATATCCATCATTAATTAATTTTTCAGATACTTTTTGTGTATCTATTTTAGTCCTACAAAAAACACATCCAAAAATATCTTTATTTAAACTTATAACAGTTCTTAATGCTGAGTATCTCTCGTTTCTCGAGACAACATAGTATTGATGAACTATATTTTTAGAACTAGTATTTATTTTTCCGATAGTTACTTCCTTTGGGCTAGACATAAATTTTTTTGCAATAAAACCTACTTCAGACGGCATTGTTGCAGAAAATAACCAAGAATTTTTCTCTCTTGGGGTACTTTTAAGAATATCTTTTATGTCCTCATAAAATCCCATATTTAGCATTTCATCTGCTTCATCTAAAACACAATATTTTATGTTACTAATATTTACAAACTTTCTTTTTATCATATCTTTCAGACGACCAGGAGTAGCAACTATAATTTGAGATCCACGTTTTATTTTTTTAGCCTGTTCGGAAATGTTAGCTCCTCCGTAGATTGCAACAATATTTATGTTTTTTTGATTTTGAGCGTAAACTGATAAGTCGTTTGTTATTTGAAGACAAAGTTCTCTTGTTGGGGAAAGGATTAAGCCTTGAGTATTTTTACTTTTTGTGTTTATAAGCTGTAGTAATGGAAATCCAAATGCAGCAGTTTTTCCTGTCCCTGTTTGTGCTAAAGCAATAAGATCTGTACTACTATCAAGAAGAAGAGGGATTACTTTAACCTGTACTTCAGTAGGAGTTTCAAACCCGAGTTTTTCTATAGAATGTAGAAGCTGGGAATTAAGGCCTAAGGACTTAAATGTTGCCATGAATTATTTTATGGTGGCAAATGTAGTTTTTTTTAATTCTAAAGGTTGTTTTTTATTATTTATTATAAAAAAAAATCCTGTTGAGTAAACAGGATTTTTTTAAGAATGAATTTTTAACTATACACCGAAACCGTCACGATATTCTCGAGATACAAACTGATTAGCTGCTTCAAGGTTAGTAATTTTCATGTTTTCACCATCCCAAAGTAATTTCTTACGGGCATAGTAGTCTATCCTTCCTCTTGATTTTTCCTCCCTCAGCATGTAGCTTCTAATTGCTAAGTTACCCATTAACACAGTTTCAGTCATAGGTCCTGCATAATCAAAGGAAGAGGTTAAAGAAAGATGTTCTTTGCTATTAAATCCTGCTTTACAAGCATCAACCCATTTTCTTTGGTGTCCATATTCAGGCTCTGGAAAATTTTCTACCTCAGGGCCAAAGTCAGTTGTTCCATCATTTAAATAAAGTTTAGGCATTAGAGGAGAGCTATCATTTATATTAGTAGAAATAATTCCTTTTTCTCCTATCATTAAAACTCCGTTTTCACTATTTGTACCACCGATATCATTATTTGGAGGTATTATTTCTGGATGAGGAGGTCTTATACCACCATCGCTCCATGTCATTTGTATAGGAGAATTACTTTTTTTAGTTGCATCAAAGTTAATTGTAATCATTGAAGATGGTGGACATCCTTCAGGGATATAGTCTGGATTCCACATTTTTGAAAAAACACTCCCAACACTGCATTCAGCTGAGGTTGGATATTTTAATCCTAAAGTTCTAAAAGGAATGTCAATTAAGTGACATCCAACATCACCTAAAGCACCAGTTCCGTAGTCCCACCATCCTCTCCAGCTAAAAGGATGCATATTTGGTGTATATGGTTTTTCTTTTGCTGGACCTAGCCATAAATCCCAATTAAGTGCTTCAGGTTTTAAACTGGGATTTGGTTTTGGCATCATAACACCTTGTGGCCATACCGGTCTATTTGTCCATATTTTTACTTCAGAAATTGCACCTACTTTTCCGCTGTCAATCCAATCTTGAACCATATTAAGATAGGGATTAGAACCACCCTGGTTCCCCATTTGGGTAACAACTTTTTGTTTTCTTGCCATTTGAGTTAACATTCTAGCTTCTCTTATATTATGAGCCATAGGTTTTTGAATGTAAACATGTTTACCCCTTTCCATAGCATACATTCCTGCAGGGGCATGAACATGATCTGGTGTCGAAATAGTTACGGCATCGATATTTTTCTCTTTATCCAACATGATACGATAATCAGCATATCGCTTGGCAGTAGGGAATTTTTTTACAGTACTAGAAGCACTTCCTGAAAAGTCTACATCACAAAGAGCAACAACTCTTTCACGACCTTTTACAGAAGCATTTCGTATATCACTAGCTCCCTTTCCCCCAGATCCAATCGCTGCAATATTTAATTGGTCACTTGGAGAAGTATATCCTGGTCCACCTAAAACATTTCTAGGGACAATAAATATTGATGAAGCAGCAATTCCTTTTTTTATAAAATTTCGTCTTGATTCTTTATTATTTTTTTTCATTGTTATTTACGATATGCATTTGATTTCTAAATATATATATTTTCTACTCACTTTTTATCAATTTTAATCGATTAAAATTATTACCATATTATAACAACTAATAAATATTCACGAAACAAACATGTTTAAAATAATATATATTAAACCGATTATTATATTTGATATTAAATCAATAAAATGAAAACATTTATTTACTTTAAAATAGCAATTTTATTTCTTGTTTTTTCTATTCACGCACAAGATAGTATACCTAAAGCCCAGGTATTTAAAAGTATTCAAACACTGAAGACAGGTAGTCAGAATTATAAATTCAATACTCTCGCAGGCACTATGGAACTTCGTGATGAAAAAAATAAACCTATCGCATTACATGGTTTTACGGCCTACTTTAAACAGGGCGAAACAAAAAATAGACCTATTGTTTTTTCATTTAATGGAGGACCAGGCTCTTCTTCATATTGGCTTCATATGGGTATAATGGGACCAAAAAGAATTGTTGTTACTGATCCCGATTATAACAAAGCTGCTCCATATAAGTTATTGGATAATCCATATTCTATTCTCGACATGGCAGATGTGGTTATGATGGATCCCATAGGAACTGGTTTAAGTGAATTGATTGGTGAAAGTAAAGGAAAAGATTTTTGGGGTGTTGACCAAGATATAAGATCTACTAGTCTTTTTATAATGCAATTTTTAAAAAAACATAACAGACTGCAATCACCTAAATATTTACTAGGTGAAAGTTATGGTACATTCAGAAATGCTGGGGTTATGAATTATCTATTAGATAAGGGCTTTGCTTTAAATGGAGTTATTATGGTTTCTGCTGTATTTGATTTAAGAACTTTAACATTTCCTCCAAATGATGACTTACCTTATATAGTTCATCTGCCTAGTTATGCTGCAACATCACGCTATCATAAAAAATTAACTAAGGAAATGAATTCTTTAAATCTGGAATCATTTATAAATGAAGTAAGAGAATTTACTGAAAACGAATATACTCCAGCTCTTTTTAAAGGGACTAGTATTTCGGAAAATCATAAAAATAGAATAGCAGAGAGGCTAGAAAAGTATGTAGGCTTATCCAAAGAATTTTGGTTAAAAGCAAATTTAAAAGTAAAAGCATCTGAGTATTTTAATGAGCTTTTAAGGAATGAATCCAAAACAGTTGGAAGATTAGATTCAAGATATACTGGCATAAATGAAAACCCAAAAAATCAATATGCAATAACCGATCCTCAAAGTGATGCAATATCGCCTCCATATACAGTAGGATTTTTAGACTATCTTCATGGATCACTAAATGTATCAAAGGAATTAAATTACAAAACTAGCGCATATGCAGATGAAGATTTCAAATGGGATTGGAGTCATAAAGGAAATGGAGGTTGGGGAACTCAAATTGCTATAAATACTTCAATTGATATGGCAAGTGCAATGAGTAAAGATCCTAATCTAAAGGTGTTAATAATGAATGGTTATTATGATTTAGCAACAGTCTTTTATGGGGTTGAACACACTATCACTCATATGAATTTAGCTCCAGAAATAAAAGATAATATAATAATGACATATTACGAGGCAGGACATATGATGTATATACACGAACCTTCAATGAAAAAATTTAAAGATGACTTGTCTAATTTTATTAAAATGACACTAGAGTGATTAAATTTTATAGTATTAGAGAAAGTATGTTTAAAAAATTAATTACTTTATTTTTTTTGGGATCAACAATATTAAACGCTCAAAGAGGGAAAACAGGTGATAAAACTTTTAGTTATAGATTTCCAGAGGATAAGTTTAATGAAATTTCAAATGCATCTTTAGAAATAATAAATGAAGTTGATCACGACATAATTGTTGTAATTAGAGATCAGAGAAAAAAATATATTCGCCATGTTTATATCAGAAACAAAGAGAAATTTAAATTTGAAGAGTTACCAATAACTCGTCTTTATGTTCAATTCAAGTCTAAAGAATTTTATTTTGAAGATTTTGAAAGGACAACTATAAATTATGGAGATCAACATATTTTTAATTTTTATTTTGATCCAAGAGAAAAAGAAAATTATTTTTTAATAACAGAGGAGGAGTTTTTCAAACCTTAAACTTCAATAAAATTTAAATAAATATTAATTAAAAAATGAAATTAAAAAGCTTCTATTCATTAGTAGGTATAATATCAATTCCATTTTATTCATGCTCCAATAATACAAATGAATTAAAAGTAGCGCCAGTTTTTTCAAATCACATGGTGCTCCAACAAAAATCAGATGTACCAATATGGGGTAGTGGATCACCAGAGGAAAATATTGAGATAATTGCTAGTTGGGGGGAAGTATCTAAAACAAATATATCAGAAAATGGGAATTGGAATGTTTCTATAAGAACACCTAATTATGGAGGACCATATGAAGTAAAAGTAGTTTCTGGTAAAAAAGAAATTATATTTGGTGATGTAATGATTGGAGAGGTCTGGCTTACCTCTGGGCAATCTAATATGGAGTGGCCTATGAGTGCTAGAATATTAGATCAAAAAGAAGAAATAAAAAATGCTAATTACCCTGATATAAGAATGTTTTCAGTGCCGAGAAATTTGAACGGTACTTATATAAATTCAGCTTCATGGAAAATTGCTAATTCTGAAAATGCTACTGATTTCAGTGCTGTAGGTTATTTTTTTGCTCGTGAAATTCATGAAAAATTAGGTGTTCCCGTTGGAATTTTAAATAGTTCTTGGGGAGGCACCCGAGTTGAAGCATGGACAAGTATTGAAAAATTAAATAATCTCCCATCAAGTAAAAAAGAGGCAAATCTTATTATAACAAAAGGGGGTCTTTCTGCGATTAAAATAATTGATCAGGAATATAATTTAGAAACAAGAAAAGCAAATGAAAAATTTCTTGAATCTAAAAGTTATAATATTCCTAACAATATTTTAGGTTGGGAGAATTTAAATTTAGATGACATAGAATTTTCATCTATAGAATTTGATGATAGCCAATGGAATAATTTTTTCGATAAAAATAATGAAGGATTTGTTATTTATACTCCTAACGAAACATTTTTCAAATTTGAAAATATTTTTAAAGCAAAAACTTTTGCAGAGGATGGAGTTTTATGGTTAAGAAAACGCTTTAATGTAGATGATCCAACTAAAAACTACAAATTCATTGCTGAAAAAGGTATTGATGACTTTGATTTTACTTTCATAAATGGTAAACTAATAGGTAAAGGATTTTCATGTTGCACAGCTAGATCTTATGAAATCCCTCAAAATCTTCTAAAAAAAGGAGAAAATATTTTGGCAATTCGAATAATTGATACAGGTGGAGAGGGTGCATTTAAAGGTGCTTGTTATCTTGAAGATGGTGAAAGTCGTTTGTTTTTGGATAAAGGAGAATGGAGATTTAAACATCTAGCTTTTTATTTGGCCTCATCTATTCAAAAACATAATCTTTCTTTTGATCAGCTTTTGAATGAAGATGATTATCTCAAGTCTAATATAAAAACAGGTATTTCTATAAATAATCCAAATACATATAGTATTTTGTATAAACACATGATAGAACCTATAAAGCCTTATAAAGTAAAAGGTTTTTTATGGTACCAGGGGGAAAGTAACGTAGACAATTATTTTGACTATAAAAATCTATTTACAGGAATGATATTAGATTGGAGGGAAAAATGGAAAGAAAAATTGCCTTTTTATTTTGTTCAAATTGCACCCTTTCTTTATAATAAGAATGAAAATGGTTGTGGAGATTGTTTATCTTATTTATTAAGAGATGCCCAAAGAAAAACTCTATCTCTCGAAAATACTGGGATGGCTATAACCTTAGACATTGGGGAGGAGAATGATATTCATCCAGCTAATAAGCAGGATGTAGGAAAAAGATTAGCGCGCCTAGCATTAAATAATGACTATGGTATGAAAGAAGTTTTAGCTAGTGGACCACTATATAAATCAAAAAAACTATATAAAACTTATGTAGATATTACTTTTGATTATGTTGGTACTGGGCTTAATTCTAAGGGAATATTAAATGGATTTGAAATAGCTGGATCCGATAATGTTTTTTATCCTGCATCAGCAAAAATAATTAATAAAAAGGTTAGAGTCTTTTCCAAAAAAGTAAAGATGCCAAAAAGAGTAAGATACGGTTGGAAAAATTACTTCGATGCAACTTTGTTTAATAGTGAAGGTTTACCAGCATCTTCTTTTCAAACGGAGTAGAATTATTTTTTTTGATAAACCCTTACATAATCAACCTCCATTTGGTCTTGGGTAAATTCCGGATCTATTTTACCACCTAAATTTCCTCCCATAGCTATGTTTAGCAGAATATATTGGTCATTTATATAGGGCCAATTCTTTAAATTTTTATTATTTGGTTGATAAGTAAAATAGTGAATATCGTCTACATAAAACTTCAATTTATCTGGAGTCCATTCTAATCCATAAACATGAAAATTCTCTGATACATCACTAACGTCTACTTGCTTTACAATTGTATTGTCCCCGTGAGTGTCAGGAGTATGAACAGCACACTGAATCATTTCAAAATCTTCAAAAAGTTGTTCCATTATATCTATTTCTCCGCAGGCTGGCCAACCAACAGTTTCGATATTACTTCCTAGTGTCCATATAGCTGGCCATGTTCCTTGAGCCCTAGGTAATTTTGCTCTAACCATTACTTTTCCATAAGTGAAAGATGCTTTAGAGTTTAAACGCGCAGAGGTATATTGTTGAGTGGAACCAGAGTGAGTATACTGCTCTTTTTTAGCAATTATTTTTAATGTTCCTTCACTTACGTAGGAATTTTCAATTCGATCTGTATAGTGTTGTAATTCGTCATTGTACCAACTTCCATTATTTGGAGCTTTAGTTTCCAAAAACCATTTTGAAGCATCAACAGATCCGGGTTCTTGGTTAAACTCATCACTCCAAATTAATTGATATTCAGTTTTTTTTTGAATACCGCTTTGACAAGAAATAAATAAAATTAAAATTAAAAAATTTGATAAGTATAACATCTTAAATTTTAAAGTTGATTAAATAATTTAACATTACGAAAATGTAGAAAATAATAGTTATTATGGCTGCAATTAATCCGACACCTTTAATGAGCTCTTTTTCAGTTGCATTGTTCAACACTTCAATTGAAGGTTTTATGCCTTTTAAAAGCATAACTAGTCCAAATATCGCCAATACATATGCCAATAGTTCCATACAATAATTTGAATTGTTTTAAATACTTAAATTTAATATTCTTGCTATTATTTACAACATTATAAATAAGTGAAAAAAGAAATTTTAAAAAATATTATTTGCATACCAGAGACGGATAAGCAAAAAAGATTTTTATTAGGTAAAAGGGGTAAATCAATGCTATTAGCTGTCGGTCTTAACCCAAGTACTGCTGATGAAAATAAGTTAGATCCAACATCTAGGAATATCGAAACAATAGCTAAATTAAATGGATGTGATGGATGGCTTCTTATAAATTTATGTCCGTTAAGGACTTCTAATCCAAAAAAGCTACCTAAAAAAGTTAATATTAAATTAATATATGAAAATGAAAAGTTTATCAGAGATGTAATCCAAAAGGATAGACTTAATATTACAAAAATTTTATTTTGTTGGGGAAATTATCTTGATAAGAGGTCTTATCTAAAAAAACAGTCTATTAATATTTTAAATCTATTAGAAAACGAAAAACCAATTATTTATTGTTTAGGAAAAACAAGGTTAGGAAATCCTTTTCATCCTTCACCAATGGCAATAAATAGATTTTTAGGAGGGTTAAGTAAATTGAGATTGAAAAAGATGTATTAAAGTTAAATTTTAAGAAAATCATCCTCCATCACCGCCACCACCACCGGCATCGCCTCCTCCAAAATCACCACCTGCACCAGCATCTCCAATATACGTATATCCTGCATCACTTGAAGGAATACTGTTAATATTTATTTGAAATTCATCTAAAACTATTCCTAATTCTTTAGGGTTAATTTTATTTGGAAGTTTAGTTTCCATTATTTTTCCATTATTCATATTTAAATGGTATATTTTTTTTGAAGAAAAAATGAAATAAGTATTCTTTATTAATATTATTTTTGGAGTAGTCCATGTGAATGGTGATTTTACCTTGAATTTTTCGGTTCCAGTTTTAATATCAATACCATTAAAAAATTTGTTTTTATCCAAAAAAATAATAATATTTTCAATTATGTGGATAGAGTAAAATACATTTTGAATTTCCCAAAATTTTTCACCTGTTTCAAAACTTAATAGAGACGTATAATTTTTACCCCAATTTGAATAAGTAGTCACAATTACAAGATCATCTATTCTTGAAATACCAGATATTTTATATTCAAATTCATGTTCCCATTCAAATATATCATTAGAGGGGTTATATTTTCTAATATTTTTTTTCTCTGAAATTAATATTGATTTTGACTTCATATTCTCACAATATAGGGATTTAATTTATCAGTAATTCATTTTATAGTTGCATTAAAATCTATAAGTAATAAGCTTATTTTTGTATTACGTTGTATATACATTAAGAATTTGATGAATAAGATTTTTTATTTTCTATTTATTTTATCAATACCATTATACTCTCAGATTAAATTTGAATTTGATGGTCAGTTAATGGGGCAATCTAATGTAAGTACATCAAAAAACACCACTACATTTATTGGAACTAGATACTTACCTGTATTAAATTTTAATACTAAAAGTGATAGCATCTTATCTGCCTTTTCTATTGAGATTTCAGGGAATTTAAATTTTTCAAGATTATCAATACCTAACAATGAAATTGAAATCCAATCAAGTATTGACCCTTATAGAATTTGGCTCCGTTACCAAATAAATAAATGGGAATTTAGAGCAGGGTTACAAAAAATTGATTTTGGTGTTGCACAATTGTTAAGACCAATACAATGGTTTAATCAAATTGATCCAAGGGATCCTTTAGGATTAACAAATGGTGTTTATGGATTGCTTGTAAGACACTATTTTAAGAATAATTCAAATCTTTGGTTTTGGGGTTTATATGGAAATGAAAAACAAAGAGGTTTCGATGCATTACCTACAATAAAAAATATGCCAGAATATGGTGGGAGATTTCAAACTTTTGTTCCAAAAGGAGAGGCGGCTATTTCTTATAATTTTAGAAAGGCTGGTTTAGTAGAGTCTAATAATTTATCTGGATATGAAACTCCAGAACACAGAATTGGATTTGATTTAAAATTAGATTTAGGGTTTGGATTATGGACTGAGACAACCTATATACATAAACTAAAAAACGTAGGATTATTAACTAATCAGTTTTTATTAAATCTGGGTATAGATTATACTTTTGGTATTGGGAATGGACTAACTTTTTCTAAAGAATATCTTTATTATAGGTCAATGGATAATGAACTTAAGGAGTCAATTAATAGAGGTATAAGCGCATTAAATTTAAGTTATCCACTCAATATATTTAGTTCACTAAATGCTTTAGTATATCACCAATGGAATAACAACAATCAAACTTTTTTATTAAATTACCAACATCAATTCAATAATTTATCTGGTTTTTTAATATTTTATTATAACCCAGATGTAGTACAGGGAATACAACAGAATGAAATTTTTAGAAGTTTTGCCGGACCAGGAATTCAATTATTATTAGTTTATAATCATTAAATATGAAAAAAGAAACTATAATAAAACTTAAAAATCTAACTAAAAATTATCCTGTTGCAGGAAGAGATTTTCCTGTATTGAAGGGAATAAATCTTTCTATAAACAGTTCTGAATTCTTGGGTATAATTGGACCCAGTGGTTCAGGAAAAACTACCCTGTTAAATATAATTGGTTCACTTGATAAGCCAACTAACGGAGAGGTGAACGTTTTAAATAAAGAAATAAAATCTCTTAATCATAAAGATGCTGCAGAATTAAGAAATTTCCATATAGGCTTTATATTCCAGGTATTTAATTTGTTACCAGTTTACACTGTGTTCGAAAATGTAGAGTTTGCACTTTTGCTACAAAAAAATACTACTAAACAAAGAAAAAATGCGGTAATGGAAGCCTTAGAATGGGTTGGACTTACTGAGCATGCAAACAAAAAGCCAGATAAACTATCAGGAGGCGAAAGTCAAAGAGTAGCAATTGCAAGAGCAATGGTTAAATCTCCTAAACTTGTTTTGGCTGATGAACCAACTGCTAACTTAGATGCTGAAAATGCACATGCTATTTTGAAAACAATGAAAAAGCTTAATAAAGAACTAGGAACAACTTTTCTTTTTTCAACTCATGATGAAAAAGTCATGGGTTATCTGGATCGAAAAATATTTTTAAGGGATGGAATTGTTGAAAAAGATGAAAAATATAAATCATGAAATTAGAATTTCAGCTGGCTTTTAAAAATCTCTTTGGAGCTAGATTAAGAACCCTATTAAACGTTTTGGTATTATCGTTCTCCTTTGTAATTATCATTTTTTTAAACTCAATTATGGATGGTTGGGATCAACAAGCTCAAAAGGATAGTATAGAATGGGAATTTGGTGAGGGACATCTAATATATGAAAAATATGACCCACTAGATCCCTACACTATTTTAGAAGGACATAGTAAAATACCATTGAATTTAAATGGTCTAACTCCAATACTTGATCATCAGGCCTTCATTTATCCTCAAGGAAGAATGATGAGTGTTGTTTTAAAAGGCATTGATAATCGACAAAGTGTCTTAAAAATACCCACTCAGATTTTAAAACAAAGTAAAGAATCTTTTCCTGTTATAATAGGAAAGAGACTGGCAGAATCTGCTAAGCTAAATAAGGGAGATAAAGTACAATTAAGGTGGAGAGATGTAAAAGGGACTTATGATGCAAATACAATTACTATAGTAGATGTTTTTGATTCTAACGTACCTAATATAGATAATGGAAAGATTTGGATTGATATAAATAAGCTTTGGCAAATTACTGGTTTAGAAAATCAAGCATCTTATTTTATTGTTAAAGATGATTTTAACAAAGCAGCTTTCCCATATTGGAAATTTAAATCAAAGGAAAGCTTATTAAAAAATTTGAAGGAATTAATTGATCAAAAAAAAGCAGGTCAATCATTTATTTTCGGTCTACTTCTGGCTATTGCACTATTGGCAATTTTTGACACCCAAATTTTATCCATTTTTAGGAGACAAAAAGAAATAGGAACATACATTGCTCTTGGAATGACACGTTTAAAAGTTGTTCGCTTATTTACCGTAGAGGGGAGTGTTTATAGTATTCTTGCACTATTGATTGGAAGTATTTATGGGGTCCCCTTTTTTATTTACATGGCTAAAGCAGGGTTTCCAATACCACCTGCTGATCAAAAAATGGGAATTGCATTAGCGGATGTGATTTACCCTGTTTACGGATTAAAATTAATTTTTTCAACAATTTTAACTGTTATAATTTCAGCAACAATTGTAAGCTATCTCCCAGCGAGAAAAATTGCAAAACTAAATCCAGTACTTGCTCTTAAAGGCAAAAAACAATGATAAGATTTATAATAAAAGGAATAGTTAGAGACAAGAGCAAGAGTCTTATTCCAATTGCCGTTATTTCTGTTGGTGTAATGGTAACAGTACTTATGTTTGGGTTTTTAAAAGGAGTTTTTTCGGATGTTATAAATCAAAATGCACGGCTAGACACAGGTCATGTTAAGATAATGACTAAACCTTATGCTGAAAATAAAGAACAGCTTCCAAATGATTTAGCTTTATTAGATATTAGAGAACTAATTGACTCTTTAAATCAAAATTTTCCAGAGATGATTTGGACTCCACGAATAAAATTTGGTGGTATAATGGATGTGCCCGATAATTTTGGGAACACAAAATCTCAGGGCCCAGGGATGGGTTTGGCTTTAGCACTTTTTGATAAAGACTCAAAGGAATTAGAAAGACTTAAATTATCTGAATCAGTTGAAAAGGGATCTTTACCAAATAAGAAAGGACAAATACTTTTAAGTGATAATTATGCTAATAAACTAAATATAAATCCAGGGGAAACGATCACATTTTTTGGTTCAACAATGGAAGGAAGCATGGTATTTCAAAATTATGAAATGTCAGGAACCGTAAGATTTGGATCGCCTTTAATGGATAAAAGTACTTTTATAATTGATATTCTGGATGCTCAGGTTATGTTAGATATGAATAATGGTTCAGGTGAGATTTTAGGATACTTTAAGAATAATAAATATGATGATAAGAGAGCGCTGACGATAGCTAAAAAATTTAATTCTAAATATATTTCGAGTTCAGATGAGTATGCACCTGTTATGGTTACATTAAAGGACCAAAACGATCTTCGTGCAAGCCTTGAGATGGGTGATGCATTTTCAGGGGTTTTCCTTTTTGTATTTATAATTGCAATGTCTCTTGTACTTTGGAACACAGGGCTAATTGGTGGACTAAGGCGTTACAATGAATTTGGTATTCGCTTGGCAATTGGAGAGTCAAAGTCAAATATATTTAGAATTTTATTAGTTGAGGCTTCTGTTATTGGAATAATAGGTTCTTTGATCGGTACTTCACTTGGAATACTTTTTTGTTATTATCTTCAAGAAGTAGGAATAGATATTTCTAAAGATATCGCTAATTCAACTATAATAATGCCATCAGTTATGAGAGCATATGTTACATCAGATCTTTTTTATATTGGTTTTATACCTGGATTATTTTCTATGTTATTTGGAACTGCTTTATCCGGAAGAGGTATTTATAAAAGAGAAACTGCAAGATTATTTAAAGAATTAGAAGTTTAAATGGATTTTATGAAAAAAAGACATATCATAAATTTTCTGTCATTTTTAATGTCATTTCATTTATTCGCTCAAAAAAGTAGTGAACAGGCATTAAAAATTATTGAAAAAATTGATAAAAACATGTTTGCTAAAACACAAGTTGTAACATCTGAAATGGTTGTTTATGGCAAAAGAAAGAAAAGAATAATAAAATCAAGGGGATATTCTAAGGGAGTAGAAAACAACTATACAGAATATTTGTTTCCCGAAAGGGAGAAGGGTACAAAAATGTTAAAGTTAGGTAATAGGCTTTGGATATATTCACCTTATACAGATAGAACAATTCAGCTTTCTGGTCATCTTTTGAGACAATCGGTTATGGGTTCAGATTTATCATATGAAGATATGATGGAAGAAAGAAAATTATCAGAAATATATACAGCTAATATTATAGGTAACGAAGTTTACAATGAAGTAGAGGTATGGGTCATGGAATTAATTGCAAAAGTTGAGGGTTTAGCATATCATAAAAGAACTATTTGGATTGATAAAAATAAATATGTCCCTTTAAAAGAAAATTTATTTGCAAAAAGTGGAACTTTATTAAAGTCAACAACATTCTCTGATGTCAAAAGAATAGACTCAAGGTGGTTTCCAATGAAAATGAATTATAAAGATGTACTTAAAAGTGGAAATGGAACAGACTTTATAATACTTGACATTTCTTTTGATACTCAAATTCCAGACAATTATTTTTCAAAAAATATTCTAAAGAGATAATAATTTTGATTTTTAAACCTTTTGAGATTCAAATGGTCATAGTATCGGTTGCTTAAATAATTATTACTTTTAAAGAAAAAACTATGATTACAAATTATCTCATTTTAGGTATTTATTATATTTTCTTTTCTCTTTTAGGATCTTCGGATAAACATACAGTTCTACAACAATTTCAAGGGGAAGCATATTATTTTTCTAAAACAAAAATGGAATTAGGGGCATGGGGTGCTAGAATGAGTGAAGCCCAAAAGAAGCAAATAAAGAATAGATTAAAAAATCGTTTAGAAAAAACATATATTTTAACTTTTAATAGAGACGAATCTATTTTTTATGAAGAGGAAAAAGTAGATGCAATCTCAGGAGCTACCGATTCATGGGGAAGTAATTTTGCAAGGGGCAAACAATACAAAAATGTTTCAGAGAATCAATTGGTTCAATCTCAAGAATTTTATGGAAAAAAATTCCTTGTTAAGGATAAACTTCAAGAGATAAAATGGAAAATGGAATCTGAATCTAAACAAATTGGAAATTATTTATGCTTTAGAGCTACAGCTGTGGTTCCTTCAAAAGAACTTTCTTGGTTCAATTTTTCTTGGAGGGATTTGAATGATGATGAAAATCAAGAAATTAAATTAACTTCAATTGAGGCTTGGTATACACTTCAAATACCAATTCAACATGGCCCAGCTGAGTATTGGGGTTTGCCAGGACTTATTTTAGAAGTTAGCTCAGGAAATACAACCATGCTTTGTTCAAAGGTAGTTATTAATCCCTCTGATATTGTAAGTATAAAAGTCCCAGATAAAGGAAAAGAAATAAGTAAACTTGATTATAATCAAACTATTAAAGGTAAAATGATTGAGATGAGAAATAATAGAGGAAGAAGAAGAGGCTAAGATACCATTTCACTAGTTTTTAGTTGATTCGATGAAAAATATTTTTCTACTAATAGTTTTTTTCTTTTTCTCCCTTTCTTCATATTCCCAAATAAAGATGAAAGGTAAAATTTTGGATAGTTTAAATTCACCTCTTGAATCTGCTAGTATTGTTGCAATTAACAAACTCACAAATGGTCTAGAAAATTATGCTTTATCCGATAAAGAAGGAAAGTATGAATTAAACCTCAAGGAGAACATTGGATACAAAATTCAAGTAAGTTCAATTGGACTTATTACTATTAATGATACTATTCAAACTAAAGAATCAGATTTTGTAAAAGATTATATTTTAAGAGCTAATGTTGTTTTAGATGAGGTTGTTGTTACAATGCCTGTTATTGTTCGTGGTGATACATTAATTTACAATGCCGACTCCTTTAAAAATGGTTCTGAACGAAAGTTAGAGGATATTATAGATAAATTACCTGGTGTACAGATAAATGATAATGGACAAATAGAAGTAGAAGGGAAGGTTGTAAATAAGTTAATGGTCAATGGTAAAGACTTTTTTGATGGTGACACAAAAGTTGGAACTAAAAATATACCTTCAAGTGCCGTTGATAAAATTCAAGTTTTGCGGAATTATTCTGAAGTAGGACAATTAAGTGGAGTAAGAAATAATCAAGATAATTTTGCCATAAATATTAAATTAAAGCAAGGAAAAGAAAGTTTTTGGTTTGGTAATATTACTGGTGGAGTAGGTGATGCTCCAGAGGAAAACCTTTATCTTTTGCAACCAAAACTTTTTTATTACAATCCAAAGTATAGTATTAATATTATTAGTGACCTAAATAATATCGGTGAAGTTGCTTTAACTAGAAGAGATATTAGAGGTTTTGGAGGAGGATTTGTAGCACCAAGTAGTAGAAGTGGTACAAGTATTGACTTGGGAGACAATAGTTTAAATTTTTTAACAAATCAAAGAAATGCACTTAGGATTGAAAACAAGTTGACTTCTGTTAATTTTAGTTATTCACCTAAAAAAAATCTTGACTTAAGCGGTTTTTTTATTTTTAATAACAGTAATATAAATTCTAGAGAAATTAGTAATATTAGATATACGAATACAAATTTGGGTATACCTGATGAGGATACAGAACAAAGTAATACAGAAAAATCAAATCAAGGTCTTATTAAATTAAGTGCTTCTTATAAACCAAATTTTAATAATCAAATAGATTATAATTTATTATCTAGAATTTCTAAAGATTCCCAATCAAAAGATAATTTTTCATCAATTCTTGGGAGAACTACACAAATTGACGAAATAACTCCGTATAGTATTAATCAAAACTTGAATTATTATTTCACTTTAAATGAAAAAAATATTTTTGCCCTTGAAACCCAAAATGTAATTAAAAATGAAAATCCGTTTTATAATGCTATATTAGAGAATGATCCAGATAGTAGTATAAATCCTTTTGATTTAACAGCCGATGCATTAGGTTTAGATCTTTCATCCAATGAATATAATATTACTCAAAATAGAAAAATCTTTTCTAACCAATTAGATTCTAAATTAGATTATTACTATTTGATAGGACCAAAGAGTAATATTAATTTCACTTTAGGCACCATACTTAGTAAACAACAATTTAATTCATCATTATTTCAGTTTCTTGATAATAAATCTATTTTAAAACCAGATCCAGTTTTTAATGAAGGATTGATAGATAATGATGTGGAATACAATTTTAGAGATATTTATGTTGCTGCTCATTATCGCTTTAGAAAAGGTAAATTCACTGTAACTCCTGGTTTTTCCTACCATGCTTATGGCAATCAAAATATTCAGTTAGATACTACTTTTAAGGATAATTTTTTGAAATTATTACCTGATTTTGAAACAAGAATTCAATTAAAAAAAGGTGAGTCGTTAACTTTTAATTATAACATGCGAAACCAATTTACTGACGTGACTAGATTGGCTAGGGGGTTAGTATTTAATAGTTATAATAACATACAATACGGTACTCCTGATTTACAGAACGCCCTATCCCATAATTTCAGTTTACTATATAGAAGTTTTAATTTATTTAATTATACTAATGTATTTACCAGAGCAAGTTATACGAAAAATATTGATCAGATTAGAAGTTTAACTGATTTTGAAAGCGTTGTTAGAACTAGCACTTATTTTAATTCAAATTTTGCTGATGAAAATTTTAATATATTCGGTCGTATTCAGAGAACTTTTGGAAAAGTAAGACTAAGCTTTAATTCATATTTCAATTACAGTAAAATTAATCAGTTTATTCAAAAAAGACAGTCTTTGAATGAAGGCTTCACACAGGTATATACTCCAGCACTACGAACTAATTTTCTAATTGCACCAAATATTGATATCCGATATAGATATAGTATATCCAACAATATTCAAGGTGATCGTGAAACAAAATTTATAACTAGATCCCCGTCAGTTAGATTTGATGCTTATATTTTAAAAAAAATAACAATTAAATCAGACTTTAACTACACTTTACAAGAACAAGTGGGAGGAAATTCTCAATCTTTTCAAATCTGGAATGCGAGCATATCTTACAGAAAAAATAAAGATTCCAAGTGGGAGTATGAGGTAAAGGGAACTAATCTATTAAATATAAATTCCCAAGTTAGAAATAGTGCAAATAATATATCTGTTTTTAATGCTTCAACCTTTATTCAACCACGTTTTATAACAGTAAGAGCAGTTTACAAATTGTAGTTAATGAAATTTTTTAAAAAAATTAGTTAATCCCATGAAGCGTTAATCCATTCTTCTGCTGTTTTAATAATAGCTATTTGGCTCTCTTTGTCTTGCCTCATGAAAGCATCAAAATCTCTATAAAAATCCTCTAAACTTATTCCAAAAGTTTCTTCAAAAGCATCTTTCCATCCATCAAGGGGATTTAATTTATATTTCTCTGCAAAAATACTGTAAAAGTCAACCATAAGTTTTTTAAAATTGTCTTCATTTAAATGCCATAAATAGACATGAGCCATAAAACCTCCATCGTAAGCATAATATTCGTAATTGATACGGTTATTCTCACTTTCGAAATTTTCTAATGAAAAAGAAGAACTTGAACCTCTCATTGCCTCTCTCGCTTGATTAAGAAATCTTACTGCTTGATCATAATGATTGAAATCCAGATTTTGTTTTGCCATCAATGAAATACTTGCAAAATTTGCACCTCCTTCACCAATCCATATAGGTAAAAAGGGTAATGGAACTCCGTTTTCTTCGTCATCAATGCTTATACCAAATTTTTGTTTTTCTTCAAAATAAAACATATGACTTGTTTGGAAGGTATGGAAATATTCATGAGCTAAATATATGAGTCCAGAGTCTAATCCTTCATCTTGAACGAATGCATCGTCATACATCATAAGATCTGCACCTTTATGTAAATATCTTCCGTATACACCTCCACCATAAGACCTATCACCCCATGAGTCAGTACTGCCACCAATACAATCCTCTAATTCATTAGGCTCACTAACCAAATTACAAAAATCGATATCATGTTGGAGTTTAGACTCTTCACTTGCGTTGAACTGATCTATATAAAAAACATTTATAGGTATTATATTAGGTAAATTAGTTCTCAACCAATCCATACTTGATTTCAATTTTTCATCTCTTCCACCTAGTAATTCAGCTTGATAAACATTTACACATACTGGAGGATCAGATTGCCATTCATATTCATAATATCTGTGAGTATCGTCTGATTCGGAAGGTACAGGCCTTGATAAATAATAATAACCATTTCCACACTCAAAATTTGAATTGATCACAGATTCTGAATTTGAACTAGAAGAATTATTATTATTTGAAGAAATATTATTTGAATTTGGTGTATTTGTTTGCTCTGATGAATTTGGAGAAATATTCGCTTCTTCATCGGTGGTGCAACTGTTGGTGAGTGATAGTAATAATAAAATAATAAAATAGTGTTTCGATAAGGGCATAATAATTTTTTGAATAAAAATGTTTTGTCCAATATACCCATATTGAAATAGATAGATGAATATTTAACTAAATATTTATTATAGTTAACTTTTAAGAAAAAATCCTTTATTTAGTTCCTTTTAGGTGCTGTCATACCTTTTTGTTGAACTTCATTTTTTTCTTTTTTGACTTCTGCTTTATGTAAAAGAAATTCAAAGGTTCCATTTATCTTATTTTGGTCTTTTTTGTTTAATCCTTTTAATGTATCTATTAAAATTTGCATTTTGTCAATATCAAAATCTGAAGGAATTGTAATGTCAACTTTAATTGTTTCAGGAAACCTAACTGAAACACAAGAATAAAAAATAATTAAGGATAAAATTGCAATTCTTAATAAGTTCTTCATGTTTCTTTTTCATTTTTAGTCAAATTTTGACATTTTTAATCGTTTTTTGTCAATTTTGGAATATACCAAATATTGTTTTCTAAGTCAACACCTCCTCCAAGTTCGTCTTGAATCACACGATCAGTTATAAATACTCCAACACTGGCCATATTCGTAAAATTATCTATACCATTAGGGAAGTTTTGCCTTGTCCTATGGATATTGTATTCTTCAGAAAACTCTCTATTAAAGGCTTTTTCAACCTCATCATAACCAATCATAAATCCGATAAGTCCTCCCCAAGTGGCAGTTGGATTGTCTGAATCCCATCCCATAAGTGACGCTATTTTAATTGTTTCTTTCAAATCTCCTTCACCAGCAAATAAGCTAATTATACTTGCAGCAAAGTTTATTCCAGCCGCAGCACAACCGTTACATTTTTCTATCTCTTCTTGAGATATACCAGAGGAATGATCATAACCATCCTTGTGCTCGACTTGATATCTTTGATATACATTGTCCCTAATAGTCTCCCATGGTATCCCATCCTTGTATTGTTTTTTTACAAAATCATACATTTTTGACGCATATGAATTATTTGGAAGTTGATTTTTTGACTTTTCAGCAATAAGTAAAAGATTTTCTTTAATATTTAAATTTGGATTAGGATTTGCCGCTAAAGAATACATAGAGACATAAAATTTTGAAATCCATTCTGCATTGAATCTTGCAGTCGTCCTTATTGGCAAGTCAGCCATTTCAACCGCAAAGTCAGGCCTTCCAGGAGAGAAAAAACCAAAAATCTCAGTAGTTAATTGAGCATCTATCATATCAAAATCAGGATTGTTTTTAGGATCACTTGTAGCTGGTGGGATAATCCCGCTTATCATTAAATCTAAAGCCCTTTGGTTTGAAACCCATAAAAAATTTTCTTCACTATTTTTAATATGTTTTAACCAACCGTCTCTAATTTGTTTTCCGCTTAATTTAGATGTTTTATTGGTATAAAGTAAATGTTGATATATATATTCAATATCTGTGTCATCGTCTGCTCCCCATTTTCCATCACTTCCTTCAAAAACAAAATCTATCACTCTTTTCTGGGCTTTATTTTCCCAAAATGCTTTTTGATCTTTTTTCCCCCAATCATTTCTTGTATAAAATTGACCAGACTTTACTTTACCTACATTTCCAATTTTATCCATCTCAGTTATCAGACCAGTCCAGTTGGCTATACATTGAGCAAGCCAAAATCCTTTCAGTTTATTCAAATATTCCTTTCTTGATACAATTAATTCTTTTCCAGTTGGAGTATAATTTTTGTATGCATAATTGTCATTTTTAATTACCCGTTGTTTTGAATTTTTTTCAGAAGAACAAGAAATTAAAAAAATTACGATTAAAGTAAAAATCAGTTTTTTCATCATAAAATAATTTATTAATTATAAATAACTTAACTTATATATCAATTGATGTAATTTGAAAACTCCATTTAAATTTAATTCTAAAATTTTAAAATAGAGGTGTTTTTTTATAAGAACTGTCTGTCATATAAAAAATCAAATAATGAAAAATAATATCTATGTAATTGGAAGTTCAAATACCGATATGGTCATAAAATCAGATCATATTCCCAAGCCTGGTGAAACTATTATAGGTGGAAATTTTTATACCTTTCAAGGAGGAAAAGGGGCTAATCAAGCTGTAGCTGCTGCAAAACTTGGAGGCAAAGTAACATTTGTCTGTAGGGTAGGTGACGATTATTTAGGTAAAAATTCTATCAAAAAGTATGAAACCTATGATATAAATACAGAATATATAGGTATCGAACAAAATGAACATACTGGAGTAGCCTTAATAATGGTTGATCAAAGAGGCGAAAATTTAATATCTGTTTCTTCAGGAGCTAATGCAAAATTAAAAATTGAAGATCTCTCTTTTCTTGAAAAAAAATTACTAAATGATGATATAGTATTAACACAGCTTGAAATTCCTATAGATGTGGTCAAATACTTAATTACAATTTGTAGTAAAAAAAATGTTAAACTAATTTTAAACCCAGCACCCTATCAAAAACTTGAAGATAAATATTTAGAAAAAGTTCATACAATAACACCCAACATTACTGAGACTAAATATCTTACTGAAATAGATATAACAGACATAGATAAATCCAAATTAGCAGCTAAGAAGTTACTTGATAAAGGAATTAAAAATGTTATAATAACAATGGGATCAAAAGGAGTTTTTTTTATGTCAGAAGATGAAATGGCACATATAGAAGCAGAAAATGTAGATGCCATAGACACAACAGCAGCAGGAGACACTTTTAACGGTGCTTTAGCCACAGCATTTTCACATAGCATAGACTTGATTAAAAGTATAAAGTTCTCAAACGCAGCTGCTGCATTCTCTGTCACTAAACTTGGGGCTCAGAGTTCGATTCCTAGTATAAGTCAATTAGATAAAAAGTTTCAAGATTATGTTTATAGTTGAAAATTATGCTTTTGCTGTTTTTCTTTGTTTTATAACGATGTTGTGTTGGGGTTCGTGGGCAAATACTCAAAAACTTTCTCCTAAAAAGTGGCCTTTTACATTATTTTATTGGGATTACTCTATTGGAGTCCTATTATTTTCACTATTTATTGGTATTTCAGTTGGTAGTTTTGGTGAAAATGGAAGGCCATTATTCGAAGATTTAGTTCAAGCTAGTTTAGGATCTTATGCATATGCTTTTTTAGGGGGAGTTATATTTAATTTAGCTAATTTGATAATTGTTGCTGCGATAAGTATTGCTGGAATGTCTGTAGCATTTCCTATTGGTATAGGGACTGCTCTTATCTTGGGTGTCTTAGTTAATTTTATCTCAACTCCAATTGGAAATCCTTATTATTTATTTTTGGGAGTATTTTTTATTGTTTTAGCAATTTTAATTGATGCAATTGCATATAAATTTCATTTGGGAGGCAAGACTAATTCTTCGAACACAGGTATAGTAATTTCATTGGCTGGGGGTATACTAATGGGTCTATTTTATAGATTTGTAGCCTTATCTATGTCATCCAATTTTAAAAATCCTGAGAATGGTTTATTTACACCATATAGTGCATTATTAATTTTTTCTTCAGGAATCTTTATTTCTAACTTTATTTGGAATACTTACTTTATGTATAAACCTCTTCAAGGTGATAAAGTAACATTTAAAAATTATATTTTAAACTCAACTTTAAAAACTCATCTAATAGGTATACTGGGAGGAATTATTTGGTGTATTGGAATGTCATTAAGCTTAATTTCAAGTGAAAAAGCAGGTTACCCAATTTCTTATGGATTAGGTCAAGGTGCTACAATGGTAGCTGCTGCTTGGGGAGTTTTTGTTTGGAAAGAATTTAGGGGAGCTACTTATAAAACAAACATACTAATTTCATTAATGTTCTTAATGTTTGTTAGCGGTCTTATACTTATTATAATATCTAGATATAGCTAAAGATTAAACTCTGAAGTTTGTAAGTATATTACTCCTGATTTTATTTTTAATTCATATAATTAATTTTATATGCTTTACTAATGTGCAAAAAATGTATGCATATTATTATTTTATTCATCAATTTTATTAAGCTTTTTAATTTTTAGAATCTTATTGAATCCATAGACCTGATGTAGAAATGCTGCCATAAATGTTATCACAATTGATTTTTGTGATATTACCTGTAGCATTAGATCTTCCTCACTATATATTTTGCCTGGACCTATTTGTGGGCCAAAAAATATAATACGTAAATAAATAAAAAGTATAATACAAAAAGAAACATATCCAATAACGTAATTATTACTAATGAAGTTAGAATTATAAACCGTGATACTATGAAGTATACAAAGGAAGAAAAGAGTTAAAAAAGCATAGTTTGCGAAAAAGCCATGCGTAGGAAAATGAAGGTCGTGAGGAACAAATCCAACTCCCGCATAAAAAAAACCGGCTAAAAGCCCAACGGGCATACTTATATTTGCAAATAATTTTGCTTTTCGTGAATCTTCAATTAAAGTGAATACTTTTTTAAAATGAATATAGAAGAGCATAAGAGTTATACCAATTAAAATCAAACTTCCATTAAAAAGAATCATTGACGGAGTATTATCTTCTTGAATAATTAATGGATTTTTTTCGTCTGTGTTAGTCTTTAAACTACCTAATTCGCTGAGGAAATTATGTGTAAATGAATATATGTTAGATTTATATCCAATGATTTCTTTTTGAGATCCTGGATAAATTATAGCTGCTAGAACACAGCAAAGAAAAAATATTGTAATAGAAATTTTGGGAAGTCTTACTAGAAAAAATATTGTTTTTTCCATAGTTAACGTTTGAATTTTATTAAAAATAATAATTCATCTCACATCCTTACATACCGTAAACAAATCCTAACTAACGCATTAAAATTCTTTAATAAGAATTTGATTAATGATTAATATACTACAATATAACAACTATTGCCTAAACTTTATGAAGAGGATATGTCGACAATCAATATAGTGTTTTAGATAGTTAGGGAGAAATTATTTTTTAAAAGAGAATGCTGATCTATAATTTCCCCATCCCATATGTAAAACCATACCTGATTCTTCTTTATCAAAAATCATTGAAAAAGCCTCAAGAGATTCTTCAACTTCCTTCAACGGTGCTTTTACTCTGATGACGTCCAATTCTTTTTTATAACTATATGCTCCCCAAACATTGGTTGCTTTATTGATTATTAAAGTCATTTCGTTTTCAAATGGGATTGCATATAAAGTATAAGAACCCTTTGGTATCGAAGTTCCTCCAATTTTCATTGGTAAATACAAAGTCAACTCTGTAGATTCATTTGCTCCCATTCTCCAAACTTTACCTTCTGGAACGAGATTCGAAATATCTCTCCCATTTAATTGAGGACGACTATATAAAATCCGTGCCCATTGACTTTCACCTCTATTCCCAGGAAACTGTATCATATCTAATGGGCTTTTATCAAGACCTTTAAATTTTTGAGAATGCACAAATCCAAATGAAAAAAATATGATAATAAGTAATATATAATTTTTCATAATTATTATTTTTTTTATATAAATTTAGAATAATTGTAGAACTTAATGAAGAAGAAATTAAGATGATTTAAGCTGTTGGTTTTGTAAGTGGTTTTTTAGAAAGATAAGAGGATTTATATTGGATTTTTCAAAATCTTCATTTACTCTCCTCTAATAAAATGTACATCCCTCCAATTCTATTATTTCACCTGTATCAATAAAATCCCTAGAATAATTTCTTTCAGATGGATTGAAAATAAATGTTTGATCATCTGTACTTGAAAAGTTAAGTAAACCATCAATCACTTCATATTTATATGTTATGGAATATTCAATTTCTTCACTAAAACCATAATAATCATAGTCAATCCAAAATACATTCTCCTCATCTCTTGTTATTTCTATATTCCATTTTACTCCATCATAAATTGTCTCTCCTTTTTTCCATCCTTCACAATATGAAGCATTAACTCCAATATTAAAGAATGAAATGAAATATTCACTATTAGAAAATTTTATATCAGAAAAATCACTATAGTAATTTTCTGAATCAGCCCAAATTGTTCCATCATAGCTTGATAGAAACGGACTAACTTTTTCTTCGGATTTATCAGTTTCTAATTCAATTTGTTGTTTCAAATCTTCAAGTCTGGATTTTAATGAGTCTAGTAATATGATGACATCCTCTTTGTCAACATCAATATTTTCTAGATCTGATTTAAGTTTTTCGATCGTTGCTTTTAAGTCTTCTATTTCTTTTATATCACTTTCTAAACAGGATAATAATATGAAGCATAGAAAAAATAATATGTAGTTTTTAATTTTCATTTCAAAGAATATATTTCAATATACAAATTAGATAATGAACCTAATTAGGATGATATTCCGGTAACTTAATAGGCTTAAAATTAATTTACTTGTTTACGTTGAAATTTTCATTCTAATTTTCCAAGTAAAACCATTAAATTCAAAATCATCCCCTTCATCATAGGTGTCCCAAGTCCCTTTTGTTACTTGAACAGATTCTGTAAATCTTTTATTTGATTCGTCAAATCTTTCCAAAGCAAATGTTCCAACAATTACTTTATCATTAATATTATTTTCAGTTCTATCCTCAGATGTTAAAATCTCACAGCTTTGAAAATTTATCAAAGAAAAAATTAACGAAGTAAATAATATATTTTTCATTTGGATATGATATTATCAAATATAAAAAGAAAATGTACCAAGTATCGATTTTGGAAAACTTTTCAATTTTAAAGAATCTGAAGATTAATTTTCATAAAATATTTAAAGGTACTATCCGTAAACTTTATTTTCTTTTAATCTTAATGAGTTTAAAAAATAAAGTA
>CAJWHM010000017.1 GCA_913041125.1 uncultured Bacteroidota bacterium | reverse complement strand
ACAATGGAGTTTGAATCCTTCAACGAAGGAGAACTTCTTCATATTGGAATTGAAGAAGGTGGATCTGCACCAGTGGATACGTTACTGGCTATAATAGGCAATAAAGGAGAGGACATTTCTAACTTAATAAATAAGGGAGATTCGGAAATTTTAAATGAAGATCAAAAAGAAGAAAAAATTATTGAATTAGATGAAAAAAAATCTAATTCAATTCCAGAAGGAGTTGAGATTATCAACATGCCAAGATTAAGTGACACTATGGAAGAAGGAACAGTTGCTAAGTGGAATAAAAAGGTTGGTGACTTAGTAAAAGAAGGAGATATTTTGGCAGAAATAGAGACTGATAAAGCTACTATGGAATTTGAATCTTTTTACAGTGGAGAATTATTACATATCGGATTAAAAGAAGGTGAATCAGCCCCTGTTGACAGTATCTTAGCTATAATAGGTAAAGCAGGTACTGATATAAGTAAAGTATTGTCTTCAGATTCGAATACTAAATTAGTTAATAACTCTGAAAATAAAAATGAAGTTAAACCTGAAAAGAATTCAAAAGAGAACTCAGATTTAATTGATGAATCAAAAAATAATACAACTGAAATAGCATCTAAATTACCAACAAATGTTAATTCAAATGGACGTATAATAGCATCACCCTTAGCAAAAAAGCTTGCAATTGAAAAGGGAATAGATCTAAATTATATAAAAGGGACAGGAGATTCTGGTCGGATAATTAAAAGAGACATAGATAATTTCAATCCACAAAATGGAAAAAACACTCAATCATTTACTCCAATTGGTTCAGAGTCTATTACTGAAATTGCGAATTCTCAAATGCGTAAAACAATAGCAAAACGATTATCAGCTTCTAAATTTTCAGCACCCCACTACTATCTTGGCGTAGAATTCAATATGGACAATGCCATTGAGTTTAGAAAACAATATAACTCAATTCCTGATACTAAAATATCTTTTAATGACATAGTAGTTAAAGCTGTTGCTTTGTCTTTAAAACACCACCCAGAAGTGAATTCTAAATGGGAAGAGGATAAAATTACACAACATAATCATGTTCATATTGGTGTCGCCGTTGCTGTTGAAGATGGTTTAGTTGTTCCTGTTTTAAAATTTGCGAACGAACAAACACTTCCTCAAATAGGAAAAAAAGTAAAAGATTATGCTCTTCGTGCAAAGAGTAAAAATTTAAAACCTGAAGAAATGGATGGAAGTACTTTTACTATTTCAAACCTCGGAATGTTTGGAATACAAGATTTTACTTCTATAATTAATCAACCAAACGGAGCAATATTATCTGTTGGGGCTATTGTTAAAAAACCAATTGTCAAAGATGAAAAAATAGTTATTGGTAATACGATGAAACTTACATTAGCTTGTGACCATCGAACAGTAGATGGGGCAACAGGAGCTCAATTTTTAAATACACTTCGTGAACATATAGAAAATCCATTGAAAATGGTTTTATAATTTTAATTCTTGACTTTCTATAACTTAAATTGATGTCAAAAACTTTAATTGTTACTGGTACTAGCAGAGGAATTGGAAATTCAATAGTTCATCTTGCTGTTAAGCAAGGTTATAAAGTATACGCGCTTTCAAGAAAAATCAAATCTTTACCAAAAACTGGGTTGATGCATCCCCTTAAAGTTAATCTATCTGATGAAAAAGACTTAGATTCGTTTGCTGCTTTATTAAAAAGTGAAAATGTAAAAGTTGATGCATTAATTAATAATGCAGGAGCATTTTTAAATCGTCCTTTTTTGGAAACTTCAAAAGAGGATTTTGAAAAAATATATAAAGTGAATGTATTTGGACTGGCTTCAATTACTAGAAAAATTTTACCATTTATTGCTTCTAATGGACATGTCTTGAATATAAGTAGTATGGGTGGATTAGATGGAAGCAGTAAATTTCCAGGTTTATCAGCATATAGCAGCAGTAAAGGGGCAGTAAATATTTTAACTGAATTATTATCAGAAGAATTCAAAGACAAAGGTCCTGCTTTTAATGCTTTAGCTTTGGGTGCAGTTCAAACTGAAATGTTAGAAGAAGCTTTTCCTGGATTGAAAGCTCCATTAAATGCTAAAGAGATGGCATCATATATTTTAAATTTTGCAATCTCAGGACATAAATATTTCAATGGAAAAATATTACCTGTTTCATTATCAACTCCATAAAACATTGGAATCTGTTCTACAATTTTTACCAAAGAATGCCAAAAGACAAGTAAGTGAGTTATTAATTGTTCGTGATGTGACCATAAAAATTTCAAAAAAAAGGAATACAAAACATGGAGATTTTGTCAAAAAACCAAATGGTCCTTATCAAATCACAATTAATAAAACATCTAATTCTTACCGTTTTTTAATTACTTTACTTCATGAATTAGCACATTATGATGTGTGTAGAAAATGTGCCCACTATATTAAACCTCATGGAAAAGAGTGGAAATTTACATTTAAAAAAATTCTATTACCCTTTTTAAATACTAAAATTTTTCCTGAACCTATTTGCAGATTATTAGCAAATTATATGATAAATCCTAAAGCGAGTACTGATAGAGATTTCCATCTTGCGATGGCTTTAAGAAAATATGACAAGCAAAATTTAAAAAAAGTAGTTTTTGAATTAAAAAATGGTCAAAGTTTTCAAATTAGAAATGGAAGAAAATTTAAAAAATTAGCGAAACGTAGAAAAAATTATGAATGTGAAGATCTAAACTCAGGTAAACTATATCTTTTTAGCCCTCATATAGAAGTTATTCCAATCTGAAATTATTTTTTTAAATACATTTCTCGTACTTTTTTGAAAAGATCTGATGAGTACACAAAGTTTGAAACAGCTTGATTTTCAGTATTAAATATATCTTTCTTTGTTCCTTCCCAAGCTTTTTTTCCATTTAGTAGGAAAACTATTTTTTCACCTATTTCCATTACTGAATTCATATCATGTGTATTGATTACTGTTGTAATATTGTATTCTTCAGTTATCTCATTTATCAAATTATCTATTAGGATAGCTGTTTTGGGGTCTAAACCAGAATTTGGCTCGTCACAAAATAAATATTTAGGGTTCATAACAATTGCCCGAGCAATAGCAACTCTTTTTTTCATTCCTCCAGAAATTTCATCAGGATATTTTTCATTAGCATTTATTAAATTTACCCTTTCAATTACCTCATTAGCTCTTTCACGTATTTCTTCATTCTCTTTTTTGGTAAACATTTGCATTGGAAACATAATATTTTCCTCAACTGTCATCGAATCGAAAAGTGCACTTCCCTGAAATACCATTCCAATTTCTTGACGAAGTATGGTACGCTCTTTAAAACTCATTTCGTCAATTGGTGTCCTTTCAAAGAAAATTTGTCCAGAATTTGTCTCAAAAAGACCTAAAAGACACTTTAAGAAAACTGTCTTTCCTGAACCACTTTGTCCAATAATTAAATTGGTTTTTCCCTTTTCAAAAACTGTTGAAATTCCTTTTAATACTTCAGAACCTTCAAAGGACTTTGAAATGTTATCTACCTTAATCATTTAAGTTAATAAGAGTTGAGTTATAAAATAATTAAGAAGTATAATAACAACACTTGTCCAAACAAAAGAAACAGTACTAGCTTTACCAACGTCTAATGCACCGCCAGTCATGAAATAACCATGAAAAGATGGTATAGTAGCAAGAATAAAAGCAAAAAATGAAGTTTTAATAAAAGCATAAGTTATATGGAACGGTATAAAATCAAGTTGAATACCTTCAATAAATTCTCCACTAGTAGAAAATCCTCCATAAACGCAGGCAATATAGCCTCCTAAGATTCCTAAAAACATTGAGATGCAAATCACTAAAGGATAAAGTAAAAGAGCAACTATTTTTGGAAATATAAGGTAATTGTATGTATTAATTCCCATAACTTCTAATGCATCAATCTGTTCCGTAACTTTCATAGTACCAATACTTGAAGTAATATATGAACCTACTTTTCCAGCCATTATTATTGAAATAAATGTTGGTGCAAATTCTAAAATTATTGATTGGCGAGTTGCAAAAGCAATCAAGTTTTTTGGAAGTAGAGGGTTTTCAAGATTTAATGCTGTTTGAATTGAAACTACTCCTCCTACAAAAAACGATATAAAAGAAACAATTCCAAGTGATCCTATTATTAAAGATTCAATATCTTTAAAAATAAGCTGTTTTAATATTCTCCATTTGGTGAATTTTCCAAACACGCTTTGGAGCATAATAAAATATTTTCCGATGTTTGAAAGCATCCTCATACCTAATCAAAGTTAGCAATTTTAAGTAAAGTTTTTTGAAATATAAAAACGATTTATTATAACCTAAATCCTGTAAGTGATAGCATTTATATTCATTCCTGCCCCAACAGAAGCAAAAAGTATAAGATCTCCCTTTTTTAAACTATGCCCTCCATAGTTTTCTTTTAAAACAAGATCAAATAGAGTAGGAACAGTAGCAACAGAGCTATTTCCAAATTCATGTATGTTCATCGGTAAAACATTTTCTGGCATTGCTTTTTTATAAAGTCTATAAAAACGTTTTATGATTGCATCGTCCATTTTTTGATTGGCTTGATGAATAAAAATTTTCTTCACATTATTAATTGATTCTCCTGAAGCTTCTAAACACGATTGAAGTGCCAAAGGTACTTTGCTCAATGCAAATTCATATACTTTCCTACCAAACATCTTTATATACTTTGTTCCTTTTGGTTTATCATTTGCAGGGCCATAAAAAATAAATTCTGCTTCACCATTAGATGTGTAAGTAACAGTTTTATTTGACAAAATTCCTCCTGATTCATTTGTTTTTTCTACCATTGCTGCTCCGGCACCGTCAGCATATATCATAGAATCCCTATCACTTTGATCTAAAACTCTAGATAATGTGTCTGCTCCTATCACCAAACACTTCATGGCCATATCAGCCTTTATGAAAGCTTTTGCTTGAATAATTCCTTCAACCCAGCCAGGACATCCAAATAAAATATCATATGCAATGCAATTTGGGTTTTGAATTTTCAATCCTGCTTTTACTTTAGATGCCAAACTTGGTAATGTGTTAACTTGATGAGAATCTAAAGTTATATCACCCACATTATGGGCAACTATTATATAATCTATTGTTTCAGGATCAACTTTTGAATCTTTAATGGTAACAATTGCAGCTTCTATCGCAATATCAGCTACGGTTTCATTATCATTGATATATCTTCTTTTTTCAATACCAGTAATTGCTTTGAATTTTTCAATTATTTCTGAATTAGAACTTTCTATATGAACACCATTTGAGTCATAAAATGAGTTTTCAGAAAAGCCTGAGTTAAGTTTAGTATTTTTGGGAATACAACTTCCTGTTCCAGTTATTTTTATATTCATGATCTAAGACCAAAGTTAATTTAATATAGGATTCATTATTTTTAATTATAAAAATGATACGAAGTCTAAATTACTTTAGTTAGAGATTTAAAGTATATAATAAATAGTTAAGCAATTTGATATCAACTGTTTACATATGATTCGATAGGATTACAACTACACACTAAATTACGATCTCCATAGGCTTCATCTACGCGTCTAACAGTAGGCCAAAATTTATTTTTTGAAACGAATTCTAAAGGAAATGCTGCTTTTTGCCTTGTGTACGGATAATCCCATTTATCTGATGTAATCATTTGCAAAGTGTGAGGTGCATTTTTTAAAAGTGCATGATCATTTTTATTATCCGATGCAATTTCTAATCTAATAGAAATCATAGCATCACAAAAGCGATCTATCTCATTTAAATTTTCACTTTCTGTAGGTTCAATCATCATAGTTCCAGCCACTGGGAATGATACTGTAGGTGCATGAAAGCCGTAGTCCATTAACCTTTTAGCAATATCGACTACCTCAATGCCTCTATCTTTAAATCCTCTACAATCTATTATAAGTTCATGGGCCGAACGCCCTTTTTCTCCAGAATACAATATATCAAAAGCTCCGCTTAAGCGTTTTTGTATATAGTTAGCGTTTAAGATTGCAATTTCTGTAGTTTTTTGAAGTCCTTGTCCACCCAGCATTTTGATATATCCATATGAAATAAGGCATGCTAAGGCAGAGCCAAATGGAGCTGCAGAAATTGATGAAATTGCTTTTGACCCTCCAGTTTTTATAATAGGATTTCCAGGTAAAAAGGGAGCTAGGTGAGCAGCAACACATATTGGCCCAACACCTGGACCACCACCACCATGAGGGATAGCAAATGTTTTATGTAAGTTTAGATGGCAAACATCTGCACCAATTTTTGCAGGACTTGTGAGTCCAACTTGTGCATTCATATTAGCACCATCCATATAAACTTGCCCTCCACACTTGTGAATTAAGTTGGTAATTTCTTGAATTTTTGATTCAAAAACTCCATGTGTACTAGGATAAGTTATCATTAGTGCAGCTAAATTTTCTTTATATATTTTAGCTTTTTCATTTAAATCATCCCAGTCAATATTACCATGTTTATCTGTTCCAGTAACAACGACTTTCATTCCAGCCATTACTGCAGAAGCAGGGTTGGTACCATGTGCTGAAGCAGGAATCAGACAAACATTTCTTTTTGTGTCATTATTGCTTTCATGAAAAGCACGGATAACCATCAAACCAGCATATTCTCCTTGCGCTCCAGAATTTGGTTGGATAGAGGTTGCATAAAAACCAGTAATTTTATTTAATTGTTTTATCAATTCAGAAAGAACTTTTTGATAACCGGAGGTTTGGTCTATTGGTACAAAAGGATGAAGGCTTCCCCAATTTGAATCACTTAATGGTAACATTTCAACAGCCGCATTTAATTTCATTGTGCAAGATCCTAAAGAAATCATAGAGTGATTTAGGGCCAAATCTTTTCTTTCTAAACTTTTAATATATCTCATTAGGGATGTTTCAGAATGATAACTATTAAAAATTTTATGAGTCATAAAAGAACTTTTACGCTTTAGTTCTTCTGGAAGTTGACTTTTGAATAGTTGGTCTTTTGAAGATAAATTTCTTTTCGATAAAGTTTCAAAGATTGAAGTAATTTCTTCAATATCTTCATTATTTGTGGTTTCATTTAGTGAGATACAAATTGTATTTTTATCGGGATAATAAAAATTAATTTCTCTCTCTTCTGCAATTGTTTTTATTTCAGATGCATTTTCACAAAATTGAAGTGTATCAAAGAAGTTGGAGTTAATTTGTTTAAATCCTAAAGCCTTAATATTTTTATTTAATTTATTAGCTTTTTGATGAATTTTTTCAGCAATATTTTTTAAACCTTTAGGGCCATGATATACTGCATACATACTAGCCATTACAGCCAGCAAAACTTGAGCAGTACAAATATTTGAAGTTGCTCTATCCCTTTTAATGTGTTGTTCACGAGTTTGTAATGCCATTCTTAGAGCAGGCTTACCATCTAAATCTAGAGTTTGACCGATAATTCTTCCAGGGATATTTCTCTTGTACTTTACTGATGTTGCAAAAAAAGCTGCATGTGGACCCCCATATCCTAAGGGTATCCCAAACCTTTGAGTTGTTCCTACAACAACTTCTGCTCCAAATTTGCCGGGACTTTCTAATAGAACCAAACTCATAATATCTGCAGCTACTACAGTACTTACATCATTTTTTTTAGCTTTCTGAATCCATTTTTTTAAATTAGGAATTTGTCCTTTTTTACCAGGATATTGAAAAATAGCTCCAAAGAAAGATTTGTTAAATTTAAATGTCTCAGGATCTTTTAAAATTATTTTTATACCAAGTGGATTTGCTCTAGTCTTAAGTAAAGATAGAGTTTGAGGAAGAATATTTTCATCGACGAGAAAATTTATTGCCTGATTTGTCTTTTGTTCTTTACTTCTTGACCCGTACAGCATTGTCATAGCTTCTGCAGCTGCAGTACTTTCATCTAGCAGAGATGCATTTGAAAGCTCCATTCCTGTTAAATCACATATAATAGTTTGAAAGTTAAATAAGGCTTCTAATCGTCCTTGTGCAATTTCGGCTTGATATGGTGTATATGCGGTATACCAACCAGGATTTTCTAGAATATTTCTTTGAATTACAGCAGGGGTAATAGTTTGATGATAACCTAAACCTATGTAGGTTTTGTAAAGCTTATTTTTTTTTCCTAATGAATTTATATGTTTAGTAAACTCATATTCACTAATACCATCAGGTAAATCTATGGGATGTTTTAAACGAATGGTTTCAGGAATTGTTTCTTTTAATAATTGAGACAAAGATTCAACTCCAACCTTATTTAACATTTTTTTTATCTCTCCTTCATTTGGGCCTAAATGTCTTTTTAAAAACATTTCTGAACTCATATCTATCAATTTTTTTTGAATGTAAATTTACATTTTCCATATAATATTATTCAATAGCTTTTTATTTTATCTGAATTTTTTTTTAAAAATTGCTACGTGATATATTAAACTTTAGATATTTATTTGTGAGAAAATGGCAAAAATTTGTTTTAGATTTTTATGTTGAAAGCAGTTTACATGTAGCTTTATCAGTCGTTTCACTGGCTTATATTTCTTTAAAACTTGCTCATGAGGAAACATCTTTTTCATTGTTAATATTTATTTTTTCAAGTGCACTTTTTGCATATAATTTCGTAAAATATTTTTCAATATTTAAGGCCGAAAAAATAAAAAATACATTTCAAAAATTAATTTTTCTAATTTCTTCTTTTAGTCTAATAGTTAGCATTAATTTTTTTTTACAATTAGTAATAATTGCTAAGATTTTTGTATTAGTAGGTGCTATTTTGGTTTTGTTTTATACTATTCCAATTAATTATAGAAAAAATAATTTGCGAAATACAAATGGTTGGAAAATATATGTTGTAGTATTAACATGGGTTCTTTTAACTGTAGGAGTTCCTTTATCAATAAATCTAATGAATTATGGAACGCTTTTATTTTATCTTTTATTCATTCAAGGCACTTATATTTTTGTATCAATAATTGCATTTGATATAAGAGATTTAAAAATTGATGACCCAAAACTAAAAACTATTCCTCAGCAATTAGGCGTGTTTCGATCAAAATTATTAGGTTCTAACTTATTAATTTTACTAATACTAATTACATTATATAAATTTGGATTTAATACTCCTTTTTCTGTTAGTGCACTTTTATGTTTCGTTACATTATTAATCTTACTAAACTTAGTTAATTCAAAAAGTTCAAAATATTTCACAAATTTTTGGATAGAATCACTCCCCATTTTCTGGGCAATAAATTTCTATCTATTTTCTTACTTTTAGTTTACAATATTCCAAAAAAATGAAAAAATTAATATTAATATTATTTTTAATTGGTTGTAGCCAGAATAAGAATTCCATTAAAATTGTCCAAAAAGAGGAGTTTCAATACCTTTTGAATCAGGATATTCAATTAATAGATGTCAGAACACCAAATGAATTCTTTAATGGAACAATTGGAAAAGCTCGAAATATAAATTTTAATTCACCTTTATTCAAAGAACAAGTTTTGAAACTAAATAAAAACAAACCCGTTGTGGTTTTTTGTCATGCTGGTGGCAGAAGTGCTAAAGCTTCTTTAATGCTTGATTCACTTGGCTTTAAAGAGGTATATGATCTCAGAGGGGGATACAGTAGTTGGAAATAAAATTATTATATCAAATTATTCCTGCTCTTCTTAGTAATGCAGAAGGGTCTGGAGCTTTTCCTCTGAATTTTTTATATAGTTTCATGGGATGATCTATTCCACCTTTTGAAAGAATATAGTTTAAAAATTTATTTGCAATTTTTTTATTGAAAATGCCATTTTCTAAAAAAAGTTCAAAAGCATCAGCATCCAAAACCTCAGCCCATTTGTAACTATAATACCCAGCAGCATATCCCCCTTGAAATATGTGGGAAAATCCAGTACTCAAACAATTTTCTGAATTATCCTTAGTAAACAGAAAGTTTTTGATTTGCTTTTTTTCGTGATCTTTTACATCAATAATTTTAGAAATATCTCTATCATGGAAAGAAAGATCCAAATATCCAAAACTTAATTGCCTTATAGTATTTAATCCTTGTTGAAAGTAGGCCACTTTTTTTATTTTATCAATATATTCTTCAGGTAGCGATTTGTTAGTTTTATAATGCTTTGAAAAAATGGTTATTGCCTCTTTTTGATAACACCAGTTCTCCATTATTTGACTTGGTAATTCAACAAAATCCCAAAACACATTAGTTCCACTTAGTGAACTGTAATTAGTATTTGCAAGAATACCATGTAAAGCATGACCAAATTCATGAAATAAGGTTGTAACCTCTTGAAATGTTAGAAGTGAAGGTTCTTTTTTAGTTGGTTTTGTAAAATTACAAACTATTGATATATGAGGTCTTTGATTCTTATTTTGAGAGCGATAGCTTGTCATCCATGCTCCATTTCTTTTTCCTGCCCTAGGAAAAAAATCTGTATAAAAAAGAGCATAAAACTTCCCTTTTCTATAAACTTCAAATACTTTTACATCTTTATGATATACATCTATTTCACTATTTTCTTTAAATTCAATTTCATAAAGTAAATCTGCAATTTTGAATAAACCATTCAAAACAGAATCTAGAGGAAAATATGGTTTTAATTCTTGTTCGTCTAATTTTAATTCTTTTTCTTTTAATTTTTCAGCTACAAAAGCAGTATCCCATTTTTCCAATTCATCTAAATCAAGTTCTTTTTTAGCGAATTCAGACATTATTTTCCATTCTTTTTCTGCAACAGGCAATGCTTTTTTAGTTAAATCATCTAAAAACTTTTTCACATTTTCTAGTGAAGTTGCCATCCTTTCTTCAAGGATAAAATCAGCATATGATTTGTAACCTAAAAGCTCAGCTCTTTGTTGCCTTAACTTAATTATCTTAAGAATGATTTTTGTGTTGTTATTGCTATTTTTTTTAAAACCTCTTTTTCCATAAGCAAGACAAATTTTTTTTCTAAGCTCTCTATCTTCAGAGTAGGTAATAAATGGCACATAACTTGGATAATCTAATGTAAACAGCCATCCCTTTTTATTCCTTTGTATAGCTAAAGATTTTGCCATATCAATTACAGAAACAGGAAGTCCTTTCAACCTTTTTTTGTCATCAATTAACAACTCAAAAGATTGCGTATCTGCTAGAACATTTTCTCCAAATGTTAAATTTAATTTAGCTAATTGGGTATCAAGATTTCTTAATTTTTCTTTATCAGTTTTGTTTAATAAAGCGCCATTACGAACAAAATTTTTATACTCTTTTTCTAAAAGAGTTACCTGTTCTCTATTTAGTTTATTGCGATCTTCATTTTTATACACAAAATTTATCCGAGAAAATAAATCATCATTAAGTCGAATATCATTTTGGAATTTGGTTAATAGTGGAGAGGCTTCTTGAGCAACTCTCTGAAGATATTCGTTAGTATCAGCACTATTCAAATTGTAAAGTAAAGATGTATTTCTTCCAACAAGAAAACCACAATTTTCAAGCTTTTCAATTGTATTAGAAAATGATGGTAACTCATTTTGACGTGAAATTAAATTAACTTCATTAATTGCACTTTTAATTGTTTTTTTTAGGGCTGGTATAAAATGTTCAATTTTTATTTTAGAAAATGGTGTAGATTCAAAATCAGTTTTGAAGGTCTTTAGAAGTGGATTATTCAAGTTTCTATCTATTTAATTTGATTACTGCTTTTTGTAACTTTTTCTTTTAAATTGGTTTTAAAATCAACTATTTTTTTTTGTATTTCTTCATCGTGACTTCCCAAAATTTGCATAGCTAGAATCCCAGCATTTTTTGAACCATTAAGTGCTACAGTAGCAACTGGTACACCACTTGGCATTTGGAGAATTGAAAGTATTGAATCCCATCCATCAATGGAGTTACTTGATTTGATAGGCACACCAATTACTGGTAGAGGGCTTATAGAGGCTATCATTCCTGGAAGATGTGCAGCCCCACCAGCACCTGCAATAATTACTTTAATACCTCTTTTGTGTGCTTCTTTAGCATATGAAAACATTTTTTCAGGTGTACGGTGAGCTGAAACAATATCAACCTCAACTTCTATTTTAACTGATTTTAAAATTTCAATTGCTTCTTTCATTATTGGGAAGTCTGACTTACTACCCATTATTATTCCTATTTGTGCCATGTTATTTTGAAATTACTTCTATTGTTTCTTTTACTTGTTCAGCTATTTTCCTAGCTAATTTCAAATCTTTATTAATTACAGTTATGTGTCCCATTTTTCTAAAGGGTCGTGTTTCTTTTTTTCCATATATATGAGGATTTACTCCCTCAATTGCTAATATATGTTCAATGTTCTTGTAATATACAGGTCCTTTGTATCCTTCTTTACCTACGAGATTTACCATAACTCCCGCGACTTTATTTGATGTGTCTCCCAAAGGCATATCTAAAATTGCTCTTATATGTTGTTCAAATTGAGAAGTAAAAGACCCCTCAATAGTATAGTGACCACTATTATGTGGCCTGGGAGCAACTTCATTAACAAGTATTTCCCCTTCTTTGGTTAAAAATAATTCAACTGCAAGCAGTCCTACATGTTTAAAAGCATCTGATACACTTAAAGCAATTTGTTCTGCTTTTTTAGCAATTTTTTTTGATATTCCAGCTGGACTTAAAACATATTCCACTTGATTTGCTTCTGGGTGAAATTCCATTTCAACAGATGGATAATTTTTTATTTCTCCTTTTGGACTCCTGCAGATAATAACACCAATTTCTTTGTCAATATTAACTAGTTCTTCAGCCATACAAGGGCCAGGACTAATTTCTTCTAAGTCTTGGTTAGAGCGAATAATTTTTACACCATAACCGTCATAACCCATAGATTCTGTTTTCCACACAAATGGAAAAGATATGAAACCTCTTACTACAGCATCTTTTAATTTTTCCTTTGAACCAAAAATTTGAAAACGAGCGGTTGGAATTTTATTTTTTTGATAAAATTGTTTTTGATGACATTTATTTTGAATTATTTTAAGAATTGAGGATTGTGGATAAACTTTGATCCCTTTTTTTTCAAGAGCATCTAAAGCCTCTGTATTGACATTTTCAATTTCTATCGTAAGAATATCAACATCTTTACCAAAATCAAAAACATTTTCATAATTCATTAAATTACCTTTCACAAACTTGTTACATCCAATTCTTGACGGAGCGTCTTCATTTGGGTCCATTACTTTTGTTTTAATATCCCATTTTCTTGTTACAGACAACATCATTTTTCCAAGTTGACCACCACCAAGTATACCGATTGTTTTTTTTCCAGAAAAAAATTCCATAGTGAACTTTTTACAAAAATAAGGATAAGTTTTTTGGATTTGAAAAAAGCCATTCAAAATGGGTATCTTTAACAAAAAATTTGCAGAGATGATAAATATTGTCTTGTTTGGGAAACCAGGAGCTGGAAAGGGCACTCAAGCATCATTTTTAAAATCACAATATGATTTAGTTCATATTTCAACAGGTGATTTATTTCGCTTTAATATTAAAAATAAAACGGAATTGGGAATTTTAGCAAAATCATATTTAGATAAAGGGGATCTTGTACCTGATAGAGTTACTATCGATATGCTAGAAAATGAAGTCGATAAAAATCTAGACGCAAAAGGATTTATTTTTGATGGTTTTCCAAGAACTGAATCTCAAGCAGAAGCTTTAGACAATTTTTTGGAGGGTAAACTAATGAAAATTTCAGCAACACTTTCATTAGAAGCTGAAGATGGAATTTTGATTAATAGACTTATAGAAAGAGGAAAATCAAGTGGAAGAGTAGATGATCAAGATGAGTCAAAAATTAAAAACCGTTTTGAAGAATATAATCATAAAACAGCACCACTAATTAATTACTATAAAAGACAAAATAAATTTCACAGTATAAATGGTATTGGAAGTATCAAAGAGATTACTGAACGTTTAATTCAACTTATTGATCAATTGTGACAATTTTATGACAGAGGGTAATTTTGTTGACTATGTTAAACTTTTTGTAAACTCAGGGAACGGTGGTAAAGGATCTATTCATTTACATCGTGAAAAATTTATTACCAAAGGAGGACCAGATGGAGGCGATGGAGGACGAGGAGGGCATATTATATTAAGAGGCAACAAACAACTTTGGACACTTTATACATTCAAATTTAAAAAACATTTTTTAGCAGGTCATGGTGGAGACGGCGGAAAAAACAGAAGAACTGGAGTTCAAGGAAAAGATTGTTATATTGATGTTCCTTTAGGAACGACTGTAAGAAATTCGAAAACAAACTCAGTTTTTTTTGAGATTATTAACGATAATGAAGAGATCATTCTTCTAAAAGGGGGTCTAGGTGGGCGTGGTAATTGGCATTTTAAGTCTTCAACAAGACAAACACCTCGTTATGCTCAACCAGGGGAAGAGGGAATTAAATTGCAAATTACCCTAGAACTTAAAGTTTTGGCAGATGTTGGATTGGTTGGATTTCCTAATGTAGGAAAATCATCCCTTTTAGCATCCCTAACATCAGCTAAGCCAAAAATAGCTAACTATGAGTTTACAACTTTAAAACCTAACTTAGGTATTGTTGAATACAAAGATCACCAATCATTTATAATGGCAGATATTCCTGGAATTATTGAAGGAGCGGCAGAAGGCAAGGGTTTGGGGCACTATTTTTTAAGACATATTGAAAGAAATTCAATTTTACTTTTTCTTATAGCATCAGATACTAAAGACATATTTCAAGATTTTAAAACACTACGTAGTGAGTTAATAAAATATAGTCCAGAATTGCAAGATAAAAGCTATATGGTCGTACTTTCAAAAGGAGATTTATTAGATAAAGAATTAGAAAGAGAATACATTTTAGAAATGAAACGGGTATTTAAAAATATTCCACACCTAATTATTTCAAGTATTACTAAATATAAATTAACTGAATTAAAAGATGAATTGTGGAAAATCCTAAACAAAGAATATGTCTAAATGCTTGAGATTTTTATTTATTTTATTTCTAGGTACACTTTACGCACAAGACTCAACACCAATTGTATCTTTTGAGCTTACAAGAGATAATTATTACGAGAATCAAATTAAAAAATTAAAAGAATCTATAAATAAAAATAATGAACTAGAATTATTTGATTCCATTTCAAATTTTGCCTTCCAATATAAAGATTGGGAGACCTCAATAGAGTATTTAGAAAAATTAATAAAAACAAACCCAACCTCAATGCGTTATTTTTTGCTTGGAGGAGCAGCTGGCTTTAGAGCACTTGAAGTATCTGTTTTTTCTTCTCTTAAGTATATTAACATAATGAAACCTGCGTTTGAAAAAGCTTTAGAATTAGAACCAAATAATTCACTCTTTATGAGAGCTCAAGTAGATGTCTTAATTTCTTTGCCTTCAATTTTAGGAGGAAATATTGAAAAAGCGAAGGAAATAGCAAAACAAATTAAATTAATTAATCCTTTGGAAGGATTATTAGCAGAGGGATTTATATATGAAAAACTAAAAAATTACAAAAGTGCTAAATTAACATACTCAATTTTTTTTGAATTATTAAAACAAAATGAAGAGATCTGTTCAAAGTCATTTTTAATCTATTTAAAAAATAATCGACGAGATTTAGCATATGATCTAGGTAAAATAGCCGCAGAATATTCATTAGGCATAAAATGGGGACAATGCGCTCTTTCATATTTTTTAAATACTTATAAACTAAGTGATACAGTTCCTTTAGCATGGGTGTATTATCAAATTGCACGTTTATCTAAAATTGAGGGGAATGAAATTAAAATGAAAGAAAATATAGATAAAGCATTATCGTTTAAAGCTGATTATCCTATTCTTGAAAATTTATTAAATAAACTTTTATAATGTTAAGAATTCATCTTATAGCTATAGGAGGAAGTGCAATGCATAGTCTGGCAATCGAAATGTTACGATTAGGACATAATGTTAGTGGAAGTGATGATTTAATATTTGACCCTGCAAAAAAAAATCTTGAAAAAGCAGGTATACTTCCAAAAAAAATGGGTTGGTATGAAGAAAAAATTAATGAGGAAATAGATATTGTAATTCTTGGAATGCATGCAAGAAAAGATAATCCAGAGTTATTGAGAGCTAAAGAATTAGGTCTCGTTATCAAATCATATCCAGAATTTTTAGCAGACTATTCTGTGGATAAATCCAGGGTAGTAATTGCTGGTAGTCATGGGAAAACCACAATAACTTCTCTTATAATTCATTCTTTAAATTATAATGAAATTGAAATAGATTATATGGTTGGTGCTCAGCTGAAATCATATAATAATACTCTTAAGCTTTCAGAAGAAAATAACTTCATAATATTTGAAGGGGACGAATATTTATCTTCTCCAATTGATTTGCAACCCAAATTTTTATGGTACAAACCTGAAATAGCCCTTATAAGTGGAATTGCTTGGGATCACATAAATGTTTTTCCAACTTTTGAAAATTATACTAAACAATTTGATTTATTTATTTCTTCAATTAAACCAGGTGGGGTTTTGATTTTTAACAGTGAAGATAAAATTTTGAAACAAATTGTTGAAGCTAACACAAACCCTATCAAAAAAATTCCATACAAGAGTCCAAATTATAAAATCGTAAATAACATCACCTACTTGGAAACTGAAGAAGGCGATTTACCTCTTTCCATTTTTGGACATCATAATCTTTTAAATGTTGAAGCTGCAAGATGGATTTCACAATTGATGGGATTAGATATTTCAAGTTTTTATGAGGCTTTACCAACTTTTAAAGGTGCATCAAATCGATTAGAACTTATTACAAGAGGAAAAACATCTTATTTATATAAAGATTTTGCTCATGCACCAAGTAAGGTCATTGCAACAGTTCAGGCTGTAAAAAATCAATTTAAAGATTTTAAAATTACTGTTTGTTTAGAATTACACACCTATAGTAGTCTTGATGCAAATTTTTTAAAAGAGTATGCAAATACATTGGACAATGCAGATGATGCTATTATATTCTATGACCCTGAAGCTTTAAAAATTAAAAATAGAATTCCATTAGACCCTAAATTTATTAAAGAAGCTTTTGCTAATAAAAATATTGAAGTATTAAATAGTAGAGATTCTCTTAATTTAAATCTTTTTAAAAGGGAATTCAAAAACAAAATATTACTAATGATGAGTTCTGGAAGTTTTGGTGATTTAAATTGGAAAAATTTAAAAAATCATATGTTAAAATACTAAATGAAGTTTATTAAGGAAAAGTTAAATTAAATTTTAAATAAAAATTACATTTTTTGCTATTAGTATACACCCATAGAATTACACCAAGATTAACCTATATTTTTAAACATATTTTTGAAAATATGTTAAAAATTGAAATAGGTTTTACTGAAAAAGTTGAGGTATTTGTTGCTCATTCAGGTCCTAAGTTTAGTTATACTAATAAACCTTTGGGGGATGAGTTTTTTATAGCTTCTCATACATTACTTTTTGAACAAGGTGTAATTAATCAAAATATAGAAATTAAAAAATGGGAAAATATGCCCATTTTTTTTGAAACAAATAAAAATGGAGTATTCCCTTTTGACATATTTGCTTCTAGTTTTTTTCTTTTAACTCGATATGAAGAAGCCCTACCACATGTAAAAACAGATTTAGGACATTTTAATTTTCTGGACAGTATTGCATACAAAAATAATTTCTTAGAAAAACCAATAATTGACTTCTGGGTTTTTAAATTTTATGAAATTTTAAGCAAAAGTTTTGATGAAATAAATCAATCTATTCATTTTAGTCCATCTAAAGAAATATTAATAGATGTTCATATCCCATATAGATATAGGCATCATTCATTTTTAATTATTTTGGGTGATTTTTTTTCTTCTTTATGGAAGATAAATTTAAGAGATTTGGTAGATCAAATTTTAGTTTTATTGAGAATAAAAAAAGACCCTTATGATAGTTTTGATAAATGGAATGAATTATTTGAGAATAGCTCCCGAAAGCCAAAGGTATTTTTTTTATTTGCCAAAAGTTCATCCTACCAATCGACATTTTCAATTTTCAATTTCAATTATAAAAGAATAATAAAAGAAATTGGAGATTACTTTAATCTAGGTATTTTAGTGTCTGTACAAGCTCAACTTTTTTCAAATCAAAAATTGAAAAAAGAAAAAACAGACTTTCAAGATCTTACTCATAATATTGTTTCAAGTGTAAGATTTAGCAACGGAATTAGGGATGTAACTTTAGATTATGAAAACTTGTCAAATAACGAATTTAATAATGATTATAGTATGGGATATCTAAATCATTTTGGGTTTCGTGCTGGCACTGCTACACCATTTAATTTTTATGATATTTCAAATGAATTTCAATTACCTTTAAAAGTACATCCTATATTTGCTGACGAAAAAGGCATAAAAAAAATAGACTCTGTTAATCCTTTTGAAAAACTAGAAAAGTATTATAATTCTCTACCTTTATCCTGCGGAAAACTAACTATAGTTTTAAATAATAAATTTTTACAATCAATAAAAATTAATAATACTTTTCAAAAAGGATTTTTAGATTATATAAATGATTAATATTTATTCATTAAAAAATATTTTTTTTGATTTAGATCATACCCTTTGGGACTTTGAAAAAAACTCAGAATTAACTTTTGATTTAATTTTTAGAAAACTTAATCTAGATATTGATTTAAAAAATTTTTTGTCAGTATATAATCCAATAAATCAAAAATGTTGGAAATTATATAGAGAAAATAAAATAAGTCAAGAAAAATTACGGATTAAAAGGCTAGAAGAAACCTTTGAGATTATCCAATTTGATATTCAGTTTAATAAAATTTTAGAAATATCAAACCTTTATATAAAGCAATTAACGACTTTCAAAAATCTTTTTGAAGGAACTCACGAGTTATTACAATTTTTAAAAAAAAAATATAAACTTCATGTAATTACAAATGGTTTTGAGGAAGTACAAAACTTTAAAATTAAAAATTCAGGATTGTCCAATTATTTTGAAAATATTTTTACTGCAGAGAGTTTAGGATACAAAAAACCTCATCCAAAAATTTTTGAACTAGCAATGCATAAAGTAGGAGCAAATCCTAAATCGTCTCTAATGATTGGGGATAGTTTCGAGGCCGATATCAAAGGTGCCTTAGGGACAAAAATGCAAGCTTTACATTTTAATTCACACTACGAACCAATTCATGATAGATGTCCGATATTTTACTCTTTAAATGATATTTATAAAATATTTATACAGTTGAGCTAAATAATAATAATAAGAACATTAATCCTTATTTTTGATTTATGGATTTAAAAGGAGCTCAAAGAGATGTTCATGAGTGGATTAGTAAATATGGTGTTCGTTATTTCGATGAATTAACCAATATGGTTCAATTAACAGAAGAAGTAGGAGAAGTTGCACGCATTATTTCTCGTCGTTATGGTGAGCAGTCAGAAAAAGAATCTGATAAAGAAAAAGATCTTGGAGAAGAACTTGCAGATGTTATTTTTGTCGTTTTGTGTTTAGCAAACCAAACAGGGATTGATCTAAACGAAGCTTTTAAAAAAAAATTAAAAGAAAAAACCAAACGAGACAAAAATCGTCATCATAACAATAAAAAATTAAAATCTTAATTCTATAAATGGATCTAAAAATCTCTCACAACTCTAAAAAATGTATAGGAGAATTAAAAATTAGTGGATCCAAAAGTGAGACAAACAGATTGCTAATATTGAAGGCGCTTTTTTCTGAGTTTGAAATCAAAAACATATCAAACTCTGATGATAGTAAGATATTAGAAAAAGCACTAAAATCAAAAGAAAAAATAATTGATATCCACCATGCAGGAACTGCTATGCGTTTTTTAACAGCTTATTTTTCTCAACTAGAGGGAAGAGAGGTAATATTGACGGGTTCCAAAAGGATGCAGCAGAGACCAATTAAAATTCTAGTAGATTCTTTAATTTCTTTGGGAGCTGACATATACTATGAAAACAAAAATGGTTATCCACCATTAAGAATAAAAGGAAAAAAATTTAAAGGGGGTTCAATTAAGCTCCCTGCTGGAATTAGTAGTCAGTATGTTTCTGCATTGTTATTAATTGCTCCGGTATTAGAAAATGGCATAGAATTGAGTCTTTTGGGTAAACCAACTTCATTACCTTATATAGAAATGACTTTATTTTTACTCAAAAATTTTGGTGTAAAAACCTATTTTGATGGAAAAAAAATAAAAATAAATCCTAATATTCAATTTAAAAAAGCTAAGCAAACAGTAGAATCAGATTGGAGTTCGGCTTCTTATTTTTATAGTATAGTTGCGCTATCTAAAAATGCAGAAATAAAACTTAGCAGTTATAAATCAAAAAGCCTCCAAGGAGACTCGGTTTTAAAAAATATTTACGAAAAGCTTGGTGTTAAGTCAATATTTAAGGACAACTGTTTATTATTAAAAAAAGAAGAAATAAAATTTCCTAATTGTGTTGATTTAAATCTCACTAAAGCTCCAGATATAGCCCAAACTATTGCTGTAACTTGTTATGGTTTAGGTATTGGGTGTAATTTAGAAGGTTTACATACACTAAAAATTAAAGAAACTGATAGATTAGTTGCTTTAGAAAGAGAGCTTAAAAAATTAGGAGCAACTATTAAAATAACTGAAAGCAGTTTAATTCTTAGTCCTGGTAATAATTTTAAGCAAAATTGTTCAATTTCAACATACAATGATCATCGTATGGCAATGTCTTTTGCACCGCTATCATTAAAAGTACCACTACAAATTAAAGATTATAAAGTTGTTTCTAAGTCATATCCAAATTTTTGGAAAGATTTAGTTAAATTAAATTTTATAATTCAAATGAGATAATTTCATATTTACTTGACAATCGCTATTTGAAGATGGTATATTTGCAGCTTAAAACTTAAAGATGAAGCTATCAGATTTTCAATTTGAATTACCCCAATCACTACTTGCACAAAGACCTGCAGCAGACCGAGACGAATCTAGATTAATGGTGTTAGATCGTAAGAACGAGTCTATAGCGCACCATACTTTTAAAGAGGTATTAAATTTTTTTGAAGAGGGTGATGTGATGGTTTTAAACAATACTAAGGTTTTTCCTGCTCGTCTATTTGGTAATAAAGAAAAAACTGGAGCACGTATTGAAGTTTTCCTACTTCGTGAACTTAATGAAGAACAAAGATTATGGGATGTTTTAGTTGATCCAGCCAGAAAAATTAGAATTGGAAATAAACTCTATTTTGGTGAGGACGATAGTTTAGTAGCTGAAGTTATTGATAATACTACATCAAGAGGAAGAACACTTAGATTCCTTTTTGATGGAAGTTATTCAGATTTTAGAATAAAATTGAAGGAATTGGGTCAAACTCCCTTGCCAAAATATATAAAGAGACCCTTGGAAGAAGATGATCAAGAACGATATCAAACTATATATGCTAAACACGAGGGAGCTGTTGCTGCTCCAACAGCAGGATTACATTTTTCAAAACATTTATTAAAAAGATTAGAAATAAAGGGTATTAATTTAGCAGAACTTACACTACATGTTGGATTAGGTACATTTAGCGCAGTTGAAGTGGAAGATTTATCTAAACATAAAATGGATTCCGAGGAATTAATTATTGATTCTTTAGCTGCTAATAAAGTAAATAAGGCTAAAGATGAACGAAAAAAAATATGTGCAGTTGGAACAACTGTTATGAGAGGACTTGAAAGTTCTGTTTCTTCATCTGGATTTTTAAACGAGTTTCAAGGTTGGACTCATAAGTTTATTTTTCCTCCTTATGATTTTTCAATAGCGAATTCCATGATAACTAATTTCCATACACCAAAATCTACATTACTAATGATGGTTTCAGCATTTGCTGATCCTGATTTTATTAAACATGCCTACAGCGTAGCTATAAAAGAGAAATATAATTTTTATTCTTACGGAGATGCAATGCTTATTTTATGATTTAAATTATAGTTACATTTTTTATTTTTGGAAAACTTAAAAAAAGATATCCGCAGATTAAGTAAAAAAGAATTACAGGAATTCTTTGTTTCAAAAAACTTACCAAAATATAAAGGTTCTCAAGTTTATGAATGGATCTGGAAAAAAGGCTCCCATGATTTTGATTTAATGACAAATTTATCTTTTAAACACAAAATGCTTCTGAAAGATAATTTTGAGATAAGACATGTCAACATAGATTTACATAAAAAAAGTTTAGATGGGACAATTAAAAATGCAGTAAAATTATACGATAATCTAGTAGTGGAATCAGTATTAATCCCTACACCAAAAAGAATAACAGCATGTATTTCATCACAAGTTGGTTGTAGTTTAGATTGTATTTTTTGTGCTACATCTTCTTTGAAGAGAATACGAAATTTAAATACTGATGAAATATATGATCAAGTAATTTTGATGAGTAAACAAAGTAAATATTATTTTAATAGACCCTTATCTAATATAGTCTTCATGGGCATGGGAGAACCATTATTGAATTATAATAATGTGTTAATTGCTATAAAAAAAATCAATGAACCAGAAGGATTAGGCATGTCCTCAAGAAGGATAACACTTTCAACATCTGGTATACCAAAAATGATAAAAAAAATGGCTAATGAAAATGTAAAGTTTCGTTTAGCTGTTTCTTTACATAGTGCAAGACAAAGTCTTAGAGAAAAAATTATGCCTTTTGCTAAGAAATTTCCCTTGGAAGAATTATCAGATTCATTGAAATACTGGTGTCTTAAAACTCGAAAAAAAGTAACTTTTGAATATATAATTTGGGAAGGAGTAAATGATAAAAAAGTTGATATTAATGCGTTGGTTAACTTTTGTAAAATGATTCCTTCAAAAGTAAACTTGATACAATATAATCCTATTGAAAATTCTTCAATGAAGGAAGCTTCTGAGGAATCAGTTAATTTATATGTTGATGCACTAAATAAAGCAAAAATTAAGGTTACTTATAGGCGTTCAAGAGGACAAGATATTGATGCTGCGTGTGGTCAATTGGCAAACAAACTTGATTTAGCTTAGAAAAAACATTAATAATTTATCGGATAGTGTAGAATTGGTATATTTACTTTTCTCAATGAAAATAGTAGAAAACATAAAGGAGCCTATCTATGAAGAGATGGAGTTATTTGAAGAGAAATTTTTCAAATCAATGTCATCAAAAGTAGCTCTCCTTAATAGAATAACCCACTTTATAGTTAATCGAAAAGGTAAGCAAATGAGACCTATGTTTGTTTTTCTTGTAGCAAAGATGTTGGGTAATGGAAAAGTGAATGAACGTACTTACAGAGGTGCAGCAATTATTGAATTAATTCATACAGCCACATTAGTTCATGATGATGTGGTTGACGATAGCAATATAAGAAGAGGCTTTTTTTCAATAAATGCATTGTGGAAAAATAAAATTGCAGTTTTAGTTGGTGATTATCTCTTATCTAAGGGTTTATTACTATCAATAGAAAATGAGGATTTCGATTTATTAAAAATAATTTCAATTGCTGTAAGGGAGATGAGTCAAGGTGAATTATTACAATTGGAAAAAGCTAGGGATTTAGATATTAATGAAAATATTTATTATGAAATAATCCGTCAAAAAACAGCTATTTTACTTTCATCTTGTTGTGCTATGGGTGCCAAAACAGTAAATTGTAGTGAGGACGAAGTAAAAAAAATGCAAAATTTTGGTGAGTTATTGGGGATGGCATTTCAGATTAAAGATGATTTATTTGACTATGGAGAAAAAAAAATAGGAAAGCCTTTGGGCATAGACATCAAAGAAAAAAAAATGACACTCCCTTTAATTCATGTTTTAAATATTGTTTCACAAACAGAAAAGAAGTATATGCTAGATATTGTTAAAAATCACAATAAAGACAAAAAAAAAGTTAAAGAGCTAATAGAATTTATAAAAGATAAAGGAGGACTAAAATTTGCAATAAAAAAGATGAAAGCATACCGTGATAATGCTATGAATATTTTATTAGAATTTCCAAAAAACAGATATCGCGATGCACTTGAATTAATGCTAAATTTTGTAATTGAAAGAAAAATTTAATTCTTTTTTCTTAATTTAAATTTCATTTACTTATAACAATTAGATATATTGATTTCAAAGAATACTATAGATAAAGTATTTGAAATAGCCCGTGTTGAAGAGGTTATTGGAGAATTTTTGTCTTTGAAAAAATCAGGCTCAAATTTTAAAGGACTTAGTCCTTTTTCTCAAGAAAGAACACCAAGTTTTATGGTATCTCCAGTTAAACAAATTTGGAAGGATTTTAGTAGTGGAAAAGGGGGAAATGTTGTTGCTTTTTTAATGGAACATGAACATTTCACTTATCCTGAAGCAATCAAATTTCTAGCAAATAAGTATAACATTGAAATAGAAGAATCTGAGATTAATGATAAAGACAGGGAAAATAGAGATCATATTGAAAGTCTTTATTTACAAAATAATTTTGCTCAAAAACATTTTTCAAAAAATATATGGGAAACCATAGAAGGTAAATCTTTAGGCTTAAGTTATTTTAAAGAAAGAGGTTTTAGTGAAGAAACAATAAGATTATTTGGACTAGGGTATGCTTTAGAAAAAAAAGACGACCTTTTCAAAACAGCTAAAAAAGAAGGTTATTCAGATCAGTTTTTAGATGAAACAGGATTAGTTATATACAATGACAGAGGGTCTATAGATCGATTTAGAGGAAGAGTAGTTTTTCCAATAAGAAGCATGGCTGGACGTATACAGGGCTTTGGTGGTAGAATACTCTCTTCTGATACTAAAACAGCTAAGTACTTAAATTCACCGGAAAGTAAGATTTATAATAAAAGTAAGATTTTATATGGAATTTATGAAGCTAAAAAAGAAATAGCAAAAGAAGATGTTTGTTATTTAGTAGAGGGTTACACTGATGTAATTCAAATGTATCAAAAGGGTATAAAAAATATTGTTTCTTCATCTGGCACAGCTTTAACAATTGAACAAATTCAGTTGATAAGAAGATTAACCTCAAATATTATTGTCTTATTTGATGGTGATGCTGCTGGTCTAAGAGCAGCTTTAAGAGGTATTGATATTATTCTTTCCGAGGGTTTGAATGTGAAAATTTGCTCTTTCCCTGAAGGAGATGATCCTGATAGTTTTGCTTTAAATAACAATTTTTATGACATAAAAAATTATATAGTTGAAAAGTCAAAGGATTTTATTGAATTTAAAACAGATCTTTTAATTAAAGAGGGATCTAATGATCCTATAAAAAAGGCTGCAACTGTTAGAGATATTGTTCAAAGTATTGAAAAAATACCTGACCCAATAAAGCAAGAAATTTATTTAAGACAATGTGCAAATCAAATGCAAATTTCAGAGGAGGTTGTTTTTAATTCTTTTGCTCAAGAAAAAAATAAAGTAATTTCCAAAAGAAAACTAAAATTAAATAAAGAGTATATCTCTCAAAAAAAAATAACAAAACAAAATCCTGATAACCCACTTTTAAATATTGAAAAACAAATTATAAGTATTCTAATTCTTTATGGAAATGATGAAGCTTTTTTTGATGAAACTTTGATTTTTTCTGATGCAAAAGGGAACTTGAAAGAACAATCTAAAACTGTTCAAACCAGAGTATTTGAAAAAATATTTTTAGATCTTCAACAAGATGAGATAGAAATGATTCAACCAGAATTTCAATTACTCTACAATCAATTGATAGATCTTTTTCAAAGAGAAGGAAAAATAGAAGCTGATAAAATTGTTATACAAGAACAAAATCCAAAAATCGGAAAATTACTTACTGATATTTTACTTGATTTTGAAAAACATCAATTACATGACTGGAATAAGAAGAATATTTTTGTTAAAGACAGGAAGAGTGTTGTAGGACAATTAGTAAGTGAAACTATTTTAACATTCAGGAAGTATCTCGTCGATCAAAAAATTCAAAAAATTTTAGAGGTAGCTCAAAAAAAACAAAAGGACTATAATAGTGTTGTTTTTCTTGAAGAAATTATTCAATATCAAAATTTAAAAAAAGTACTCTCAAAAAAATTAAATAGAGTTCTTTAAATCAATTTTAAGCTTTCCCTTTATCATTTTAGAAACAGAATAATCAAAGAAAATTAATCATATATAACTTTTAGGAATTTCACAAACTGGTATTTGAACCATTTTGTGTTTATTTTGTCTATGAAAATTTGAATATATAGACAAAACCTTTTTTTGTCTTTCTGTCATAGTGGTTTCATCAATTTGTTTATCAAAAACATCCATTGCCCACTCTAATTCAGGATATGAAGCCCCAATTTGTTCTTCATCAGTTCGATTATCATTCCATAAACCATCAGTAGGTTCAGCGTTTTGAATTGAATCTAAAATTTTTAAATTTTTTCCTAACTCAAATACTTGTGATTTGTTTAAATCAGCAATAGGACTTAAGTCAACTCCACCATCTCCATATTTTGTAAAAAAACCTACTCCAAAATCTTCAACTTTATTTCCAGTTCCAGCAACTAGATATTGATTTAGTGCCGCAAAGTAGTAAAGACTAGTCATTCTAAGTCTAGCACGTGTATTGGCTAAACTTAGTGATTGTGAACTTAAATTGTTAGTCATTGGAAGTATTTCTTTAAAAGAATAAAAGACTTTATCCAGAGTCAAACGATGCGATGTTACATTATAAAATTGATTTTTTAACCATTCTATATGATTTGATGCACGACTATCTTGTTTACTTTCTTGTTGAATAGGCATTTCTAAACAAATTAGATTAAATCCTGTTTTAGCGCATAATGTGGAGGTGACCGCCGAATCTATACCACCAGAAACACCTACTACGAAGCCTCCCATATTATGTTTATTTGCATAGTCTTTAAGCCATTTTACAATATGACTTTCTACTTTTTCAACAGATTTCATTATTTAATCATTTATTGGAAGTAAATTTGTTTAAAATTACTGTTTTTGTGATTACTAAAAGAATTCTTGAGACCGAAGGAACTACTTTTTTTTCTTTTTCTTATAAATGTATTTGTTTTTTTACTGTATCTGTTTTTTTACTATCATGTAAAAATGAAATCAACAATAAAAATGAAATTGAAAAAAACCCTCTCTCTGTCAGTTTTGAACGATTTGATCTAAAATTTTACAATAATTCACCAGATGTAATTCCCAATCTGAAAAATGAATACCCTTTCTTGTTCCCCAAACAATTTTCGGATAGTGTTTGGATTAATAGACAAAAGGACACACTACAATTATTGCTTCAAGATGCTGTTATTAATACTTTTTCAGATTTAAGTTTTTTGGAAAAAAAAACATCAAGTTTATTTAAATATATCAGACATTATTTTCCTAAAACTAAAATTCCAAGAATTATAACTTTGACTAACAATGTAGACTATCAAATTAAAACAGTTTATTTGGATAGTTTATTATTGATTTCATTAGATACTTTTTTAGGGTCAGATCACCCATTATATGAAGGTATACCGTATTATATTAGAAAAGAGTTGGATAGTAAGTACCTTCTTTCACAAATTGCAGAAAAATTTGCATCTTATATTATTCCTCCTAATGAAAACAGAACTTTTCTTTCAAATATGATATATGAGGGTAAAAAATTGTATTTGCAAGATCTAATTTTACCAAATGAAAAGGATGAAATAAAAATAGCATACACGCAAAATGAAATTGAATGGGTTAGGGAAAATGAAACAAATATTTGGCAATATTTCATTGAAAATCAAACACTTTACAAAACAGATCCAGAATTGATAGATCGTTTTTTAGAACCAGCACCATTTACCAAATTTTATTTACAATTGGACAATGAGTCGCCAGGAAAAGTCGGTCGCTGGATTGGCTGGCAGATTGTTAAATCTTATCACAAAAATAATCCAGAAATCTCTTTAAAAAAATTAATAAAAACTTCTTCTCAAGAACTTTTTAATTTATCAAAATATAAACCAAAAAGATAATGTCAATACACAAAAAAACTAATATTTCAATTGATGTAAATTTAGATGAAAATAATATTCCTCTGGAGATGAAATGGAATGCTCCTGATGGAGGAGTATCAGAAATGGATACTAAAGCGGTTTTACTTTCATTGTGGGATTCTAATAAAAAAGAGACATTGAAAATAGATTTATGGGTAAAAGAAATGCCCCTTGATCAAATGCAATTATTTTTTTATCAAACTTTAGTTTCACTTAGCGACACTTTCTACAGAGCCACTCAAGATGAAAAAATGACTGAAACAATGAAGGATTTCTGCGATTATTTTGCAGAAAAATTAAATCTTAAACATAATAATATTTAAGTCTTAACTTAACTCAGAATTTAAATTATCGATATAATTTAATATATCGTCACCACCTTTGTTTTTTAAAGAAGAAGTAACAAAAATTGGAGGGAGTGATTCCCAAACTTCGTGAATCATAATTTGTTTATAATTATTTAATTTTTCATTAAGAGTATGAGTTTTTAATTTGTCAGATTTTGTGAAAATTATCGAAAAAGGAATTTGGTTGTTTCCTAACCATCTCATAAAATTTACATCAATTTTCTGTGGCTCGTGACGAATATCAATAAGTAAAAAAGCATTAATTAATTGTTTACGCTTAATAAAATAGGTTGTTATAAATGATTGAAATATTTCCTTTTTTGTTTTTGAGGCATTAGCATAACCATATCCAGGTAGGTCAACCAAAAACCATTTGTTATTGATTAGATAATGGTTTATTAATTGAGTTTTCCCGGGTTTGGATGAGGTTTTGGCAAGTGCTTTTTTATTACAAATAGAATTAATTAATGAAGACTTTCCCACATTTGATCTACCAATAAAAGCATACTCAGGTAGATTATTATTTGGACATTTTTCTATATCGGTATTACTAATAACAAATCTTGCAGATTTGACATACATGATTTTTTAGAAATTTTTAGAGTTTAGCCATTTTTGAAGGATAGTGTTAAATTTATTGGGGTGTTCCATCATGGGTGCGTGACCACATTTGTCTATCCAGTATAAGTCTGAATTAGGAAGTAATTCATAAAATTCTTCAGCTACATTAGGAGGGGTTACTGTATCTTGTTTGCCCCAAATAATAGCTGTAGGGGTTTTCATTTTTGGTAATTCTTTGGACATATTGTGTCTTATTGCACTTTTTGCTAAGGCTAGTGTCCGCACTAACTTATTTCTGTCATTTACAGACTCAAAAACCTCATCAACTATTTGTTTAGTTGCTATTTTAGGGTCATAAAAGACTGCTTCACTTTTTTTCTTTATATATTCATAGTCTCCTCTTTTTGGATATCCGTCTCCTAAATTATTTTCATATAATCCTGAACTTCCAGTTAGTACAAGTCCCTTTACAGGTTTTGGATGTTTATTTGTATAAAGTAAACCAATATGCCCTCCTAGAGAATTACCAAGGAGAACAAAATCATTTAATCCTTTAAATTTTATGAATTTATGTAAGAAATCAGATAGAGATTTGACTGAGGTATTTAATACAGGAAGCGAATAGACAGGAAGTTCAGGAATAATTACTCGATAGTCTTTTTTAGGAAAATAATCTAAGACTCCTTTAAAATTACTTAGCCCACCCATTAATCCATGGAGTATTATTAGGGGCTGCCCTGTACCAGATTCTAGGTAACGAAACTCTTCTTTTTGGATAATTTTATTAAACACCCTTAACCAACTTATTAGTTCCAAATATAGACATTTACATTTTAGCTTACGTTTTTATTTTTTTTAACTAACTAAAGGAGAAAACAATTAATGTGTCAAAACTTATTAACAATGTGGTAAATTGTGGTAAATTGTGGTAAATATCATTATATTTGATATGTATAACAATGTATAAATGCAACATTTGATTGGAACATATGAATGTAGGGTAGACACCAAAGGCAGAATTATGATGCCAGTTGCAATAAAAAAACAGCTATCTAAAGTTGGAGATGATAGTTTTGTTTTAAAACGTGCTGTTTTTAATCCGTGTTTAGAGCTTTATCCTATTAAGGAATGGAAACATTTGATGCAAAAAGTGAATGCTTTAAACCGTTTTAATAAAAAGAATAATGATTTTATTAGAAGATTTAATGCAGGAGTAAAAACAATTGAGATGGATGCCTCTGGAAGACTTTTGATTCCAAAAGATTTAATAAATCACGCAAAGATAAATAAACATATAGTCATCTCGTCAGCAATTAATATTCTTGAAATTTGGGATAAATCACTTTATGAAAAATCTATAAATGAAGCTACTCTTGATTTTGGAGAATTAGCTGAAGAGGTAATGGGAGACAAATATGATGACAAAATTTCATAATCCGGTTTTATTAAATGAAGCAATTCAAGGACTAAAAATTAGTCCAAATGGAGTTTATGTTGATGCGACATTTGGTGGAGGAGGTCATTCTAAATCTATTTTGGAAATGTTAAATAAAGAAGGGCGCTTATTGAGCTTTGATCAAGATGAAGACACCTATGAAAATAAGATTAATGATTCCAGATTTAAATTTATTTCTGCAAATTTCAACCATCTTTCACAGTATTTAAAATATTATGGGGTTGAATCAGTTGATGGAGTTCTAGCTGATTTTGGTGTTTCATCTCATCATTTTGATACCGCATCTAGAGGGTTTTCTATTCGTAAAAAAGGGAGGTTAGATATGAGAATGAATCAAAACCAAAAACTTGATGCACACTATGTGATAAATAATTATGAAGAGATCGATCTAAACAATCTTTTTTTTAATTACGGTGAAGTAAGAAACTCAAAAAAAATATCAAAACAAATTCTAAGTTCAAGAGAAAAGAGAGTTATAAATACAACCAGCGATTTAGTAGAATTATTAAAACCTCTAACGCCATTTAGGTATCAAAAAAAATTTCTAGCTCAAATTTTTCAAGCGATTCGTATCGAAGTAAATAATGAAATAGAAGTTTTAAAGTCTTTTCTAGAGCAAGCAACAAAAAGTTTAAAGACTGGGGGAAGGATAGTTTGCATATCATACCATTCTTTAGAGGATCGTTGTGTTAAGAGATATATTCAATTTGGAAATTTTGAAGGGAAGGATGAGAAAGACCTATATGGAAATTCTTTACGAGTTCTTAGAAAGATTGGTAAAGTAGTAGTTCCTTCAGAAAAAGAAATTATAATAAATAAAAGAGCACGTAGTGCTAAAATGAGAATAGCAGAGAAAATATGAATAATCTGAGATCATTCTTAAATATTGATTTTCTTGTTAGAGAAAATGCTGTCAAGAATTGGAGAATGATTCTTTTTCTTTCTTTTTTGGCTGTAATAATGATTTCATCAGGACATAGTGCAGATAAAAAAATCTTCAAAATAGCATCCCTAAACGGTGAAATTAAAGCACTAAAAAGTGATTTCATTGAGGGAAAAAAAGAACTTTTAAGATTAAAAAAAGAGTCTTCAGTCACTGGTAAGCTAAAAGAAAAAGATGTAGGCCCTGCATCTTCACCTCCAATAAAAATTGTTTTGTTAAAATGAGTGAAGAACAAAATTTTTCAAAAAAATTGATGCAAAGATTTTACTTGTTAGTGACATTAATTTTGATATTTTCTTTCATTTTAATTTTTAAACTGTTTCATATTCAGTTTTATGAAAATGAAACGGGGCTAGGTATTGAACCAGAGAGTATTGTTAAAAATGTTATTCTAG